>CAJIYW010000004.1 GCA_905181765.1 Flavobacteriales bacterium UBA6772 | reverse complement strand
TATTTGAATTAAAATAAACGAGAACAAAGAACCTATTATCAGGAAACACAGATCTATAAAAAGGACATTTGTAATCCATATAACGAGTTGTAGCCAATCACAAAAAAATCCAGAGTAGCATAATGCAATTTTCTAAAAGTGAAACAGGTTTCAACTTTTAGAGGAAGTACAAAAAATACCAGAAAGCGTTGTACGCTTTTATTTTTCTTTGGGCTGTTCTCCTCTTTGGCCCATTGCGGAACAACGTGGAGAAATGAATCCAATTCCCGCTACTAAGGAGTAATCAGAAATAGTTACTCTTTTTTTTTGCAGTAAACTCAAAAATATTACTTAAAACTAGTAACTAATTTGGCAAATTTAATGGAGGCCCATAGTCCTAATATTGAAAAAACAACAAGCATTGAAAACACATACTGATGCCCAATAATTCCAGGGTATGTGTCTAATAAGTATCCAATAACAGGGCTAGCAAATATATCAGGGGTGTATCCAACTACAGAAATGACCCCTACCGCAGTTCCTGTCAATACGAGTGGAATACGCCCTTCTTGCATAAGAGAAAAGTATAAAGCACGAATAGCATAGGTTCCTGTAGCGACCACAATTAAGGAAAAGAAAAACACATAATTCATATCTACTTGAACGATTCCAAATGAAAAGATTAAAGCGCCAATTAACATAATAATAAAACCAATAATAATTAAATGAATATAGCTTTTATTATTTGCAAACAATGCAATTAGCAAGCACACTAGTGGACGAAGATACATTTGTAATGACCCTATGTTTGCAGCTTCTAAATTATTAAAATTCATAACATCAGAGGCGTAGAGCGAGTAAATGTCGGTAACTTTATAGCCGACATATGCCGCTATAATGATAAACATGATAAGCCAAACGGATTGGATTTTTAAAATAGATTTGATATTAGGTATTAAAGAAGCATTCCTATTTGTAACGCCCTCTTGACTTGATTTCATTAAAATAATTACAAGGATTCCTGTTAAGAATACAATAAATGATGAGAATAATATCACATATCTGAACGCATTTTTACGTTCAGGTAAGCTAGCCAATTCTATGTCATTTGTTAAAAATAGAGAAAAAATAAGCACTCCTAAAGTACCCATAGAGGCGGCTACTAAACCTCTTCCTCCATCTAATAACCCGAAAGCTTCCCCTTGATTTTTTGAGCCGCCCCAAACGCGTGTTGCTTTTATCATGGCTCCCCAAAATAAAAAAACCGTTGTGAAACCCCAATACCCCCATAGAAGTTGTAGCATAAAATAGGAGGGGTAAGTAGCTAACAAAAGGCCCCCTAAAGCAGTAAAAAAGAGCGATAAAGCGATTAATATTTTAGGTTTAAATTTATCTGAAAGAACTCCACCGTAAACATAAGAGAGTATAGCCACTGTTCCATAAATAGAGAATAAACCGCCTAATTGAAGATTCGTTAAATTAAATACTTCTAAAAATGTAGGTCTAAAGACTCTCGCTAATACATAGGGTAATAAAAAAATTAATTCTCCTGAAAGTATTAAAAGAGTGATACTTAAAAAAGAACCTTTCTTAAGTTCTGAATCTTTCAATTTTATGTTTTTATTGGTAACCCACAAGATACATTAATTAATAAGATTGTGTTTTATAGATTTTTAATTGTGTTTAAAATTATACTTTACAAAAAGTGTAACCGTTTTTCTATTTAATATCGTTTTGTGGTGCTAAATTGTTTTAAACCAATAACTTAGATTTTTTTTATTTAGGTGTTTTTTTAAATTTAACATTTTTACCCACTTCTTACCCATTTTTACTCCACTATCGGTTTAGTAAATATTTTTTATTACTTTCTTTTTAAGATTAAATTTTGTTCGCAGATCTGCAATTTAAATTCTAATTTGAGTATTTATTTGTTCCAAATAATAAAAAGGCACAAATGTTTAGCCTTAATTTAACTATTCGTCGGCACAAATCTTATCTTTACTAAATCGTTAAATATAATTACCAAGTATGATGAATAAAACAACTATTATTTTCTGGTTTCTCTCGTTTTCATTTTTTGGAGTTTATTCTCAAAATTATCTAGAGATGATTAATTCTGATAATTTTACGGTTCAGGAAATTCAAAATTCAGCCACTGAGTATTTTAAAAACAAAGACAAAGGCAGAGGAACTGGCTACAAAAGTTTTAAACGTTGGGAATATGATGCACTTCGGATGCAAGACGAAAAAGGATTTTTAAAGACACCTTCTTTTTACTTTGATGAGTTGGAACGCTATAACTCATATAAAAATAAAGGAACTAAGTTAAACCAGGTGAATACGGTTGAAAGCTGGGAGCAATTAGGTCCTTCAAGTTGGAATCAAACCACTGGGTGGAATCCAGGAGTTGGACGTATTACCAGTATCGCAATAGACCCTAGTGATGAAAACCATATAATCGTTGGATCTCCAGGTGGTGGCGTTTGGAAAACGACTGATGGCACTGCAACGTGGTCGGCATTAACAGATAACTTATCCAATATAAGAGTGTATGCTTTAACAATAGACCCTACAAACCCTAATGTGTATTATTGGGGAAGTTCTAATGGGATTATTTTTAAATCTTCAGATGCCGGGGCAACTTGGAACGAATTAGCCGATACAGGGAATGGAGATGTTAATAAAATTTTAATCAACCCATCGAATTCAAATCAATTATTTTGTTCAACCGAATATTCTGGAGTTTTTCAATCTATCGATGGTGGTGCCACTTGGGAGAAAATCCACTCAGACTCTAGTCGAGGGTACGACATAGAGTTTAAGCCAGGAGATCTCAATACAATTTACGCTTCGGGAAATTCATTTTTTAAATCAACAGATGGCGGTCAGAGTTTTACAAAATTATCAGATTATACTACTCTATCCCATTATCCAGGAGCGCCATATTTGTGGGGTCAAGAATATGTGTCCTATGATACTGGTTGGGACTTAGCTGAATCTAACTATAATAGTTCAGTGACTGCTAAAAGCGGTTTAAAGTTAGCAATTTTAAAACTGTATTCTGCAGCACATTCGGTCACAAAATTAATTACACCCGCAATCGATCTTAATGGAATTTCAGATTCAACATTAAAATTTTCTTTTACAAATGTTAACCTTCGATTCCCTGACCATCCTGCTAATCCTTTTAACATATTTTATAAAACAGGAGCCTCCGAGCAATGGACCCTACTTGCAACTATACCAGATGAATTTTCAGCATGGGAAGACGTTTCAATTCCTTTACCAGATACATCTGGAGACTATTATATAGCTTTTGAAGGGCACTCTTATTATGCAAGCGAAGTCACATTAGATGATGTTTCTATAGAAAGTCCAACACAAGGGATTCTCTTTTCAGATAATTTTGAAGCTATAATTCCTGCTAGTGCAGAAAGCTTTAGTAGTAACCCAAAAATGATAGGTGTTTCTGCAGACAATCCAGAGTTTGTGTACGTGCTCGAAGCTAATAGTGGCATATTTGGAGGGTTTTATAAATCAACAGATAGTGGTTCTAGTTTTTCTAAATTAGAGCCATGACGGAGAAAAATTATTTTGGATACAGCTCAGATGCAGACGATAATAGGGGTCAGGCGCCAAGAGATATGGATGTTATTGTGAATCCAAATGATGCTGAGGATGTTCATATTTCGGGTATTTTGTCATGGCGTTCAACCAATGGAGGTACGGATTTTAATGTGACCTCTCAATGGGTGCCTGAAAATGCAGAAAATCAAAATATCGGTTACTGTCATGCCGATATTGATCTTATGATTTATCATAATGACAAAATATATGTGGGTAGTGATGGCGGTATTTTTGTGGCCAATGACCCGCTGAATGTAAGCAGTACGTATTATACCGATTTATCCGCTGGTTTAGGAATTCGTCAATTTTATAAAATTGGAATCAGTCAAACAGATCCAGTCATTGTTTCTGGAGGATCACAAGACAATGGAACCTCGGTTTATAGAGCAGATGGTATTTGGTATGATTGGTTAGGAGCTGATGGGATGGAAACGTTTATCGATCATTCAGATCCAAATGTTTTATATGGAACCTCTCAATATGGGTCTCTATATAAATCACAAAATCAAGGTCAGAATTATTTTGGTTTACCTTCCCCAGAGGATAAAGAAGGTAGTTGGGTAACTCCTTTTGAGCAAGATCCGCAAGTAGCAACAACTATTTATACAGGATACGATGAGGTTTATAAATCTGAAGCTGGTGGAGAGAATGTTGATAATCTTCAAAGTTGGGTCTCAATATCACAAAACTTTGAAAATAACCTAAATCACTTAAAAATAGCACCTTCTGATAGCGATACCATGTATGCAGCATTTGGAGAGAATCTTTATAAAACGTCAAGCGGTGGTTCAAACGGAGATTGGGCGCAACTGACAGGGTTTTCAGGCTACATTACTTCTATTGCCATTCACCCTACAAATTCTAGTAAACTAGCTATTTCGACAAACTCATCAGATAAAGTCTATGTTTCAATTGACGGAGGCGAAAACTGGAGTATTGCAACTCATGACTTACCAAATTTTAGTGCCTTGGCATTGGTGTGGGATACAACTTATGAAGAAGATATATTGTATCTCGGAATGAATTATGGGATTTATTATCTCAGAAATAATGAAACATCGTGGACGCCCTTTAATACGGGACTGCCAAATGTTCAAGTTAATGAATTAGAGATAAATACGGCAGATAACAAATTGTATGTGGCAACATACGGTCGAGGACTGTGGCGTGTTGATTTATTTAACCCTTCTTCCTTGCGAGTAGCAGAGTTACCTGTTTTTAATTTGTAAAATAACACCAAATCCAACAACTGGTATTTTTAATTTAAATTTAGAAGTCAAACGAACTGTCATGCTTAAAATTTATGACACGCTTGGGAAGTTGGTTTTTTATGAAAAAAACAGAGACTTAACACAAAATTCTCAAATTAATTTAGCACTTCCCAAGGGATTGTATTTTTTGAAAGTGAATATAGGAAACAAGGTAATTGCTAAAAAATTAATAATTAAATAGTTTTTTTTAGAATTATATAATGAATTAAGTTTCTATTTAGTCATTCAAACCCATCCATTTCAAACATCTTTTTTTTTTTAGATAAAAAAACATTATTTTGCAACTAATAAATATAAAATTAGTTTAATGAAAGGTGTTATTTGGTTATTGTTTTTAGTTCCTTTTTTTTCTTTTTCTCAAGAAAGAAGGAACGGAGAAACTAACAATTTATTGGTAGATTCTTTAAGGAATCAAATTATACACATTACCAGTGATTCCTTGATAAGATTAGATGCAAATAATTTAAAAGTTTTAGCAAAACAGAAAATTTTAAGACCGAAGAGGTTACTTGCATTTCGTCCAATAATTAAAGAAAACAAATTAATATTTTTAGATGAGCAGGGAGGCGATGTTTTTGAGCTAACAGAAAAAGACAGTTTGGCTAGGATAGATAATTCTGATATTAAAAATTTTTTAATAGGAAGCTCCATATTTATTAAAAATGACACACTTTTTAGACATGGTGGTTATGGTTATTGGAGTTCATCTAATTTTTTTATTTACTTAGATAATGCAACAAAGGAATGGGAAATTTATAATATATCAAATACTTCTAGATAAAGCAAGAGCTGTGCATTCTCATCTTTCAATTGATACAGGAGATGAATTTTATTTTTTTGGTGGGTCTGGTTTACATAATAATGGCGGAAGAGATTCTTTTTCAAATAATGAAGTTTGGTCTTTTAATTTTCAAACTAAAAATTGGCGCTTTTTAGGAAAATCAAAGGCTAATTTTTCAGGTTCGGACCCTGATAGTTTTTTTATAATTGATAAATCTATTTATATTATAAACGCATTAGGAAGGTTATATCGAGTGGATGTATTAGAGAATGAGCTTACAGAATTTAAAATTAACCCTTTTATCTATTTATTTAAAAATTATGTAAATCCTGTTTTTTATAAAGACCATCTATATTATCTAAATAAAAAGGGTATTGTTAAAAAAGTAGCTTTTAAAACCCTTTCAAATAAGATTCTAAAAACTACTGCTTTTTACCAAAAAAAGAAAGGTTACGGTTCCTTATTAATTAGTGTTGGGTTTGTTTTTCTTTGTTTTTTGTTTATTGGAATCTACATGTATTTAAAAGTAAGAAATGCTATTGTTATTTCAAAAAATGGCTTAAAGTATAAATCTAAGTTTATTCAGTTAGATAGTGTTGCAATTTCTATTATTGAATTGGTAATAATTAAAGAAGTAGCATTTTCTGTTATTACGGAATTAGTAAGAAAAGAACATTTGAGTAAAATTCAAAATGAAAGAAATCGAAATCAATATCTAGAAGATATTAATCAAAAAATTAAATTTTTAACTGGCTTTAAAAGCAATTTTTTAATTATTTCTAAATCTTCTTTTGATGCCCGTTATAAATCGGTTATTTTCAATAAAATGGATTATGGAAAAATTATGAAGTAATTTCATAATAAATGTGTTATATTGATGGGTATTTATGCTATTATGCATTTTTGTTTTTTGATTAGTAACTTAGATTATAGAATCATATTTTATTGTTTTTTTTAATGCTTCTCAGGTTCTTGTTTCTGTTCTTGAGAAAAGAAACCTTAGTTTTATATTTATATTTATATTTATAATTTGTTTGAAAAGAATTAATAAGAATAAAAATAATATATTTGTTCCTGAATTTTTTTTATTAATGAACATTAGATCTATCAGAATTTGTATTTTATATATTGCTTTTTTTTCAATAAAAAGTCAATCACAAGAAACATTACCAATTTATACAGATTACTTATCTGATAATGTTTTTCTAGTGCATCCTTCTGCGGCTGGGATAGGTAATTCTAGTAAATTAAGGTTGACTTCGAGACAGCAATGGATTGGAGTTCCAAATGCACCAGCTTTGCAAACGGTTAGTTTTCATGCAAAATTTGGTGAAGAATCTAATGCTGGTTATGGTTTAATTTTATTTAATGATAAGAATGGTTTTCATTCTCAACAAGGATTGCAAGGAACATATTCCTATCATTTACCTTTGAGTGATGGTCGTTCTTTTAAGCAATTATCTTTTGGGTTAGCTTTTTCGTTTGTTCAAAATCAATCAGATCAAAGAAGTTTTACAGGAGATCCAGCTATTAGCCAAATTATAGAAAGTACAAGTTATTACAATGCAGATTTTAGTGCTGCATACCACAGCGGAGGTTTGTCTTCCTATTTTACGGTTAAAAATTTACTTCTTACCGCTAAAAACAACTTAAATGTGCAAGAGCCTTTAGATTTAAGAAATTATGTGTTGTCTGTGGGTTATTATTTCGAAAATATAAGATTTGTACAATTAGAACCTTCCGTAATGCTTCAGGTTAGAGAAGGAACAGGAGAACGATTGGCAGATTTTAATTTAAAAGCGTACAAGACGATTTCAGAAACGCAAATTTGGGCTGCATTGTCTTACAGAAGAAATTTTGATAGTAACAATAGTTTAGATAAAGCCGCATATATTTCTCCTGTAATTGGTATAAATTATAGAAACTATATGTTTTCATATACACATACAAAACAGTTAAATCAGGTTTTATTTGCAGAGAATGGTTTTCATCAAGTTTCTTTAGGTATTAATTTATGGACGCGCAAAGCAAGGGGAGCAGCTTGTCCTAATATTAATTCTCCTTATGGTAGCTTTTAGAATCTAGCTTTTATAATTCTTAGATTTTCAGGTATGCACTTAGAAAGTAAATTTTGTAAAATAGCAGTGTCTTTATTTGTATAGATTATATGTTGCGGATTATTGTGAGTATTGGCAATATTATGACTTGTTTAAAATTACTTCTGTCTGCCTAGCCACAGCCTCACCAGAATCTATTATTTGTATCTTTTTCCAATTATTTTTTTTATTTGAGGTATCAAATAAGGATAATGTGTACAACCTAATACAAGAGAATCTATATTATTAGCAACCATCGGTTTTAAATAGGAAGATAATAAAGAGGTCATTTCTTTAGAATTTAGTTTACCATCTTCAATTAATTCTACCAATCCTTTTCCAGTAGTCTCTTGCACCTCAATATCTTTATTAATAATGCTCGACGTTTTTTCAAACAAAGTACTGTTAAGCGTCCCTTTTGTAGCTAAAATGGCAATTTTTTTAGTTTTAGTATTCAATGCTGCAGGTTTTATCGCAGGTTCTATGCCAATAAAAGGAATATCATAATTATTTCTTAAGAAATCAATGGCATTAGTTGTAGCCGTATTGCAGGCAACTACAATAATTTTACAGTTTTTTTGTAGAAGAAATTCTGTATTTTTTTTACACAATGCTATAATTTGTTCTTTAGACTTTTCGCCGTAAGGAGCATTTTCACTGTCAGAAAGATAAATAGTGTGTTCTTTTGGTAAGCGCGTTACTACTTCTTTCCAAATAGAGGTTCCGCCCACACCAGAATCAAAAAAGCCAATAGGAGAATTAGTATTTACCATAGGTTGTAAAAATAAAGAAACCTACTTTAAAAAGTAGGTTTCTTTGTTTTATTTATAAAAAGTAATAATTATCTAGGCGCTTGTTGCTGTCTTGGCTTATCTGCTAATAAACCTAATTTAGCTTTTGCAGCATCATATAAGTCTGTACCTTTTTTTATGATTAAAGATTTAGCATCAAATACGTATAAAATTCCTTTTGCAGTAGCAATATTCTCTATAGCTACTTCAGCTTTCTTTACAATAGGCTCTAAATCTTGTGCTTGTCTTTTTTGCATTTCTTGGTAAGCAGCTTGTTGTGCTTGATCAAATCTTGCTTTATCTAGTTGCACTTCTTGAGCTCTTTCTTTATTTGTAGTTTCAGTTTGTGTAGCTTGTTCTGCAGTGTATTTTTGAACTTTAGCTTCTAACTTTTTCTTTAAACCTTCAATTTCACTTTGGTAAGATTTACCTAATTTCTCTAAGGTAACAGTTAATGCTCTTGTTTCTGGCATATTGTCTATTACTCTTTGATAATCTACATGAGCTATTTTTTGTGCATTTGTAACACCAGCTAATCCTAAAGTGAATACAGCAATTAATAGTAACGTTTTAAAATTTTTCATTCTTGTTTTAATTTAATTTAATTGTTATTGTCTTGGGTTTTTTGTTTATTTCTTGCTTCTTGCTTCTTCTTATTCAAAGCAGCTCTTTTTTCTTTAAGTAATTCTCTTTTTTCGTTTCTCTTCTTTAATAATTCTTTTCTTTTGTCAGCAATTGCTTTCTTTTTTGCTTCTCTATCTGAAAGTTTTTTTGCAGCAACAATTTCTTTTTTTACTAAAACTTGTTTTTGTTCTGCATTTAACTCTTTAGGAGTGTTTATTTCTTTCTTTTTAGTATTTTTTTTATCAACCAATCTAGTTCTATCTATTGATGCTAAAACTAGTTCGCTAATATCGTATTTTTTATTTGAATATAGCATTACTAATTCACTAGATTTATCAAAAACAAAATCATATTTTTTTCTAGCGGATATATTCTGAATTGCATTGTAAACTTGATCTTGAATTGGTTTAACTAATTGCTTCCTTAGTGTAAACATATCTCCCTTAGGTCCAAAATATAAAGATTCTAATCTTCTTAGTTCATCATGTTTTAAAGATATTTCTTCTTCTTTTTCTTCTATTAGATCTTTTGTTAGAATAGCTTTTTCATTTGCTAAATCTGTTTTTAAAACTTCTATAAATCTAGCTTGTTTATCTAATTTTTGCTGCCATTTAACAACTTTTGCATCTAAAGTGTTTTGAGCTTCTAAATATTCTGGAACATTTTCTAGAATATACTCCATGTCTATATAAGCTATTATTTGACTTCTCTGAGCCCAAGAAAGGCTAATAGAGAATAAAAAAACTAAACATAAAAATTTTTTTTTCATTTGTTAACTATTTAGAAAAAACCGCACCAAAAAAACATTTGGCATTACAAATGCGTCGTTTTCTTAGAATTGTCTTCCGATAATAAAATGTGTTTGCCAGCCAGATTTCATCTAATCCACCTGGTAATGGATCAAAACCATGTGCAAAATCAATTCCTAATAATCCAAAAGCAGGCATAAATATCCTAACTCCTAAACCAGCTGATCTTTTTACATTAAACGGATTATATTCATCAAAATTGTCATAAGAATTACCCGCTTCTAAAAATCCTAAAGTATATATAGACGCAGAAGGAGCATCTGTAATAGAATACCTAAGCTCTAATTGAAATTTATTATAAATTGTTCCTCCTGCAATGGAAGATAGTCTATTGTTTTCGTAACCTCTTAAACCTACCGTTTCTCTACCATCTAATTGGAACTGTGCAATACCGTCTCCACCCACAAAATAGCGTTCAAAAGGTGTCTGCCCTAAATCATCATTATAAAAGCCTAAAAAACCGAATTCTGCATTGGTCATTAAAACCAATTTATCAGTAAAGGAGGTATACCATTTACCTTTAGCATTAAACTTGTAATATTCTAACCATTTAAATTTGTCTGCAAGAAAATCGTTTTGCTCCACGGCAGTTAAATTAGCCGGTTCATCAAAGCTTTTGTTAGTGAATAACGAATAAGGAAAGGTAGCTTTTATTCCAAAAGAAAATTCAGAACCATATGTAGGAAAAATTAAACTTGGCCCCGCAGAACTTCTACTTAAATTTAAATTATAAGATAAGTTATTTAAAGTTCCATTATTTAAAATATTATCACCAACTCTAAAGCCATAGTTTTTTAACTGAAAACTTTGATAAGAGATTGTTTGTGATAATTGGAAAAAGTCATCAGGCCATTTTAAACGCTGGCCTAAACCGATAGATGCTCCTGTAATTCCTAATTTTCTATCTTTATCTACATCATAGGTTTGTGGATTTATCTGAAACTGATTTGATTGATAAACAGAAAAAGATAATGATTTAGGCTTTTTACCACCATACCATGGCTCTGTAAAAGAAAAACTATAAGTGCTAAAAGTTCTACTAGTTTGCAATCTTAAAGCTAGTTTTTGCCCGTCGCCTGTAGGTAAAGGTTTATATGCTGCTTTATTAAATATGTTTTTGATAGAAAAGTTGTTAAACGAAAGACCTAATGTTCCAATAAAAGAACCACCACCATAACCACCTTGTAATTCTATTTGACTACCTCCTTTTTCTATAACATTAAAGTTAATGTCTGTAGTTTTATCCTGGTAATTTGGCACCACATCTGGTGTAACGTTTTGATCAAAGAAACCTAGTTGCCCAATCTCTCTAATAGATCTAATAATTTCTCTTCTACTAAATAAGTCTCCTGGTTTTACTCGTAATTCTCTAAAAATTACATGATCATTTGTCTTGTCATTTCCAGTAACACTTACTTTTTTAATTCGTGCTTTTTCATCTTCTCTAATTCTAACTTCTACAGTAATAGAATCGTCTTCTACTCTGGTTTCAACAGCATTTACTTGAGAAAATAAGTATCCGTTATTTTGGTATTCAGAAGAGATATCAAAAGATGTTGGTGTTCCGTCACCATTCACACGTTCTTTTAAAACAGCACCATTATAAACATCCCCTTTTTCAATTTTTAAAACTCGTTGCAATTGTTCATCGGTGTATTCTTTATTTCCAACAAATAATATTTCTGCAAAACGATATTGTTTGCCTTCCTCTAAATCTATATTAATATCTATGGTATTGTTGTCATTCCAAGAAATACTTTCTTTTAGAATACGAGCATCTCTGTAACCAAGTCTACTGTATTTATCTAAAATACTTTCTAAGTCTTCTTGATATTCCTCCTCTATGTATTTTGAACCTTTCCAGAAACGTCCGAAAAACTTTTCTTTTGTATTAGACATTGCTTTTCTGATTTTTTTACCAGAAAGTGCTTGGTTACCTGTGAAATTTATATCTTGAATTTTGATTTTGGCTCCTTTGTCAATAAAAACCGACATATTAACAATGTTGATGTCTGTTGTGTCTTTTTGAACATCTAAAGAAACTTTCGTTTTTAAGAAACCTTTGTCTGTATATTTTTTTGTGAAGTAGTTTTTTGTGGTAACCAATAAATTGTCTGTTACCATTTTACCTAATTTCAATTCTGCTTCTGTGATCAGCTCTTTAGCTTTAGATTTTTTAATTCCAGTAATGTTTACCTGATTTAATTGCGGAAGTTCTTGCACTTCTAAGCTAAGGTAAATTGTTTCTCCGTCAATTCTATCTAAATAAACATCTACATCACTAAATTGCTTACTTTCATAAAGTTTTTTAATAGCACTTGATAATTTATCTCCAGGTAAGTTTAATAGTTTGACCATATCTAAGACCTGTAAAAACCCTTACAGTTTCTTCACTAAACTTTTTAAGACCTGTTACAGAAATTCCGCCTAAAATATATGCTTTCCCTTTTTCAAAAGAAATATTTTTATTAGATATTGTGTCTTTATAAACTGAAGGTAAACTATCTTTTTTAACTTGTGCGCTAGCGCTATAAGTAGAAAATAGTGCTGTAAACACTATTGCTGCGGAAAATAATTTCATAAAAAATTTATTCTGTAATTTGTTCACTTGTTTTTCCAAATCTTCTTTCTCTATTCTGATAATCTATAATTGCATCGTAAAAATGCTCTTTTCTAAAATCTGGCCAAAGTACATCTGTAAAGTATAATTCAGCATAAGCCATTTGCCAAAGTAAGAAATTACTGAGGCGTTTTTCACCACTTGTTCTTATCATTAAATCGACCTCGGGCAAATTAAACGTATATAAATGGTTATTTATAATATTTTCATCAATTTCTTTCACAGAAAGTTCTTTATTAACAACTTTTTTAGATATGTTTTTGATTGCGTTAACAATTTCTTCTCTAGAACCATAACTCAATGCCAATGTCATTATAATTTTAGAATTGTCTTTTGTCTTAATAATTACATCATTTAAAGCTTTTTTTGCTTTGTTAGGTAAGTTTTCGATATTTCCAATAGCATTTACAATAACTCCATTTTCTCTGAAAAGTAAGTAATTCTTTTTTTAATGAGTTTACAAGCAAACTCATAAGTGCATCTACTTCTAATTTTGGTCTGTTCCAGTTTTCTGTAGAAAAAGCATATAAAGTTATGGCTTTCTACTCCTATCTGAGCTGCAGATTCTATAGATTCTCTGACGGCAGTTAATGCATTTCTATGGCCAAAAACTCTACTCATACCTTTACCTCTGGCCCAACGTCCATTACCATCCATAATAATGGCTACGTGTTTTGGTACTCTTTGTAAATTAATAAGTAATTTTTTGTCCATATTTTTTTATAATCCCTTAGTATAACATGCTGGTCTTCCAAAGGTGTAGATTATAGATACACCTGTAAACATATACCAATCATTGCTATTTCCTTCAATATTTAAATCTAAATTATACTCTGAAATAAAATCTAAATCGTCTTCAAATGTATATCTAAACTTTGTTTCCAAAGAAAAAGCTAAATTACCTATTAATTTAGACTTAAATCCAATACCAATAGGTAGGGCTAACACTGTTTTATTTTTATTTACTATCTCGGTTTCTCCAATAATAATGCCATAATTAAATGCTGCTAGTTCTACTAGAATGTATGGAGTCCAACTTTTATCCTCTGATGAAATGTCAAACTCGTAAAAATTAAACTCTAATCCTAAAGCAACTTCATTTATAGTATTCGAAAAACTTAACCCTCTATTATTTCTAAAATTACTACCTGCTTTTGCGTCATCTCCTGCTATTGGTAAATAACTAACTGTAGCTTTTAAAGCAACTCTAGGGTTGTAATTGTATTTATAAAAACACTGTGCCTGCAAGTTTGTTTGGATTGATGTAGCTTGTACTACCAATATCACCAACATAGTTTGTGCCTCCTAAAGAAACTCCAATTTCATACTCTTGACCAAACATAATTGAGCAAAAATAAAGACACACAATAAATAAAATACTTCTTCTCATTATAGAAAATAGCGAGCAAATATAAGAATTACAATTTGCTTTATAAAGTTAATACCCAGTCTTTTTTGAATAACAAGTTTTTTGCTTTTTTATTGTTTGGAAGTGCTTAAAGGTTGGTTTCATTTCTAGTATCTTCTCCCCAAAGCAACTTGCTGCGTAATGTTTGTAAAAAAGACTGATTATTAGGTATAATACTCTTGATGGTAAAAGGTGCCTTCTCTATAAAAACTTTAGTATTTTTTGCAACAGAAGCGATTCTAGAGTCTAATGAAATTAAAAATTCTTTTTCTCTAGAATCTACTTCTAATCTGAATAGAAGTTTCATCTGAAATAACCATAGATCTGGCGGTTAAATTGTGCGGGGCAATTGGCGTTATAACTAAGTTTTTAGAATCTGGAGAAACTACTGGACCATTGCAGCTGAGAGAATAACCAGTAGAACCGGTTGGGGTAGCAATTATTAAACCATCTGCCCAGTAATTTGTTAAATATTCATGGTTTAGATTGGTGGTTACACCAATCATAGAGGTGGTGTTCTTTCTTGCAATTGTTACTTCGTTTAGAGCAAAATTAATTTCAGAAAACTTTTCTGTTACTGGTGAAGTTTTTACAGATAAAAGTGTTCTTTCTTGCAAAGAATATGCTCCATTTAAAATAAGGGTTACACTTTCTTTTATGGTCTTTTTATTTATAGTTGCTAGAAAACCTAACCTACCTGTATTTATGCCCAACATTGGAATCCCTAAATCTCTTATATAAGTAACAGCTCTCAGAATTGTGCCATCTCCGCCTAATGTAAACATTAAATCAAAAGAGTTATTTAAATCATTAAAATGAGAAGAACGTTGGATATTTTTTGTTTAGAATATCTCCTTCGACTAATAAGTCATAAAATTTACTTTCGATGAAACAAACAATATTATTTTCTTCTAAAATCTCTAAAAGAATTTGAATTTCTTTTTCGGCTGAAATCGAATAAGATTGTCCATAAACTGCTACTTTTTTCATTGTTAATTCATTTTTTTTAAATAAATGCTCATAAACCAATTGATCTAGTTACATTTCTAAATATTTTTGCAAATAATCAGATCTATTCTTTAAATCTTCTAAATACACATCATTTTCATGTGTAGAAATTATCTTATAATCATACCTTCTGCAAGCATGCATAATTTCATGAATATCTTCTGAACTTATTTTAAGTGTAATTTGAACCAAATTTCGTTTTTTTTCTGAAATATACATCCCTAATAGTTTACCACCATTAGATTCTATAATTTGAGATACTTCAGCCATAGAAAAATCATTCTCTAGTTTTTCTATGATTACTGTTTCGCTATTTTCAGCTATAAACGGACTCGTAGAAAAAACGTCTAAAACATCACACAAATCGTAATAACCAAGGTATTTTTTTTCTTTATTTAAAACGGGTATAATAGTTAGTATCATTATCTGCGAAAATTTTTAAAAGTTCTAAGACAGTTGCATTTTCATCTGTAAAAAAAGAATTTAACAAGTGCTTATATGCAGCTAAGGACGCATCATTATTTTCTATAGTTTGAATATCTTCTTGCGCAAAACAACCTAAAAGCATGTCGTTTTCTACCATACAAAAATGTGTAATAGGAAAATTATTAAACATTTTTTTAGCTGTTTTTACACTGCCTTTTAAATGCAATGGTTTTATTTCATTTAGTATGTAATCTGTAATATTCATGCTCTACGAATATAGGATAAAATGATTTAATAATTTATCTTTGTACTCTAATTTTAGACAATGACAAAGTTAAGCGTAAATATTAATAAAATAGCAACTTTACGAAACTCTCGTGGGGGTGATGTGCCAAATTTACTAAAAGTTGCTGCAGATATAGAGAGTTTTGGTGGCCAAGGAATTACTATTCATCCAAGACCAGATGAAAGACATATTAAATACCAAGACGCTAGAGATTTAGTAGCTGTTGTAAAGACAGAATTTAATATTGAAGGAAACCCAATTAAGTCTTTTATAGATTTAGTTATAGAAACGAAACCTACACAAGTTACTTTAGTACCAGATTCTATTCATGCAATTACTTCCAATGCTGGCTGGGATACTGTAAAACATCAATCTTTTTTAAAGGAAGTAATTCAAGAATTTAAACAAAACGGAATTAGAACTTCTATTTTTATAGATACAGATTTTAAACTGATTGAGGCTGCAGCAGAAACAGGTGCAGACAGAATAGAATTATATACAGAAGAATTTGCATCTCAGTTTCATTTAGGAAATAAAGAGGCTATAAAACCATATACAGAGGCTGCAGTTTTAGCAAACAAATTGGGCTTAGGTATTAATGCAGGACATGACTTAAGCCTAGAAAATATTAAATTTTTTAAACAGAACATTCCTAATTTAGCGGAAGTTTCAATTGGCCATGCCCTAATTGCAGAAAGTTTGTATTTAGGTTTAGAAAATGTGGTAAATATGTATTTGCATCGATTGAAGTAGGTTTCGCTTATCACTGAGGATTATAAAGTTTTAGCTAGCAGTAAGTATAGGAAACAGTGTTATAATGCTACGTTTTTTTGAAAACTTCTATTTAACAAGGATCTATAATAATAGTAAAAAAATGTCTAAAAACCCAATATTACATTCCACTATAAAAGGTGAAGGAATTTCGTTATTAATCTTGCATGGTTATTTCGGAATGTCGGATAATTGGAAAACATTAGGAAACCAATTCTCTGAAGAGTATGAAGTTCATTTAATAGATCAAAGAAATCATGGACGTAGTTTTCATGAAGATACTTTTGATTATGCCGTTTTAGTGGAGGATTTGTTTAATTATATTAAATACCATCAATTAGAATGCGTATATATAATTGGGCATTCTATGGGGGGTAAAACAGCAATGTTGTTTGCAGTAATGTATCCGGAATTGGTTGAGAAATTAATTATTGTAGACATTTCTCCAAGAGAATACCAACCGCATCATAACGCAATTTTAGCCGGTTTAAATTCTATAGATTTTTCAGTAGATAATTCTAGGGGTAAAGTAGATAAGAAATTAACTGATTTAATTCCAGAATTAGGGGTGCGTCAGTTTTTGTTGAAAAATGTTTACTGGAAAGAAAAAGGACAATTAGCTTTTCGTTTTAATTTAGAAGCACTCACAGAAAATAATTCAGAAATAGGAGAGGCCTTGCCACCTTTTACTATTTATGAAAAGGCCACTTTATTTTTAAAAGGTGAGTATTCAGAGTACATTACTGAGAAAGAAGAAGCAATAATCTCAGCACATTTTACCAATTCTAAAATAATTGAAATTAAAAATGCTGGCCATTGGTTACATGCAGAAAACCCGATACAATTTTATAGGGAAGTTTCTGGTTTTTTGAGGTAAATATTCGCTACAACAAGTAATTTTTTGTCTCGATTTTTTGAGAATATTTTTTTCTTTTTCTAGGCTTGTTTAAATAGAATAAAAATTATTTTTTTAATATTTTTTTTACACGCGGAGAAATAGCTGTTAAGGTCTCATAAACAATAGTTTCTGAGATATCAGATATATTTTGTATCATTTTTTGGCTATTAAAGAGGGTTACTTCGTCACCTTCTTTGCAATTAATCTTGGTTACGTTTACCATAATCATATCCATGCAGACATTACCAACAATTTCAGCTTTCTGATTGTTTATAAGTACAAAACCTTTTTTATTTCCTAATTTTCTTGACAAACCATCTGCATGCCCAACTGGAATTGTTGCGGTTTTTGTAGCCTTTTTAGCTATAAATGCTCTGTTATAGCCCACAGTATCTCCTGGTTCAATTTTATGAATTTGAGAAATAATAGATTTTAAATTATGAGTGTTTTTTAATTGTGCGGTTTCATTGTCATCATTTCCAAAGCCATATAAACCAATACCAATTCTTACCATATCAAATTGTGCTTTTGGGTAATTTATAACACCAGAAGTATTTAAAATATGTAATATTGGTTCATATCCTAAATGCTTATAGAAGTGCTGCACAATGGCTGTGAAATTATTAATTTGATTGTTGTTGAAATTATTTTCATTTAAATCTTCACTAGCTGCTAAATGAGAGAAAAGAGATTGTACTTTTATATTATTTGTTTCTTTTATATTGGTTAAAATTTTGGGAATATCTGTATGCCAAAAACCCAATCTATTTAAACCTGTATTAAATTTTAGATGCACAGGGTAATTTATTAATGAGCATTGATAGCAAGTTTTAAAAAAGCAGAAAAAATATTAAAATTATATAAGGCAGGTTCTAATCTATAATCTACAATAGCTTGTAAATTTTGCAGGTGTGGGTGCAAAACTAAAATAGGAGTTTGAATGCCTGCTTCACGCAAAGCAATGCCTTCATGCGCATAAGCAACAGCAAAGTAAGCGACTTTGTCTTCTAAAAACTTTGCAACTTGTACGCCATCACTTCCATAACCAAACGCTTTTACAACCGCTAGAATTTTTGTTTCTGGCTGCAGTTTTTGTTTAAAATAATTTAGATTATGCACTAATGCACTTCCATCAATCTCTAAAACAGTAACATGATTATTCATTGTTATGCAAATTGTTATTCAGTTTTATTTTCATTAGATTTAGCTTGTTCAGTAGAAAAATTGTCTGCTTTTTGTTTCTGCAAAGCTTTATAATATGCAGCTCTGCTTAAAGGCTCATATTCTTCTATTTCACCTAGCATTACAATGTTATCATTTTGTGCTTTTCTAAAACTATAGTGTGCTAAGTTCCCAGTGTGGGTGCAAACTGCATGCACTTTTGTAACATACTCTGCAGTGGCCATAAGTGCAGGCATTGGTCCAAAAGGATTTCCTTTAAAATCCATATCTAAACCTGCTACTATTACTCGAACACCTCTATTTGCCAAGTCGTTGCAAACCGCTACAATTTCATCATCAAAAAACTGTGCTTCATCAATACCAACAACATCTACATCATTAGCTAATAACAAAATATTAGAAGACACCGGCACAGGTGTAGAACGAATTCTGTTGTCATTATGAGATACAACTTCATCATTATCATAACGCGTGTCTAGAGAAGGTTTAAAAATCTCTACACTTTGCTTTGCAAATTGTGCGCGTTTTAGGCGTCTTATTAATTCTTCTGTCTTGCCAGAAAACATGGAGCCACAGATTACTTCGATCCAACCAAATTGTTCTGTATGATTTACTGTATTTTCAAGAAACATTTTGTAATTTTAGGCTTTAGAGATTTAAATTTTGCTTTACTTTGGTAATTAACAAATTTATTAAAATTTACGAATAAAAAACAACCTCAACTTACAACTTATGCACAAAAAACTTGAAAGCGATTTAATTAGTTTAGCGCACAGCATTTTACAGATGAAAAATAAAGAGAATGTCTTCTTATTGAAACAAAAGGCATACGAAATTTATGAAAAATTATCTGTTCTAGCATTTGTTGAAGAGTATGTGAATACAACGCCAGGGATACAGGTGAAAAAAGAAGAGCTTATTTTAAAGGTTGAAGAGGCTTACAAAGTTAAAGACCAAATTTCTAAGGAGGTAGATGAGGCTAACAAGGTAGAAGTGATTGAAGAAGATTTTAAAGAAGTTCTTTTAGATGTTGAAAAGGAAAAAACCAATATAGACATTGAAGATAGTTTTCCTAAAGAAGAAAAAGATCTTGAAGAAATTGCAGATCAAAGTATAGATGAAATAAAAGAATTTCTGGAAGTTAAGGAAGTATCTGAAACAGAGCAACCTTTTAATGATTTAGAAAGTTTAATTTTTGGAGATGCAGAAATAGAAAAAATTGAAGACCCTTCAGAAGATATTCAAGAGCTTAAAGATTTAACCTTAGAGGAAGAGTTAGACGATACTATTCCTGTAGATATAATTGCTGATTTATTTGAGCCTTTAAAACCTTCATCTTTAAATGATAAATTACAGACCAATATTCAGATTGGTTTAAACGATAGAATTGTATTTGTTAAGAATTTGTTTGAAGGTAGCCAAGAAGACTTTAATAGGGTAATATCTCAGTTAAATACCTTTAAAACAGAAAAAGAAGCGAAAAAATTTATCACTAAAATGGTAAAGCCAGATTATAATTGGTCTGAAAAAGAAGAGTTAGAAAATCGTCTAATAACAATTATAGAAAAAAGATTCGCATAAAAATATTGCCATTGAAACCTATCTTAATTCATACTCATTTTCACAAACGCAGAACAGGGGTTACCCGAAGTATAGAAAATGTTTTGCCTTTTTTTGATGACTAAATTTGAAACGTATCTATTTGGTTATGGCGCAAAAGGGAAACATATTTCTATAAAAAATTTAAAAAATTTATTATTTTCTGATAGAGAAGTTGTGGTACATTGTCATCGTAATAACGAGATTATGCGCATGCTTTTTTTTCGGTTTTTAGGAGCAAAATTTAAGTTGATTGCAACTCGGCATGCAGAAACTATTCCATCTGGTTTAACTATGAAATTGCTAAAAAAATCTGATAAGGTGATTACTCTTGTTAAAAGTATGAGTGAAAAACTAGGAATTGAAAATACAATTGTTGGGCATGGAGTAAATGTTGAGCTATTTAAGCCAAAAGAAAATATTCAATTAAAAAACATCCCTCAAGAAAATATTATTTTGTGCGCTGGAAGAGTTCGCAAAGCAAAAGGACACCTTAATCTGTTAAATGCTGCAAAAGTTTTAAGAGAACACCAAAATTGGGCATTGGTAATTGTGGGTAAAGTAGATAAGCCTAATTTTCTAACAGAGTTAAAAGCAATTGCTAAAAATCATTTTATAGAAAATCAAGTTTTTTTTAGAGATGAAACTCTAGATATTATTTCTTTTTACCAAGCCTCTAAAATTGCGGTAGTACCAAGTTATTCCGAAGGCTTCTCTTTAGTAACAGCAGAAGCTATGTCTTGTGGTTGTGCTGTAATTGCGACAAAAAATGTAGGGGTGCACTCTTCATTAATTACGCATGGTGAAAATGGTTATCTATTTGAAGCAGGAAATAGTGACGCACTAGCAATGCTACTAGAAAAGTCTATACACAATAGAGCACCACTTTTAGGAATCCAAGCAAGACAAGAAATTTTAGAAAATTGGAGTGCAAAAAAAGAAGCAGAACGTCTAATCGATATTTATTTAACATGATAAAAAAAATAGGTTGTTTTATAGTTTTAGCGTTTTTATTTAGTTGCAAGGCTGTAATTAAAGTGCAAGAATTCCAAAATAAAGAGGTGCCTGAAGCTCCAAACTACTTAAGTGAAGAAAATTGGGCAGTCTTACCATCTACTTATTCAGTAGACTTAAAAGAATTTGAAACTAAGTCAATAGACTCTTTAAAAGCAGATGTTTTTTATGTGTATCCAACATTAAATACTTCTAAAGAAGATTTGCGTTGGAATGACGCCAATAGCAGATTTAGAACAGCAATATAAAGTTTTAAATAAAGCAGTTTTATTTCAAGCTTCAGCTTTTATAACTTCGGGTAAATTGTATGTACCTTATTATAGGCAGGCACATTTAAGATCATACAGTATGTTAGAAAAAGGAGGAAAAAAAGCGTTACTACTTGCGTATTCGGATGTTAAAAAAGCCTTTGAAGTATACCTAAAAAAGTATAATAATGGAAGACCAATTATTATTGCAAGCCATAGTCAAGGCTCTACGCATACTAAATTTTTATTACGGGACTTTTTTGATGATAAGCCTTTACAGCAAAAGTTAATTGCAGCTTATGTTGTAGGCACTGTGATGAAGCCTAATTTATTTAAAACGATAAAACCAATGATAAGACCAAATGAAATAGGCGGTGTTTTGGGTTGGAATACTTTTAAAAAAGGGAGTTATCCAAAGAAAAAAGATATATTTAAAGGCAGTATAACCTCCAATCCTGTTACTTGGGATACTGCAAAAACTACAGAGTTATATCAACACAAAGGTTTTTTGTATTCAAATAAAAAAATATACAAAAGAGCCTTAAAAGTAGAAATTACAGATGGTTTGGTTTGGAGTACAAATCCTAGATTTCCAATGCGTTTATTCATGTCTTTTATTAAAAATTATCATGTTGGAGATATCAATCTTTTTTGGCAAGACGTTCGAGAAAATGCAGAACTAAGAACCCACACTTGGCTAGAAAAAAATTAACTTAGTTTTACTTTTAACGCCGCCACAACACTCTTATTATTTCCTATAAAAATTTCATTATCAACAATAAAAACAGGACGTTTCAAAAAAGTATATTCGTCTAATAGATATTGTTTATAATTTGTTTCAGAAATAGTTTTACTTTTTAGATCTAGAGACTTGCAGAGTCGTGCACGTTTGTTAAAGAGGTTTTCATAACTACCAGAAAGCGCATACATTTCTGCTAATTGTGTTGCATTTATAGGATTCGATTTTATCTCTTGTAGTTCAAAACCATCAGTATTTACTTCCTTTAAAATGCGCTTACAAGTATCACAAGTTTGTAAAAAATAGACTTTTTTCATTTGAATCAATTATATTTGTTTCATCAAAAATAATCATAAAAATGAATACACAATTCGATGTTTTAAGAATATCTAGAGATTTAGTAATAAAAGAATTGGAGGATTTAACTTTAGACCAAATCCATGCAATTCCAACAGGTTTTAAAAATAATATTGCCTGGAATGTAGCTCATTTAGTAGTAACACAGCAATTATTGCACTATAAGTTATCAAATTTAGATTGTTTGTGTCCAGATGAATTAATTGCCTCATATAAAAAAGGAACCGTGCCAACAAAAAACTTTTCAGAAGAAGAGTTTGAAGAGGTAAAGGATTTATTATCAGGCTTGCCAGATGTGTTGCAAGAAGATTTTGAAGCCGGTATTTTTGAGAATTTTAGCGCATACCCAACAAGTACCGGTTTGGTATTAGATAGTATAGAAACAGCCATTGTTTTTAACAATTTTCACGAGGGCATACATTACGGAATAATAAGAGCTATCAAGAAATTTTTATAAAGCTATTTGTAGTTTCTATTTTTATTAGTTCCTCAAAAAAATATTTTACTTTAATTTAAGAGAACTTTGTTTGTCAATTGTGGTTATTTTAAATTGAGTAAGAGGTTCTATTTAGCAGAGTTTCTAAAGCATGAAAAACAGTCTAATAAATGAAATTTAATACCAAAACCATTCACGGAGGTCAAAAGCCAGAGGCTACAACAGGTGCTATAATGCCGCCTGTTTTTATGACTTCTACCTATGCGCATTCTAGTCCGGGAGAACCGCAAGAATATGAGTATTCAAGAGGAGAAAACCCAACAAGAACTGCATTAGAAAATAGTTTTGCAGCAATAGAAAACGGAACACATGGTTTTGCATTTTCATCTGGTATGGCTGCTATAGATTGTGTTTTAAGAACACTAAAGCCAGGAGACGAGGTAATTGCTGGAGATGATTTGTATGGCGGAACGTATAGAATGTTTACAAGATTGTTTGAGAAATACGGATTAGAATTTACATATGTAGATATGGATGATGTTTCGAATATAACAAATGTAATTACAGAGAAAACGAAATTAGTTTGGATAGAAACACCTACGAATCCGTTAATGAAAATTGCAGATATTAAAGCAATTTGTTCTGCTGTAAAAGAGGTAAATGATACTGTTTTAATTGCAGTAGATAATACATTTGCAACACCCTATTTGCAAAGACCCTTAGATTTAGGTGCAGATATTGTAATGCATTCTGCAACAAAATATTTAGGAGGTCATTCAGATTTAGTAATGGGTGCATTAATTGTAAAAGATGCAAACTTAGCCAAAGAAGTCCATTTTATTCAGTTTGCTGCAGGGGCAATTGCGAGCCCAATGGATTCTTTTTTAGCTTTAAGAGGTATAAAAACATTACATATTAGAATGCAACGTCATTGTGAAAACGGACGAGCGGTTGCTAATTTTTTAAAAAAGCATCCTAAAGTTGGTGCTGTTTATTATCCGGGGTTAGAAGATCATCCGAGTTATGCAGTTGCTAAAAAGCAAATGAAAGATTTTGGAGGTATGGTTTCATTTCGTTTAAAAGACGATAGTAAAGAAGCAACTTTTAAATTTTTAAAAAACACAAATATTTTTACATTGGCAGAGTCTTTAGGTGGTGTAGAAAGTTTAGTGAATCATCCAGTAACAATGTCACACGCTTCTATACCAGAAAAAGAGCGTTTAAAAATAGGAATTACAGATGCATTAATTCGTTTGAGTGTTGGTATAGAAGACGAAGAAGATATACTAGCAGATTTAGAGCAGGCTTTAAATTTATAAGAAGTTCCTAAAACTAAAAAAGGGATAAAATTATTTAATTTTGTCCCTTTTTTAGTTTACTATTTTTCAATTAAAACAACCCATTTATCTGAGAGTCTATTCTGTCTATAATGTAACCCAAATCCTCTTGATTGGTTACAAAGTCTAAATTATCTACGTCAATTACTAAGATTTTCCCTTTTTTATAAGTAGAAATCCATGCTTCATAACGTTCGTTTAATCTACTTAAGTAATCAATAGAAATAGAGTTTTCATATTCTCTGCCACGTTTATGAATTTGCCCTACTAACGTAGAGATGTCTGCGCGTAAGTAAATTAATAAATCTGGTGGTTTTACTAAATTTTCCATCAATTCAAATAAAGAACTATAGTTGTTATAATCTCTATTTGTCATTAAACCCATTGCGTGCAAGTTAGGTGCAAAAATTCGTGCATCTTCATAAATAGTCCTATCCTGAATAATGTTTTTTCCAGATTCTCGTAATTCTAAAATCTGTCTAAAACGACTATTTAAAAAATATACTTGTAAATTAAAGGACCAACGCTCCATCTCTGTATAAAAATCATCTAAATAAGGATTTTCATCTACAGACTCATAATGAGGTTTCCATTTGTAATGTTTGGCTAAAAGTTTGGTTAACGTGGTTTTACCAGCGCCAATATTTCCTGCAATTGCAACGTGCATATATTAATTGTATAAGATTAATGAAGGGATGCTAAAGGTAAACAAAATTTATAATTTGAAAAGTAATTAGCAAATCAATTTATAACCAAAACCTCGAATATTTATAATCTGAATATTTGTGTCTTTTTTTAATTTCTTTCTGAGCTTACTAATAAAAACATCCATACTTCTTGCGTTAAAGAAATCATCATTTCCCCAAAGTTTGTTTAATATAAAAGTTCTGTCTAGAATTTCATTCTTTTTTTCAAACAGATGAAAGAGTAGTTGTGCCTCTCGATGCGTAAGTTGCTGAATTTCTAATGAATTTTCAAGTGTTTGTTTGGTTGAGTTAAATGAGTAATTTCCTATTTTAATAGCGTCAACATTAGTTTTAGTTTCTATTCTATTTAACAAAGATTTAATTCTCACAATTAACTCTTCCATAGAAAAAGGTTTTTTTAAATAATCATTACCTCCATTATTAAAACCTTCCAATACATCTGAAGTTTGCGATTTTGCTGTTAAAAATATAATAGGAATTTTTTTATCATCTAAACGTATTTCTTTCGCTAAAGTAAATCCGTCTTTTTTAGGCATCATTACATCTAAGACCAAAATATCAGGTTTTTCTTTTCTGTAAACCTCAAAAGCTTCTTCACCATTTTTTGTATGAAAAACAGTGAAATTTCTAGTTTCTAAACTCTCTTTTACAATCATTCCTAAACTCGCTTCATCCTCAGCTAAGAGTACTTTTATCTTACTCATTTGGAATTGTTATTTTAAAAATAGTTTTGCTTTTATCTGACGTTAGTCCAATGACTCCTTCATGTTTTTCGATGATTTTTTTACAGTAATACAATCCAATTCCAAATCCTTTTACATCATGTGTATTTCCTTTTGGAACGCGATAAAACTTGTCAAAAATCTTTTCTTTCTGATTTTTTTCAATACCATTCCCGTCATCTACAACTGTAATTTCTATTGTGTTTAAAACTGAACTTATATTCATTTCTATTTGATTTCCTCCATATTTTACAGCATTATCAATCAAATTAGAAATCACGTTTTCGAAGTGAAAAACATCAACATTTGCATAGCAAGGTTGCAAGGTTGTAAAAAATGAAAGTTCTTTTTTATGGGCTAATATTTGATGTTTATAAACCACTTTTTCTGCAATATCAACGATATCAACAGTTTCTTTTTTTAGCACTAATTGTTCACTATCTAACATAGCCGTTTCTAGAAGTTTCTCAACCATTTGATGTAATTTATTTATCTGAATAGAGGACATTGAAAGGTATTTACTCGTCTTTTCAGGATCTTCTAAGACATTAAAATTTTTAATTGCCTCAATAGCTGCAGAAATAGTGGCAATAGGTGTTTTAAATTCATGCGTTATATTACTGATTAAATCGTTTTTAATAGCTGCTAATTCCTTTTGTTGATTAATGATTTTTAAAAGGTAAAATAAACTAGAAATTACAGCTAAAGATAATAATAAGGATAAGAAAATTCCGAAAGAACTTCTTTTTAAAGCTGCGATACTTGGGTTATTATACACTAATTTGAAAGCTTCATTATCTTTTACAAAAGTAGATTTAGACCGAAGATATTTTTTTTCAGTAGCTAATAAACTATCTTTCGTTTGATGAAAAAGGGTATCGTTTTTTAAATGATGAAAGCTTGTTGTTAGTTCGATTCCTTTTTTTTGTAGTTGTATCTCTATCAGAGAATCTATTTTTTCATACTCTACGGATTGATCTAAGAATGAGATGAAAATAGGTTTTAGATTTTTAATTAATTTTAAGCTATCTGCTGCTTTTTTGCCCCTAAAATATTTAATTACTTTATTTGCTCCATCAGAATTTAAGTTAAAACCTTTCTTCTTATCGGTAATTTGGTTTAATACTTCAACGGAGTCTTTTTTTTTGTTATTTAATGAATCTAAATTGGAATTGAATTCTATGACAAAGTCTTTTGCCGAAATCATCATAGAATCTATTTTTTCTTTAGACAAGTTTTCATCAAAAGTGAATTTTAGATTGTTTATTGATGCTCTCGGTTTTTCTTTCTCAGAATTATTTGGTTTTATTTTATTTATAATATTTCCAATAGATTTGCTCTTATATGATTTCTCTTTAATTAAATTAAGCGGGTTTTTAAAAATAGCAACAGAATTACTATTGTTATCAATAATAGTTAAAAAGTCACTTTTTGCAAGAGAAGAATAATATTCTTCTACAGCATTGTCTAGACTTAATTGAATTTCGTTTGTTACTTGTCGCTTATTTTCTTCGTAATTTTTATAATTCCAATAGAATTGTACACCAATAGTCGCTATTATGGTAGCTGTTATTAAGTAAAAAAGCCATTGATATTTTTGAGTATTCATATTTCAAAGATAGTTCGTTAATATTATAATACGATGAGGTTAACACTCATTAACACTTGTTAACTAAGTAAAATACATCTAAGGCTCATCTTTGTTCAAAATTTAAAATAAAGAACTATGATTAAAATTATTTTTGCCATTTGTGTTTTTGCTTCTTCGCTTATTTTTTCTCAAAATAAGAATAGTAGTAAAAATTATATGAATGTAAACTCTTTAAGTTTTACTGTAGATTCTTCAAAAGAATTAGCAACTATTAATTGGCAAGATGTTAAAGAAGCTTTTAAACAAAATAGTCCAGAAAGCAACATTTTTTTAGAAATTAAATTAAAAACTAAAGAAAAACAAAAAGCTAAATTAAAGGTGAATTACGATTTTAGCTATAAAGTAGCAGGTAAGGCGAGGGAAATTGATAGTTTAGTTTTAAGCATGAGAAAAGGAATAAAATTTATAAATAAAGTAACTAAAAATTTAAAAAATGAAGATTAAATTATTAACAACATTAATTTTATTTTGCTCATTGATTATTAATGCACAAAATTTTACAGGAAAAGCTATTTATAAATCAAGTATTAAATCTTCTTTTTCGTTTGATGAAGATGAAAATTCTACGATGTCTGATGATATGAAAAAGCAACTTCAGGCACAACTGCATAAAATGAATCAAAAAACGTTTATTTTAAATTTTGATCAAAAAACTTCGTCATATATAGAAGAAACAACATTAGATGTCCCAAAACCTCAAGTTGGAGGTGGAGACATTGTAATGATGTTTGGTAGTTCTGTAAATGCTAGCATCTATTTTAAAAATATTAAGGAGAAACGTTTTTCGAATCAAACAGAAATTATGGGAAAACGCTTTTTGGTAAAAGACAAACTTCCAGAGTATAAATGGGAATTATCATCCGAAACAAAAAACATAGGAACTTATACGTGTTACAAAGCTACGTTCTCAAAAGAAGTAGAAAATAAAAATATAACTTTTAAAAATGGTAAGTCTGTAGAAGAAATACAAAAAGAAACAATTATTACTACAGCTTGGTATGCACCAAAGATTTCTGTGGGTAATGGACCAGGAAATTACCAAGGTTTACCTGGTTTAATTTTAGAAATAAATGATGGTAAAAAAATAATAGTTTGTACAGAAATTATATTAAACCCTTCAAAAAAATTACGATTCAAGAACCTAAAAAAGGAAAGATTGTTTCTCAAAAGAAGTTTCTTGAAATTCAAAAGCAAAAGACAGATGAAATGATGGAAAAATTTAAGGCTAGAAAAGGTTTAGACTTAGGAAATGGAAGAAGCTTACAGATAGGTGGATAATCTTGTTTATTTATTTTCATTATAAATTAAACCTTTCATTTTTTTTTATGTCTAATGTTTCGAGTAAGTATTATTTTTATACACTTGTGTAACAAATTAAATTGTTGCTCGTCATACTGTTGTAAATCTATTAATTTTGACTGAAAACTAAAAAAAAATTATGAAATCACTATTTGTATTCTTTTTAACATTTGTTACATCAATTACTTTTGCACAGAAAAGCTTTCAAGGCAAAGCTACGTATATGTCTAAAACTACTATGGATATGAGTATGTTTGGGAAAATGACGGAGCAGCAGAAAAAGCAAAGAATGCAGCGTATGAAAAGTTTTTTAGAAAAAACGTATACCTTAACTTTTAATAAAACTGCATCTTCTTTTAAGGAAGAGGTAAAGTTGGAAGCACCTGGTGCATCTGGGCCAAGCTGGGGTAGGAGTAATGGACAAGGTTCTATTTATAAAAACACCAAAGATCTAGTAATGATCGAAGATGTAGAGCAATTTAGTAAACGTTTTTTAGTTACTGAAAATATGGAGCAAGCGCAATGGGAAATGGGTATGGAGACTAAAAAAATTGGCCAGTATACTTGTTATAAAGCTACGCTCGTTAAAGAAGATACGAATATAGATTGGGGAAGTATCTTTAGTAGAAGAGGTAATGCTAAAAAAGATTCTACAAAGACAAAAGATGTAAAACCAGCTAAAAAAATGCTAAGTATCACAGCTTGGTATACACCACAAATTCCGGTAAGTACAGGGCCAGATAAATACTATGGTTTACCAGGGTTAATTTTAGAGATAAATGCGGGCAGAATGACTATGCTTTGTACAGAAGTTGCAATTAGCTCTAAAGAAGTTTTAGAAATAGAAGAACCTAGTAAAGGAAAAGAAGTTTCGAGAGATGAATACAATAAAATTGTAAAAGTAAAAACAGAAGAATTAAAAGCCCGTTTTCAAAACAGAGGTGGTCGCGGCGGTAGAAGACTAAACTAAATAATTTTATTGAAACTTAATAAAAAATAATACATGAAAAAAATAGTATTCATCGCCATTTTTATTGCTTCTACAGTTGCGTTTTCGCAAATAGAATATAGAGGAATTGTAAAAGATTCGTTAGATTTTCCTTTAGAAATGGCAAATGTTATCGCATTAGATACCGTAGCTAAAAGAATTGCTTCTTATGGTTTTACAGATGCAAAGGGAAATTTTAAATTAGATCTTAAAAAAAATACAGTTTATAATATTAAAATTAGTTATATCGGTTTTAAAGAAATTAGTGCATTTTTGAAAACGAAAACAACGAATATGAATAAAGATTATACCATGCTAGAAGATAGTATGTTAGATGGTATAGAGATCATTTCTAAGATGCCCATTACTATTAAAGGAGATACTATAATTTACAATGCAGATTCATTTAAAAATGGTTCTGAAAGAAAACTAAAAGATGTTTTAGCAAAATTACCTGGAGTAGAAATAAATGATGATGGTCAAATTGAAGTAGAAGGTAAAGCTGTTGAAAAAATAATGATCGATGGAAAAGAATTTTTTAGTGGAGACACTAAATTAGCAACAGAAAACATTCCCTCTAATGCCGTAGATAAAATTCAGGTTTTAAGAAATTACTCGAATGTAAGTCAGCTAAGTAGTGTGCAAAATAACCAAGATAGAGTTGCTATAAATATCAAATTAAAAGAAGGTAAAAAGAATTTTTGGTTTGGAGATATATTAGCCGGTGCAGGAAATTCTGCAGATACAGACTTGTACCTTTTTCAGCCAAAATTATTTTATTACACACCAAAATACACCATAAATATTATTGGAGATGTAAATAACCTTGGAGATGTTGTTTTGAGTAGAAGAGATTTAAGAAGTTTTGGAGGAAGTTTTAGAAGCCAAAGTCCTTCTAATGGTACAAATATTAATATAGGAGACGCGGGTATTGGTTTTTTAAGTGCAGGTGCAAACAATGCAAACAGAATTGAAACGAAGTTGTCTGCTTTAAATATTAGTTATTCACCAAATAAAAAATTAGATTTAAGTGGTTTTTTAATTTGGTCTAGTAATAGTAACGGTCAAAGAAATATTAGCGATATTGACTACGTAAATCCCGATACGCCAGATGATTTTGTTGATAATAAAACAGATCAAACAAGTAATACGGGTTTATTTCGATTAAGTACAACCTATAAGAAAGATTATAATAATCAATTGACCTACAATGTATCTGGTCGTTTTTCTAGTGAATCTGTCAGAGAATCTGCAGTTTCTCGTGTTTTAAGTAATATTACAGAGACTGAAAGTGCAACACCTTATACAATTAATCAAGATTTTAGTTATTTCTACACGGCAGGTGAAAAAAGTATTTTTGCACTAGAAGTAAAACATATTTTACAAGATGAAGATCCTTTTTATGTGGCTTCTTTAGAAAATGATCCAGATAATAATAACCCAGATGATATAGATTCTTTAGAAGAGTTTGAAGATGGGTTTGATGATGCAGCAGAAACTCTAGGGTTAGATAGAAGTAATCAATTTTATACCTTAGAACAAGATAGACGTGTAAAATCGAATCAGTTAGATGCAAAATTAGATTATTACTATATTTTAAACGATCAAAGTAATCTGAATTTTGTAACAGGAACGATACTAAGTAAACAGAATTTTAATTCTCGTTTTTTTCAGATTTTAGATAATGGTGTAGAGTTTGATCCAACTCCAACTATTGATGACATTAATAATCCTCAAACAACAAACGATACTGATTATAGTTTTTCAGATATATACGCGGGGGTAAGATACCGTTTGAAATCTGGTATTTTTACATTTACACCTGGTTTTACAGTGCATGCTTATAATTCTAATAATACCCAATTTGGTACAGAGACCTTTAAAGATACCTTTGCTAAATTTTTACCAGAATTTGAAGTAGTAGCGCAGTTTAAAAGAAGTGAGAGTTTAAATTTTAGCTACAAACAAGAAGTTAATTTTACAGACGTTAATCAAATAGCAAGGGGTATTGTAGCGAATAGTTATAATTCTTTCTTCTCAGGAAATCCTGGACTTTTAAATGCTAGTTTTCATAATTTAAGGTTAAGGTATTCAAGTTTTAACTTATTTAATGCGAGTAATGTTTTTGCGACAATAAATTATAAGAAAACTTCAGATCAGGTAAATAGAAATACAATTTTTGGACAGCGTTCTGTTGTGTCTACTAGTACAAATATAAATTCACCTTTAGATAATGAGAGTCTTACTTCAATTATTGGTCTAGGTAAAACCATCAAGAAAATTAGAACAAGATTTGGTGGGAACTTCTCATATAATAAAAGCTATCAATTTATTAACTCGGAAGAGAATACAAATGAAAGTTTAGTAAGAGGTATGAATGCAAGTATTGGTACAAATTTCACCAAAGCACCAAATGTTACTTTGCGTTATAGAATAAATTATGTAGATCAAAGTAACAGCGCAAGACCCTCAGATATTAAGACGGTTACGCATTCACCATCGATAGATTTTGATGCATATATTTGGAATTCAGTAACACTTACTTCAGATTTTACTTTTAACGAAGTAAGACGCGATGGAAACAAGCAGAGTTCATTTAATATTTGGAATGCAAAATTAGCATACAGAAAAGATAGAGATGCAAAATGGGAATATGAATTGGTAGGTAATAACTTATTAGCAACAGGTTCACAAGTAAATATAAGTCAGAGTATCATTGCATTTACAGTTAATGAACGTTTTATTTTACCAAGATTTATTAGCTTCAGAGTAAGATATCAATTATAAAAACTTAAAAAAGATTCTTTTTTAAATGACTCAATTTTTATTGAGTCATTTTTATTTTAGTCATGTTAGTTTTTTACAATGAATAAACCTTTTTAATAGCGCAAACTAAAAACCACATATTTTCGTTATTCTACTATTAAACTTACATTTGTGAAATGTCTATAACCGTAAATTCCGTTTCTAAAAGCTATAAATCTCAGAAAGCACTAAATAACATTTCTTTTTCTGCAGATAAAGGACAAATAATTGGGTTTTTAGGGCCAAATGGTGCTGGGAAGTCTACAATGATGAAAATTATTACAGGTTATATAAAACCGAACTCTGGTGAAGTATTTGTTGATGAAATTGATGTTTTAAAAAATCCGATAGCAGCGCAAAAAGTAATTGGATATTTACCCGAACACAATCCTTTGTATGCAGAAATGTATGTGCGTGAATACTTGCAGTTTCAAGCTGCTATTTATAAGGTAGCTAAAAGTCAAATAGAAGACTGTATAGAAAAAGTAGGTTTAAGTTTAGAGGTAAATAAGAAAATACATCAATTATCTAAAGGGTATCAGCAAAGAGTAGGTATTGCTGCTGCTATTTTACACAATCCAAAAGTCTTAATTTTAGATGAACCAACAACTGGTTTAGACCCTAACCAAATTATAGAGATTAGAGCATTGATTCAGGAATTAGGGAAAAATAAAACAGTGCTGTTTTCTACGCATATTATGCAAGAAGTGGAAGCTGTTTGTGACCGCGTAATTATAATTAAAAAGGGCGAAATTTTAGTTGACAAAAAACTAGAAGAACTTCAAGACTCAAAACAACAAATAATAGAAGTTACTTTTAATATTTCTTTTGATGAGGTGATTTTTCAGAAATTATCGAACTTAAGTTCTATAAAAAACACATTAGATAACAATTGGCAATTAACATTTAGTTCAGATGAAGATGTGCGCTCTAAAATTTTCGATTTAGCACAAGAGAATAACTTGAAAATTTTAGGTTTAACTACTCAGAATAAAGATTTAGAAACATTTTTTAGAGAGGTAACTATTTAGATTTAATCTTCTAATAAATACTCGTAGGCTTCCAAGTAAAGTTGGAAATGCAAGAACACTTCCAGCTTCTTTTAAATCTTTTTCAGAAAATTGAGTTGTAATACCAATAGGAACCATTCCTGCTAATTTTGCAGCTTTTGTTCCTGTTAAACTGTCTTCAAAAACCCAAATATCTTTAAAGTCATTTTGATGAAAACCCAATGCACTCGCTAAGGTAATGTATGCCTCTGGAGCAGGTTTTGGTTTTACGTAATCTTGTACACCAAAAACAATTGGAAAATTTAATTCTAAATGATGTACACTATTTTTTAAAAACTGTTTGGTAGCGTTACTAGCAATTCCGTAAGGTATCTTCTCTTTGGTAAGTAGTGTTGTAAACGCTCGTACTCCAGGTAATAATTTCGGAACTTTAAAATGAATATCTAGATGCTTGTCTTTTAAAACATATAACTCTTCAGTCCGTTTTTCTTCACCAATAAGACTACAAAAATAGGCAGCAATAATCATAGGCGATTTACCTGCATGACTTTTAGGAAAAGGAGCAATATCTTGATTAAACAACTCTTTAAAAGCACTGCTCCAGGCAGCACCGTGACTTTCGATACTATTTACCACAACACCATCAAAATCAAATAAAAATCCTTTAGGCAACTGCATTCGCTCTTTCTTTTTCGTTTAATAATTCGGTTAAATACGGATTTAAAAATTTATTAGTTGGATCTAATTCTTTTCTTAAAACTTTAAAATCCTCCCACTTACTATAAATTTTAGATATACCAGCATCTTTGGCGGTGAAACGTTTCCCCCAATGAGGTTTTCCTCCATATTTTAAAAACACTTTTTCAATACTTTTAAAAGCTTCATAAGTGTCTGCGGTAGCTGCGTTTCTAGAAACACAACCCATAGTTACCGTGTCTTCAACATAAGCATAACTTAACCAAGATTTGTCTTTGTATACAAAACGAACATCCATTGGAATGTGAATAAATGATTTGTTGCTCCATTTATTAATTTCAGTTTTCAATTCTTCAAAAACCTTTGGAAATTTATCTAAGCCAATTGTCCATTCTGCTAATTCTATCGTAGAACCCCGAGATTTTGTTACGGTTGCTTGGTATAGTGAACCTTTGTGTTCTTTGGTGCTACTAAAAAAACCTCTGTACAATAGTTTGTTAGCAATGGCTGTAGTCCAAGGAAAAATATGCGAATATTTGTATAGTATTTTTGATGCCGTTCTTCGATGTCTTAAATACGCAGGTCCTAAGTTTTCTGCAATTTCTGTATCAGGATTAATTTTATCGCCAGTAATTACATAGCCTTTGTCTGTATGCGGAAGCCATAAAATTCTGAGGAAATCGTGTTTTTGTAAACGCTCTTTAATTTTTGGCAACCATTCAGAATCATCTTCTGGACCTTCTTTTACGTGCAGCGTGTATATCGGCTCACATTTAAAAGTAATTTCAGACATTACGCCAAGTACTCCTAAAGAAACTCTTACGGCATCTATCATTTCATCTTTTTCATTAATTCTTTTTAAAGAACCATCTGCTAAAACAATACTACAATCTGTCATGTATTCGCATAACAGTTTTCCGCTTGTTCCGTGCGTTCCTGTTGCTAAAGCACCACCAATAGTAATGGTATTAATATCTGGCAGACAAGGTATACACCAACCTTTTGCTTCAATAGCATCTAGTAAATCGCCTAAAATTACTCCAGATTGCACAGTAACGGTGTGTTCTGAATCATTAAATGAAAGTATTTTATTATAAGTAGTAATATCTACTAATGTTTCTAGGCCAGAAGCAATGTCTGCTGACGACTGCTTCGATCCAAAAACACGTATTTTTTCTGAATTTTTTATAACTTTTTGTAGTTCTTCTTCAGTAGTTATCTTATAGAGTGATTTGTAGTTGTGAGTAACGTTTTCATTCCAACTTACCCAAGTACCATTGTTATTTTGTTTCATGTATTCTTTAAAATATTAAACAAAAATAAATATTTATCTTTTTATGGAGCACTTATTTTTACTTTATTCTACTAATTAGAATCAGTTTAATTTATAACTAATTAGTTGGCTATCTAAAATTGCCAATAATTCATTTGTAATGTGAATTTTTGTATTTCTACTTGGTAGACTTACTTCTAATTTCTCTTTTTCATCCCAAATAGTAAAATTTAAACCTTGTTTACCGGGTTTGTTTTTTAGAATGGATTCTAAATTAAGAATGGTATCTTCTTTAATCTGATTTAAAGGAAGTTGAATGGTTACTTTTTTACAGAGTTCATCCATAATGTCATGTAATAATTTCATTTCTGTAAACTTTAATCTAGGTTCTCCAACAACGCCCTCTTTATTTGTCCAACCTGCTTGAATAGTCGATCTTATAAATAAAAACTGATTCGGAATTAAGAAATGTTGCATTCTTAAATACTCCTCTCCAAAAATCCGAAACTCATTGCTATCTGCATAATCTTCAACTGTAAATAAAGCCCACCCTTTTCCTGCCTTAGATACTCTATGTTGCACATCTGTAACGATACCTGCAAAAGCTAGGTTCATATTCACAAATTTTGTTAAGTCTGTTTTAAAGTGTTTCAAAGAAGCATTACAAAATTTTAATTCGTTTTTAAAATCATCTAAAGGATGTGCTGAAATATAAATTCCAATAACTTCTTTTTCTTGTGATAAAAGTTCCATGGTTCCCCAAGTTTCACATTCTGGAATGTCTGGTTCTGGGAACTGAACTGTAGAGGCTTCACCGAACATAGAAACTTGTGCAGAATTTTCATTTTCTTGGTATTTACTTCCAAATTTCATAGCACGCTCTAAAAAGGTCAAACCTTTTTCATCTGTAGAAAAATATTGTGCTCTGTGCGTATCTGCAAAAGAATCGAAAGCACCTGCTTTTATTAAGCTGTCAAAAGATTTTTTGTTTGCAGCGCGTAAATCAATACGTTTTGCTAAATCGAAAATTGAATTAAAATTTCCGTTTTCTTCTCTTTCTTTAATAATAGCTCTCACTGCGCCTGCACCAACACCTTTTACAGCAGCCATTCCAAAACGTACAGCACCCTCTTCATTTACAGAAAATTTCAAATAAGATTCATTTAAATCAGGACCAAAAACTTCCAATCCCATTCGCTTGCATTCTTCCATAAAGAAGGAAACAGATTTAATATCATTCATATTATTGGAAAGCACAGAAGCCATATATTCTGCTGGATAGTGTGCTTTTAAATACGCCGTTTGGTAGGCAATCCAAGCATAACAAGTAGAGTGAGATTTATTAAAGGCGTAACTAGCAAATGCTTCCCAATCTTTCCAAATTTTCTCTAATTTTTCTGGATCATGTCCATTTGCAGCCGCCTGCTCTACAAATTTCGGTTTCATTTTATCTAAAACTGCAATTTGCTTCTTACCCATGGCCTTTCGTAAAACATCGGCTTCACCTTTGGTGAAATCTGCCAACTTTTGTGAGAGTAACATTACTTGCTCTTGGTAGACCGTAATTCCGTAAGTTTCTGCCAAGTATTCTTCCATGGCAGGTAAATCGTATTCAATATCTTCTGTACCGTGTTTTCTATTAATAAAAGATGGAATATATTCCATTGGTCCTGGTCTATACAGGGCATTCATGGCAATTAAATCTGCAAAAACAGTAGGTTTTAAAGAGCGCATGTGTTTTTGCATTCCTGGAGATTCATACTGAAAAATACCTACAGTTTCTCCTTTTTGGAACAACTCGTATGTTTTTTCATCATCTAAAGGAAAATTTTCTGGATCTAAGATGACATTGTGTTTTGCTTTTACAATTTTAACGGTGTCTTTAATTAAGGTCAATGTTTTTAGCCCTAAGAAATCCATTTTTAACAAACCTGCAGATTCTACAACAGAGTTATCAAATTGGGTAACGTACATATCTGAATCTTTTGCCAAAGCAACTGGCACGTAATTGGTAATATCTCCGGGTGTAATAATAACGCCACATGCATGGATTCCGGTATTTCTTACAGAACCTTCAAGCATTGTTGCTTTATTAATCGTTTCAGAAATTAAATCATTTCCAAAAGATAAACTTTTTAGCTCTTCAACTAATTGTTTATCTTCAGATCTTAAGCCAGCAACCTTTCCTTTACTTTTTGCATCATCCCCAAAAATATTTTTTAGTTTAATTAAGGGAATCAATTTTGCAATTCTATCCGCTTCAAAAAGTGGTAAATCTAACACTCTGGCAGTATCTCTTATGGAAGATTTTGCAGCCATAGTTCCGTAGGTAATAATTTGTGCAACTTGATTTGCACCATATTTATTAATTACATAATCCATTACACGCCCGCGTCCTTCGTCATCAAAATCAATGTCAATATCGGGCATCGATACACGTTCTGGGTTTAAGAAACGTTCAAAAAGCAAATCATATTTAATAGGATCTATATTGGTAATCCATAAACAAAAGGCAACTACAGAACCAGCAGCAGAACCACGTCCTGGACCTACGGCAACATCCATATTTCTAGCTTCTCGAATAAAATCTTCTACAATTAAGAAATAACCAGGATATCCTGTTTTTTCAATTACAGACAATTCAAAATCTAAACGTTCTTTAATCGATTCGGTGATTTCTCCGTATCTTTTTTTAGCACCTACAAATGTTAGGTGTTTTAGAAAATTATTCTCACCGCGTTTTCCTTTGTCTTCTATATCAGCAGCATCTTTAAATTCTTCAGGAATATCAAATGCAGGTAATAATACATCTCTTGCAAGTGTGAAAATTTCTATTTTATCTACAATTTCTTGAATGTTGATAATCGCTTCTGGCAAATCTGCAAAAAGCGCTTTCATTTCATCTGAAGACTTAAAATAATACTCTTGGTTTGGCAGACCGTATCTGTAACCGCGCCCTTTTCCTATTGGTGTTGCTTGTTTTTCTCCATCTTTTACACATAATAAAATATCATGAGCATTGGCATCTTTTTTTTCTAAATAAAAAGTATTATTTGTTGCAATAACTTTAACGGCATGCTTTTTAGAGAATTTTAATAGCGTCTCATTTACAATTTTTTCATCTTGCTGATTGTGGCGCATCAGCTCAATATAGAAATCGTCTTTAAACTCTTCTTTCCACCAGATTAAAGCATCCTCTGCTTGTTTTTCTCCAAGATTTAGAATTTTACTAGGAACTTCACCATATAAATTTCCGGTTAAAACAATAATATCTTCTTTGTATTTTTTAATTACCTCTCGATCTATTCTCGGCACATAGTAAAAACCATCTACAAAGGCAATTGAAGACATTTTAGCTAAATTGTGATATCCTTTTTTATTTTTAGCTAATAAAACAACTTGGTAACCATTGTCTTTTTGGGATTTATTTTTATGATTTTCGCACACATTAAACTCACAACCAACGATTGGTTTCATTGGAGTTGCTGCTGTTTTATTATGACTTAAAATAGCACTTACAAAATGAAATGATGCCATCATATTTGCAGTATCTGTCATTGCTACTGCGGGCATATTGTCTTTCGCTGCAGCTTTTATAATATTACCAATTTGCATGGTAGATTGTAAAACAGAGTATTGCGTATGATTATGTAAGTGGGAAAATTGAATATTTTCTAATTCTGCTAAACCAACAGTAGTAGATTTTGTATCTGCTGTATCCTTTAATTTCTCAAGACGTTGACGAATTTTTTCACTTTCTTTTTTAAGATTTATATGTTTTAAACCAATAACTTGAATTGGTTTTGGATTGGTCTCAGAGAAGTTCTTAAAATAATCTTCAGCTACATCTAATTGCTCTTTTGTAAACTCTCTAATACGAACTAATTCTAAAAAACAACGTGTTGTTGCCTCTACATCTGCAGTGGCGTTATGCGCATCTCCAAAACCAGTACCAAATAAATGATTGTGTAATTCTGTTAATGTTGGTAGTTTAAATTTTCCACCACGACCACCAGGAATCTGACACATGAAAGCAGTTTTCTCTGTACACGTGTCTAATATTGGTAGGGAAGTCATTTTATTTTCAACCCCTAATCTATGGAATTCACATCCCATAATATTCAAATCAAAATTTAAATTTTGACCAACAATAAATTTTGTTTTACCTAAAACTTCATTAAATAAAATCAAACATTCGTCTAAAGAAATACCTTGCTCTTCTGCTAATTCTGTAGAAATTCCGTGAATTCTCTCTGCATCATAAGGAATGTTGTACCGTCTGGTTTTATCAGAAAATCGTTATGTTCTAGTACATTTCCCATTTCATCATGCAGCTGCCATGCAATTTGTACACACCTCGGCCAGTTATCTGTATTTGTAATAGGAGCATTCCAGCTTTTGGGTAAACCGGTAGTTTCTGTATCAAAAATTAAGTACATAAAATGGCTATTTTTAATGGATGATTTGGGAAGTTAAAAATACAAAAACATGAAAGATTTAGGCATGTAAATTTATACGGACTTATCAACAAAAGGTAAATAGATTAACTACTTGATAATTAGTAAATTTAAAGTTTCTAGAATTAAATTAATTTGTATATTTGCGCCCACTTACTACGAGATAGTGAGATTATTAATAATCAAGGTCGAGAACCTTAAAAAATTAACAAATTATGTCTGTAAAGATTAGATTACAAAGACACGGTAAAAAAGGGAAACCATTCTATTGGATCGTTGCCGCTGATGCTCGTGCAAAAAGAGATGGTAAATACTTAGAGAAATTAGGTACTTACAATCCAAATGTAAACCCAGCAGTTATCGATTTAAACATTGATAAAGCTGTACAATGGTTACAAAATGGTGCACAACCAACAGATACTGCAAAGAACCTTTTATCTTATAAAGGAGCTATGTTAAAGAATCATTTAGTTGGAGGTGTTCGTAAAGGTGCTTTAACTCAAGAGCAAGCAGATGCTAAATTTGCAGCTTGGGTAGAAGAAAAAGCTACAAAGATTTCTGATAAAGAAGCTGGGTTATCTCAAGCACAATCTGATGCGAAGGCAGCAGCATTTGCAGCAGAAAAAGCAGTAAACGAAGCAAGAATTGAAGCAGCTAAGCCAGTTGTAGAAGAAGTTGTTGCTGAGGTTGCAGTTGAAGAAGTTGTTGAAGCAGCTCCTGAAACTATCGATGAAGCTCAAGAAAAAGCAGCAGAATAAAAACTAAATTTATACGAAGATGCGTAAAGAAGATTGTTTTTATTTAGGCAAAATCGTTACAAAATATAGTTTTAAAGGTGAAGTTGTTATCAAATTAGATACAGATGAACCTGAGTTGTACACAGAAATGGAATCAGTTTATGTCGAATTTGGCAGTAATCTGGTTCCATTTTTTATTGAAAAAAGTTCGTTGCATAAGGGAAATCAGCTACGCGTTCAGTTTGAAGATATTTATTCTGATGAAGAGGCCGATTCAATTTTAAAATGTGGTATTTATTTGCCTTCAACAATGTTGCCAAAATTATCTGGTGATAAGTTTTATTTTCATGAAGTAATTGGTTTTACTGTAGTGGATACAAATTTTGGCGAAGTAGGACAAATTGTTCATATAAATGATAAAGCAGCACAACCTCTTTTTGAGATAGATCGAGATGGAACAGAAATTTTTATTCCGATGGTAGATGCCTTTATTAAAAAAGTAGATAGAGAAAATAATACAATAGAAGTTGAAACTCCTGAGGGTTTAATAGCTTTGTATATTTAGAAAGGTGGCCGAGTGGTCGAAGGCGCTACCTTGGAAAGGTAGTATACGGTAACGGTATCGAGGGTTCGAATCCCTTCCTTTCTGCAAAAGAAAACTGTTGACGTTGTCAAATAGCTGTTTATTTTAAAAAAGATAAAAACTTGTTTTTAAATCTTTTTTAAAATAAATAGATAGGAAAGCGAAGCTTTTTAGTTTTCATGCTTGTGTTAAGATTTTATTTGGGACGCACGAAGTGAATCCCTTCCTTTCTGCAAAAGAAAGCTGTTGACGTTGTCAAATAGAAATTTTTTTAAAAGAGTTTTTTTCTTTCTTATAGTGAATTCTTATTTTTTTATAAGTATCTTTTTTGTAGTAATTTTATCATCTGAATAAATTTTCATTAAATACAAACCAGGTTTAACTTGCTGTGTATAAATACGTTTTGTGGTGTTTTCTTCTGCAAGCACTAATTGTCCTATTACTGAATATAGTTCTACTTTATCAATTAATTTGTTGGTATGTATTGAAATAAGATCTGAGGCAGGATTCGGATATATAGAAAAACTTAGAATTAAAATCTTCATTTATACTCGCAGTGTTTACGTTTTGGTATACTCTAACGTAGTCTATAACCATGCTACTGTTTGTAAAATTAGATGCTATTTCGCCAGCATATCCTCCCATTGCAACATTTAACAACAAATATTGTTCCGTGTCAAAGGGCCAAGTATTATTATTTTTTGTACTGGGTTTGTAAGTGTAATAGGCAACATCATCAATTAAAAAAGTAATTTGATTTGGAGACCAATTCATTGAATAGATATGATAGCTATTGGTAACATCATCTAATATTTGTTTAGAAGTGTTTTCGGTATTTCCAGAACTAGATGGTGTGTGCAGTGCACTTGATACTTCATTATCATTATGTAGGCCATGTTCCATAATATCAATTTCACCACAGGCAGGCCAGTTTGTTTCTCCAAATTGAGTGCTCCAAAATCCTCCGTCTTCATTAATGTTTCTTCCCAAAGTCCATATTGCAGGCCAAGTACCGCTTCCTAAAGGTAATTTAGCTTTCACGTCTACACGGCCATAAGTAAATGCATATTTAGAGTTTAACCTTGCAGAGGTGTATTGTTTTGTATGCCCTTGATCTGTAAAAGATTCTTTAATAGCTTTTATAAATAGGTTGCCGTCTTCTACATAAGAGTTTTGAGTTCTATTGGTATAATGTTGTACTTCATTATTGTACCAACTTCCACCGCTTGGAATTTTTGTTTGATGAAACCATTTATCTCCATCAATTGCTCCAGCAGAACTAAATTCATCAGACCAAACTAAATCTGTATAAATTACATCTAATACATTTGGGTCAGGTGCTGAAGTTCCATTAGATATGTCGTCTATTAAATAGGTTCCTGTTGTTGCAATATCGTAATCAATAAAGATTGCAATTTTACTATAAATTCCATAAGCAGCTGCTGCAGTTCCGTCTACACTATTTTTTGCATTAGAGAAATCAAAGGTTATTGTTTGCCAATTTTGAGCAGCAGTAATTGAGAAAGTTTCTTTGACCTGTATATTAGGTTTATTTGGGTCTTCTAATTTTACAAGAATGTTATGATTATTAGGGTCAAATGAGTAAAAAGATAATGTTATTATTTTTTGATCATCTGTATCCACGGATACATCTAAATAGAACCCTTGATTTTTATTTGTTCCGTTGTTATAAAATTCTCCAACTTTATTAGCGCCGTCGGATGGGTCATTTCTTGTTGCAAAACTGCTTCCATCGAAACCAATAAAATTATCTTGAGAAGAATTAAATTCAATGGGCAGTTGTTGTGAAAAAAACATTGAACTATTCAATATAAATGTAATTAGTAGTAGGCTCTTTTTCATTGTTTGTATTGTAGTTAAATTTTTAATAAAAATACTGAGAATATAGTTTTGTACTGTCATATTTGACCAATACAAAAACTATACAAACATCTATAATGAAAGGAAATTGTAGTATTTTTGAAAAATGGTCCAACCTTTCAAGTTTAAAGAATTTACAGTGGAACAAGATAAAGTAGCTATGAAGATAGGCACAGATGGCGTTTTATTAGGTGCTTGGTGCTCTGTTGATAAGTACCCAAATACTATTTTAGATATTGGTGCAGGTAGTGGCGTTATTGCGCTAATGATTGCACAGCGTTCTGATGCTATGACAATTGATGCTGTGGAGGTAGATGAAAAAGCATACGAACAAGCGGTTGAAAACTTTGAAAAATCTGATTGGGGAGACCGTTTGTATTGCTACAATGCTACTTTTCAGGAATTTGCAGATGAAATAGCGGCTGAGGAAGAGACGCTATGATTTAATTGTATCGAATCCGCCTTTTTATACAGATAACTTTGAAAGTGAGGATGTCTCAAGAAATAAGGCACGTTTTACTTCTTCATTATCTTTTGAAGAACTGTTAGTTGGTGTTTCTAAAATTTTATCAGAAAACGGAATTTTTTCTACGATTATTCCATTTAAAGAGGAAATGAATTTTATAAATATAGCCAAAGAACATCATTTGTTTTTAAACAAAGTTTGCCGAGTTCAAGGAAATAAAAAGTCAGAAGTGAAAAGAAGTTTATTGGCATTTTCTTTTCAGGAAACTGAATTAGAGGAAACACATTTAATTATAGAACTTGCCCGTCATCAATATACAGAAGACTATATTCAATTAACTAAAGATTTTTATCTAAAAATGTAGCTTTAAGAAGTAATTGCGAAGAAGTAATTTTTTTATTAAGTTATTAGTTCCTCGCAATTACACGAATCTATCTACTTATTGGATTATAGCCTAAGTACTTCTTTCTCGGTAAATTTAATACCGTAATTTTCTAATTCCTTTAAAATAGGTTCGTATACCTCTTTGTTAATTGGTATTTGAACACCAGGTGTTTTAATTTCTCCTTTTAGAATTTTTAAGGCAGCAATTCCAACAGGTAAACCAACTGTTTTAGACATTGCAGTATAGGTTTGGTTTTCTCCTAAAACAATAAAACTACTTTCTATTTGATGTTTTTTACCGTTTAATTCGTAACCGAAAAGATGTTGCATTACAATCATATCTTTATCATCTTTCTGCAAGGTCCATGAATCTTCTAATATTTTCTGCAGCATTTTCGCAGGGGTTGCATTTGTCAATCCAATTTTCTTTTTTGGGTTAAAGAGGTCTAACTCTACTAATTTTGCCCACATCACGTCATCTTGCTCTATATTAAGGTAAGAGCGTAATTTTAATTCTACAGAATCTGAAGGAGAATATCCTAAAAATAAATTTACAAAATCTCTATAGCTCATGTTTTCAGAGGCTTCTATAGTGTAAGAATCATCTGTCATTCCTAATTGAACAAAAATATCCCAAGCCCTAGAAAATCCTACTTTTCTAATAGTTCCTCTATACATTGTAGGAATATCATTCAAGCCATAGACACTTCTATACTTTAAAGAATCTCTATTTGCATAAGCTTCAAAATTGCCACTATCCATTTACTTTTAAGAATTCTGTTCTTCTAAATAATTTAGTGATAGGGTATGTATTTGTAAGTTCCTTCTTGTATAAACATGGCAGCACCACCTTGTCCTGCTAAAACTACATTTCTAGGATTCCAGGTAAACTTATAATTCCACAAGTTATTATCACTTTCAGGAGCTACGATTCCGCCGCAGAAAGATTCAAACAATAGCATTTTACCGCCAGCATCTTTAATTTTATCGATTACTTGCATTGCACTCATATGGTCAATTCCTGGATCTAGACCAATTTCATTCATAAAAACCAAGCCTTTCTTTTTTGCCTCTGTGTCTAAATCTTTCATTTCACTAGAAATATAAGAGGCAGTAACCATATGCTTATTAAAAGTAATACAATCTTTAGCCACATCTATATGAAATCTTGCAGGTAACATAGAGATTACAATATCTGCTTTTTGTATTTGCTCTTTCCGCTGATGTTTGTCAAATACATCTAATATTATTGCTTTGGCATTTCTATGTTTATTGATTAATTTATTAGCATTTTCTATAGATATATCTGCAATAGTTATAAATAATGCTTCTTGCTCAGAGGTGTCTAAAAGATATTTTACAAGGGCAGAACTCGATTTTCCAGCGCCAATAATTAGAATATTTTTCATAGGATAAATGATGTATTTTTGTATGAGATACGAAGATACATCAATTGTTTAAAATTTAACAAAAACCATTAATAATGTTTAAAAATTATATAATTATTTGTTTTTTAGGAATGTTGGCAATTATTTTTGGCGCTTTTAGTGCACATGCATTAAAAGACAGTTTAACAACGGAAGGTTTATTAAGTTTTGAAACAGGAGTTCGTTATCAAATGTATCATGTTATTGTATTGTTATTTGTTAATATGTATGTTGGTTTTTCTACAAAACAAAAAAACACGATTAGTTGGTTGTTTTTCTCTGGAATCTTCTTTTTTTCGGGATCTATTTATGCAATTCAATTAACGAAGCTAACTGCAGCATCTATTTGGTTTATAACTCCTATTGGGGGCTTATTTTTTATTCTTGGTTGGGTATTTATGTTAACAGGATTCCTGAAAAAAATGAGAAAGAATTAAAAAAATGAGAATTTTTATATTTTAATAACTCTATTTTAAAATATTGTTTAATTTTGTACTTCATTAAAAAATAAATAAATATTGATATGGTAGATACAGATACGAAATCGATTTCGTTAAATAATCTAGGAATCAAAAATGCAACAATTCGTTATCAGTTAACTTCTAGTGAGTTACATGAAGAAACGTTAAAAAAAGAACAAGGAGTAGCATCTTCTTTAGGTGCAATTGCAGTGAATACAGGAGAGTTTACAGGACGCTCTCCAAAAGATAGATTTATTGTAAAAGACGCTATTACAAAAGATGAAGTTTGGTGGAGTGCTATTAATTTACCGTTTGATTCAGAAAAATTTGATGCGCTGTATAATAAGGTTACTGGGTATCTTTCTGAAAAAGAAATTTTTGTACGAGATTCTTATGCTTGTGCAGACGAAAATTACAGGCTAAGTATCAGAGTTATCAACGAGTACCCTTGGAGTAATATGTTTGCCTACAATATGTTTTTAAGACCTACAGAGGCAGAGTTAAAAGACTTTGACCCTGAGTGGACCGTGGTAAATGCACCTGGTTTTATGGCAGATCCTGAAGTAGACGGAACGCGACAACATAATTTTGCCATTTTAAATTTTACAAGAAAAATAGCTTTAATTGGTGGAACGGGTTATACCGGTGAAATTAAAAAAGGAATTTTTTCTGCTTTAAATTTCATATTACCTGTTTATAAAAAAACACTGCCAATGCACTGTTCTGCGAATGTTGGTAAAGACGGTGATACAGCAATTTTCTTTGGACTTTCTGGTACAGGGAAAACAACGCTTTCTACAGATCCTGATCGAAGTTTAATCGGGGATGATGAGCATGGTTGGACGGAAGAAAATACCGTTTTTAATTTTGAAGGGGGTTGTTATGCAAAAGTGATTAACTTATCAGAAGAACAAGAACCAGAAATTTTTGCAGCAATTAAAAAAGGAGCAATTCTAGAAAATGTTGTTTTGGATACAGAGGACGTTATCGATTTTGCAGATACTTCTATTACTCAGAATACAAGAGTTAGTTATCCTATTTATCATATAGACAATATTCAAAAACCATCAATAGGTGAAAACCCAAAGAATATTTTTTTTTTAACAGCAGATGCTTTTGGCGTTTTACCTCCAATATCTAAATTAACTCCAAATCAAGCAGCATTCCATTTTATCTCTGGTTATACAGCAAAAATTGCAGGTACAGAGGCAGGGGTCACAGAGCCAACACCTAGTTTTTCAGCTTGTTTTGGTGCACCTTTTATGCCTTTGCACCCAACAAAATACGCAGAAATGTTAAGTAAAAAGATGCAAGAGACAGGCGTAAATGTCTGGTTAATAAATACAGGTTGGTCTGGAGGACAATATGGTGTAGGGAGAAGAATGCCATTAAAATATACGAGAGCAATGATTTCTGCTGTTTTAAACGGTGATTTAGGAAGCTATAAGTATGAGGATTATCACATTCATTCTGTTTTTGGAGTTGCACAACCAAGAACTTGTCCTGGTGTGCCAGCAGAACTGTTAAGTCCTAGAGCAACTTGGAACAATGATGAAGCGTATTATAAAACAGCTTTTAAATTATCGAATGCCTTTAGAGAGAATTTTACACAATTTGAAGAAGTTGCTAGTGAGGAGATTCGAAGAGGAGGACCGCAACGCTATGCATTTTAATTTACGATCATTATAATTAAATAAAAAACACCACATTTTTGAGGTGTTTTTTATTTTATAAACTTTATTTAAATCTATTTCACAAATTTTTGAACTTTAAATTGAGTACTATTTCTGTAGTTCAACTTAAAAAAATAGATGCCGTTTGTTAAAAATTGAGTGTCAATTTTATTTGAATTTGCAGTACTATAAATTAGTTGTCCGGTAATGTTATAAATTTCCACACTAAAGTTATTTTCTTTTGAGTTAATTTCAATGTGTGATGGATATATTTTAACAATAGGTTCTTTAACAACATCATTAATATTCAAAGTATAATTTCTTCGATTACAGTCTAGGTAATCGATTGGTTGGTCTGTATGATTTGTTAAGTATTCAATTATATAATCGGCGGTGGTTAAAGGAAAAGAATAGCTAGGGTTTGTTGGGAGTAAGTTTGGAAACACACTAGATATGTAGTCATTAAGACTTAATGTTACTTGACTATTATCTTGAAGTAATATGTCGTCTTTAAAAAATATAAATTCATTGTTTACATTCTTCTGAACTTTAAAACTTGTGTCTAACGAATAACTAAAACTAGATGGGAATTCATTTAAAAAGTTTCTAAGTTCTGAGACAGTCATTGTATAGGTGTCAAAACCATTACCAAATGGATCTATAGAATAAATAGAGAATGGTGTAATAATACCTTCATAAATTATATCTCTGATGCCACCAGAATTTTGTATTACCATATCTGAATTAGAAATTACTTGAAGAGCATCTGTATAAAAACAACCTGTTGAATTCCATGTTAATGTCGATAAAGAAGAACCGATATTTGTATAAAAGCTTGGGTTATTAAAATACTCATCAATGTCTTCTGCTAAAGCATTGTCTGAAGCTAAATCAGAATTTGATAAATTGATAAGTTCAAATTCAAAGTTTGTTATTTGTTTATTTGCAACGGTTAAAGTAGTTTTTGAAATTTTCTCTAAATTTCCACCAGACATTACTTTATATCCATTGGCATGCGCAACCCCATATTCTTGGTTAGTGTGACCCCCTATAACTAAATCTACAAAATCGTAGTTTTCAAGAATTTTTTCATCTTTATAACCTCCGTAATGCGTAAGAGCAACGATTAAGTCAACATCATCATTAACTTTAAGATCTTTATAATTTTCAAAACTATCTAAGCCTTCTGTAAAAGATAAACCTTGAATTTTTTTTGGATGCGTTAGTGGATATCCTCCCGGACTTCCAGTCTCTACTACACCCACAAACGCAATTGAAAAATTATCTTTTGCTATAATAGCACTTCCCTTAATATCACCCAGTTTACCCGTTCCTCCCGAGACATTATCACAAATAAAAGGAAAATTTGCTTGCTCAAGGCGATCATTAAGTATTGCTTGACCATAATCGAATTCATGATTACCAATAACACTTACATCGAGTCCGGTTTTATTAAGCATGTCTATCATCGGGTATCCTTTATTTAAATGATAATCTACAATTGGATTTCCTGAAAAAAGATCTCCAGCTGCTACAAAATATACTTTTTGATTTTTAGCTTTTTCAGCATCAATTAGTGGTTTGATTTTAGCGAAATTTTCTATTTCACTGTGTGGATCATTAATAGCAAAAATTACAATCGTTTCTTGTGCAAAACAGCTAAATTGAAGGGTTAAGCTAATCGAAAATAAATATATTATTTTGTAAATTCTTGATGAAAAAAGCATAATTATTTTTATTAAATATAAATGTTTCCGTTTAATATAGCGTTGATTAAAATGAATTATAGATATTTTTTTTTGGAAATAAAGAGTCCACTATTTTTAAAGAATAATATTTTTGAGTATACTATGTATTCACAATTATAGTTTTACAATATAAAATTATATATTTAAAGAATCATTAAAAGCGCATATACTTAGCAGTATTGCTCTATTTTTCAGTAACTAAAACAAGACAAACTATGAAAATCACAGTATCAGCTCTTTTGTTTTTTGGCTTTATTTTAAATTCTTTTGGTCAAACGAATGACGAGAAAATCAACAAACTCTCAAATGATATCGAGTCTAAAGTTCTAGAATGGAGAAGGTATTTGCATGAAAACCCAGAATTATCTAATAGAGAATTTAATACTGCAAAATATATTGCAAAACATTTAAGAAGTTTAGGAATAGAAGTGCAAGAAGGCATCGCAAAAACAGGGGTTGTAGGTTTATTAAAAGGAGATATATCTGGAAGAGTAGTTGCTTTAAGAGCAGATATGGATGCACTGCCAGTTACAGAAAGAAACGATTTACCTTTTAAATCTGTTGTAACCTCTGAATATAATGGTAAAAAAACAGGTGTAATGCATGCCTGTGGTCATGACACGCATGTAGCTATTTTATTGGGAGCAGCAGCAGTGCTTTCTAAAATGAAGAGCGAAATTAAAGGAACTGTTAAATTTATTTTTCAGCCTGCAGAGGAAGGCGCTCCAAAAGGAGAAGAAGGTGGCGCAGAATTAATGGTAAAAGAAAATGTTTTAAAAAACCCCGATGTAGAAGCTATTTTTGGATTGCACATAAATTCTGCAACAGATGTTGGAACCATTAAATACAAGTCGGGCGGAATTATGGCAGCAGCCCAAAATTTTGAAATTAATATCAAAGGAAAACAAGCACACGGATCTAGACCTTGGAGTGGAGTAGATCCAATATTAACGGCAGCAAGTATAATACAAGGTTTACAAACCATTATTAGTAGAGAAGCAGAATTAACAAAAGAAGGCGCCGTCATTACAGTAGGCATGATCAATGCAGGAATCCGATCGAATATTATTCCAGAAAGAGCAAAATTAGTAGGTACGATACGGACCTTAGATTATGATCTTTAATAAATTCATTAATGATAGAATGAAGGAAATGGTGTCGGCAATTGGAAAAGTACACAGAGCAGAGGCTACTATAGAAATTTCGAAAGGGCTGCCAATTACCTACAATCATATTGAATTGACAGCAAAAATGTTGCCTACATTGCAACGTATTGCAGGTTCTGAAAACGTTGTTAAAATAAGTGCTATTACAGGTGCAGAAGATTTTTCATTTTACCAAAAAAAAATACCGGGAATGTACTTCTTTTTGGGAGGAAAATCTTTAGATGTAAAAACAGAAGACGCATCTGGCCACCATACACCAGACTTTGTGATTGATGAAAGTGGCTTTGTCTTAGGAGTAAAATCAATGACAGCTTTAACACTAGATTACTTAAATGATTAAAAATATTTTTAAAAATATAGGACCTGGAACTCTAGTGGCAGCCGCTTTTATTGGGCCAGGAACCGTTACTCTTTGTACATTAGCAGGTGTAAATTTTGGTTTTAATTTATTGTGGGCAATGTTACTTTCTATAATAGCCACCATTGTTTTACAAGAAATGGCTGCAAGATTAGGAATCATTTCTCAAAAAGGATTATCAGAAGTTATTAGAGAAGAGATTAAAATTCCTTTTTTTAAATGGTTTGTCACAATCTTAATTTTAGGTGCAATTGTTGTTGGAAATGCTTCTTATGAGGCAGGAAATATAAGTGGAGGGATTTTAGGATTAGAAACAATATTTGGAAAATTAATTTTAAATATTGGTAGTTTATCTATCAATTTAATGAGTTTAGTTATAGGTGTTATTGCATTTATATCTGCTTTATATTGGAAATTATAAATTTTTAGAAAAAGCACTAGTAACTTTAGTTTTAGTAATGAGTGTTTCATTTTTAATAACAGCGATTGTTACAAAGCCAAATGTATTGGAACTGTTGAAAGGGATGTTTATTCCTAGATTTCCAGAGAAAAGTTTACTAACTATTATTGGTTTAATTGGCACAACTGTTGTGCCATATAATTTGTTTTTACATGCTTCTTTAGTTAAGGAACGTTGGAATAAAACAGCAGATTTAAAATTAGCTAGAAAAGACACAATTATTTCTATTATTTTAGGAGGATTGGTTTCAATGGCAATTATTGTTTCTGCTGCTGCAATTCCGTTTAAAGATATTTCTAACGCTGCAGATTTGGCAGAAGGATTAGCACCTTTATATGGCGAATTTGCTAAGTATTTTTTAGCATTGGGTTTATTTGCAGCAGGAATTACATCTGCAATTACAGCCCCTTTAGCAGCTGCTTATGTGGCAAGAGGGTGTTTAGGTTGGAAAGGAAATATGAAATCAAAATCATTTAGAATGGTTTGGATTGTTATTTTGTTTTTAGGTGTTTTATTTGCATCTATAGGCATTAAGCCAATTGAAATTATAAAGTTTGCTCAAGTTGCAAATGGCATGCTATTGCCTGTTATTGCGGGAATTTTATTGTGGATTATGAATAAGAAAAATGTTTTAGGTGATTTTGTAAACACGAAAACACAAAACATTTTAGGTTTTATAATATTAGCAATTTCTATTTTTTTAGGCGCGAAAGGAATTTTAAAAGTATTTAATTTTATATAGAATGAGAATTGATATCAATTGTGATGTTGGTGAAGGTTTAAACAATGAGCATTTATTAATGCCTTATATCACTTCTTGCAATATTGCTTGCGGTGGACATTTTGGTGATAAAAACACAATAGATGAAACTATTGAGATTGCGACTAAAAACAATGTTTTAATAGGAGCGCATCCTTCTTTTCCTGATAAAGAAAATTTTGGTAGAAAATTAATAAATATTTCTGATCATGCTTTTAAAGAAAGTATACAGAATCAGTTGAATTTATTTATGAATAGGCTTTCTTTCTTTGATATAAAGTTACATCATATAAAATCGCATGGTGCATTATATAATGCTATTGCTGTTGATGAAAAGTTAGCAATTTTATTTATTCATACCATTAAAAAGTATACTATTGATGCTTATTTATATGTTCCTTATAATTCTGTAATTGAAAGAGTCGCCAAAGAAAATAACATAAAAATTAAGTACGAAGCGTTTGCTGATAGAAATTATAATGATGATTTAACATTAGTTTCTAGAACCTATGAAAATGCATTGATATTGGATAAAATGCAGGTATTTCAGCATGTCCATAGAATTATAAAAGAAGGCAAAGTAAAAACAGTTTCAGGAAAAGAAGTAAAAATAAAAGCAGATACTTTTTGTGTACACGGAGACACTAAAAATGCAATTGAAATTTTAAAATATGTGTCTAGAGAATTAAAAAATCATGGAATTATTGTTAGGTAACAGTCATACATATAAACCTTTTGGTGCGAAAGCAATTTTGATAGAATGGAAAGCAATCATTGAGGAAGCTATTTTAAAAGATATATTAGAATTTAAGGATAAAATTAATTCTCAAAAGAGCGAATCGTATATAGATTATAGTATTGGATATAATTCATTAACTATAATTTTTAAGGATATCATTTTAGATTTTAATAAAGAAGTTGAAAAATTACAATCTATCTATACTTTAAATTCTACGATTAAACCGGTACAAAATTTTCTATGGGAAATTCCTGTTTGTTATGATTTAGAATTTGGAATTGATTTAGAAGAAATGTCACAATCTTTAAATTTAGAGATTCTTGAAATTATTAAAACTCATACAGAAAGCATTTATACAGTCTTTTTTATTGGCTTTTTACCTGGTTTTCTTTATTTAGGAGGATTGAACTCGAAATTATTTTTTGACAGAAAACCAAATCCACGATTAAATGTTGAGGTAGGTTCTGTTGGAATAGGAGGAGAACAAACAGGAGTCTATCCTGTGAATTCTGCCGGTGGTTGGAATATTATGGGAAGAACTCCAATTAATTTTTTTGATTTGAAATTAAGCAATCCTTGCTTTGCAAAAGCAGGAGATCAAATAAAATTTAGTGTAATTACTAAAAAAGAATTTTTAGAACTCGAAATTTTAGTGTCAAAAAAATCATATCAACTTTTTAAAACTATAATTAATGATTAAGGTTTTAAAATCAGGATTTTACACAACCATTCAAGATAAAGGAAGAGTTGGTTTTGCTTCTTTAGGAGTTCCGGTTTCTGGTGCTATGGATTCTTATTCATCAGGTTTAACGAATCATATTTTAAACAATTCTTTAGATTGTGCATTTCTTGAAATTACTTTAGGAGGCTGTAAACTTCAGTTTTTATCAAAAACTACTATTTGTATTTCTGGAGGAGACTTTTCTCCAAAGATTAACAATCAATCTATTTTATTAAATTCTAAAATCAGTATTAAAGAAAATGATATTTTATCTTTTGGAAAAGTAAATTTTGGAGTTCGTTGTTATTTAGCTGTTAAAGGAGGAATCCTAACAGATATAAAGTTAGGTAGTAGAAGTTTGTTTAAAAATATTACAAGTAATTTTATTTTAAAATCAGGAGATTATTTGTCTATTTCTAATCTAAAAATAGATTTAGAAACCTCAAGAACTTTGGTTAAAGTGAATAAAAATCATTTCGAATCTAAAGTTATTGAATGTTTTAAAGGACCTGAGCTTGAGGCATTAGATATTCATCAACAGAAGATACTTTTTGAAACTGAATTTAGTGTTTCAAAAGATATAAATAGAATGGGATACAAGCTAAATGAAATTTTAGAAAATAATATTCCTTCAATTTTAACCTCAGCGGTATTGCCTGGAACGGTTCAGTTAACACCTTCAGGGAAATTAATTGTATTAATGAGAGATTGCCCAGTTACAGGAGGTTATCCAAGAGTTTTACACGTATCCGAAGAAAGTATAAATAGATTGTCACAGAAAACGACAGGAGACAAGTTTCAGTTTGTGTTACAATAAAAAAGCACCTCAATTGAGGTGCTTTTTTATTTATATAAAGATAAAAAATTATTTATTTTCCTTCGCTGGAGGTGCTGGTTTTCCATTATTCAATTGTACTTGAATATCTCCAGTATATCCCTCTAATTCTTTCATAGCCGTCTTAACTTCTTCTAAAGTACCAGAAATAACTACTTTTTCAGTAACTGTTTTTCCGTCTATAGTTTCATTCGTAGTAATTGTTGCTGCAGCCATTTCAGAAGTATCTCCTTTAATTTCTACACGTACTTCTTTTCTAATCTCTTCACTATGTGAATTGGCATTTGAATGTCCCCCTAAAATAGGAGCAATTACCAAACCGATTAAACAAGTAAGTTTAATTAAGATATTCATAGATGGGCCAGAAGTATCTTTAAAAGGATCACCAACTGTATCTCCAGTTACTGCCGCTTTATGCGCTTCAGAACCTTTATATGTCATAACTCCATTAATTTCTACACCAGCTTCAAAAGATTTTTTAGCATTGTCCCATGCACCTCCAGCATTGTTTTGGAAGATTGCCCAAAGTACACCAGAAACAGTAACACCAGCCATATATCCACCTAACATTTCAGCTACCAACATGTTGTTTTCTTGATATGCTAATTTACCTACCAAAACAACAAGTATTGGAAAACCGATTGTTAAAAGACCTGGTAACATCATTTCTTTTAAAGATGCTTTGGTAGAAATAGCGACACATTTATCGTATTCTGGTTTCCCAGTTCCTTCCATAATTCCTGGAATTTCTTTAAACTGTCTTACTACTTCATTTACCATCTCCATAGCAGCTTTACCAACAGCATTCATTGCTAATGCAGAGAATACTACAGGCACCATACCACCAACAAATAGCATTGCTAATACAGGTGCTTTAAATATATTAATACCATCTATTCCAGTAAATGTTACATATGCAGCAAATAAAGCCAAAGAAGTTAGTGCAGCAGAAGCAATGGCAAAACCTTTACCTGTTGCAGCAGTTGTGTTACCAACAGCATCTAAAATATCTGTACGTTCTCTAACAATTGGGTCTTGCTCACTCATTTCTGCAATACCACCTGCATTATCGGCAATTGGTCCAAAAGCATCAATAGCTAATTGCATTGCTGTAGTTGCCATCATTGCAGAGGCAGCCAAAGCAACTCCGTAAAAGCCTGCTAAAGCATATGAAGACCATATTGCAGCGGCAAATAATAATACAGAAGAAAATGTAGAAATCATACCAGTAGCTAAACCAGCAATAATATTTGTTCCTGCTCCTGTAGAAGACTGTTGTACTATTTTTAAAATTGGTTTAGAACCTAAACCTGTATAGTATTCTGTAAATGCAGAGATTCCTGCGCCCACAACTAAACCAACCAAACATGCATAAAATACTCTCATTGATGAAATATCTTGAAGACCTTCACCAAAGAAATCCATTTGCATTGTTTCTGGTAACATCCAAGTTACTAAACCGTAACATGCTGCAGCAACCATTGCGATAGATGCCCAGTTTCCGATATTTAATGCTTTTTGAACATCTGCTTCTTTTGCATCATTCGATGAGATTTTAACTAAGAAGTGTTCCGATAAGAGAAATAATAATACCTACACCAGCAATAGACATTGGCAGTAAGATTGGTCCAATTCCGCCAAAAGCATCTTGAATTGCTCCTCCCATATCTTTAATTACATAATTTCCTAAAACCATTGCAGCTAATACAGTTGCTACATAAGAACCAAATAAATCTGCCCCCATACCTGCAACATCTCCCACATTATCTCCCACATTATCAGCAATAGTTGCTGGATTTCTTGGGTCATCTTCTGGAATATCTGCTTGTACTTTTCCCGCTAAATCAGCTCCAACATCTGCAGCTTTGGTATATATACCACCACCAACTCTTGCAAATAGAGCAATAGATTCAGCTCCTAAAGAGAAACCAGCCAATGCTTCTAGAACAACAGTCATATCTGATGTTGAAGTCCATACTCCATCCATAAAGTAATGAAAGAAAAATATAAAGAACATGGTTAAACCTAAAACAGCCAAACCAGCAACACCAAGACCCATTACGGTACCACCACCAAAAGAAACTTTTAATGCATTTGGCAAGCTCGTTTTTGCAGCTTGTGTAGTTCTAACGTTTGTTTTGGTTGCAATTTTCATTCCCATGTTTCCTGCAAATGCAGAAAATATAGCACCAATAATAAAGGCAACTACAATTAAATAACTACTATTCATATAAAAAGCAATTCCAGCTAAAACAATACTTGCTCCAACTACAAAAATTGCTAAAAGTCGATATTCTGCATTTAAAAAAGCAAGTGCTCCTTCATAGATGTGGTCAGAAATTTCTTTCATTTTTCCATCACCTGCATCTTGTTTCATTACCCAAGATTTTTTAACTAGCATGTATACTAATCCTAAAACAGCCATTGCAATTGGCATCCAAATCATCATTGATTCCATATATTATTTTATTTTTATTAGTTTAAAACGGTCGTAAATGTAATAAAATCAAATAGAAATAAAAAACCTCTTAAAAAGTTAATTTTAAGAGGTTAATAAAATATGGGTATTTTTTTGTTAAATCTTAAATTTATCAGTCTTCTTGTAGTCGCTTTGTTTGTATCTCTCAACACATGCATGAAAAATTTCAGTAGCTTCTTTAGCATCTCCCCAACCACCAACATCTACTTTTTTCTTTTCTAAATCTTTATATACTTTAAAAAAATGTTCTATTTCTTTTAATCTATGTGGGTTTAAATCTGAGATATCACTTTTATCATTCCAAATTGGATCTGAAATAGGCACACAAATAATTTTTTCATCCGGTCCTTTTTCATCTGTCATGTGAAAAACTCCAATTGGTTTTACTTCAATTACACACATAGGGAAAGTTGGTTCATGTCCTAAAACTAAAACATCTAAAGGGTCATCATCTAACGCTAAAGTTTCTGGCACAAAACCATAATCTGCAGGATACATCATTGAAGAGAACAACATTCTGTCGAAACGAATTTTATTCAAATCAAAGTCATATTCATATTTATTTCTACTTCCTTTAGGTATTTCAATTAAAACATCGAAAGTTGTATTTTCTTTTGGATTCATAAATTTGTAATTTTTTTTAGCGTGGTGCAAAAATAGTGAATTCATTAAGTTTTTCAATACAATTGACTGCGAATTTACGCAATGCTTTTCGCATGAAATATAAAGTATATATCAATTAAAAAATCCTTTTTTCAAAAGAGAAAAAAGGATTTTTTAATTAGTTTAAAATCTTCTTACAGGTATAATACTTCTTTAACAGCTTTTATAACATCGTTTGCATTCGGAATCCATTTTTCAAATAAAACTGGAGAATATGGAGCAGGCGTGTCTGCTGTTGTAATTCTTTTAATTGGTGCGTCTAAGAAGTCAAATGCTTCTTCCTGAATTCTATATGTAATTTCAGAGGCAACACTTGCAAAAGGCCAAGCTTCTTCTAAAACTACCAATCTATTTGTTTTTTTAACTGATGTCAAAATAGCAGCATGATCCATAGGACGCACTGTTCTTAAATCTATAATTTCAATAGAGATGTTTTCTTTAGCCAATTCATCTGCCGCTTTGTAAGCTTCTTTTATTATTTTCCCAAAAGAAACAACGGTTACATCTGTACCTTCTCTTTTAATATCTGCAACTCCAATAGGAATGATATACTCCCCTTCAGGAATCTCCATTTTATCACCATACATTTGTTCAGATTCCATAAAAATTACCGGATCATCATCTCTAATAGCTGCTTTTAATAACCCTTTAGCGTCATATGGGTTAGAAGGAACAATAACCTTTAAACCTGGTGTGTTTGCAAACCAGTTTTCAAATGCTTGAGAGTGTGTAGCACCTAATTGTCCTGCAGAAGCTGTTGGGCCTCTAAAAACAATAGGACAGTTAAACTGACCACCTGACATCTGTCTGATTTTTGCTGCATTGTTAATAATTTGATCAATTCCAACCAAAGAGAAATTAAACGTCATATATTCTACAATAGGTCTATTACCATTCATAGCAGAACCGATTGCAATACCAGCAAACCCAAGTTCGGCAATAGGAGTATCTATAACTCTTTTTGCACCAAACTCATCTAACATTCCTTTACTAGCTTTATAAGCTCCATTATATTCTGCAACTTCTTCACCCATTAAATAAATGCTTTCATCTCTGCGCATTTCTTCACTCATGGCCTCACAAATTGCCTGTCTAAATTGAACTGTTTTCATTGAATCTAAATTATAGTTTATTTTTTCTTTCGCAAAAGTAAGGAATTAGCAGAAGTTTTTTACTATCTATTTTTCATAAAATAATTTTTTTCAATTTTTGATATAATTCTGCTTACAAAACTGAAGATTGGTATGGCTTCAGTGTTATATAAAATAAAAAAACTATTTTTATGTTTGTTAGAAAAATAAATATTTTATATAAATACAATCTAGGAAAAATCTTCCAATAACAGAAGGAATGAACTCATTATTAGAAAGCGGGTATAACAAAAACAAATAAATTCGATAGAATACTTGCGCCATTTAATTAAGAGTTCGGAAATGGTTAGGAATTAGGTAGATAAATTTTTATTTTATATGTTAAATAATTAAAATATTTACTATGCATGCATAGTAAATTTAAAAAAAAGGTGTAGCTTTGACCATATGAAAAAAAAATTATAAGTCATGAAAATATTAGTTTGTATAAGTCATGTGCCTGACACAACTTCGAAAATTAATTTCACAAATAATGATACCGAGTTTGATAAAAACGGAGTACAGTTTGTAATTAATCCTTATGATGAGTTTTGTTTGACAAGAGCCATGTGGTTTAAAGAAAAACAAGGAGCTAAGGTAACTGCAGTAAATGTGGGTGGTGTGGAAACAGAGTCAACACTTAGAAAAGTATTGGCTATTGGTGCAGACGATGCCATTAGAATAAATATAAATCCAACAGATGGTCTTTTAGTGGCAAAAGAATTAGCTGCAGTAGTAAAAGACGGAGGTTATGATTTAGTTTTAGCGGGTAAAGAATCTGCAGATTATAATGGACAAATGGTTCCGGGAATGCTGGCTTCCTTAGTAGATTTCAATTTTGTAAACGGTTGTGTACAAATAGAGGTAGAAGGTACAAATGTAACTGCTAAAAGAGAAATTGATGGAGGTACTGAAACATTATCTACATCTTTACCTTTAGTAATTGGTGGTCAAAAAGGTATTGTAGAAGAAAAAGATTTGCGCATACCAAATATGAGAGGAATTATGATGGCGCGTAAAAAACCCTTACAAGTATTAGATGCAACGGGTTCTGAGGCATCAACATCTATAGAGTCTTTCGAGAAACCAGCACCAAAGGGGGCTGTAAAGCTTGTGGATGCAGACAATTTAGATGAGTTAATTAGCTTATTGCATAATGAGGCTAAAGTAATATAGTAAGTAGTGGTTGCTGCATTTTTAAAACGTGTAATTATTAATCGTTACTCGAAGCAATTACAGAAGAATACAAACAAACGATTAAATAAAAAAAACAAAAAATATGTCAGTTTTAGTTTTTGCCGATTCAACAGACGGAAAATTTAAGAAAACTGCTTTTGAAGTAGTTTCTTACGGAAAGAAAGTTGCAGAACAATTATCTAGTAATTTAGTGGTTGTTACTATTAACGCAGGAGATGCAACAGCATTATATACATACGGTGCAGAAAAAGTATTAACGGTATCTAACGATAGTTTATCAACTTTTAATGCAAAAGAATATGCATCTGTTATAGAACAAGCTGCAATGAAAGAAAATGCAACTATTGTAGTAGTAGACTCTAGTATTAATGGTTTGTATTTATCACCATTAGTAGCTGTGGCTTTAGAAGCTGATTATGCCTCGAACACAGTTTCAGCACCTTCTAGTATAAGTCCTTTTACAGTAAAAAGAAAAGCGTTTTCTAATAAAGCATTTTCAAATACAGTTATATCTGCAGAGAAAAAAGTAATTGGTTTGGCTAAAAACTCTTTTGGAATACATGAAAATATGGTTTCTGGAGCTCTAGAAAGTTTTGATCCAACAGTTGCAGTTTCTGGAGTGAAATCAGAGAGTGTAGAAAGAGTTACAGGTAAAGTTACTATTGCAGATGCAGATACTGTAGTTTCTGCAGGTAGAGGTTTAAAAGGGCCAGAAAACTGGGGAATGATAGAGGAATTAGCAGCTGTTTTAGGTGCTGCAACTGCATGTTCTAAACCTGTTTCAGATTTAGGATGGAGGCCTCATGGAGAGCATGTTGGACAAACAGGTAAACCAGTAGCTTCTAATTTATATATTGCAATTGGTATCTCGGGTGCCATTCAACATTTGGCAGGAATTAACGCATCCAAAGTAAAAGTTGTTATAAATACAGATCCAGAAGCGCCGTTTTTTAAAGCTGCAGATTATGGTGTTGTGGGTGATGCTTTTGACGTAATTCCTAAATTAATAGAAAAATTAAAAGCTTTTAAAGCAGCTTAATAGTTTTTTCGGAGCGTTACTGCTCGAGTTCAACTAGTAAAAATTTTAAAAACCTATCAAAATTTTATATTTTGATAGGTTTTTAATTTATTTCATTTTTTAATTAAAACAAAAGAGCGCAAACAATCGCTTTACGGTTCAAAGAGACTTTTCTTCTTAAAAAAAAACAAATTCAAGAAAGAATATCTCTTTTTGCCATATAATTTTTAGTAAATTGTCAGCTTAAAAGTAGCCACAAATACTTGTTTAATTAGCTGTTTTTTTTATGCAGAAAGATATATGGGTTTAATAAAACTAACTATAAAAGGAATTTCATACAGTCAGACACAAACTGGTGCATACGCGCTCGTGTTAAGTGAAATGGAAGGAAGTAGAACTTTGCCAATTATTATTGGTGCTTTTGAAGCACAATCTATAGCCATCGCTTTAGAAAAAGAAATTAGACCACCAAGACCTTTAACGCATGATTTGTTTAAGACTTTTTCAGATCGTTTCTCTATAGAAATTAAAGAAGTTATTATTCATAAATTAATAGATGGTGTTTTCTTTTCTAGTCTAATTTGTCAAAAAGATGGGGTAGAAGAAGTTATAGACGCTAGAACTTCAGATGCAATTGCAATTGCAGTTCGTTTTCAAGCTCCAATTTTTACCTATGAAAATATTTTAGATAAGGCGGGTGTGTTTTTGAAAATAGAAGATGAATTAGGGTTGAATGATCTTTCTGAAACAGAAGAAATTTCTTCAGAAGGAGAAGACCTATTGGAAGTTGATGCCACATCTTTAGGGTCAAAGTTATCCGTTTCTGAATTAAATGATCAGCTAGATAAAGCAATTGCTGATGAAAATTATGAATTAGCGGCAAAGATTAGAGATGAAATCAGTAAAAAATCTTAAAATTAACTTATACATGAAAAATTTATTTTTAATTGCTTTTTGTTTTGTTTCATTTTCATTTTTAGGACAAGATATAGTGCAAGAATCTAAAGAAAATACTGCTATAGAAGCAGGAATTTCTTTTTCACCTAAACAAGATGCCAAAATAATTTCATCAACAACAGATATTAAAGCAGTAGGGTACGAAGAAGATATATCTAAAAAAAAATTAAAAGAAGATACAATCATTGCAAGTGGAAGTTTTACTTTTACAAGCCTTTGGAGAGGTGTTTTAGGAATGTTTTCTTTAATACTTATTGCCTTTTTATTTAGTGCTAACAGAAAAGCAATTAGTTGGAAAAGAGTAGCCATTGGTTTATCGCTTCAGCTAGTTATTGCAATAGGAGTTTTAAAAGTATCGTTTATTCAAAAAGCATTTGAATTAGTAGGAAAACTTTTTATTGAAATTTTAGAATATACCAAAGCGGGTAGTTCCTTTTTGTTTGCAGGTTTAATTTCAGACATGGATTCTTTTGGATATATTTTTGCTTTTCAAGTACTTCCAACAATTATTTTCTTTTCAGCATTAACATCGCTCTTATTTTATTTAGGTATTATTCAATGGATGGTTAAAATGCTAGCAATTGGTTTGTCTAAGTTTTTAGGTATTTCTGGTATGGAAAGTTTGTCTGTTGCAGGAAATATTTTCTTAGGACAGACTGAGGCACCCTTGTTAATTAAAGCATATTTAGAGAAGATGAATAAGTCTGAAATGCTCTTGGTTATGATTGGTGGAATGGCTACTGTTGCAGGTGCTGTTCTAGCTGCTTATATAGGGTTTTTAGGTGGTGGAGATAAAGAGTTGGAATTAGTTTTTGCAAAACATTTGTTAGCTGCTTCTGTGATGGCAGCTCCGGGTGCCATTGTAGTTTCAAAAATCTTATATCCACAAACGGAAGAAGTAAATACAGATGTTACAGTTTCTCAAGAGAAAATAGGTTCTAATATTCTAGATGCTATTGCAAACGGTACTACAGAGGGTTTGCGTTTAGCTGTAAATGTAGGAGCTATGTTATTGGTTTTTGTGGCAGTTATAGCAATGTTAAATGGTGGTTTAGATTTAATAGGTAATATTACTTCTTTAAATGATTTAATTGCAGCGAAAATACTGCTTATGATAAACTTTCTATAGAATTTATTTTAGGGTATGCTTTTGCACCATTAATGTGGTTAATTGGTGTTCCAACAGTAGATATGACTCTAATGGGACAATTATTGGGTATTAAATTAGCTGCAAGTGAATTTGTGGGATATATACAATTGGCAGAATTAAAAAATGTGGCAAGTGCAACGCATTTAACGTATAACAAGTCAATTATTATGGCAACCTATATGTTGTGTGGTTTTGCGAATTTTGCGTCTATAGGAATTCAAATTGGTGGTATTGGTTCTTTAGCGCCAGGACAACGTAAAACATTATCAGAATTTGGAATGAAAGCCTTAATTGGTGGTACAATTGCTTCTTTAATGTCTGCAACAATTGCAGGAATGATTATAGGGTAGCAGTAAATTACTGCAAGGAACTTCTAAAAAAGGTTATCTTCAAATCGTTAATAACTTTAAAATATTATTTGAAAAGCTTCGCCAAAAATGGTAGAAGCTTTTTTATTTTTACAATGGTTTACTACAAAAAGTATAACCGAAGAAATAATTAACCGATTACATATTAGAATGAAGCAATATCACGACTTAGTAAAACACGTTTTAGAAAGCGGAAACGAAAAAGGAGATAGGACAGGTACAGGAACAAAAAGTGTTTTTGGGTATCAAATGCGATTTGATTTAAGTGCTGGTTTTCCAATGGTTACCACTAAGAAGTTGCATTTAAAGTCTATTATTTATGAGCTACTTTGGTTTATAAAAGGAGATACAAATATTAAATATTTACAAGACAACGGTGTGAAAATCTGGAATTCTTGGGCAGATGAAAAAGGAGATTTGGGACCTGTTTACGGCCACCAATGGCGTAATTGGAATAGTGATGATATAGATCAATTAAAAGAAGTTATAACTACGCTAAAAACGAATCCTAATTCTAGAAGAATGATGGTTGCTGCATGGAATCCTTCTGTAATGCCAGATACCTCTGTAAGCTTTTCAGAGAACGTTGCAAATGGTAAGGCGGCATTGCCTCCTTGTCACGCTTTTTTTCAGTTTTATGTTGCAGATGGTAAACTATCTTGTCAGTTATATCAACGAAGTGCAGATATCTTTTTAGGTGTTCCTTTTAACATTGCAAGTTATGCTTTGTTTACAATGATGATGGCGCAAGTTTGTGGTTATGAAGCAGGAGAGTTTATTCATACTTTTGGAGACGCTCATATTTATAACAATCATAAAGAGCAGTTAGAATTGCAATTATCTAGAGACATTAGACCTTTACCAAAAATGAAAATGAATGCTGCAATAAGGAATATTGAAGACTTTACTTTTGAAGATTTTGAATTGCTAGATTACAATCCACATGCACATATTAAAGGAAAAGTCGCTATTTAATAGTGCTATAATCAAATACTAAGAAGGAGCTTTTTGTGGAATTTCACAGCAGCTCCTTTTTTATGTTTTACACAGTAATTAAACTGTTTTCTCCACCCGCATAATCATTCCAGGCATATCCATCAGCTTCCGTTTCGTTTACAAAAGTGCCGTCAATTAAATATTTAAATTCATGAGAGGTATTTGCTTCTATATCAACAGTTCCTTTAAAAGACCCGTTTTTTAATTTTTTTAATGGAGCAGATTTAGCATTCCATTCATTAAAAGTACCAACTACTGCTGCATTATTTGCTTCTTTTGCAACTATAGTAAACGTTACTTTACAAATTGGTTTGCTTTTTAAAAATTGTTTTTTAATTGCCATATTTTTGTAGGTTAAAATTAATAACAAAAATAGCCTACATTACTAACATAATTTATAGAAATGTAGGCTTTGGTAAAGAATTATCACTTTCATAAAACGAATGCGTGAAATTATTAATTGTGAAATTTTCACTAGATAAATTATAAGTACTCTTAAAATAATTTGGTTTCTTTTCTCTTGATTTTCAGTCTTTTTGACCGAAATCGGTTTCGTGTTTAGATTTTTTTTGATGAAAATGATATAAAAACGTCAAATCTGAAATCATTTCTCTTATTTTTGTAAAAATTTATTTAATTTATGATTACTGTAATAGCTGCAATTGCCACTAACAATGCTTTAGGAAAAGACAACGATTTAATTTGGCATTTACCTGCAGATTTAAAAAGATTTAAAAAAGTAACTACAGGTCATTATATAATAATGGGTAGAAATACTTATGAATCTATAGGAAAACCCTTACCAAATAGAACTACAATAATTATTACTAGAAATAAAAATTATTTTAAAGAGGGGTGTTTAATTGCGAACAGTTTAGAGCAGGCAATTGAAATGTCTAAAGAAGAAGCACAAGTATTTATAATTGGTGGTGCTCAAATTTATAAGGAAACAATTGCCAAAAACTTAGCGCAACAATTAGATATTACTTTGGTGCATAAAGATTTTGAAGCAGATGTTTATTTTCCTGAAATAGATTCCAAAATTTGGAAAGAAATAGCTAGAGAGAATTTTAAAGCTGATGAAAAAAATAAACTTGATTATAGTTTTATCTCATATCAGAAAATTTAATTAATTCTACCGCTTCTAAATCCACCTCCTAAATTTATTTTATATTTTATTTGAGCAAATAAAAAGTAATTAAAAAGCTTATAGTTTACTTCATAGCCGTAATCTTCTTGTGATTGGTAATCTATTATATTTTCATAAATTCTAGTATTATACTTGCTAGGACTTTGAGCTCTTGAATTCCAACTTGCAACCCAAATGCTATTTCTATTTTCCATGTATTCTTGAGTATAGAAACCTTCTGGTTTTGCAGTACTTGCTAGGTATGCAGTAAAACCAATATCTATAATTATTATTTCATATTCTAAACTATCATTTGCAATTAAAACAGCCGCTTCTTTAGGTAGTTTTGTTTTATTTGTGGGTATTGAACTACACGCCCCAAAAGAGAATATTATGCAAATTAGAAGCAAAAACAGTGAGCTTAATTTCATTATTTTAATATTTATGATACGTAAATTTGCAAAAATTATTTTTAAATTAATTGATTTTTAGATGATTTAACAGTAATTTTAAGGGTATTTAAAATTACTATTCATGAGAACAATTGTATTTGTACTATTATTTTTCACTCAGATTTCATTTGCTCAGATTTTACCAGAAAAAGAAAGGGCACTTTTAAAAGATGAAATTTTAGAAGATAGATTCAAGAACCTTTTACCAGGTTTAATGGAAGATGCAAACATAGATATGTGGTTGTTAATATCTAGAGAATACAATGAAGACCCTGTCTTAAAAACAATGCTACCCGCAACTTGGTTAAATGCAAGAAGAAGAACAATCATCGTTTTTTATAGAAATAAAAAAGAGAAAATAATTGAAAGATTAGCAGTGGCAAGATATAATATTGGTAAAAGTATACAGTCTTCTTGGGATAAAGAAAAAGAACCAAGTCAATGGAAAGCTTTGGTAGATATTATTGCTTCACGAAACCCTGATAAAATTGGTATTAATTTTTCTAAACACTTCGCGTTAGCAGACGGATTGGTAAAAACAGGTTTTGATGAGTTGTTAGAAAACCTTCCTGAGACATATCAAGAGAGATTAGTTTCTGCAGAAAAATTAGCCATTGGTTGGTTAGAAACTAGAAGTAAAATGGAGATGAAACTCTATAAGAAATTGGTGAAAATTACACATGATATTATAGACGAAGCTTTTTCGACAAATGTTATTCAAACAGGAATAACCACCACAGAAGATGTTGTTTGGTTTATGCGTCAAAAAGTGACCGATTTAGGTTTAGAAACATGGTTTCATCCAACGGTAGATATTCAAAGAAATAACGAGGTGTTGAAATCTCATATCGAATCTTTTTCCAAAGGAGAAGAAGAAAAAATAATACAAAAAGGAGACTTATTGCATTGCGATTTCGGAATTACATACATCGGTTTAAATACAGATTGCCAACAACACGCTTACGTTTTAAAAAAGACCGAAAGTGAGGTTCCTGTTTTTTTGAAAGAAGCTTTTAAAAAAGGAAATAGAGTTCAAGATATTCTTACAAGTAATATGAGTCTTGGAGTTACTGGAAATGAAATTTTAAAAGCATCTTTAATTCAAGGAAGGAAAGAAGGTTTGAGGCCTTCAATTTATACACATCCTTTGGGAAAATATGGACATAGTGCCGGCACGACAATTGGCATGTGGGATTCTCAAAATGGGGTTCCTTTTAATGGAGATTATGCGCTTCATAAGAATACAGTGTATGCTATAGAATTAAATACTACAGTTGCCATAAAAGAGTGGAATAAAGACATTAGAATTATGCTTGAAGAAGCTGGCTTTTTTGGTGATGGTGTTTTTGAATATGTAAACGAAAGACAAGTTGCTATAAAACCAATTAAAACAGAATAAATGCAAAAAAGATGTTTTTGGGTTACTGATAGTAAATTATATGAAGAATATCATGACAAAGAATGGGGACAGCCTGTTTTTGATGATGCAACACTTTTTGAGTTCTTAATTTTAGAAACTTTTCAAGCAGGTTTGAGTTGGATTACTATTTTAAATAAAAGAGAAAACTTTCGAAAAGCTTTTGATAATTTTGATTATCAAAAAATTGCAATATACCCAGAAAGTAAGTTTCAATCTTTATTAATAGATACAGGAATTATAAGGAATAAATTAAAGATAAGAAGTGCTATTCATAATGCGCAAGTTTTCATGGAAGTTCAGCAAGAATTTGGTTCTTTTTCAAAGTTTATTTGGTCTTATGTAAATGAAACTCCAATTCATAACAAATTTCAAAAGAGAGCAGAAGTACCGGCAACCACCGAACTTTCTGATACCATTTCTAAAGATTTAAAAAAAAGATGGATTTAAATTTGTTGGTTCTACTGTAATTTACGCATATATGCAAGCCATTGGAATGGTAAATGACCATACAACAGATTGTTTTATATATGTAGAAAAGTAATAATAGAACAGTACTAAAAGTAAATTATTGACCTGTATATAGACGAATTGCCACGAAAATTAATACAATTATTCCTCCATAAATTAGTACCTTTTTTCCGGCTCCTTTGTAATAACGCTCATGGTTTTTTATATCTTTTCTGTAGCTGTAAGTCATTAATACTATAAAAGCTAAAATAAAAAAGATCATAAATATAATTCTACCAGTCGTAAAATAAGCACTTAAAAACATAACTTCAATTGTTTAGTAAATTGTTGATGAATAGATTTTTTTGAGTTTAAAAATTTCGTAAAGTTTCTATATATTGTCTATTCAAATGAATCAATATTTTATTTTACAAAATTACAAATAAAATGAAGAACGCCATCGTTTTTGGTGCAACTTCTGGGATCGGAAAGTCTTTAACTGAGATTTTAGTAAAAGAAGGATACAGAGTTGCTATTACTGGGAGAAGATTGCCGCTTTTAGAGGCGCTTAAAAAGAAGTTTCCAGAGCAAGTTTTAGTAAAGCAGAATGATATTCAGGATACTCAAGAAGTAGAGAACATATTTTCTGAAATTGTATCAGAATTTGGAACAATAGACCTTATAGTGCAATCTTCAGGAGTTGGTTTTGTGAATCCAAAATTAGAATGGTCTAAAGAAGAACAATCTATAAATACGAATGTTTTAGGAGTAACAAAATTATACACTTTAGCGTATAACCTGTTTAGAGCCCAACAATTTGGGCATTTGGTAGGTATTACTTCTATCGCCTCTATTCGAGGGAATCGTGCTGCACCTGTGTATTTTGCTTCTAAAGCATATCAAAAAGCGTATCTAGAAAGCTTGTATATAAAAACCAAATCTATAAAATCGAAACGTGTTTTTATTACGGAAATTAGACCTGGCTTTATAGATACTGCCATGGCTTTAGGGGAAGCTGTTTTTTGGATGGTTCCTTTAGAGAAAGCAGCAAATCAAATTTACAGTGCTATTAAAAGTAAAAAAAGAGTAGCTTATATTTCTAAGAGATGGCAACTTATTGCTTGGGCTTTAAAACTAGCTCCTGCCTGGTTATTAAAAAAAACATTATAATAATTTATAAGAGATAAAAATGAAAAATAAAATAAAATCAGTACATGAATTTCATACAGCTTTTGGCGCTGGTATTAAAAACAGACCAACAGCAAGCATTGATGAGGGCAGAAATTTACTTCGTTTTAATTTAATGAAAGAAGAGAATGAAGAATATTTAGAAGCAGCAGAAAATAACGATTTAGTAGAGGTCGCAGATGCTTTAGGAGATATGTTATATATTTTGTGTGGTACTATTATAGAGCATGGCATGCAAGATAAAATAGAGGACGTTTTTAATGAAATTCATAGAAGTAATATGAGTAAATTAGGAGAAGATGGAAAGCCAATTTATAGAGAAGATGGTAAAGTTCTAAAAGGAGTTAATTACTTTAAGCCACATATAAAAAAAATTTTAGAGCAATAATTTTCAATCAAAATGAGCAATATTATTTCGAACATACTCTAATGTTAGTGAAATAATATTGTCTTCATATTTATAAAATTGAGTATCTAATTCGTCCCATAAGTCAATATTAGTGTCTTTTTCCATTAATATTTGTTGTCGTATTCTTAAGTTTTTAGGAACCGGAATTTCTGGAAATAAGTAGATTGCTTTGGTAAGAATATCAACGGTGTTTTCTGCTTTAATGGCCAGGTATGCTTGAAATACTTCATGAGTGAATTGCCCAGAAGAATTAAAAAAGAACTGTATAAATCCACCATTTGTAACGCTATCTTCTAAAACATCTAAGTAAATAAATGTTTTTTCAAATTCATTTAAATTACTAAAATTGTCTTTTTCAGGAATTTTTTTTCCAATTATTTCTCCAATTCTTGTAATTTTTTCTGCATCAACATTTAGAAGTAATGCAATTTCTGTAGAGGTCATTTTTTTATTTTATTTAGTGCTATTCAATAGATTTCTTAAAAGCATTTTCCCCTCCAACAATTGGAAGTATTAATTTAGTACCTTTTAAATCAATGGTCAATTCAGTTCCTGGTTTTGGTAACAGTGTATACTCACTGTCGCTAGAAAAAATCATTAAACCTATCTGTTGTCCTTTTTTAATGATTTGATCATCCGGTTGTAAATTAAAAGTCATTTCATAGAATGCACCTAGTTTTAAAGGCGTGCCTTCTGTTAAAGATGTATGATTTTGTAAATCTGCCCATCCACGAGTAATAATATTATCAGTAATTTTTATTCTCCTGCCTTTGTTCCATGGTAAAGAAACTAAATACACAGATAAGTTTACGGCTTTTTTAGAGCTCGCTGCTTTTATGGTAATGATTGGTCGTCCAGAGATATGAACATCTTCTTTTAAAATAGGAGATACATATAGTAAACGGTGTTCTGTAAAGTCTGCTTGTGCTAATGCATCTGCAGTAAAAGAATAATTATCTACTAACATTTCTTTTCCTTTAGATGTGGTACTACTTAAAGTTAAGTTTCCAGCTTTAGGCGCCCCAGGAGTTAAGTAAAAAGTAACTGGTTTTGCCGCTGGATTTGGGTAATCTGCGTATGCGGTTGGTTCATTTCTTTGGTCATTTTCTCTAACAATCCAAGCTTTTGCATCTGCTTCAACATTATTTTCAACTCCGTGTAAATACCTTGTAAACCATCGGTTCATCATTTTCATTGGTGGCGGACCACCATGACCGTTTTGATGATAATATATTTGTGTTGGTAAGCCCATTTCTTTGGCACGTTCATAAATTCTGAAACTATGCTCTGGCATTACATTCCAGTCATTAAATCCATGAGACATTAACAATGCTGCCTTCATTGGTCGCATATCATTTATATAATCTCTTCCTGCCCAAAAACTGTTATAATCTCCAGAAGCTCTGTCCATACCATTAGCCATTTCTGTATCTCTAATAACTTTGTTATTTCTAGCTCTATTTTCTTCTTTTCCACTATGAATAAAATCGTACAACACGTCTATATCTTCCCCTAAATAACCACCCGGAGAACGCACTAAACCGTTAGAGCGGTAATAATGATAATAAGAAGTATTGGGTGCTATTGGAATAATAGCTTCTAAACCAGCTACACCAGTTGTTGCTGCTGCTAACGGAATAGTTCCGTTGTAAGAAGTACCTGTCATGCCTACTTTTCCAGTAGACCAATAAGCAGAAACAGTCTCATTACCTGTTCTAGAAACAAACCCTTTTGCACGGCCGTTTAACCAATCTACAACAGCCTTTGGTGCTAAAGATTCATTGTCTCCTCCAACCGTTGGCGCGCCATCTGACAAGCCAGTTCCGGGAGAAGAAGAATGCACAACAACATATCCTCTGGGAACCCATGTTTTAATTTGAGAATTTGAAATAATAGGACGTTTTCCTGTTCTTTTAACTTCTGGATGAAAAGGATTTGGCACTGTTTCCCCCAACTCATGTTTTACATTCCAAAACAACTCTCTTCCACCCTTGGCAACTCCAGAATAATACGGACTAGATTCATACACCACAGGTAATTTTAAACCTTCAGTTTCTGTTTGTAAAGGTCTTGTTACATCTACATGCATTCTGTCTAAATTTCCGTCGCCATCCGAATCAAAAGTAGTTTCTACCCACAAATCTGTACGAATCCATTTGCTATCATCAGCAAAAGCTGCTACTATTTGAGCTTCACCATCTTTAAAAACAGGTATTGCTTTCTCTTGTGCGGTTGTTTTTATAGCAAAAACAACAAGTACTGTTAAAATTATTTTTTTCATTTTAATTATTTTATTTAAGAACAGAAAACTCAATAGAAGAATCTGTAAAAACGGTATGTGTTTGATTTTTAAAATCTTTTTCATCTGCTTTATAGATATTGTCTACATAGGTTTGCGGATTCAAATCTATTAAAGGAAACCAAGTACTTTGCACTTGAATTTGCATTTTATGTCCTTTTTTAAACGTGTGAAAAACATCTTGCAGTTTAATGTTTACCTCCGTTTTTTTATTCGGAATAAAAGGTTCTGGATGCTCGAAACTGTTTCTGAAACGTCCTCGTAAAACTTCACTTCTAACCATTAAATGATAATTGCTCATTTTTAAATGGTCTTGTAGTTTGTCATTGGTTTCTTCTAAATTATCAGGATGTACATCAATTACTTTTACAATCCAATCTGCTGATGAGCCTGTGGTAGCAACTTTTAATTTTGCTAAAATGTCTCCAGCTAAGGTATAATCTTCGGATAAAATATCGGTTTCAAAAACCAGCACATCGGGTCTTCTTGCCGCAAAACGTTGGTCATCTGTCATGTATTTTCTTGGCGTAAAAACCGTTTTAATATCTTCGGAATACGGAACAGGATGTTTCAGATCACTCGTAAATTTAATTTCATGCGTTAATTTACCATCATGTTGTTTCGCTAAACTTTGATTTCTATTTAAAAACCAATCTTCTTTCACCACATTTTCTGGAGGCCAAGCATCATAAGATTTCCATTCTTTTTTACCAGAATCAAAAACATACGCTTCTGGTAAACCAGAATTTTTATCTCCTTTTCCTTTTAAGAAATGGTTAAAGAATTTTGTTTCAATTTCCGATTGAAATTTCAAGGAAATAGAATCACCAAAGTAATAATTACCTACATAATTTTCTACTCCAGCTCTTGCCCATTTCCCATGATCCCAAGGACCAAAAACTAGGGTATTGTAATTGTCTTTTCCGTTTTTTTCAATGGCTTTATAGGTTTCTAAGGGACCGTATAAATCTTCTGCATCAAACCAACCACCAACAATCATGGTGGCCACAGAAGAAGGTACTTTGTCTAAATGCTGAATAATTCCTTTGCTTTGCCAAACCGAATCATAATTAGGATGTTCTACAATTTCTTTCCAGAAATAATCATCAATTCTGTCTTTTTTTTCTGCAGTTTTTACGTCTAATTTATCGTATTGAAAGTATTCGTTTAAGTTTTTTAAAGGCCCTTTATCTAAGAAAAATTGATATTGATCTTTAGATTCCATTTTAGGAAAAGAGTACCAAGCAGAATCTGTTGGCGTGTCTTTATAAGTTCCGAATAAAGAAATAGCTCTAAAATAACTTAATAGAAATGCGCCATTATGATGAAAATCATCAAAAAAGAAATCTCCAATACATGCTTGTGGAGATGCTGCTTTTAAAGCAGGATGCGCTTCTATTGTAGAAACGGTTGCATAGTGCCCAGGATATGAAATTCCCCAAGTACCTAAATTCCCATTGTTATTTTTAACATTATTCACTAGCCAATCAATAGTGTCATAGGTATCTGAAACTTCATCAGCTTCTTTTGCAGTTTTATTAGGAATGTACGCACGCATATTGTCGTAAACGCCTTCGCTCATCCAACGGCCGCGAACATCTTGATATACTATAATATTACCCTCTTTCATTAAATGAATATTCGGTCCTATTTTAGTTTTCATCTTTTCGTCACCATAAGGCGCAGAACTATAAGGCGTTCTTTGCATTAAAATAGGATATTCTTTAGTAGTATCTTTTGGAGAATAGATGGTAGTGTGCAATTTGGTGCCATCTCTCATTGCAATTGTTACTTCTTGTTTTGTGTAATTGTCTATGACATAAGTGTCCTCTTTGTTTTTTTTTGAAGAATTACAAGAAGTGTATAGAAAAAAACTAAGAACTATTAGTATGAGAAACTTTTTCATATTGATTTATGATTAATTCCGATAAAGCTACGAAACTAAAAAGAGTTGATGAAAATTCTTTTGTTAAAATGATTTTGAATATTTTTTTATGACTAAAATCCTACGTTTATTGCCTGTTATTGTAAAAAAAATAAGGAAAGTGGCGATTATTCACCGCTAAAAAATTTTATAAATCTTTGTGTTTTTCTCTGTGCATCTTCGCTGTAAAACCCCTATTTTTGCAAACTATGCAAGATTCTAAAAAATTACAACTAACAGATTGGTTACCAACCACAAACAAGGAGGTTAAAATTCGTGGTTGGGAAGAATTAGACGTTATTTTATTTAGTGGAGATGCATATGTAGATCATCCTTCATTTGGGCCTGCTGTAATTGGACGTATTTTAGAAAGTTACGGTTTAAGAGTCGCAATTGTGCCGCAACCAAGTGTTAATGATAATTTGCAAGATTTTGAAAAATTAGGAAAACCCCGTTTATTTTTTGGTGCAACCGGTGGTTGTATGGATCCGATGGTGAGTAATTACACTGCAAGTAAAAAAAGTAGAGATAAAGATGCATATACCCCAAACGGTGATAAAGGTTTTAGACCCGATTATGCAACTTCTGTATATTCAAGAATATTAAAAGAAAAGTTTCCTGATGTGCCTGTTTTAATTGGTGGAATTGAAGCTTCTTTAAGACGTGTAACGCATTACGATTACTGGTCTGATAAATTATTACCAACTATTTTAGAAACTTCTAAGGCAGACATGTTGGTCTACGGAATGGGAGAACAACCTTTGCGAGAAATTGTAGAATTATTGCAGAAAGGAGTGCCTTTTTCTAGTTTAAAAAACATCAAACAAACCGCTGTTTTAATAGATCAGAAAACAGAAAAAATACCTGTTATAAAAGACTGGGAAGATGTAACTATTAATTCACACACAGCTTGCTTAGGCGACAAGAAAACATTTGCTTCTAATTTTAAGGTAATAGAGCAAGAGTCTAATAAATTAAAAGCACGAAGAATTTTACAGGAAGTAGAAGGAAAAACATTGGTTATCAATCCGCCTTTTCCTACGATGACAGAAAAGGAAATTGACGGATCTTTCGATTTGCCTTTTACACGTTTGCCGCACCCTAAATACGATAAGCGTGGACCAATTCCGGCGTTTGAAATGATAAAATTTTCTATTAACATTCATAGAGGATGTTTTGGTGGTTGTAGTTTTTGTACAATTTCTGCACACCAAGGAAAATTTATTGCTAGTAGAAGTCAAGAGTCTGTTTTAAAAGAAATAGATAAAGTAGCAAATATGCCAGATTTTAAAGGCTATTTGTCTGATATTGGTGGGCCTTCTGCTAATATGTATAAGATGAAGGGAAAAGTACAGTCTATTTGTGATAAATGTGTTGCGCCTAGCTGTATCTCTCCCGTAGTTTGTTCTAATTTAGATACCTCTCATAAGCCTTTAACAGAATTATATCAAGCAGTAGATAAGCACCCGAAGATTAAAAAATCTTTTATTGGAAGTGGAATTAGACATGATATGTTAGTTCCAGAATTTAATAAAAATGCAGATCCAAAAGAATTGGATGCCTATACAGAAGAAGTAATGACAAAGCATGTCTCTGGGCGTTTAAAAGTAGCACCAGAACATACTTCAGATCCTGTTTTAAAGTTAATGCGTAAGCCATCTTTTAAATATTTTCATATGTTTAAAGAGCGTTTTGATAAAATAAATATTCAGAAGAAATTAAACCTACAATTAATTCCTTATTTTATCTCTAGTCACCCAGCAAGTGAAGTAGAAGACATGGCAAACTTAGCTGCAGAAACCAAAGATATGGGCTTTCAGTTAGAGCAAGTTCAAGGTTTTACACCAACACCCATGACGGTTGCAACGGTAATTTATTATTCAGGATTTCACCCGTATACATTAAAACCAACAAGAACACCAAAAACAAAACAGGAAAGAGAAGACCAACATAAATTTTTCTTTTGGTATAAAAAAGAAAATAAAGATTGGATTCGAAATACCTTAAATAAAGTGGGGCGTTCAGATTTATTACAGGTTTTATTGCCAGAAAATAATTCTTGGAAAAAGAATAAAACTGCTCATAAAACAGCACAACATACTTTTGATGATGCTATTCCTTTTAATAAAAGAAAGAAGAAGGTAAGCAGAGCTCCCAAAAAGAAAAGGAGGTAAAAATTTGGTTCTTATTAGTTTGGGAATTAAAAGAAACTAAACGTTTAATTAAATCCTTTCCAGAACTTATCCTAGCCTTTTGAAACTACAAAACAAGAAATTTTGTTGGGTATTAAATGGTGTAGTATGGTTTTCCGTAGTGCAATTCAGGGCATTAAAACCGTCTTGCATTAATGTTTTTAATTCAGTCTCACTATACTGTATTATTTCTAGGCCACTGCATTTAAAAGGTCCTTTTTTAGAGAAGGTACCAATGGCTAAGAAGCCACTTACCGCTTTTTTAGCTGTTGCTATGTAATGTTGTATTTGCGCAGGCGCAGTAAGAAAATGAAATGCTGCACGGTCATGCCAAATATCATATATAGTATCTGTTTCAAAGGTGGTAATGTCGCATACAATCCAATGTACCTGTGCTGCCTTTGCCCCCAATCTCTTTTTTACTTTCTCTAAAGCTTCTGCAGAAATATCTAATACGGTAATGTTTTTATAACCTGCTGCTAGTAGATAATCTACAAGCTTGCTGTCTCCGCCACCAATGTCTATGATTTTTGCAGTTTTTGGTACTCCAAAAGAATTGATAAGATTCAGCGAGGTATTGGGTTTTTCTTGCGTCCAACTTACTTCGTCTGCATTTTTAGTTCTATAAACGTGGTCCCAATGTTCTTTTTTTTCTAATTTCATAATGGTATTGCTTTCTAATCTTAGTCATGCAGCGTGCGGAACGAAGTTATATTTTTAAATGCACAAACAAACGAAATTATTTTAGAAAAACTATCTTTGATTTTTAAAAGGGTAATCTTTCAATACAAGAATTATGAACATAGAGAATGCACAGCAGCAAGTAGATAATTGGATTAAAGAGCACGGAGTTCGTTACTTTAATGAGCTTACAAATATGGCGCAATTAACCGAAGAGGTTGGTGAAGTTGCCCGCATTATTGCGAGACGTTATGGCGAACAAAGTGAAAAGGAGTCTGATAAGAACAAAGATTTAGGCGAAGAATTGGCAGATGTGCTATTTGTTGTGTTATGTTTGGCAAATCAAACAGGTATTAATTTACAAGATGCTTTTGAAAAGAAATTAGATATTAAAACAAAACGCGATCACGATCGCCATCATAATAATCAAAAATTAAAATAACATGACTTTTATAGAAAAAACTAGACAACCGCTTTTTTGGAACAACGTTAGAAAAGTAACCATTCCTTTTTTTATAATGGTTGTTTTAATCTCTTTACTTTTAAATAGTTGGGAAGCTATTTTTGCTGGAAATTTTGATTTGGTAAATGAAGTAAATTTCAGCAATGGAAAATGGATGAACTTTTGGGGATTTAAAGCCTTTTTAAGTCTCTTTTATGGAATTTATGTAACCAATAAGAAAATGAAATAATAAAAAAAAAGCGACTTAAAAGTCGCTTTTTTTTTGGTTTATAGTAATACGTTAATCCAACTGAATCAAATCAATATCGCTTTCTTTCACTTGCTTGTTTAAAGCAGATACGCTCGTTTTAAATAATGCATTTAGCTTTGCCAATTCTGTATTAATCTCTTTTGTAATATCGTTTTTAAAATCTATTGCCTGCTGTGTAGGGGCATAGTTACCTATTCTAGTTAACGAGTTTAGATGTGCTAATTTGTTATTCAAACGAATTGGAAAGTTTAAAGGATCTTGCCCACTTTTAGATTTTGTTTGGTACAACGTTTCTTCAATCTTCGTTATCTTTTTCACCAAAGTATCTGCATACGTTAACAACGCTTTGTACTTTTCTTTATTTTTAATAGATTTCTTTAAAAGATTAACCTGACTCCTAACTTTCTTTACCTTTTTTAATGCTTTATGAATCTCAGTCATTTTTAAGTTAATGTCATTAATAAAGTCGAACTGCATTTTCATTTCACTCATAGAAGCCTCTGAAGTAGGGTTTCTTATAATGGTAAAGTTTTGCTTTGCGGTCTTACCATTTACAGATAATATTACTTTATAAGTTCCTGGCAATGCCATTGGGCCGCTTAGAGAAGCCCACCATAAAATCATTCCTTTTACTTTTTCTGCACCCGGATACATCATGTTCCAATAGAAAATATTGTTACCATCTTCCATTTTTAACTTTTCCTCTTTCTTTTCTTTATTCGGTTTGGTACTGTATTTTTTAATGAAGTTATCATTTGCATCATAGAAAGAAAGCGAGATGGTATCTTTCTCATTTTCTTTTTTAATGAAATAATTTACAGCAACACCACCGGCATGGTTCGTACCTGCTGTTCTCGAAGTTTTACCGTTTCCACCACTCATATTATAGGCGTTTTTTGGTTGATATAAAACCATTTCTTGTTTACTGATGGTTTTATTTAGTTGATGCAACGGTGTTAAATCGTCAATAATCCAAAGAGATCTACCTTGTGTTGCAGCAATTAAATTATCGTTTTTAATAGCCAAATCTGTAATGGGTACAATTGGTAAATTTTGCTGAAAAGATTCCCAGTTTTTACCGTCATCAAAAGAAACATACATTCCTCTCTCTGTTCCTGCATACAACAATCCTTTTCTTTTAGGATCTGCTCTCAATGCTCTTGTAAAACTTTCATCTCCAATTCCGTTGGTAATTTGTTTCCAAGATTGTCCATAGTTCTCTGTTTTGTAAATATAAGGTCTGTAGTCTCCAGACTTGTATTTTGTACCTACAACATATGCACTACCTTTTACAAACGGATTTACTTCAATGCAGTTAATCATCATCCATTCTGGCATTTTCTTAGGCGTTACATTGTCCCAGGTTGTGCCATTGTTTTTTGAAACATGTACCAAACCGTCATCAGAACCTGTCCAAATTAAACCGGGTTCTAAAGCAGATTCTGTAGCTGCAAATATAGTTCCGTAATATTCTACACCGGTATTGTCTTTTGTAATAGGGCCGCCTGAAGCACCTAAAGTTTTAGGGTCGTTTCTAGTCAAATCAGGACTAATTAATTTCCAAGATTGCCCTTCATTTTCGGTTGTGTGTAAATGATTAGAACCTGCGTATAATTTCTTTTTATTATTCGGTGAAAAGAAGATTGGAAAATTCCATTGAAAACGGTATTTAAAATCTTCTGCTCCATGACCCATTGGGTCATCTGGCCAAACATTTACTGCTCTGGTTTCTCCTGTCTTATGATTTTTTCTAGTTAACAAGCCACCATAACTTCCACCATACACAATCTCATCATTTAAAGGATCTACTGCAATATGTGCACTTTCACCACCGGCAGTAGAGCTCCAATCAGACTCGGTAATAAATCTACCCGCAGTTCTATGGGAAATTCTTACCGTAGAATTGTCTTGTTGTGCTGCTAAAATTCTGTAAGGAAAATGGTTGTCTGTGGTAACTCTGTAAAATTGTGAAGTAGGCTGGTTCATATAAGTGCTCCAATTCTCACCAGCATCAAAAGAAACTTGTGCGCCACCATCATCTCCAATAATCATTCTTTGATTGTCTTCTGGGGCAATCCATAAGTCATGATGATCTCCATGAGGTGCATTATATGTTTTGTATGTTTTTCCGCCATCTGTAGATTTATGATATCGTACATTTAAAACATATAAAATATTTTCATCTTGCGTATCTGCATACAAACGTGTGTAATACCAAGCTCTTTGTCTTAACTTTCTTTCAGAATTAATTAATGCAAAGGTTTTACCAGCATCTGTAGATTTATAGACTCCACCTTTTTTATTTTCTATTAAAGCCCAAACAATGTTAGAATTTACAGGAGAAACGGCAACGCCACTAATTCCCCAAAGACCATCTGGCAATCCTTTATTTGTAGAGATATTTCTCCAAGTTTCTCCTTCATCGGTACTTTTCCATAGCGCAGAACCATCGCCACCAGACGACAAACTATAAGGTGTTCTTCGAATATTCCAGGTAGTTGCGTATAATATTCTAGGATTATTAGGATCTATTATTAAATCTACAACACCTGCATTTTCATTAGAAAATAATACTTTTTTCCAATTAGTACCGCCATCAGTAGATTTATAAACACCTCTTTCTTGTGTGGGTTTGTATAAATCTCCCATAACACCTGCAAAAACAATATCTGGGTTTGTAGGGTGAATTCTCATTCTAGGAATATGTCTTGAGTTTTTTAAGCCAATATGTTTCCACGATTTCCCAGCGTTTTCAGATTTCCAAATTCCGTCTCCAGAAGAAACATTTCCACGAACGGTTTTTTCTCCCATTCCAACATAAATAACATTATTATCAGATTCAGAAACAGCAACTGCACCAACAGAGCCTCCAAAAAAATCATCAGAAATATTCTGCCAAGTATTCCCAGCATCATTTGTTTTCCACACACCACCGCCAGTTGCACCCATATAAAAGAGGTTTGCTTTGCCAGAAACTCCTGTAACTGCTGCACTTCTTCCGCCTCTAAAGGGTCCTATATTTCGCCATTCTACAGCACTAAAATATTCGCTAGAAACTTTGGTACTATTTTTTTGTGCATTAACTTTGGCGTTTAAGGATAATAGTGCAAAAATGATGAGAAGAACGTATTTTTTCATGACGGTTATTTAAAGAATTAAAGTTTAAAAATAAGAAATAAAATTAGGTTTTAGAATGGACATATTGTTAAATGTTTTAAGGGATACCAAAATAAACGAAGAAATTACCATTTCTGGTTCTAAAAGCGAATCGAACAGGTTATTGATTTTACAAAATCTATTTTCAGAAATTTCTATTGAAAATTTATCAGATTCAGACGATTCTATTCACATGCAACATGCACTTTCAACAAAAGATGAGGTTGTAGATATTGGGCATGCAGGAACGGCAATGCGTTTTTTAACTTCTTATTTTGCTGTAAAAAGTGACAGAGAAGTGGTGCTTACAGGTTCTGAAAGAATGCAAAACAGGCCCATAGAGATTTTAGTAAATGCCTTAAAAGATTTAGGTGCAGATATTTCTTATGAAGCCAAAGTTGGGTATCCGCCAATAAGAATCAAAGGTAAAAATAATATCAAAGAGAAAGTTCAAATTAATGGAAACGTAAGTAGCCAGTATATTTCTTCTTTATTATTAATTGCCTCTAAATTAGAAAAGGGTTTAGAAATAGAATTGGTTGGTAAAATCACATCCATTCCGTACATTAATATGACGTTAAGTTTATTGAATCAATTAGCAATTGAAACAAGCTTTGAAGGAAATATTATAAAAGTTTTTCCGAAGGAAGCAATACAAAAACAAACAGTTGTAGTAGAATCTGATTGGTCTTCTGCAAGTTATTTTTACTCTATTATAGCATCTGCAGCAATAGGTAGCTCAATTAAGTTATCTGCTTATAAAGAAGAAAGTTTGCAAGGAGATTCTTGCTTGGCAGAAATCTATACCCATTTTGGTGTAGCAACTATTTTTGGGAAAGATTGTATTACCTTAAAAAAAGAAGGTAAAACCAACGCAGAAACTTTAGCGATAAATCTTAAAAATGCACCAGATATAGCACAAACAATTGCAGTAACTTGTTTTTCTGAAGGAATTTCTTGTAATTTAACAGGTTTACACACTTTAAAAATAAAAGAAACAGACCGTTTAGAAGCTTTAAAAGAAGAATTAACAAACTTAGGAGCTTTAATATCAGTAACCAATGATAGTTTACACTTAGAACGATCATCAGAAATAAACGAAAATATTGCTATAAAAACATACAATGATCATAGGATGGCGATGGCATTTGCACCTTTAGCACTAAAGGTTCCTATCAAAATTTTAAATGCAGAAGTTGTTACAAAATCGTTTCAAAAATTTTGGGATGATATGCAACAAATAGGTATTAAAATAGAAGAACTTTAAATTAAAGGGCGAAACACTTGACAACGCCTATCTCGATATCGTATCTTCGCAGCTTTTAGAAGATATAAATATATGAAATTATCCCATTTTGAATTTGAATTACCAGAAGAATTGTTAGCAATTTATCCTGCTGAACATAGAGATGAATCTCGCTTAATGGTATTGAATAAGGCCGAAGGAACTATTGAACACAAACAATTTAAAGATGTTATTAATTACTTTGAAGAAGGTGATGTAATGATGTTAAATAACACCAAAGTATTTCCGGCTAGAATGTTTGGAAATAAAGAAAAAACAGGTGCTAGAATTGAAGTTTTCTTATTAAGAGAATTAAATGCTGAAAATAGATTATGGGATGTTTTAGTAGATCCTGCAAGAAAAATTAGAATTGGAAACAAATTGTTTTTTGGTGAAGATGATAGTTTAGTAGCAGAGGTCATAGACAACACAACTTCTAGAGGTAGAACTTTACGTTTCTTGTTTGATGGTTCTTATGAAGAGTTTAGAGCAAAGTTATTAGAATTGGGCCAAACGCCTTTGCCAAAAGCAATTGCAAGAGAAGTAGAAGCTTCAGATAAAGAAAGATATCAAACTATTTTTGCAGAGGATGAAGGTGCTGTAGCCGCGCCAAGTGCAGGTTTGCATTTTTCTAAACATTTGTTAAAACGTTTAGAAATTAAAGGAGTAGATTTTGCGAAAATGACTTTACACGTTGGTTTAGGAACCTTTAGTGCAGTAGAGGTAGAAGATTTATCTAAACATAAAATGGATTCTGAACAAATTGTTATTCCGGAAGCGAGTGCTGCCATGATTAATAAAGCAAAGAAAGAAAAAAGAAGAATTTGTGCTGTAGGAACTACAGTAATGAGAACTGTAGAGTCTTCAGTTTCTTCGAAACAAGAATTGAAAGAATTTGAAGGTTGGACAAATAAATTTATTTTTCCTCCTCACGAATTTAATATTGCAAACGCAATGATTACAAATTTTCACACACCAAAATCTACCTTGTTAATGCAAGCAGCAGCTTTTGGAGGGTATGATTTTGTAATGGATGCATACAAAGTAGCAATTAAAGAAGGCTACAGATTCTCAACATATGGAGATGCAATGCTAATTATATAAATATAAGAATTGTGAAATTCAACTATTTAAACTGACGCTTGATTTAAGTGTCAGTTTTTTTATGCATATTTTTGCAATGGGTTTTATTTTAAAACAATTAATTTTTTAATCAATCTACCTTGAATAAAAAGAAAGACATACGAGCATTAACAAAAGAAGAATTACGGTTTTTCTTTGTTGAAAATAATGACCAAGCATTTCGTGGTAATCAGGTTTATGAGTGGCTTTGGAGTAAGTCTTTGCATACTTTTGAAGACATGACAAACATTTCTATAGAAACCAGAGAAATGTTAGAAGCAAACTTTGTTATCAATCATATAAAGGTAGATTCCATGCAAAAAAGTAAGGATGGAACCATTAAAAACGGAATTAAATTACATGACGGTTTAATTGTCGAATCTGTTTTAATTCCAACAGAAAAGAGAACAACGGCCTGTGTTTCTAGTCAGGTTGGTTGTAGTTTAGATTGCAAATTCTGTGCAACTTCTCGTTTGAAAAGAATGCGGAATTTAAATCCGGATGAAATTTACGATCAGGTTGTAATTATAGACAAACAAAGTAGGTTGTATTTCAACCATAAATTATCGAATATTGTTTTTATGGGAATGGGAGAACCCTTAATGAACTATAAAAACATGATGAAATCGATAGAAATGATTACCTCTCCTGAAGGTCTAGGAATGTCTTCAAAGAGAATTACAGTATCTACTTCTGGCGTGCCAAAAATGATTAAAATGATGGCAGATGAAGAAGTGAAGTTTAATCTAGCAGTTTCTTTGCATTCTGCAATAGATGAAGTTAGGACATCGATTATGCCCTTTAATGCCACTTTTCCACTTAAAGATTTGAAAGAATCTTTAATATATTGGTATGAAAAAACAGGCAGAGCAATTACCTATGAATACATCGTTTGGGATGGTATTAACGATAAAAAAGAAGATATAAAGGCCTTGGTAGCATTTTGTAAGGCAGTGCCTTGTAAGATTAATTTAATAGAATACAATCCTATTGATGATGGTGTGTTTCAGCAAGCACATTCTTCTGCAATAAATAACTATATTTCTAATTTAGAAATGCATGATATTACTGTGAATGTAAGAAGAAGTAGAGGTAAAGACATCGATGCTGCTTGCGGACAATTGGCAAACTCAAAAGTTAAACTGTTTTTAGTTAATGTTTGACTCTTGTAAAAATATAGAATACTTGCTAGTAGTTAATCTTTTATAATTTTAAAAGATTGCCTATTTTTTTAAGTTTAAATATATAAAAGACCTTTTCCAAATTGGAAAATACCCATATCTTTGAGGTTCTATGAAAACAGTAGAACTTATAAAACATCCTATTAAAAATGAAATGGAACTCTTTGAAGAGAAATTCAAAGATTCTATGCTTTCTAAAGTTCCGCTTCTTAACAGAATTACGTATTATATTGTTCGTAGAAAAGGAAAGCAAATGCGACCAATGTTTGTTTTTTTAGTAGCAAAAATGGTTTCTAATGGAGGTTTTGATGAAAGAACCTACAGAGGTGCTGCCGTTGTAGAACTAATTCATACGGCCACTTTGGTGCATGATGATGTTGTTGATGACAGTAATATGAGAAGAGATTTTTTCTCAATAAACGCACTTTGGAAAAATAAAATATCAGTATTAGTAGGCGATTTTATGTTGTCTAAAGGATTGTTACTCTCTATTGATAATAACGATTTTGATTTATTGAAATTAATTTCAATTGCCGTTCGTGAAATGAGTGAAGGCGAGTTACTTCAAATAGAAAAAGCAAGAAAATTAGATATTACAGAGACTGTTTATTTTGAAATTATTAGAAAGAAAACAGCTACCTTAATTGCTGCTTGTTGCGGTATTGGTGCAGCTTCTGTTGGTGCAAATCAAGATTGTATTCGTAAAATGCGCAAATTTGGAGAGTATATTGGTATTGCTTTTCAAATTAAAGATGATTTATTTGATTACTCTGAGGCCAAAATAGGCAAACCAACAGGTATCGATATTAAAGAGCAAAAAATGACATTGCCTTTAATTCATACTTTAAATACTTGTTCTAAGAGCGACAAAGCTTGGCTAATTAATTCTATAAAGAAACATAATAAAGATAAAAAAAGAGTAAAAGAAGTAATTGCTTTTGTAAAAGAGAATGGCGGTATAGAATACGCAATTACCAAAATGAACGATTATAAAAACAAAGCACTTGCAATACTAAAAGATTTTCCAGAATCTGAGTATAAAAAATCTCTAGAAACAATGATAGATTACGTTGTAGAACGAAAGGTTTAATTTGTTTGCTATTCTTAGTTATTACTAAAAACAAGTATTTTAAGCTGTTTTAAAAAGTAACCTAGAATCAAGAATTCTATAAATCTATGAGCTCTTCTAAAAATTCTCTAGAATTAGACAATCTAGGTACTTTATGTTGCCCACCTAATTTGTTTTTTTTCTTTAACCAGCTATAAAATAAACCTTGCTTTGCTTGGTGTAATTTTGGCGCCATTAGCGTAATATTCAAATACCGCTTTGCTTCATAATCTGAATTGATAGATTTTAAGGCATTATCTAGAGCTTCAGAAAAATAGTTTAGAGAAGCTGGTTTTTCAATAAATTCTATTATCCATTCATGGCCTCCTTTTTCTTTACCTTCCATAAAAATTGGCCCAACAGTATAATCAGAAATGGTAGCTGCAGTTTTCTCACAAGCTAACTTTAGAGCATCTTCAACATTTTCTATATTTAGTTCTTCACCAAAAACATTTATATAATGCTTTGTGCGTCCCGTGATTTTAATTCGATACGGCTCTAAACATGTAAAACGAATGGTGTCTCCAATTAAGTAACGCCACAAACCTGCATTTGTAGTAATAATTAAAGCATAATCTGTGTCTTTTTTAACATCAGCAAGCGTTATTGTTTTTGAGCTTTCTCCATTGTATTCATTCATTGGAATAAACTCATAGAAAATACCGTAATCTAACATTAAGAGCAATTCTTTTGACTTGTCTTTGTCTTGAATGGCAAAAAAACCTTCAGAGGCATTGTAAATTTCGTAGTATTTGAACGTTGCTTTTGGAATGATTTTTTTGTACTGTTCGCGGTAAGGATTAAAGTTTACACCACCGTGAAAGTAGACTTCTAAATTAGGCCAAACTTCTAAAATGTTTTCTTTTCCACTGCGTTCTAGAACTCTGTTTAGTAATACCAACATCCAACTTGGTACGCCTGCTAAACTTGTAATATTTTCATCAATGGTTTCATCAATAATGGCATCCATTTTTGTTTCCCAATCGCTCATTAAAGCAACTTCCTGACTAGGAGCAGAGCTGAAATCTGCCCAAAAAGGCATGTTTTCGATAATAATAGCAGACAAATCTCCAAAATGAGATCCGTTATCTTGGTAGACTTCAGAGCTACCGCCTAAACGGAGTCCTTTACCTGTAAATAATTGGGTATTAGGGTTGTTTTCTATGTAATTACATAACATGTCTTTACCGGCCTTCATATGACAATATTTTAAAGCATCGTCAGAAACGGGAATAAATTTACTTTTTGCATTTGTTGTTCCGCTAGATTTTGCAAACCACTCAATGTTCGAAGGCCAAAACAAATTCTGTTCTCCTTTTCGACAACGCTCCATCAAAGGTTCGAAAGTTTCATATTTTTGAATGGGAACATTTGCTACAAAATCTGAGTGATTTTTTATGCTACTAAATTTGTTCGCTTTTCCTAATTCGGTATTTCTAGCAGTATGAATTAGTTTTAATAACAACTCATTCTGCACATCAATTGGGTATTTTAAAAACAACTCAATTTGGTGTTTTCGTTTCTTTAGAAACCAAGAAATTATAGAATTGATAATCTGAAAAGCCATAGAAATTCGTAAGTTTGTTTTGGTTGGTTGTAAATCGATTATCGTTTTAAAAGCCAAGTTAAAAATACTAAAAATTTGTGAGATGATTTACCAAGGAGTTCTAAAAAAAATGATGACGGAGAATGCAGATGAAATTCAGTATTATTTAGATATGAAAACTGATTTTCTGAATATGAATCAGCTAATAAATAAAGAAATTTCTTTAAACTTTGTTACATATGAATGTTTAAACTGTCATTTAGAAAAAGAAATATATAGGCAAGGGTATTGTAAATCTTGTTTTTTCGATGCTCCAAATGCGGGTGATTGGATTATGAGACCAGAATTAAGTAAAGCACATTTAGACGAGGAAGATAGAGATTTAACCTATGAGAAGTCGGTACAATTACAGCCGCACATTGTGTATTTAGCAAATTCTGGCAACGTAAAAGTTGGAGTTACAAGAAAGACCCAGGTGCCTACACGCTGGATAGATCAAGGAGCACATGAAGCTATTGAAATTGTAGAAGTACCGAATAGATATTTAGCAGGAATTACTGAAGTTGCCTTAAAAGAACATGTTGGCGATAAAACCAATTGGCGTAAAATGTTAAAGAATGATATTGAAGATGCAAACTTGGTGGCATGGAGAGAGAAGCTGAAAGGTTTTATACCAGAAGAAGCAAAGCAGTATTTTATTGAAAACAATGCAGAAACGCATTTGAAATTTCCAGTTTTAAAATATCCTGAGAAGCCAAAAAGCTTAAATTTAATAAAAACGCCCTCTTACAAAGGAAGGTTAGTAGGTTTAAAAGGGCAATATTTAATTTTTGAAGATCAAACTGTTTTTAATGTGAGGAGCAATGAAGGTTTGGTAGTGTCAATAGAAATATAAAAAATGAAAAATAATTTACTAAAAGTAGCACTAGCACAAATTTCACCAGTTTGGTTAAACAAAGAAAAAACCATAGAAAAGATTGAGAAATCTATTTTAGAAGCTGCAAAAGAAAATTGTGAACTGATTGTTTTCGGTGAAGCATTGTTGCCTGGTTACCCATTTTGGACTTCCTTAACAAATGCTTCAGAATGGAATTCTAAAAAGCAAAAAGAAATTCATGCACATTACATTCGTAATTCTGTAACTATAGAAAAAGGAGAGTTAGATTCCATTTGTTCTTTGGCTAAAGAACACAATATTGCTATTTATTTAGGAATTATGGAGCGTGCACAAAACAGAGGCGGACATAGTCTTTACGCTTCTTTGGTGTATATAAATGAAGGAGGAATCATAAAGTCTGTGCATAGAAAGTTACAACCAACGTATGATGAACGTTTAACTTGGGCTCCTGGAGATGGAAATGGTTTGCAAGTACATACTTTAAAAGAATTTACCCTTGGTGGATTGAATTGTTGGGAAAACTGGATGCCGTTGCCAAGAACTGCCTTGTATGGTTTAGGAGAAAATTTACACATTGCCGTTTGGCCAGGTAGCGACCATAATACCAAAGATATTACTAGATTTATTGCAAGAGAATCTAGGTCTTTTGTTATTTCTGTATCTAGCTTAATGGCGAAATCAGATTTCCCTGAAGAAGTTCCTCATTATAATACAATAGTAAAAAATGCACCAGAGGTATTAGCAAATGGAGGTTCTTGTATTGCTTCTCCAGACGGAGAATGGCTGGTAGCGCCTGTAATTAATAAAGAAGGTTTAATTATAGAAACTTTAGATTTTAATCGTGTTTTAGAAGAAAGACAAAACTTTGATGTTGTTGGGCATTACTCAAGACCAGATGTTACGAAATTGAATGTAAATAGAGAAAGACAAAGTACGGTATCTTATGATGATTAGGAATGAACTTGCACTAACTTCTCTAAAACACGTTCAACTCCAAAGTTATTATTACTTTCTGTAGTGTAATTTGCAATTGCTGTAATGTCTCTATGCGCATTTTTCATGGCAAAACTATAAGTGGCTTCTTGCAGCATTTCAATATCGTTATGATAATCTCCAAAAACCATCGTTTCTTCTTTAGAAATATCCAATAGCTTTTGAACCTCCTTCAAAGCATCACCTTTATTTGCTTTATCGTCAGAAAGATCTAACCAATTTTGTCCAGAAATTTTTATTAAATAATCTGCAGTTAAGTGTTTTATTACTGGGTAAATAAATTCTTCTGAAGATGAAAAATGATATACGGCAATTTTAAGAATTGAAGTAGTTTTAGCAATTTCAATTAAATTATCAACTATTTTAAAATTGTTATAATATTCTTGAAATAAGTTGATAAAAGTTTCGTCTTTACTCTCTATATAGGCAGTATCTTGGGAACATAAAACAATATGCGTGTCTTTAATATTTCTCAGAACAGGAATAATATCTGTTACTTTTTTAGTGTTTAAAGATTTTAAAAGTAAAACTTCAGCTCCTTTTTTTGCAATTGCTCCGTTTTCTGCTATAACATATATTTCGTTTTTAATAGTGGCTAATTTATTTACAATGCTGTGGTATTGTCGTCCACTAGCAGCGCAAAAAAGTATGTTCTGTTTTTGTAATTTTTTAAAAAGATCAAAGAAAAGAGCACTTACTTCACCTTTAGAATTTAGTAAGGTTCCGTCCATATCAGAAACTACTAATTTCACTTTACTTAAATCCATGAATTAAGATTTCTTAGTAGAATTACGTTCTACTAAATCTGTTTTTATAATTACAGTTTTCATTTCTTCTTTTTCGTCAGATTTATTTTCTAAACGATCAATTAATAGTTTAGCAGCAGTAGCTCCCATTTTTTCTCCATGCTGACTCACAGTAGTCATTTTGGGTTGAGAATGTCTTGCTAAAATTCCGTTAGAAAAACAGACTACAGAAAAGTTTTCTGGTACTTTAAGTCCCATTTTTTGAGCCGTTTTCATGGCTGCAATCGCAGAAGACTCATCTGTTGCTATAACTGCATCAATATCATTTGAATTAAAAACTGGGGCTAAAATACTTTCGTACTTTTTATAATCTTCATCTGTTATATTTATAATAAGATTATTATTTACAGGTAAACCTGCTTTCTCTAATCCTTTTAAATATCCTTGATGCCTTTTTTTACCAATCTCTAAATTACTGATGGTAGAAATAAATGCGATATTTTTACTACCAGATTTTGCTAAATATTTTACAGTTTTTGAAGCTCCTTTAAAGTCGTCTGTAATTACTTTATCACAGTGTATTGTTTCTGCCACTCTATCAAACATTACAATAGGTGTTCCGTTTTCTAATATTTCATCACAATGTTTAAAATCGTTTTTTAAAACTGTTTCTTCAGCTAAAGAAAGTATAAAACCATCGATACTTCCATTAGAAAGCATTTCCATTGTTTCTACTTCTTTTGTATAAGATTCGTTTGAAATACAAGAAATTATTTTATATCCTTTTTCATTTGCTACTTTTTCAATACCATTAAAAACCTGAGCAAAGAAGTAGTTTAACATGTTAGGAATAATAATTCCAATAGTTTTTGTCTGCCTATTCTTTAAACTAAGTGCGTTAAAGTTTGGCTTGTAGTTATTCTCTTTAGCATATTTCTGTATCTTTTCTTTTGTACTTACACTAATTTCATAGCTGTCATTCAGGGCTTTAGATACTGTTGAAATAGAAACACTAAATTCTTTAGCTATGTCTTTTATAGTAAGTCTTTTCATATAAATTAAGGTATAGGTTGGCAAAATACGAAAAACTCATCAGATATGAAGAAGAACCTTGTTATTTTACAATTTCTTCAACTTTAATTGATACAAAATCTCATAAATTAAGAATGAAAATACAATTAGATATTCTATAAATACAAACCATAAATTTTCTTTCCAAGGATTGTTTGCATATGCTTGGTAGGTTAAGATTATTACTAAAGTCCAAATTATTGGGAATTTATATTTTGTAAAAACACATAAAATTAAAGGAGTTGCCAAGTACCAAGGATGAACAGTTGTGGCCGTAAAATAGTAAAAACACAAACCAAATAACATAGCTGTAATTAATTGAACAAATGTTTTGTTTCTTCTAAAAAAAGTAACATACAATAAAAATAAAACTGATAATACTATTGTTGTTTTTCCAATAAAAGCAATTTCATTATACCCACTAAATAGATATCCTATTTCTCTAAATATATAGTAAAAGCTTGCATTAAATTCAAAATCTTTGAACCATAAACTGACAGAGTTAGAATAATTTCCGATGAGTTCTGGAGTGTAGAAAGGAAGAAATAATAGGATTGTTGTAGTTAGAATAATGACATAAAACAGGGATAGTTTTGCAATCTTAAATAGTGAAAATTTTGATAAAATAAATTCTTTATGACTTTCGGAGTTCTTTATTTCTGTTCCATTTTTGTTCTGAGATATAAACCATTGGAAAAATAGGGGTAAAAATAATAGCGGAATTAATTTTACAGAAACCGAGCAACCTATTAAGATAGCTGCTAAGATCCATTGCTGTTGATGTAATTTATAGAGTGCCCAAATTAAGAAAAATAGCATAACAGGTTCGAAATGCAGATTGCCAGTCATTTCTATAATTATAAACGGATTTAAAAGATACCAAAAAATATTTTTGATAGGTAAATTTAAGCGTTCTAATAACTTTTTCCCAAAATATAGAATTCCTATATCTGCTAAAATAATCAAGACTCTAAGCACAATTATAGATACAAAAATACTCTTATTAGCAAACAAGGCAGCAATAAAAAAGCAAAATTGATTTAATGGCGGATAATTGGTATAATGGCTGCCATTCAATTCGCCCATACCATCATATAAAATGGAAGCTTCTGCAATGGGTTGTAAGTTTAGCTGAATGAAGGTTTCTGGCAAGGATAGATATGGGTTAAAACCATTTATAAGCATTCGGCCATCCCAGATAAATCGATAAAAATCTTGGGATAAATTTGGGGTTGCAAATAAAAATATGCAACGAAATAGTATGCCAATTATTAGCAAAGTGTTGAAGGAACTATTTTTATTTTGTAGTAATAGATAAAAACTACTAAATAAGGCAATCCATAAAAAAGAAACAATATAGAATTGAGTTCTTTCTAAAAAATATGCAAAGAAAAAATAAAAAACTAGACTTAAAATAATTACTAAAAGAGTGCTATGTTTTTTAAATAAAGACATTATGCTTTTGAAAACACAGACTTAAAAAACACATAGCTAAAGCCTATAAAAAGCATGAAATGGAAAGGGAAAAGTCCGAAATCTCCACCTTGATCACCAACGATAAAAGCGCTATACATACCAAAAATAAAATAAATTGCTAAAAGTCCTTCTAGAATAACATGCACAGAAGGTTTTGTTTTTATGTATTTGTTTTTTTTCCAACCATCTTTTAATGTTTGTATATTAAATTTTGGTGTTCTTACAAATTCACTTTTTTTACCAAAATGGCCTTCTAATACTGCAACGGTATTATGTAAAGAAAACCCCATTGCAATTGAGAAAAAAGTAAAAAAAGCACCGATATAAATAATAAAATTTTTAAAACCACCACCATAGGTGTTTTTGTACATATACCAATAACATATAAAGAAAATAAGTGAGCTTATTACAAAGAAACTCATCACATAGAAGTACATTTTTAAGTGCTCATATTCATTCTTAATATACAACATAGGTATACTTAAAACGGCAACTAAAAAGATACAAGTAAACATGGAACTGTTTAAAAGGTGCAGTAAACTATGTATTTTAGTTTTAAAAGAAACGTTTTTACTGGTAATAACACGTTTCATCATTTTTTGAAAATTCTCTGCGCCACCCTTATTCCATCTAAATTGTTGTGATCTAGCAGCACTAATAATAATCGGTAATTCTGCTGGAGTTTCTACATGTTCTAGATATTTGAACTTCCAGTTTTTTAGCTGCGCTCTGTAACTTAAATCTAAATCTTCTGTTAGCGTGTCTCCTTCCCAGTTACCGGCGTCATAAATACATTCTTTACGCCAAAGGCCAGCTGTTCCGTTAAAGTTAATAAAGTGTCCTTTACTATTTCTACCAACTTGCTCTAATGTGAAATGAGCATCTAAAGCGAAAGCTTGTATTTTTGTAAGTGTAGAATAATCTCTATTGATGTGGCCCCAACGCGTTTGAACAACCCCAATTTTAGTATCTTTAAAATAGGGTACTGTTTGCAGTAACCAATCTTTTTTAGGTAAAAAGTCTGCATCAAAAATAGCAATAATGTTGCCCTTTGCAGTTTTTAAACCTTCTTTTAAAGCACCTGCTTTAAAACCTTTTCTATTGTCTCTTCTAATATGTTGTATATCAATTCCTTTTTCTTGGATTATTTTGATATGTTTTGCTGTTGTATCTATAGATTCATCGGTAGAATCGTCCAAAACTTGAATTTCTAATTTATCTATAGGGTATTCTATTTTTGCAATGTTCGTGAGTAAACGCTCCATTACATACAACTCGTTGTAAACAGGTAATTGTATTGTTACAAATGGAATTTCTTCGGAATTTGAGAAATCAAATTTTTCTGAAGTATCTATTATTTTTTTTGCTTTTAAATAATTTAAGAGCAAGTTTAGCTGCGCTAATGCGTACATGAAAATAAGCAAAAGAGCCATAGAATAAACTAAGATAATGAGGTATTCTAAAACCATTATTTAAAACTGTATTTAAAGATCCAACCTAAAATTTTCACGCCTGCTAATATACTACCTTTTATCGTTCCTGAAACTTTAGAGACACCTATTCTGTTTCTATATTTCATTGGTACTTCTTTATACGTTAATTGCTGTTTCAATGCTTTTAATTGCATTTCAACAGTCCATCCGTATGTTGTATCTTCCATTTTAAGTGCTAACAATTTATTATATTTTATGGCTCTAAATGGGCCAAGATCTGTAAATTTAGCATTAAAGAAAAGCTTCATTAAGAAAGTGGCTAGCCAATTACCAAAAACCTGCTGCGGAGTCATAGAGCCAAATTCTCTAAGTTCTTTGATACGTGCGCCAACAACAAAATCTAAATTATCAATTAGTATTGGGTTTATTAACGTTGTTAATTGTTCTGGATAATCAGAATAATCACCGTCTAAAAAAACAACAATTTCTGGCGTTTTTTCTTTTTGTGCAATATAATCCATTCCTTTTAAACAAGCGTAACCGTACCCTTTTCTCTTTTCAAAAAGTACAGTTGCGCCAGCTTTTTTTGCATTTTCCGCTGTTTTATCATTAGAATCATTGCTAATAACAATAATTTCGTCAACTATTTTAGGAATATCTCCAATAACTTTCCCTATCGAATCTTGTTCATTATAGGCAGGAATAATAACTTTTATTATTGGAGTCATTTTGTTAAATCATTTAGATTTTTTTATATCAAGAAACCTTATCAATTATTTCTTTTTTCAATGAAAAAATAATAGCAAAAGTACCAATATTTATTTTCTAAATAGTCCTAGAAATTGTCTTCTTTTGATGATTTTAGATGGGTAATATTATTGTTTTTGATTTACGAAATTCATTAAATCGACATCATTTCCTAGTAAGATTTCTGTAGGATTTATTCTGCCATCTTCAGGGCCGTTTTCTAGCTTTAAAACACCTCTTGGGCAAACTGCAGAACAGACTCCGCAACCAACACAACTAGAACGTACAATGTTTTCACCTTTTTGTGCATAGGCTCTTACATCAATTCCTTGTTCACAATAGGTAGAGCAATTTCCGCAAGAAATGCATTGTCCGCCATTGGTAGTGATTCTAAACTTGGATTTAAACCGTTGAATAAAACCTAAATATGCGGCTAAAGGGCAACCAAATCTGCACCAAACTCTATTTCCAAAGATTGGATAAAAACCAGTACCAATAACTCCTGCAAAAATAGACCCTATTAGAAAGCCATAAATATCCTGAATTGTTTGAGTCTTAATACCAATTACTTGATTCGCACCAGAGAAGAAAGTGTACAAAGCAAAACCAGTCATTACTAATACAAAAATTAAAACACTATGAATTATAATACGTTCGAACTTCCAAGAAAGTAATGTTTTACTTGAGAGTTGTCTGTAAGGATCTCCTAAAGTTTCTGCCAAACCACCGCAACCACATACCCAAGAGCAATACCATCTTTTTCCAAAGAAATAGACCATTACTGGAACTACTACAACCGTTAATACAACACCCCAAACTAAAATAAATAAACCAAAACCACCACTAGATAGTAATTCATCTAAATTCCATCTGAAGAAGAAATCATAATCTAAAGGAAATGCGTTTTTAAAATCATACCAAGGCTTTTCGAAACGCACTAAAATTTCTGGAATTAGGAATGCAAAGACAATTTGAAAAAACAATACAGAGGTAGTTCTTAAAATTTGATATTTGTTATCACGATATTTAATATACATTCTAACCGCCATAACTGTCATAACAGTACAATATAAAAAACCATATAAAAACCATTGGCTTGCTGGATTACCGCTTATAGAAGCACTAATTGGGTCTACTAAAAACACCCAGTTTACAATGAGGTCTGGATAAAAATAAAGTAAGATATAAAAAGTAACTAAAAAGACAAAAGCAAACCAACCAATCCAACCTCGGTTAGTGGCTGCATCTAAAAATATTCCATCATTTTTTATTCCCGGTTTCCCTAAAAGTACAACATCAGGCACAATAAATAATAAGGCTCCAATAATGCCAAGACCAAATGTTAAAAACCACATAAGGGTTGTGTTTTCAGCTGCCCAGCCTTTTCCTGCTTTTTTAGCAAGTATAAAACTTAAACTATGTGGTTTGCCACCTATTTTATATTGGTATTGTTTACCTTTCTCTTTCCATTTTTTTTCTTTATTATATTTTTGAATAAGATTGTCATAATAAAGATTAGAAGATTCGTATGCTTTTATAACACGTTTTGAGAATTGAAAAATATTTAAATCTTCTGACGTTACAATGGCTTTCTCTAAATTACTTTTTATAACCGTACTCTTATAATTCTTTTCTTTTATGAAAGTATCTAAATCTGACTGATTTAAATTGAAAGAACCTGTAAAAATTGTACCTACAAAAATAGTTAACCCTAATAGAAAAATTATTAAACCTGATTGTTTTATTACTTTCATACTCTATGCTTTGCTAAAAATGCGTTTCCAGCTTTTCTTTTTTGTTTGAATGCTAGTATTGTTTTCTTTATTAAATTTTTCGACAATTTCAGATTCATATAATTTATAAAATTCAGGGTCAAAATTAGCATCTGCTAAATGTTCTAACACGTGCTCTATTGTTTGATTTTCTGTTAGCCACTTGTTGAAAATATCGTGACGCATTCTTATTCCAAAGGTATTTATTCCTAAAAACTGGTTTGTGTTTTTATCAAAGGAAATGGTAATGCATTTTTGTTCTTTTGGATGTTGCCACTGAAAATAAGTTTCGTTTTCTTTCTTTCCTATTTCACTAAAAACCCAACCATATGTTTGGTATTCAATATCTAGAAACTTCGCAGAATTAAACCAATGTCCTGGTTTGTATTCGGTTTTATTGCCACAAATAGTTTGTGCTAAGGTTTCTCCCATCATACGTCCAGTATACCAAACAGCCTCTATATTTCTTCGCTGCCCAATTGCCTTATGTTGTTCTGCACAATCTCCAATAGCATAAATATCTTTAATATTTGTTTCTAAAAATCGATTCACTTTTACGCCTCTTCCTAGTTCTATTCCAGACTCTTTAAGAAAATCAATATTTGGCGTAACTCCGGCCGTTAGCCCAACCACATTACAGAAAATTTCTTCACCTGTTTCTTCAATAATAACAGATTTTACACGTCCGTTTTCATCAGATTTAATTTCTTTTAAATTTGTGTTTAGACGCAAATCTATATGGTGTTCTTTAATGTGGTTATTTATCATTTCAGATTCTTGTGCTGGTAAAACCCCATTCCAAAAACTGTTTTCTCGTACTAAAAAAGTAACAGGAATTTTTCTACTTCTTAACATTTCTGCCAATTCTATTCCTATTAAACCACCACCGACAATTACAGCGCTATTACACGCTTTATTATCTGGCGCATACTTTTCTAATTTTTCTAAATCTTGTTTATGATACATGCCCATAACGCCGTCTAAATCTTGTCCAGGCCAGCCAAATTTATTAGGTTTAGAACCTGTTGCAATAATTAGTTTATCAAAAGAAAGTATTTCTCCATTTCTAAATTCTAGCTGTTTTTTATGAGGAAGTATATTACTAACAAAACCCTGTTTTAATAGGATATTGTTCTTCTCCCAAAACCAATTTTCATAAGGTTGGGTGTGCTCAAATTTCATGTGTCCCATGTAAACATACATAAGTGCGGTTCTAGAGAAAAAATATTTTGATTCCGCAGAGACGATAGTTATTTTATTATTGGAATTCTTTCTAATATGCCTTGCAGCAGTTACTCCTGAGATTCCGTTACCAATAATTACAATATGTTCCATGGTCTAACTTGTTCTTATTATGTCGATGGTCAAGTTAAGAACTTAATTGGGAATCTCTAATTTATTTAAATTTAGAATCATTATAAATAATTTCTTATATCGTTCTCTTCTGAATACATCATAAAAAGTAGAAAATAGCTTTATTATATTTTGAAGTCTAACGCAGTATATTTTAACAAAAAGAACTATTTTTATACACATTTATGAAAATAATTAAACTCTTTTTTTTACTAATAATTACGCTGACTTTTTCATGTAAAAGTCAGACAAAAAAAGTAAATGGAGTTAGTTTTGTGGCATCTAGAGATTCTATTAGTAAAGAACATATAAACCCAGTATTAAAGTCTCAAAGTAATTTTGTTGCGCTAATGCCTTATGGCTTTATAAAAGAATTATCAACACCTGAAATAAAATACAATACAGACAGACAGTGGTTTGGAGAAACTAAAAATGGTTTGTTGCAATACGCAAAAATTTTTCAGAAAGAGAATATACGTATTATGGTGAAACCACATATCTGGGTTTGGAAAGGTGAGTTTACAGGAAATATAAAAATGAGTTCTGAAGAAAGCTGGAAAATTTTAGAAAAATCATACAGTCAATATATATTAGCCTACGCAAAAGCTGCAGAAGATTTAAACGCAGCTCTATTTTGTATTGGTACAGAATTAGAACAATTTGTTATAAATAGGCCTAAATATTGGCAAAAGCTAATTTTAGAAATTAGAAAAGTATATAAAGGAAAGCTAACCTATGCTGCAAATTGGGATGAATATCATCTTCATGAATTCTGGAATGATTTAGATTTTATTGGTATTGATGCTTATTTTCCTTTAAGTGAAAAAAAGTCACCTACAATAGCAGAGTATGAGTTGGGTTGGAAATCGCACAAAGCTGCAATTTTAAAAGTTCAACAACAATTTAATAAACCTATTTTATTTACAGAATTTGGTTATCGAAGTGTAGATTTTAATGGTAAAAAACCGTGGGATTCTAAGCGATTAAAAGGTGCTGTAAATTTAGAAGCTCAAGCAAACGCTTTGCAAGCAATACACAATCAATTTTGGAAAGAAGAATGGTTTGCTGGTGGTTTTGTTTGGAAATGGTTTTATAGTCATGACAAGGTTGGTGGAGAAAAAAACAATAGATTTACACCTCAAAATAAACCTGCAGAAGAATTAATTAGAAAATTATATGGACTTTAAAAAAATAGTATTCTTTCTTACTTGTATTTCAATTTTCTCTTGTTCACAAGATACAGATATTTCTGTAGCTAGAAATTTACAAGAATATATGAATGAAAATTTAAACGTTGAAGAAAATGCAGTTTTTGCTTGTGCAGCAAATGCATCGTCAAATACTAGTTTAACATATATTTTCTATTATCCTGAAGCAGGTGCTTCAGATATAAGATATTATGAACTAACAGAAGCTTCTTTCGATAAAGATAATTTTATAAATTATAAGAGAGAAAGTCTAGAAAGTGAAATGACTTTTGGTAATAAGTTAGGGCGTTTCTCTAGATCTGGGAGCTCTGAAAACTGGTGTTTAGTAACCTATAAGATTAATGGAGTATTACGAATTTCTGACCCTATTAAATTAAATAATACTTCTAAAGCCACTGCATACTCTAATGATGTTCTTATAAACTATAAAACAACTCTAGAACCTAATTTCACCTGGGAAGACACCATAACAAACGAAAGTGTTAATTATTTTCAAATACTTACAGACGAAGCACAAGATTTTATTTCAGGCACTTATACAGAAGATACATTCTTTCAATATTATGATGAGACAAATGTTACCTTAAATATAAACGATACAACTCCGCCAGAATTGGTAGCAGACGAAATCTATAATTTTACAACGTTCGGTATCGGTGAAGATAATTGGGTAAATATTATAATAGAAGAGCAGTTTATTCCATTAAATTTAAAGGAATATGTAGCTTTAAATTCTGAAAGGGAATTAGATACTTTATTAGCTTTTGCAGGAAATGCAAATGGTAATAAACAAGAAACATATATCTATTTTTATCCTATTGAAGGTGCGTATGAATACCGATATTATGAAACTGAAAACGCAATGGCAGATCCAACAGAATTCGCAAATTATAAAAGAAGAAATCTTTCACATATTCCAAAGTTTGGAGGTAAATTAAGACGCTTTTCAAATACTTCTTCAGATGAGTTATGGTGTTTGGTAACCTACCTTGCAGATGGTAAATTACACATATCACGGGCAATAAAAACAAAAAATTTAACAAGAACTACAGTTTGGTCTACGGATATTGATCCTACATATCCAGAAGTTTTAAAACCAGTTTTTACTTGGTCAGATACTAGTTTTGCTGAAAGTGAACAATATTTTCAAGTTTTTACTCAAAATGATGATGTTTTTCTTTCGGGAACTTTTACTACTGAAACTAAATTTCAATATTATAATGAATCGAATGTAGTTCGTAAAATTCATACAGATACACCACCTAGTTTAGTTATAGATGATACTTATAAATTCTATTTATACGGTTTAAGTGCTGATAATTGGGTGAATTTAGTAATTCAGAAATCATTTATAGCAGAGTAAATATGAAAGTATTTGTAGCAAAATTAGCTTCTTAATATTTGAGAAAAATTATGACGAAAAGAACATTTGTAATTGGGGACATTCACGGAGGTTTAAAAGCATTACTTCAAGTTTTAAATAAGTTAGAAGTAAAAGAAGAAGATACGCTAATTTTTGTGGGAGATTATGTAGACGGTTGGAGTGAAGCCGCACAAGTAATTCAGTTTTTAATTGAGTTGTCAGAAAAAGTAAATTGTATTTTTATCAAAGGAAATCATGATGTTTGGTGCGAGAATTGGTTAAAGACAGCTGTTGTTAAGCCTTTGTGGTATCTACATGGGGGCAAAGAAACTATAGACAGTTATGATGTTTTTTCAGAGGAAGATAAAAAAGAGCATTTAAGTTTTTTTGAAAATATGCCATTGTACCATTTAGATGAGGAGAATAGATTGTTTTTACATGCTGGTTTTACTTCGGTCCATGGAGTTGAAAAAGAAATCTTTACAGAAAATTTTTACTTTGACAGAACTTTATGGGAATTGGCATTAGCAATGAATAAAAATATGGATAAAGATGCTATTCATTTTCCAAAAAGATTACAACATTATAGTGAAATTTACATAGGGCATACACCAACAACTAATTTTGGAGAGACTAAGCCTATGAATGCATTTAATGTTTGGAATATAGATACAGGAGCTGCATTCAAGGGGAAAATTACAGGTATTAATATTGATACAAAAAGATATTTTCAAAGTGATAATTTACCAGATTTATACCCAAATGAAAAGGGTAGAAATAAGTAATTTGTTTTTCTTGCAGTAGAAATTGGTATTTAAATTACCTTAATAACTCCTTTAAACAAGGCAATCATTTTAGGTTCTGCTTTCCCGGCAATGGCAATAATTTCTGATATATTTACAGGTTGTAAGTTTTTAGGGTCGCATTCATCTGTTAAAACAGAAATAGCGGCACATGGCAGGTTAAGTTGTTTTGCAACAATTACTTCTGGCACAGTACTCATGCCAACAGCATCTGTTTCTAAAATTTGTAACATTCTATATTCTGCTCTTGTCTCTAATTGCGGTCCTAAAACACTTGTATAGGTTCCTTGATGCAATAAAATATTCTGAGCCTTTGCAATGGCAATAATCTTTGTATTTAATACTGCTGAATAGGGTGCTAACATATCTGCAAAAATATTTCCAAAATTGTTTGCTCCTTGAAACGCTAAAGGAGAACTTCCTTGTAAATTAATATGATCTTCAATTAGCATTAAATCTCCTTTTTTATAATTGAGGTTTATGGCGCCTGCAGCATTAGAAATTAGTAAGTTTTTAATACCTAAACCGTGCATTGCTCTAATCCCATAGGTAACTTCCCAAGGATTGTAGCCTTCATATAAGTGAAAACGGCCCGCCATTACGATTACCTTTTTGCCAGATAAAGAACCGTAAATTAATTTTCCAGAATGAAATTCTACAGTTGCTACTGGAAAATTTGGAATGTCTGAATATGCAATTTCTTTCTCTATTGAAATTTCAGCAATAAGTTTTCCCAACCCAGTTCCTAGAACAATACCTATTTCAGGACTTGTAATTCCGTTTGATTTTAAAAAATTAATAGTTTCTTTTAATTGTTGTTTTTTCATTGCTACTAAATTTATCTATCTGCATTAAAAAGAATAGCCTTTATTTTAAAAATGTTTGAAAAGCAGGATGGTGTTCAATATCCTCAAAAACGTCTACGTCATTCAATTCCCCCAACAAAAATACCTTTTTATCTTTTAAGTCTTCTAAAGTATCTTTTCTAACCGTTTCTGTACCCCAGTCTTTATTTTTAAATATCTTTTCTTCAAGTGAATTCATTCCCAATAAGTAATAACCTCCATCTTCTGCTGGCCCAATTACAACCTCATTGTTTTCTAATGCTATAATAGCATTTTCGATAGTTTCGGAGGTTAAGTCATAAAGGTCGCTTCCTATAATTATTACTTTTTCATAACCCGCTTTAAATCCGTTTTTAAAGGCATGTAACATTCGAATGCCTAAATCTTCGCCAACTTGTTGGTGTTTTTGAAAGATACTTGCATCCCAAATATCATTTTCTCTAATTTTAACCGAATAGTAAACGGCTTTGTCTGCAGCTACTTTAACCGCAATATCTCGCGTTCTCTTTAATAAAAAGATGTAAATTTTCAACGCAGTTGCATTACCAACAGTTTTTGCCAAACGTGTTTTTACTTTTCCTAATTCTGGATTTCTGGTAAATACTAATAATAGATTTTTAGGCATATGCTTTCTCTATTTTTATTAACAGCAGCCACCACCGTCATAATGAAAAGTAGACTCAGAAAAGAAGATGTCGTCTCTTCCTAAAGCTTGCAAAGCAGCTGTTGTTTTATCACAAATAGCTAAAGGTTGGTTTTTCAATAAAGTATGTCCTAGTCCATCATCAAAATAAGCTTCCTCTCCAAAATAAATAGCAGCTCTTCCTGTAAAGATACATGGGCCGTCTGCAGGCATTGGATCTTTAATTGCAGCAATTTCTATAGATTCTATATAAATTAGCTCATCTGTTGGGTAATTTTTAGGGTCTAAAATTCTGTAGGGTTTTCTTGCTCTAATTTCAATGGTTCCAAAACCAACATCAGTTAATGCTTTTACATAATTGGCAATAGATAAACTTCCACTCAAACACAAAGCACGCAAACGTTCGTCATTTCTTAACTCGTCGTTCATAGGTTGTTCACAAGTAGGATCACTCATTACTAATTTTCCGTGAGGTTTTAATACTCGGTACATTTCTTCAATAGCCTTTTTTAAATCGTCAGATTTAAAGATATTGAATAAGCAATTCTGTGCAGCAACATCTATAGAGTTATCTTCTACAGGTAAGTCCATAGCGTCTCCTTTGCGCAAATCAATAAAGTTACTTTCAAACCAATCGTTTTGTTCTTCGGCAATTTTAAAGTTTTTGCGAGAAGCTTCTAACATTTCGTCCACAACATCCAAGCCAATTACACCTCCTTTGTTTCTGTTGAAATAAGCAAATTGTAACAATTCCATTCCACCACCAACACCAACATATAGCATTTTAGGATTGTTGGTTAAATCTCTTGCATGCACGGTAGAGCCACAACCGTAATTCATTTCTTGCATGATTCTTGGAATTTTTAATCCTGGTAACTCCCAAATAGGATTGGTAGTGCAGCACAAACCAACATCTGGCGTTAATGCAGCTTCTTTATATACATTGTGTGTAGTTTCTAAATAACTCATATTTTTATTTTTATGACAATGGGTTTAAAACCCATGTTTATTATGCTACAACTCCTTGGCAACTACTTCCAGCGCCAGCGGTGCAACCATAACAATGTTGATTGATGATAATATCTCTATCTTGTAATAATTCTTCATTATAGTTAGAGATATGTTTTACTTTACTAGCTACTTTTAGATTTAACATTTGATTAAAATCACAATCATACAACCAACCTTCCCAACTTATAGAAATGGTATTTGTACACATTACGTTTTCTACAGCGGCAGGGTTATAGGCATCTAATAGTGAATGCATGTAATCTTCGTAATTATCTGATGCAATTAAAAAGTCTAAAAAACGACTAATTGGTAAATTTGTAATTGCAAAAAGGCTATGAAAATTAATATCAAAGTCGTTTTTTAATGCTTTCTTGAAATCATTTTCCAGCGCTTGTTGATCTCCAGGTAAAAAGGCACCAGAAGGATTGTAGACTAAATCTAATTTTAAATTTGAACCTTCTAAGCCATAACCAATAGCGTTTAATTCTTGTAAAGCTTTAATAGATTTATCAAAAACACCATCTCCGCGTTGCTTATCAGTTTTTCCACGCGTCCAATGAGGCATAGAGGAAACTACGTGAACTCCATGTTTTTTAAAGAATTCTGGTAAATCGTGGTATTTTTTATTTGCACGAATAATTGTTAAGTTAGAGCGTACGATAAAATCTTTTATACCTGCTTTTGCAGCTTCTTCTACAAACCATCTAAAGTTAGGATTCATTTCGGGAGCTCCTCCAGTTAAATCTAAGGTATGTGCTTCTGTTTTTTTTATAACTTCTAAACACTGCTCCATGGTTTCTTTAGTCATTATTTCTTTGCGATCAGGACCTGCATCTACGTGGCAATGTGAACAAACTTGATTGCACATATAGCCTAAGTTTATTTGTAAAATCTCTAATTTCTTTGGACGTAAAGGGAATTGGTTGGTTTCCTTAATTTTTTTAGCAAACGTTGGTAATTCTCCAGTAGCAAAAATGCCACTAGAAAGAATTTCCATTTGACGTGCTGTATTAGCAATGTCGTTATTTCTTGCTTTTAATGATTTTTTCATGCTGAATTTGCTTGTGCTGAATTTATTTCAGTATTTCAGTATCGTTTTTAGGGGTTTCTAACTTCATTTAATGTTTTGCTTTTCTGCTATCTAAAGGAACTCATTTTATTGTAGAAACTTTTTACTAAGCTTGTATAGCAGTAAATCTAATATGTCTAGTAACTTCAGGTTTAGTAGTTTCTAAAATTAAGAAATAGATTCTCCCTGCCGATAAGATATGTGCTGCATACAAAATTGCTAAAAAGCGATCTTGGTTTTCTGCTTACATTTCTAGCTTATCTACTTTATTCATCATTTGAACTCCATGAACCAAGGTTGCACCACTTTTAATAGCTGCACCTACATGTATTGCTTCCATCATTTGTTCTTTGGTAACGCCGCGTTGCAGACTGTCCTTTGTATAGGCATCTATGCAATATGGACATTGTTCTGTATGTGCGACAGCTAAAGCAATTAAAGATTTTTCACGAGCAGTTAAAGCTCCTTCTTCAAAAACTTTACCGTAATAATCGAAGAATTTGGTACCTAATTCTTCACTCCACTCTGTTATTTTTCCGAATTTTCTTAAATCTCCAGAATCGTAATATGGTTTAGACATTTTAAATATTTTTAGCTTTGGTGTAATGAATGTGAAAGATAATAATTTATTTTTCGTTCAAACTCCAATCGTATTTCAAATATGAAGTTTTAGCATCTAAATTAATTTTAGTTTTAGAATACTTTTTAGTAATTATAAAGTAGTATTTTTTTCATTGGATATAATTTAGAATTTTTTAGACGTTTTTTTTACAGTTTGATTACAACAAATAGTATTAATTTATTTTGAATTTGATATGTACTAATGACTAATTGATTATTTTCGCAGATGACAGTAAAATGATTCCACTAAATAACTACCAAATAGAACATAAATGAAAGCATATATTTTTCCTGGTCAAGGAGCACAATTTACGGGAATGGGTTTAGATTTATACGAAAAATCTCCATTAGCGCAAAAATACTTTGAAAAAGCAAATGATATTTTAGGCTTTTCTATTACAGATATTATGTTCGAAGGAACTGCAGAACAGCTAAAAGAAACGAAAGTTACACAGCCTGCAATTTTTTTGCATTCTGTTATTTTAGCAAAGGTTTTAGGTGATGACTTTAAACCAGAAATGGTAGCAGGACATTCTTTAGGTGAATTGTCTGCATTGGTTACAAATGGAGTTTTAACCTTTGAAGACGGATTAAAATTAGTTTCTAAACGTGCTTTGGCAATGCAAAAAGCTTGCGAAATTGCACCTTCTACTATGGCTGCTGTTTTAGGTCTAGAAGATGCAATTGTTGAAGATACCTGTTCGGAAATAAAAGGTGTAGTAGTTGCGGCGAATTACAACTGTCCAGGACAATTGGTGATTTCTGGTGAAATTGCTGCAGTTGAAAAAGCGTGCAAAGTATTAAGTGAAAAAGGAGCAAGAAGAGCCTTGTTATTGCCAGTTGGTGGAGCATTTCACTCACCAATGATGGAGCCAGCAAGGGCCGAGTTAGCGGCTGCGATTGAAGCAACAACGTTTAGTAATCCTACTTGTCCGGTGTATCAAAATGTTTCAGCATGTGCAGTTACATCTCCTAGTGAGATTAAGAAAAATTTAATGATTCAGTTAACTGCTCCTGTAAGATGGACGCAGTCCATTCAAGCAATGATTGCTGATGGTGGAACTGAATTTATAGAAGTTGGACCTGGTAAAGTATTGCAAGGATTAATGCGTAAAATAGATAGAAGTGTTGCCGCAAGTGGGGCAGTTTTTGTTTCGTAAAGAGAAACTAGATGTATATTAAAAGCCCCAATCTCAAATTTGAAATTGGGGCTTTTAAAAACTCAAAACTTTATGAACTCATAAGAATCAGGTCTTTGTTCTTGTTGCTCATAGTGAAGCAATCTTAGTTCTTTATTTCCTCTTGTCTTTTATTTAATAAAATTGGTGTTCCGTATCCCAATTCTTTCATTCTTTCTAGTTGTGTTTCTGCATCACCAACAACCAGCCAAATCATTTTATTAGGATTTATATATTTGTTAGCTAACGCTGTAATGCGTTTTTTAGTCATGTTGTTTACCACGTTTTCTCTATCTTTTACATACGTTGCTTGTAATTCATAATTACTAATATTAGACAACATTCTTAATTTTGCGCCAGGAGTTTCAAAGGCCCTTGCATTACTTTTAATTAAGAAACTTTTAGTAGTTTCTAAATCTTTATCAGAAAAAGTAGTTGGATATTCTTTTAGTATTTTCTGAACTGCTTGCGCAGATTCTAGGGTTACATTAGAACGAACTCCACTAGAAATTGTAAAAGTTCCTTTTGCTTTTGTGCCAGAAAAACCAGATCGAATACCATACGTATATCCTTTTCCTTCTCTTAACTCTTGTGTTAAGCGAGAGGCAAATCCACCACCACCAAGAATATAGTTCATTACTGTAGCGGCATAAAAATCTTCATCTGTTGCAGCCAAAGCAGGTGCGCCAAATTGTAAAATAGATTGTTTCGCATTTGGAATATCGTAAAAATATACGGCGGGTTTTGTGGGTGCTTCAATTGGTTTATATGCAGGAATTACAACTTTTTTTGCTTTCCAGTTTGTGTTTAAGCTTGTTAATGAGGTAGTTATTTGTTCTTTAGAAATAGCTCCAACAACCAGCATTTTCGATACAGAAGGAGATATGTAGTTATTGTAATAGGTTTTAACATCTTCTAAAGTGATCACTTCAACAGAGGTTATGCTCCCTAAAATATTTTTAGACAGTATATTTTCTTTGCCGTAAATTAATTCTTTGTATGCATTTCTTGCGACTGCATTTGGATTTGCTTCTTGCTGGCGCAAACTAGCAATAGTTGCTTTTTTAAGCAGGTCGAATTCTTTTTCATCAAACCGAGGTTCTAATAACATTTCTTGTGCTAAAGCCAATGTTTTTTTATAGTTTTTAGCTAAGGTTGTTCCAGAAATGGTAATACTTTCTTTGTCCGAATAGATATAGATTGAAGCACCTAATTCTTGAATTACTTCTTCTAATTCTTTAACGGTTTTATTCTTAGTTCCTTTATTTAATAAATTTGCAGTTAAGTTAGCAACGCCTAATTTATCCATAGACTCTAATAATTGGCCGCCATCTATGGTAAAGTTAAAACGGACTAATGGCACTTCATTATTCTCAATTCCGTAGATTTTTAAACCATTTTCTAAGGTGCTTTCATATACTTTTGGGACTGCTAAAGTAGGAGTTTCGCCATATTTTGGAGCAATACTTCTGTCAAATGAGGAAGGCGTTTTTTGATAGGTAGCTGCAATTTTAGAATCAAAAATCTCTTCTGCACCATTTACAATTTTCTCTTCTACAACATTTGCTAGTACAGCACCTTTTAATGCTAAATTTGCACTGTTTTTAGGTACAAAACTAGTAGCTATGTAATTTTTGTCTTTAATGTAGGTATTGTAAACACGTATTACATCTGCTGTAGTAACGGCTAAAGTTCTTTTAATATCTTCGGTTACAAAACCAGGATTTCCTAAATAGGTGTTGTAAGATGCTAAATTGGTTCCTTTACCGATAACACTTGATAAACTGCCATAAAACTGCGTTTCTTGGCCTGCTTTAATTCTATTTAAATCTTTTTCTGAAATTCCTTTAGCTTCAAAGTTTAAAAATCCTTTTTCAATTCCTGCTTTTATCGCGTTTAATTTTTTGCCATTAAAAGCTCTTACATAAATTTGTACCTCTCCTGCCAATTCCGAATTGCTATTGTACATGCCCGTGTAAGAAGTTAGTTTTAAATCATCTACTAAAACCTTATTTAAAGGTGCAGATTTTCCAACTGTTAAGTATTCAGACAGCACATCTAAAGCATAAGAATCTGGATGATATGCTTCAACTGTTGGCCACACCATAGTTAATTGCGGCACTCTTGCAAAATTATCTTCATAATACAAGAATTTTGTTTCTTTTACAAAACCAGGTCTTTTTTCTAGTGGTGTAATTTCTTTTGTTCCTTTCGGAATTTCATCAAAATAGGTGTGTACCCATTTAGTTGCTTGTTCAATATTGAGGTCTCCAGATAAAACTAAAGTAGCATTGTTAGGGACATACCATTTTTTGTAAAAGTTTTTTACATCTTGTAAAGTGGCATTTTGTAAATCTTCTAAAGAACCAATTACTTGCCAATTGTATGGATGGTCTTTAGGGTACAGGTTTTTACCAATTACATATTGGTTGTGGCCATAAGGCCTGTTGTCTACGCTTTGCCTCTTTTCATTTTTAACAACTTGTTTTTCTTTTGCTAAAACAGGTGCTGTTACCGTGTTTATAAAGTATCCTAATTTATCTGCTTCCGCCCAAATCATCTTTTCTAACGCATCTTTTGGTACTGTCTGCAGATAGTTTGTTCGGTCTCTAGAGGTAGAGCCATTTGCACCTGAGCCACCAATTTTTGCACTCATTTTATCTAATCCACCTTTCCCCAAATTTTCTGATTCTAAGAATAACAAATGTTCAAATAAATGTGCAAAACCTGTTCTGCCTTCAATTTCTCTAGCAGAGCCTACATGTACCATTAACTCTACTGCAACTATTGGGTCAGACTTATCTACATGAAAAATAACATCTAGTCCGTTAGCTAATTCAATTTTTTTATAATTGATGCTTAATTCTGGTGTTTTTTCTTCGGAAGAAGTGCTGCAAGCAATAAAACTTGTAATTGCTAAAAAAGCAATGTATATTTTTTTCATTTTAGTTTCATTTTTAAGAATTTAAAATTACTAAAATGAGCATAAAAATCTAGGGTGTACTTTGTTAAATATTAACCAAAAAAAATCTCCAAATTTAAATTTGGGATTTTTTAAGTATTATTTTGCTAAAACACAGTCTTCGCAATCTTTAATTTCACCATAATATGTTTTTCTGTATTTAAGTATTATTTTCAAAGGGATAATGTTTAGCAATGTTTTTTTAATGTAAGTAATATTGTTGTGTAGTCTCCCCATTTTATCTGTATAACGTTTTTCTAAACAAGTTTTTCTTCTAATCTTCATAAAGCTCTAAATTTTGTAGTATAATTATTAATGATACCTGAAACCAATGAGTTATTTAACAGGTGGCATACTTAATAGTATTAAAATCATGAAAAGAACTTCGAAATAGCAATCTGAAAATTATGTGGTACAATTGTTAACAATCTAATAACTATGAACGTTTTTCATTTTTATACAAAAACCTAAAAACGGTCAAAAATCGAATAAAAATGAAAAAATCACTCAAAATTGACTAAAAAAAGGTCAAAAATGAGTGATTTCTTCTTAAAATGAATTTATTAAAATTCAGAAAATTATTTCTATTGGCGCTGTTGCCACTTCCAAGCAGAAGCCAAACCTTCATCTAAAGATTTTTCTGTTTTCCAGTTTAGTTCTTTATTTGCTTTTGTTGTATTGGCATATGCAGATGTAATATCTCCTTCTCTTCTGCCAACAATTTTGTAATTTAAGGGCTGTCCAGACGCTTTTTCAAAAGCCTTTATAACTTCTAAAACAGAACTTCCTTTTCCAGAACCTACATTAAAAAACTCAAAATTTTGTTTGTTAGTTTTATTGATTAACCTTTTTAAAGCGGCAATATGCGCTTTTGCTAAATCTACTACATGAATATAGTCTCTAACAGCCGTTCCGTCTATTGTTGGGTAATCATCACCAAAAACAGATAGCTCCTTTCTAATTCCTGCTGCAGTTTGTGTTACAAAAGGAATTAAATTTTGGGGAACACCGATAGGTAATTCTCCAATTTTTACACTGTCGTGTGCTCCGATAGGATTAAAATATCTTAATGCAATAGCATTTAATTGATGCGCTTTGCAAGTTTCTTGAATGATTTCTTCACCAATTTGTTTCGTGTTTCCGTATGTAGATTCTGCTTTTTTAACAGGTGCATTTTCTGTAATTGGCAGTTCATCTGCTTGCCCGTAAACAGTGCAGGAAGAAGAAAATATAAAATTATCTAAGTTACGATCTCTCATTTCTTGCAATATATATACTAAGCTTCCGATATTGTTTTCATAATAATCTAAAGGGTTTTGTACACTTTCGCCAACTGCTTTAAAAGCAGAAAAATGAATAATACCGTCTACTTTAAGTGTTTTAAACAATGTTTTCACATCGTTTTTAATGCGCAAATCAATCTGATGAAAAGTAGGTCTTGTTCCTGTAATTTCTGTAATACTCTCTAAAACTTTTAAAGTTGTGTTTGATAAATCATCAACAATAACAACTTCAAAACCTTCGTTTTGCAACTCTACAACTGTATGAGAGCCAATAAAACCTAATCCACCAGTTACAAGTATTCTTTTCATTTTTTTATTTTACAAAATTATTGATTGTATTTGTAATAAATTCTAATTGTTCGGTATCTAATTCTGTATGCATTGGTAAAGAGATTACCGTTTTTATCAAATGGTTTGTTACAGGAAAATCACTTTCTTTATAACGTGCATCTTTATATGCTTTTTGAGCATGCAGCGCAACAGGATAATAAATAGCATTCGGCACTCCTTCTGCCAATAAATGTTTATGTAGTTCGTCTCTTTGTCCGTTCGTGATTTGTAAAGTGTATTGATGAAAAACATGACAATCGCAAACATCACAAATTTCACCACAATTAATGGTTGCGTTTGATTTAGCAGTTGGTGTAATAATATTAGCATTGCTAGCAAATGCTTTATTGTAAAAACGAGCAGCATTTCTTCTGGCATCGCAATAGGTATCTAAATTTGGTAATTTTGCTTGTAAAACTCCTGCTTGTATTGCATCTAGTCTGGAGTTTACGCCTACAACATCGTGATAATAGCGGGTATACATTCCGTGATTTACAATTCCTCGAATGATATGTGCTAGTGCATCATCATTTGTAAAAATTGCTCCACCATCTCCATAACAGCCTAGGTTTTTAGAAGGAAAAAAAGAAGTTGTACCCACATTACCAATGGTTCCTGCTTTTTGTTTTTTACCATTTTTAAAGGTATAACTTGCCCCAATTGCTTGCGCATTGTCTTCAATTACAAATAAATTATGTTCTTTAGCAACCTCCATAACAGCGTCCATGTTTGCTACTTGTCCGAATAAATGAACAGGAACAATCGCTTTTGTTTTTGGTGTAATTGCTTTCTTTAATGCTTCAATATTTAAATTAAAAGTATCTGCTTCTACATCCACTAGAACAGGAGTTAATTTTAATAAAGCAATAACTTCTACTGTTGCAGCAAATGTGAAATCTGCAGTAATCACTTCATCACCTTGCTCTAGACCTAAACCCATCATTGCTATTTGTAATGCATCTGTACCATTTGCACAAGGAATTACATGCTTTACATCTAAATATTTTTCTAAATCTGCTTGAAATTCATGAACTAAAGGTCCATTTATATATGCAGATGTATCTAGAACTTGGGTGATAGACTTATTGACAGTATCTTTAATTTTTGCGTATTGACCTTGGAGGTCTACCATTTGAATTTTCCTCATAAAAGTGTAGTTTAATAAGGGTATCAAAAATACAAATTTAATTTATTACCTTTGAGGTTATTAAATAGATTTTCATGAATTTTATTAAAAAAACCCTAATATTTTTAGTTGTTCTTATTCTATTTATAGCTTCTGCTGGTTGGCTATATTCAAAAACATTACATCCTGTTTATAATGGCGAAATTAAAATTAAAAACACCACAGAAGATGTTACCGTTTATTTTGATGACATTGGTGTGCCGCATATAAATGCTCAAAATCAAAAAGATGCATATCTAGCTTTGGGGTATGTTCATGCACAAGACAGATTATGGCAAATGGAACTTGTAAGAAGAATTGCTGCAGGAAGATTGTCTGAAATTTTGGGAAAAGAGCTGTTGAGTGTAGATCAGTTTTTTAGTGGATTAGGAATTGAAGAAGCTGCAAATAAAACAATCGCCTCATTAGATAAAAGTTCTCAGGCTTATATATTAACACAAGCTTATTTAGACGGTGTAAATCAATTTATTAAAAATGGAAAAACGCCTTTAGAATTTATTTTGCTTGGTCTTGAGAAAGAAAAATACACCATAAAAGATATCTATAATGTTTTCGGTTATATGTCTTTTAGTTTTGCTGTAGCTCACAAAACAGATCCGTTACTCACTGAAATTAAAGAAAAATTAGGGGCCCCTTATTTGAGTGAATTATTAGGTTTTGCCGGTGAAAATTTAACGGTTAATAAAACGAGTATTCCAGAAAAAATTAATGCGACTATTTCTAGAGCAGTTTCTTCTATTATGGATGACTTACCTGTTTCACCCTTCATTGGAAGTAACTCATGGGTCATTGCACCAGAAAAAACTAAAAATGGAAAAGTAATTTTCGCAAACGATCCTCATATAGGATTTTCTCAGCCCTCTGTTTGGTATCAAAATCATATAAAAACACCAGATTTTGAAATTTATGGGTTTAATATTGCGTTAATGCCATTTCCTTTAATGGGTCACAATAGAGCATATGCTTACGGTATGACAATTCTGGCAAATGATGATTTAAACTTTTATATAGAAGAAGACAATCCTGAAAATTCTCTAGAGTACAAAACTATTGATGGTTATGAAAAGTATCAATTGGTTGATAAAACAATACATGTAAAAAATGCAATAGACACTAATTTTCAAGTAAAGGTTAGTAGACACGGTCCAATAATGAATGGTTTAATCAAACATGTTATTGATGAAAGGCCTATTGCAATGAATTGGATTTATACCCAGTTACCAAATGAAATGTTAGAGGTTTCGTATGGTATTTCTCATGCCAATTCGATGCGTGATTTTAAAAAATCTGTTGCAAAAATTCACGCACCAGGTTTAAATGTAATGTATGGTGATGCAAAAGACAATATTGGTTGGTTTTCTTCTGCTAAATTATATCAACTTAGAGACGGTCTGTCTTCTAAAACATATTTAAATGGTGCTTCAGGAAATGATGAAATTATTGAATATTTACCGTTTGAAGAAAATCCACAGGCGATTAATCCAACCTGGAAATATGTATATTCTGCAAACAATCAACCAGATTCTGTTAGAGGTAAATTATATCAAGGGTATTATCAACCTCAAGACAGAGCAAAAAGAATTGTGGAGTTGTTAGATGAGAAAAATGATTTTACCAAAAAGGATGTTTCTAAAATGATTTATGATGTAAAATCATCTACAGTTTCAGAAATTAGTAAGGGTTTATTAAAAAGTGTAGAAAAATCTAAAGGAACAGCATCAGAAAGAAAAGCGTTTTCGATTATAGAAAATTGGGATGGGAATTATTTAAAAACTTCAGTTGGGCCTACCATATTCAATCGTTTTTTATATGAGTTTTTAAAAGAAACATATAATGATGAATTAGGGGATAGTTTCCAATTATTTATCAATTCGCAGTTGCAAGATCAGGTATTGCCTCTTCAGGTGAATAGAGAAAAATCTGTTTGGTGGGACAATATTTCTTCCAAAGATAAAATTGAAACAAGAACTGATATTGTTAATTTAGCCTTCAAAAACGCTATTGCCTTTTTGCAAAATCAATTAGGAGAAAATATAGAAGATTGGACTTGGAATAGAGTCCTTTCTATTGAACATGAACACGCTATTGGTAAAGCAGGTGGTTTGTTGCGTACATTTTTTAACGTGGGTCCTTTTGAAACTATTGGAGGGAATGAGGTAATTAACAATCAAATTTTTAATTTAGACAGCACGGGTTATTATAAAGTTACTGCTGGGCCATCAACAAGGAGAATCGTTGATTTTTCTGATGTTGAAAATAGTTTAGCAATCCTACCAACTGGTCAATCTGGCAATGTTTTTAGTGAGTATTATAAAGATCAAACTGAAAAGTATTTAGAGGGAGAGTTTGTAAAAATGAATCTAAATCAAGCTGAAATTGAACAAAGTAAAAATGTATTAACTTTAAAAACTGAAAAATAATCTAAATTTCAGTATACACCTCCTCAAAAGGGATTCTAAAACGTTCACCATAGATTCCCTTTTCGGTTCTAATACCACAAGAAACAACCATATTAATTTCTGCACCAAAAGGTAATTTTAATAGTTTTTGAATACGCAGGGTATCCGTTCCTTCCATTGGGCAGGTGTCATAGCCTTGCGCCGCCATAGAGATCATGAAATTTTGTGCAGCCAAACCACAGGTTTTATGCGCTACAATTCGCATATCGCTGCTTCGAACTTCTCTATAAATAGGTTTAAAAACACCTATTACAAACATCATGAGGTATTTAAAGAAACCAAAAACACCGAGGAAATCTGCATATGCAAAAGGAATAACCTTACCATAATATTTTCTAGCAACTTTTTCTCTATTAGATTGCTCCGCTTTTGGATTGTTTGCACCAAAATTAGCATCTATAAAACTCAAATTAGCTTTTGCCCGCTTTTTCCATAAATCTTTACGCGTTACAAAAACAACCAATTGTTGCGCTGTTTTTGCTGCATTTTGATTGAAACAAAATGGCGCAATTTCAGTAATAAGATCTTTAGAAGTAATGTGGTAAAATTCCCAAAGTTGCATATTGCTGCTGTTAGGGGCTAAAGTAGCTTGTTGAATGCATTTTTTTACAATATTTTTATCTATTGCTTTCTCTGCATCGTAGATTCTTACAGAACGTCTATATTGTATTGCTTCAGAAACTGTTTTTTCTTGATTCATCATATATTTTGAAGAATTTTTTTTGTAAATATATTCATTTTAGACTTTTTTGATTCCCTTTAAAAGCCATTATTTTTAATTTATAGCAATATAAATTAGCAAGCTGATTTAAAAATGTACTTTTGTCAGCATTGAACCAAAATATAGAATAATGAGTTTACAACAAGATTTAGAAAGTAGAAGTGGAAACCAATGTGAATTATGCACTGGAACAGTTAATTTGTCTATTTACGAAGTAAAACCAACGTCAACCGTAGGAGGTAGTGGAGTAGATGGTAGTTTATTGGCTTGTGAATCTTGTACTACGCAGCTAGAGAATGCAGATCAAATGGATGCAAACCATTGGCGTTGTTTAAACGATTCTATGTGGAGTGAGCATAGAGCTGTAAAAGTGGTTGCTTGGAGAATGTTGTCTCGTTTAAGAAATGAGGGTTGGCCAAAAGACTTGCTAGACATGATGTATTTAGAAGACGACGATTTACGATTTGCAAAGGAGTCTGGAGATCATTTAGATGACAGTGAAAAAATAATTCATAGAGATGCAAATGGTGCAATTTTAGAAGCAGGAGATTCTGTAGTTCTAATTAAAGACTTAAAAGTAAAAGGATCTAGCTTGGTTGCAAAACAAGGAACCGCGGTAAGAAGAATTTCTTTAGATCATGAAAACGCTAAGTTTATAGAAGGTAAAGTAGGACCTACACAAATTGTAATTATTACAGATTACGTTAAGAAAATGGCAGATAAAGAGTAATATGCTTTTTTAAAAACTTCTAATTTTAGAGGTATTTATTAAAACAAAAAAATCCATCTTTAAAAAGATGGATTTTTTTAATATATATTGATTTTAACTCAAAACTTTTGCTATTCTCTTTATTGCTTCGCGCAATTGTAACTCAGAAGCAGCATAAGACATTCTAATACAATTTGGCGCACCAAAAGCATCTCCTGTTACCGTAGCTACATTTGCTTTCTCTAGAATAAATAAAGAAAAATCGTTTGCATTTTCGATAGTTATACCATCAATTGTCTTTCCGAAGAATGCCGAAATATCTGGAAATACATAAAAGGCACCTTCTGGCACATTTACTTTAAATCCGTCTATTTCTCTTAACAAACCAACTACAATATCTCTACGTATTTTAAATTCATCTACCATGTATTTAATTTTAGAAATAGGCGCTAAAACTGCAGTAATTGCTGCTCTTTGTGCAATACAATTTGCACCAGAAGTAATTTGACCCTGCATCTTTGTACACGCTTTGGCAATCCATTGTGGAGCTCCGATATATCCAATTCTCCAACCTGTCATTGCAAATGCTTTTGCCAAACCGTTTACAGTAATGGTTCTGTCATACATACTTTCTATAGCAGCAAAACTAAAGTTTTTTGTACCATAGTTTATGTGTTCGTAAATTTCATCTGATAAGATATAAATCTGCGGATAATTTTCTAAAATAGCAGCCAACGCTCTGTATTCTGCTTCACTATACATAGAACCACTAGGGTTGTTTGGTGAATTAAAAAACACCATTTTAGTTTTTGGCGTAATTGCGGCCTCTAATTGTGCAGGTGTAATTTTAAAATCGTTGTCTATAGAAGAAGGAATTTCTACAAATTTTGCTTCACTTAAAATAGCAATTGCAGAATAACTAACCCAATATGGTGCTGGTAATAAAACCTCATCTCCTGGGTTTAATAATACCTGTGCAATATTTGCAATAGATTGTTTTGCACCTGTAGAAACTACAATTTGGTTTGGTTGGTATGTTAAACCATTATCACGCTGAAATTTTGTGCAAATTGCTTCTTTTAATTCTGCATAACCGTCTACTGGAGAGTACGAATTATAGTTTTGATTTACAGCTTCTATTGCTGCGTCTTTAATGAAATCTGGTGTGTTAAAGTCTGGTTCTCCTAAACTTAAACTAATAATGTCTTTTCCTGCCGCTTTTAATTCTCTTGCTTTTGCAGCCATTGCTAAAGTTTGAGATACAGGCAAACTGTTAATTCTGTCCGATAATGGATGTTTCATTTTACTGTTAGTTGTGTGTTGCTGTTGTTATGCCAATTCTGGTTTCTGTCCTAAAACACCTAAATGTCTAAAATGCTCTACAAGTGCTTTTCGCATTGTTTTATATTCATTATAGGGTAAATTAAATTCATTAGCTGTTTCTTTTACAATTTTAGCCAATTTACTATAATGCACATGAGAAATATGAGGAAAAATATGATGTTCAACCTGATGATTTAAACCACCCGTATAAAAATTTACCAACCAATTGCTAGGGGCAAAGTTAGAAGTAGTGTATAATTGGTGGACTGCCCAAGTGTGTTCTAAATTACCGTCTTTATCTGGAATAGGCATTGCTGTATTTGGAACAATATGTGCCAGCTGAAAAACAATACTTAAAATCATACCAGCAGTATAGTGCATTATGAAAAACCCAACCAAAATTTTCCACCAAGCAACGTCTAAAACTAACAATGGTAAAACAATCCAAAGTGCATAATACACAACTTTAGAAATTACTAACTTTGTCCATTCTGTAGTAGGATTTGGAAATTTACCATATGATAATTTACGTTTTAAATATCGGTGCATTTGTTTTACATCGGTGGTAATTGCCCAATTAATGGTTAATAAACCATATAAGAAAACAGAATAATATTTTTGAAGCTTATGAATCTTTAACCATTTAGAATGCAAAGAGAAACGAATAATTCTACCGGCATCTATATCTTCGTCATGATCTTTCACATTGGTAAACGTATGGTGCAGTACATTGTGCTGTACCTTCCAATTATATACATTTCCTGCAAGGATATAAATACTACTACCCATTAATTTATTTACCCATTTTTTTCGAGAAAAAGATTCATGATTGGCATCATGCATTACATTCATTCCAACGCCGGCCATTCCTATACCTGCAAGTATCGTTAATAAAACCATCGCCCATTGTGGCATAGTAACTGTTAATACTACTATAAACGGTGCTAAAAATAAAGAAAACATAACAATTGCTTTAGAATACAACTTCCAGTTTCCGGTTCTATTAATTTCGTTTTCTTTGAAATAATTATTTACTCTTTTATTAAGAGTTCTAAAGAATTTTGCTTTATCTACTCTTGAGAAATTTATTGTTTTCATTTAAGTGTATTAGAATCGTTTTACAAAAATAATGCTTTTGAAACTGCTTTTTACAATAAACGAGAGATTTTGTTGTGAATTGTTTGGTAAGTATAACTATTTTTGCGGCTCAAACCTTATTCGATGGATATTATTCGCAAATATTTTAAAAATTTATCAGCAACTCAAATTCAACAATTCGAAAAATTACAGGAATTATACGAAGACTGGAATTTGAAAATAAATGTTGTTTCTAGAAAAGATATTGATGAGTTGTATCTGCGCCACGTATTACACTCTTTAGGAATTGCGAAAGTAGTGCAGTTTAAACCAGGCGCTAAGGTATTGGATGTTGGAACTGGTGGCGGTTTTCCTGGTATACCATTAGCAATATTGTTTCCAGAAACCCAATTTCATTTGGTAGATTCTATTGGTAAAAAGATAAAAGTAGTAGATGAAGTAGTAGCAGGTTTGGGTTTAGAAAATGTTAAAACTACGAATGGTAGGGTTGAAGAAGTTAAAGATACGTATGACTTTATTGTAAGTAGAGCGGTTGCACAAATGGAAACTTTTGTAGGTTGGACAAAAGGTAGAATTAATAAAAAGCAAAATCACGATCTTAAAAATGGTATTCTCTATCTTAAAGGTGGCGATTTATCTGAAGAATTAAAATTATATACTTCTGCAACTATTTATGATTTACCGGCTTACTTTGAAGAAGATTTCTATGAAACTAAAAAGGTGGTACATTTAGGTATGAAGTTTAAAGGGTAGTTTTTTTATTTATAAATAAGTTGTTTAGGGTAATTATTTACTATGCTTAGTTGCTAAAGTTAATAAATAAAATATTTTTCATATTCCATTTCAGATTTTTTTAATAGGCTAAAAAATAAAATGTAATTTTAATTAAACGTTTTTTTTATTTTACAAATTAAAAGGATCAATACAAAAATCAGAAGTATACTTCCAGGAATTTGCAATCAAAAATCTAATTTATTTCGTCAGCTGTGAAAATAAAATTTTAGTGCAGCAATCAAATGTAGTTTTTTTAACATTATTTAGTTGCTAGAAGATTATTTTTTCTAGCTATTTAAATAACTTAATACTATACATTTTTATTCGGGGCACAAAGGATATATTATTTGTTTACCGATAAAGATTCTTCTTAAAAATACCCATTATAAATAGTATTCTAAATTAAAATTAGATTTCTACTTTTTTTAAAGGTATCCTAAAATTCCTTATCTTAGATAAATAATAAATTACATAACATATTAAAAGATGAAAAGTTTTATTTTAAAGTGGTATCCAATTATTTTAGCTTTCATGTGTTTGTTGTATTCTGTAGGTTACGGAATATTAGGAATGACAGATGAAGCACAATATTCTGCGCATTGGCCAGGGACAATATTATTGTTTGCAATAGCAATTAGACAAAGAAGAACAACATGAATATAGGATTTTTTATAGTAGGTGGTATTATATTTGCAGTATACATGGGTTTAACTCTATGGAATATCTACGATTCTAGCAGAAAAAATAAGCAAGAAAATTACCCTGATAAACACTAAAAAGTGTTAGTATTTACAAAAACAATTTTGCAAGCATTTTTAAAAACTAAATGCTTGGAGGATGCTAATTATAGTGCTTTAAAAAATAGAAGAAGCAGTTCTTGTAGTAAACTTCTCTAAAAATAACATTCCTTTTTTTTTTGATTTATGCTTCGGTAGAAATGATAAAATTAATATTATATGAGTTCTACAAATAAACCTTCATCTGTTTTAGAAACTTTAGCCACCTCTTTTTTAGTTAATCCTTTAATAGTTTTGTCCCATTTTTTGTTAGACAAGCCAGACTGTGTTTTTAAATCATTTAAATCTATTTTCCCTGCTTTTTCTATAAGATTTAAAACTGATTTTTCCTCATCGTTTAGTTCTATAGAAGGCGCTTTCTTTTCTGGTCTCATTTGTGGAAAAAATAATACCTCTTGTATCGATTGGTTGTTTGTTAAAAACATAATCAACCTGTCCATGCCAATACCCATACCAGATGTTGGTGGCATACCATATTCTAAAGCACGTAAGAAATCTTCATCTATAAATTCAGTCGCTTCATCATCACCTTTTTGCGCTAATTTTAATTGATGCTCAAAACGTTCACGTTGGTCAATAGGATCATTCAATTCAGAATATGCATTTGCAATTTCTTTACCACAAACCATCAACTCAAAACGTTCTGTCAATTCTGGGTTATCTCTGTGTTCTTTACAAAGCGGAGACATTTCTTTTGGATAATCTGTAATAAAAGTTGGTTGAATGTAGTTTCCTTCACATTTCTCTCCAAAAATTTCATCAATTAACTTTCCTTTACCCATGGTTGCATTTACCTCGATGTGCATCGATTTTGCGGCCTCTCTAATTTCATCTTCTGTTTTTCCAGTAATGTCAAAACCAGTAAAATGTTTAATAGAATCTGCCATGGTAATTCTAGCATATGGTGCTTTGAAATCTATTTTATGTTCACCAAATGTAGCTTCAGAAGTTCCGTTTACGGCAATAGCACAGTGCTCTAATAATTGCTCAGTAAAATCCATCATCCAATTGTAATCTTTGTAAGAAACATAGATCTCCATGGCTGTAAATTCCGGGTTGTGTGTTCTATCCATTCCTTCATTTCTGAAGTTTTTCGAGAATTCATACACACCATCAAAACCACCAACAATTAATCTTTTTAGATATAATTCATTCGCAATTCTCATATACAAAGGGATGTCTAAAGAATTGTGATGTGTTATAAAAGGCCTTGCAGCTGCACCTCCAGGAATTGGTTGCAAAACCGGAGTTTCAACTTCAAAATAGCCAGCGTCATTAAAGAAAGAACGCATTGCATTAAATAATTTCGTTCTTTTAATAAACACCTCTTTTACATGTGGATTTACCACTAAATCTGCATAACGTTGTCTGTAACGCATTTCTGGATCTGTAAAAGCATCATAGGTAACACCATCTTTAACTTTCGGTATTGGTAATGGTTTTAAAGCTTTTGCAAGCAATTTAAAAGCTTTTACCATAATTGTTTTTTCACCAACTTGCGTAGTAAAAAGGGTTCCTGTAATTCCTACAAAATCGCCTAAATCTAATAATTTCTTAAAGACATTATTGTATAAAGATTTGTCTTCTCCGGTACAAATTTCATCTCTATTAAAATAAAGTTGAATTCTACCTTCACCGTCTTGTAATTGACCAAAAGAAGCTTTTCCTTGAATATTTATAACCATTAAACGGCCAGCAACAACTACCTGTTTACCTTCTACAAAATCCTCTTTAATTCCCTTAGAATTAGCATCTACTGGAAATAAATCTGCAGGATATGGATTGATACCCAAATCTCTTAATTTTGCTAGCTTGTCTCTTCGTACAACTTCTTGTTCTGATAATTGCATTTCTTATGTATTAGTGTGATATTTTAAGACTGCAAATATACACTCTTTCAATAATTTGGCAATTGCAGAATTCGATAAAATATCAATAAATTGGTGTAGAAATCATAAAACGTTGTATATTTGAATGCTACTTTTTGTTGAAGTAGCATTTAGTTGTGTTGTTTGGCACTTTATAAAAAGTGTCGTGGTTTTGTTAACCAATGGAAAGCTTCCCTTAAATGGGACGCTTTTTTTTTGTTTTAAACTTTTATAAAGAGTTGTTTTTGAAGCTGTTTCCTGTTTTTTGAGACGCTTGTGATAAAAAATAAAAGGATACGGTTTCAATCAGGACTATATTTGTTGATGCGTTTTTAGAAGAATAAATACTATTTTCAAAAGCTACGTTTTCTTTGTTCTTCTGCGTAAAATAAAATAACTTTTATAAAATCTATATGATTTATGGAATATATCTTTATGGCAGTCAAAAGTTTCATTTGAAAATAAAAGATAATTAGAGAAAACAGAACTTATTTATAGTTACTCACATACTTTGTGAGAGTTTACAGATTTTAAAAGAACTCGCCATTATATTCCCAAACCTTCATAAAAAATAAAACAGCATACACTACAGCTACAGTAAATTTTATAGTTGCAGAAGTTATAAGGCCCAATAAAGAACCAATAGAAGCTCTAAAAGCCCTCCTCGTATTTTTTTTGTCATGCAGCATTTCTCCAATAAAAGCACCTAAAAAAGCACCAAGTAATATTCCAAACGGAATGGGAGAGAACAAGCCAATAAGCAATCCAATGGTAGTTCCGTAGACACCATATGTACTGCCACCAAAACCTTTTGTTCCGATTGCAGGAATGATGTAATCTAAAATCCATATAAGTATTGCAATAGCTAGCGTAATTCCTAGAAATGTATAATTCATTGGCACTATAGAAGTAAAATACAAAATCAATAAACCCAACCAACTAGTTAAAGGTCCTGGTAAAACGGGCAAAAAAGAGCCAATAAGACCAAGCATTACAAATAAAAAACCAATTGTGAGTAAGAATATATCCATTGTAAACTTTATAGTAAGACAAAAATACAAAACCTTTGTTACAATATAATTAATACTAAAACTAACTAATTTATTGCATGGAAAACTTAACGTAAATATTCATTAAATTTTAGTAATTTCACGCTATAATTAGATCTATGTTTTTGCGTGTATCCTCTTTTTTACTCCTGTTTATTTTTATCACTTCTTGTGATAATTTTTCATTTTCAAAAAATAAAAACATGCAGCTACTAGATACGATTGTTAACTTTTCTTCGGTAGATACTTCACCTTCATTTAAAGTGTGTGATTCCATTATAGATAAACAAAAAAAGAATAATTGCTTTAGAACTACAATTCATCAAAAGATAGGAGCGGAGTTACAAAAACACCAATTTGTTATTAGAGATTCAATATCAGAAATTGTGTATGTAGATTTATTAATCAACTTCTAAAGGCAAAATTGTTTTAGAAGCAATGGAATCATCCAAAGAGATTAAAATTAAATTGCCAAAACTAGACAGTGTTTTAAGAGTTTCTGTAGATAAAATTCCGAATGTTTATGCAGCAATAAAAAGAGGTATTCCGGTGACAACAAAGTACCGTTTACCAATTAAGATTCAAATAAAACAATAAATTTGCTATTCTTTGCCCAATACTTAGGAACAATGAATAACAAATTTTATAAGTATTGTACTTAGAAACTGGTAATTTAAAATATATTTTAATTCAACATTTCCCAAAGCTTATCTTTCAATTCTTGCAAACCACTTTCTTCAATAGAAGAAATAAACAATGCTTCTATACCTTTTGGAAGATCAGCCTTAATTTCTTCTTTCAACTCGTCGTCTAACATATCTGTCTTAGAAATAGCTAATAAACGCGTTTTATCTAATAATTCTGGATTGTGCTGTTTTAGCTCATTTAGCAGAATAGCGTACTCTTTATTAATATCGTCACTATCTGCAGGAATTAAGAATAAAAGCGTAGAATTACGCTCTATATGACGTAAAAAACGGTGTCCTAGTCCTTTTCCTTCTGCAGCACCCTCAATAATTCCAGGAATGTCTGCAATTACAAAAGTTTGCTGATTTCTATGTTCAACAATTCCCAAGTTGGGTTTTAGTGTTGTAAAGGCATAATCTGCAATTTTTGGTTTTGCAGAGGTTAATACAGATAATAAAGTAGATTTTCCTGCATTTGGAAAACCGACCAAACCTACATCTGCTAATAATTTTAATTCGATTCTAAACCAACCGTCTTGTCCGTCTATACCAGGTTGGGCATATCTAGGTGTTTGGTTCGTAGAAGATTTAAAATTCCAGTTTCCAAGTCCGCCTTTTCCACCAGGTAATAAAACTACTTCTTTACCATTTTCTGTAATTTCATGTAATATTTCATCTGTATCTGCATCTCTAATAATAGTACCTAATGGCACATCTACAAAAACATCTGCAGCATCACGACCAGTACTTCTACTTTTACTACCGGCACCGCCACCTTCAGCTCTAAAGTGTCGTTTAAATTTTAAGTGAAACAATGTCCACATATTTTTATCGCCACGTAAAATAATGTGACCTCCACGTCCGCCGTCACCACCATCAGGGCCACCTTTGGTAATGTATTTTTCTCTGTGTAAATGCACAGATCCTTGTCCTCCTTTTCCAGAGGTTGCATACACTTTTATGTAATCAACGAAGTTACCTTCTGTCATAATTGTTATTTGTTGTGTAATTGTTTAAATAGGCACCTATTAGTGCACACTTTTTTCATGTTTTACTTAAAAAAGTTAACAACTTAAGCAAGCACAAAGTTACACATTTTAAAGGGTATCAAATACGGTTTTAATTCTTTGTGTAATTTCTTCAATAGAACCAACACCATTAATTCCGTAGTATTTATCCTGAGCTTGAAAATAATCTTTTAAAATAGCAGTTTTTGTATTGTATTCGTTAAAACGATTTCTAATTTTTGATTCATCTGTATCATCTGCTCTTCCGCTAGTTTTGCCTCTTTCAAGTAGGCGGGTAACTAGTCTGTCTTCAGGAACTTCTAAAGCAACCATTCCGTTAATTTGTTCTCCTTTTTCAGCTAAAAAAGTATCTAAGGCTGCTGCCTGAGATTCTGTTCTTGGAAAGCCATCAAAGATAAATCCGTTTGAATCTGCATTTTTTTCTACTTCAGTTTTTAGCATGTTAATAGTAACTTCATCAGGTACTAAATTACCTTCATCCATATACTTTTGAGCCAATATACCTAAAGCAGTTTTATTTTTAATATTGAAACGAAATACATCTCCTGTAGAGATATGAACTAAATTATACATTTCTTTTAAAAACTCTGCTTGTGTTCCTTTTCCTGCACCTGGGGGGCCAAATAATACAATGTTCTTCATCTTTGGTGTTGTTGATAGTTGATATATTTCTGGATAATTTCTACCCAAACCATTATAGTCTAAACCGTAACCAACTATAAATTTATCTTCTATACTTTGTCCGATATAATCTATTGGTAGTTCTTTTTTAAATACATCTGGTTTAAAAAATAAAGTAGCGACTTTTAATTGCTTTACGTTTTTATCTTTAAAGATGTTGTAGATTTCTTGTAAGGTAGCACCTGTATCTATAATGTCTTCTAAAATAATTACAGTTCTGCCGGTTAAATCTTCATTTATACCCACCAAATGTTTTACATTTTCTGAAGATGAAGTACCTTCATAAGAAGCTAATTTTACAAATGAAACTTCACAATCGCCATTAAACTCTCTTATGAAATCTGCTGCAAACAAGAAGCAACCATTTAAAATACCTACAAAAATTGGAATTTCACCTTTTGGTAAATCTGCTTTTACGCTTTTTGCTAAATATTTTACAATCGTCGTGATTTTCTCCTTATTGATATAAGGTTTAAAATATAAATCTTGAAGTTTTATAATGCTCATGAGATTGCAAATATAACTGCTATTGTTCAAATGAAAAAACCGTTTTCCTTGTGCTGAATATGTTTCAGTATCTCAAAAGGAAAACGGTTTTAAAATATTTTATTAGAACTAGTTGTTCTTTTCTTCTTTTTTAGAAGTATCATACATAATTGGTGTTGCCACAAATAATGATGAATACGTACCAACAGCTACACCTATAATAAGGGCAAACATAAATCCTTTAATAGAATCTCCACCAAACATGAAGATTGCTAACATTACTAATAATGTTGTTAAAGATGTATTTATAGTTCTACCTAAGGTAGAGCTTAAAGCCTTGTCTACTACTTCGCTATATTTCCAATTTTTATGAATTCCTGCGAACTCTCTAATTCTATCAAATATTACCACAGTATCATTTAACGAATACCCTACAACCGTTAATATGGCGGCTATAAAAGATTGCCCGATTTCCATATCAAATGGCATAAAGTTATAGGTAATAGAGAATATACTCAATACAATTAGTACATCATGAAAAACTGCAATTACAGCTCCGATAGAAAAAGATATTTTTCTAAAACGTAATAAGATGTAAAGGAAAACCACTAATAAAGATCCAAATACTGCATATAATGCTGATGTTTTAATATCATCTGCAATGGTTGGTTCTACTTTAATATAACTCATTACACCAGCACCTTCTTTTTCAAAACCTGGTTTAAAGTTATTATAAGTAGTCTCTCCTAAATATGGTTTTAAACCTGTAAATAAAGCACTTTGAACTTCTTCATCTACTTGTGTTCCTTCATCTTCAATTCTATAAACTGTTGTTATTTTTAACTGATTATCTGTTCCATAAGTTTTTACTTCTGGTGAAGTAACAAAAACATCTTTTAAAGATTCTGTTACTTTAGTAGGATTCATTGCTTGATCAAAACGAACTACAAATGAACGTCCTCCTTTAAAATCAACTCCTTGTTTTAATCCAATAGAGAAGATAGAAATAAGACCACCAATTATAATTGCTCCAGAAATGATATAAGCAATTTTACGTTTCTTTAAGAATTCTACATTAATATTCTGAAACCATCCTTTAGAGATAGAGGTGTTAAAAGTCAATTTAGTGTTTTTATTTACAGCATCATCAATTAATAAACGTGTAATAAATACAGCAGTAAATAATGAAGTTGCAATACCAATCATTAATGTTAATGCAAAACCTTTAATTGGTCCCGATCCGAAAACATATAAGATAATACCTGTTAAAAGTGTTGTAATATTTGCATCAATAATAGCAGATAAAGCTCCTTTAACAGAAAATCCTTCTTCTACAGATTGTTTTAAACCTTTCTTTCTAAACAAGCTTTCTTTAATTCTTTCAAAGATAATTACGTTTGCATCTACAGACATACCTATGGTTAAAATAATACCAGCAATTCCAGGCAACGTTAATACTGCGTTGAAAGAGGCTAGTATACCAAATATGAATAGAATGTTTACTATTAATGCAACATCTGCAAATATACCCGCTTTACCGTAGTATAAAATCATCCAGATTAAAACTATTAAAATAGCTAAACCAAATGAATTAATAGAAGCGTCTATAGACTCTTGTCCTAAAGATGGGCCTACCACTTCTATTTGAATAATTCTTGCAGCAGCAGGTAGTTTACCAGCTTTTAAAACGGTAGCAATATCTTCTGCTTCTGTTATTGTCATGCTACCACCAGAGATAGAAGTACTACCACCTGTAATTGCATTGTTTACTGTTGGTGCAGTGTAGACATTGTCATCTAATACTACAGCAATAAATTTATTTTTTTGAGCAGCTAAGTCAGTAGTTAATTTTGCCCAAGCCTTAGATGCACCACTATTCATGGTCATACTTACTTCAGGTTTGTTTAACTGGCTAAACACTTGAGATGCATCTAAAATAACATCACCTTCTAAAGGAGCAATGTCATTTCTGTTCGATTTTATTGCATATAAAGCTACTAAATCATTTGCTTCAAAATCTTCATCAGTATTTTCGGTTTCTGATTGTGTAGAAAACGATTTATAATCCCATAAGAATTTTACGTAACGTAATTCATTAGGAAGTAAGTCTCTAATTTCTTTATTATTTAATAAGCTATTAACAGTTGCAGTATCTAAAACTTTAGCATATCCAATGGTAGAACTTAATTGTGCTTGCATTGGACTTAAATAAGAGAACAACATTTTTTGATCTACTTGTGTAGAATCAGCAGATGCTCCTAATAAATCGTCAATATCATCTTTTTCAACAATTGTTTCAACTTTTTCTTCTATTGAGGTGTCTTTTAATAACTCTATAGATTTTGCATTTGCAACAGATAAGTATTGAATTACTTCTGCATTAGAATATACTTCCCAAAATTGTAATTCTGCTTTACTAGTTATCAATGTCGTTACACGTTCGATATCTTTAGCTCCTGGTAATTCAATTTGAATTCTACCAGAGTTTCCAATTCTTTGAATGTTAGGAGATGCTACTCCAAATTTGTCTATTCTACTTCTTAGTACTTCAAAAGCAGTACCAATAGAATTATTAATTTCTTCTTGTAAAGTTTCTTTAACTGAGATGTTGTCTTCATTAAAAGAAATTTTATCGCTTAAAGCTTTGGTTCCAAAAATAGCAGGATCGCTTAATTTTGTATCTCCAGCAATCGATTCAAATTCTTGAAAGAATAAATCTAAATAATTAGAGTTACTACTTTTTTGTTTCACTTCTGCAGTTACTAAGGCTTGGTTAAAAGCTTCGTTTTTAGAATCGTTGGATAAATTCTTTAAAACTTCTTTTACAGAAACTTGTAAGATAGCATTTACACCACCTTTTAAATCAAGACCAAGATTCATTTCTTTTTCTCTAATATCGTTGTAAGTGTATTGTGCAACACCTGCATTGATAATTTCTTTGTTTGCAATACTGTCTAAGTATTTTTTCTCAGCAACAGCTTTCTTTCTTGCATCATTATCCGTTACCGTTCTTTCTGCATATACTTTAGCATCATCTTCTACTTTATTGGCAAAAAATGTGAATGATAATTGATATAAACTCACTAATCCGAAAAGGATTGCGAATACTTTAATAAGTCCTTTGTTTTGCATCTTCTATTTTTTTGGTCGACTTTCTTTTTATTAAAACGAGCAAATATAGTATTTCAATGTAGTCTAAACAATTATTTAACCATATTTGTGTAGGTGTTTCTGACTATTTTTCAGTCTCATTTGATTATAAACATTTTTAAGTATTGAAAATGTGACTGTTAAATACCGTAAACTTAATTTTTTATATTGAATTTTCTCTATAAAAGCCAATTAAATCTTTCTGTAGTTAAGTTTTATTTTAAAAAATATAGAGCAAAAAAAATCCAGCATGTGCTGGATTTTTAATATTTATAATTAGAAATTATAGACTATAATTCTAACAATGCGTTTGTTTTAGAAACTCCAATTGCAGATTCTTGCAAGTGTGCTTTTTCGGCATCGCTTAAATTAATTTCAACAATACTTTCAATTCCGTTTTTACCTAAAACAACAGGAACTCCAATACATAAATCATTTAAACCATACTCACCTTCTAACAAAGTAGAACAAGGAAAAATCTTTTTAGTATTACAAGCAATTGCTTGCACCATTCCGCTAACTGCAGCGCCAGGAGCATACCAAGCAGAAGTACCTAACAAACCAGTTAAGGTTGCGCCACCAACTTTAGTGTCTTGTAATACTTGTTCTAATCTTTCTTTAGAAATAAATTCTGAAACGGGAATAGAGTTTCTTGTAGCTAATCTTGTTAAAGGAACCATTCCTTTATCAGAATGCCCACCAATTACCATTCCATCAACATCAGAAATAGGCGCGCCTAGAGCTTCTGCTAATCTGTATTTAAAACGTGCAGAATCTAAAGCTCCACCCATTCCAATAATTTTATTTTTTGGAAGGCCTGTAGTTTTATGCACTAAATAAGTCATTGTATCCATCGGATTAGAAACAACAATAATAATTGTTTCTGGAGAATACTCAATTAAACTAGCAGAAACCATTTTTACAATTCCAGCATTAATACCAATTAATTCCTCACGAGTCATTCCAGGTTTTCTAGGAATACCAGATGTAATTACACAAATATCAGAATTTGCTGTTTTAGAATAATCGCTTGTACTTCCTGTAATTTTGGTATCAAAACCATTTAAAGAAGCTGTTTGCATTAAATCCATTGCTTTACCCTCTGCAAAACCTTCTTTAATGTCTAAGATTACAACTTCAGAAGCGAAGTCTTTAATAGCGATGTATTCTGCACAACTAGCGCCCACTGCACCAGCACCAACAACTGTAACTTTCATATTTTTATTTTTTAATTATTTTGAGTATTTAAGCGGCTAAATTACAAATTTTTAGATAATTTATTGGCTATTTTAACCCAAAAAAAAGACACCTACATTCAGATGTCTTTTTCTAATTTGTTATCTTAAGCTAAAAGCAATTCCTAAATTAGCTGTGTTGTATTCTTGAAGCGTGTAGCTTCCAAATATTTTAAAAAAACCTAAACTTAAACGAGTTCCCAGTATTGTTCTAAAGCTACCTGCATTAAATTTAGAATTTATAGGGTCCGTGATTGTTCTAGACAACGCACCGTAGTTTAGAGTGTAATCTCCTAGCATTTTAAGAGTAGCGTTTCCTGAACCGTATCCAATTCCGCCATATAAGTTAATAATAGGAAAATTTAATGACGCTATTGCTTCCACAGTGTAAGAGTTTAATTTAAATTCAGCTAATCCGTTTTGCACAGAAACATCTTGGTTTTCATCTATGTTATAGTCTACAGTCATAGTTGAATATGCGGCAAGTAAAGATACATGCAAAGGCGTTTTGTCTATCGGCCCAAACCACTGTGTTATTTCTTTTTTTAAGCCAATACCTAGTAAATTTCCTTGTACGTCTTCAGATCCAACTTTCGGAACTAGGCGCAAGCTTATTTCAAAGTTTGCAGGAAGTCCTAGATTAATTTGCACTGCTGGCGTTGGAATTGCGTTTAACGGTAAGTCCTCTTTTATTCCTCCTGGAGCATTAAAAGTGGTGCTATAGTTTATATTGTTTTCACTAAGGTTAACAGTGGTAGGCGGTGTAGTGTTTTCTGAACCTGCAGCAGTAGCGGCAGTTATATTACCTCCGTTATTTTGATTAATTGAAGTTAAACCGGATAATGTAAACATTTCGTCTCCTTTTGAGATGAAAGAGCTGTTTATACCAATTGAGATATCAAAGCCAAGAGTTTTGTGCACCTTAGCTGTATGATACCAGCCATTATTCATACCATAAATTAGTCCTTTCATTGCAGGGTTAATATATGCATCAATTAATTTGGTTCGATCATTTTTGTCGGCTAAAAGATAGCCATCAAAGCCGTCTTGTGCATTTGTGCTTAGCGTTAATAAAAGTACGGTTAGTAATAATAGTATTGATTTTTTCATAGTGTATAAAATTAATTAATATTAAGGGTTCACTAGTTTTTGTGTAAATATAAAAAATTATGTTAAAAGTATTCGTAGGCAACTTCTTTTTGATATGATTAAGTTGAGTAATTTTATTTCCACTAATCAAAAAAAACCTCAACTATACGTTGAGGTTTTCCTTATTTTAATTAAATATTAAAATTTAAACGTCAATTTTTGCATATTTTGCATTTCTTTCAATAAAATCTCTACGTGGTGGTACTTCGTCTCCCATTAGCATAGAGAAAACTCTATCTGCTTCTGCAGGACTATCGATAACCACTTTACGTAAGGTTCTAAACTCAGGGTTCATTGTGGTATCCCAAAGTTGCTCTGCATTCATTTCTCCAAGACCTTTATAACGCTGAATGGCTGCTGAACCTCCCATTTGCTGCACAATTAAATCACGTTGATCATCATCCCAAGCATATTCTCTTTTTTGTCCTTTTTTAACTAAATACAATGGAGGTGTTGCAATATAAATATACCCTTGTTCTACCATCTCTTTCATATATCTGAAAAAGAAGGTTAGTATTAGGGTTGCAATATGCGATCCATCTACATCGGCATCACACATAATAACCACTTTATGGTATCTTACTTTTGATAAGTTTAAGGCTCTAGGATCTTCTTCAGTTCCAATAGAAACACCTAAAGCGGTAAACATGTTTTTGATCTCTTCGTTTTCAAAAACTTTATGCTGCATTGCTTTTTCTACATTCAATATTTTTCCACGAAGTGGTAAAATTGCTTGAAAGTTTCTATCTCTACCTTGTTTTGCTGTTCCACCTGCAGAATCTCCCTCAACTAAGAAAATTTCACATTGTGCTGGATCTGTCTCTGAACAATCTGATAATTTACCAGGTAAACCTCCAATAGACATTACCGTTTTACGTTGTACCATTTCTCTGGCTTTACGCGCTGCGTGTCTAGCTGTTGCTGCTAAAATTACTTTCTGAACAATTATTTTAGCATCATTAGGATTTTCCTCTAGATAGTTAGTTAGCATTTCAGATACCGACTGTGATACTGCAGCAGATACTTCTCTGTTTCCTAATTTTGTTTTTGTTTGTCCTTCAAATTGTGGCTCTGCAACCTTTACAGAAATAATAGCTGTTAGTCCTTCACGGAAATCATCACCAGCAATATCAAATTTTACATTTTTAAGCAAACCAGACTCGTCTGCATACTTTTTTAGAGTACCTGTTAATCCACGTCTAAATCCAGACAAGTGTGTTCCACCTTCATGTGTGTTAATATTGTTTACATAAGAATGTAGGTTTTCTGCATAGGAAGTATTGTATACCATTGCAACTTCAACAGGAATACCATTTTTCTCACCTTCCATAGAGATTACTTGCGAGGTTAACTGCTCACGAGTAGAATCTAAATATTTAATAAATTCAGGCAAACCTTCTGTACTATGAAATACTTCAGAAATAAAGTTACCTTCATCGTCTGTATTTCTCTTATCTGTTAAAGCTAATTGTAATTCCTTTGTTTAAATAAGACAACTCACGCATACGTGTTGCTAGTGTCTCATAGCTGTATTCTGTAGTTTGTTTAAAGATAGACTTATCTGGTGAAAAAGTAACAACGGTACCTGTAAAATCACTTTCTCCAATTGTTTTTACTGGATATAGTGCTTTTCCTTGAGAATATTCTTGACGCCAAACTTTTCCTTCTTTATGAACGGTAGCTACTAAAAGCTCTGAAAGTGCATTTACACAACTTACCCCCACACCGTGCAAACCTCCAGAAACTTTATAAGAGTCTTTATCGAACTTACCACCGGCACCAATCTTTGTCATTACTACTTGTAAGGCAGAGACACCTTCTTTTTCGTGCATTCCAACAGGAATTCCACGACCGTTATCTTTGGTTGTTACAGAATTGTCTTCGTTTATTGTAACATCAATAGTATCACAATAACCACCCATTGCTTCATCAATAGAATTATCTACAACTTCGTATACTAAATGGTGTAAACCACGTACACCAACATCTCCAATGTACATTGAAGGACGCATTCTTACATGCTCCATTCCTTCTAATGCCTGAATACTGGAAGCATCATAATTATTTTTTTTCTCTTCGCTCATTATATAAAGTAGATTATTAGTTTTTAGATTGATAAAAATCGGATTTGTAACCCTGATTTTTCAGACTCAAATTTACAATTTTTAAAATCCATTTAAAAGCTTTTTAGTTATTTTGGTCTAAAACTATTAACATTTGTTAATTTCTTAAAAACGCTTTAAAACGTCTAAAAACACCTTTAAAATTAATTTAAATACTTTTTAATTCAATTTAAAATAAGGGTTTATTTTTAAGGCCTTAAACCTTTTGTTTCTGGTATTAAGTTTTATGAAATTGGTTAAAACAATCTTAGTTGCGACTCATTTAGTGCATAAACAATTAATAATTAAAAGTTTTTATAATTTTTAGTCCAACTTATCTTTAATGAATTGATATGATTATGGGTTTAATTTGTTTTATTACTAATTAATTATCAATATTTTGTAGATAATTCAAAGGTTATATAAAATCATAGAAAAGAGGTTTTTGAACCATTTTTTCTATATATATTTGCTCGCAATCTATTTATAATGAGAATCAACAATAACAATCGTAATTTTAATAATCCTAATTTATAGGACGGAAGGTTGTTGTTTAAATATATAAAAAGCCTTCCAAAATTTGGAAGGCTTTTTTTTGAATCAAAAATTAAAAGACATGAGTAAAATAATGACGGTAGACATTTTGTCTAGTATTAAAGGAGCGAAGCCATCTGATTCGGTAAACCAATTATTTGATGTAATTAAAAGCGCAAATAAGAATACTACTTTAAATACAGTTCTCGCTAATGTTGTGTCTTTAGATGATTTAAGACCAGATGAGGTGGTTGAGAGTTCTGCAATTGAAAAGCAGATTATCAAAGAGAACTTTCCAAGAGAGAAAAATGGTTTTTTAGTCGTTGCTAAAGTGATAGAAGATTAATATGGAGTCGCAAATACATAAAATTCATCAGCAACTGGTGAACAAAGAAATATCTTGTATGAGTTTGGTACAAGAAAAATTAAATTTATTAAAACAAAATACACACAACTCGGTAAATTCTTTATTGGAAGGTACTGCTTTAGCTGCAGCTAAAAAAGTAGATGCTAAAATAGAAAACGGACAAGAAATTGGTTTGTTAGAAGGAATTCCATTTGGAATTAAAGATGTGTACATGTTACAAGGAACTTATACTACTGCTAGTTCAGACTTGTTAAAAAAATATAAAGCAGCCTATACCGCAACTGCTATTCAGAAACTATTAGATGCAGGTGCAATTCCTTTGGTAAAAGAAAATTGTGATTCTTTTGGGCACGGTTCTTCATCAGAAAACACCATTTTCGGAGCAGTAAAAAATGCTATAAATCCAGATTTAGTTGCTGGCGGTTCTAGTGGAGGTTCTGCTGTAAATGTTGCAAAAGACTGCACTATTTTTTCAATTGGTGGAGATACGGGCGGGTCTATTCGTCAGCCAGCAGGGTATAATAAAATTTACGGATTTAAACCAACCTACGGTAGAATTTCTAGATATGGCTTAATGGCGTACGCTTCTTCTACAGATTGCGTTGGGCCTATTGCAAAGTCTATTGAAGATGTGCGAATTGTCTTAAACGTTATGAGTGGAAAAGATCCAAGAGATCAAACGAGTTATGTTTCTGAAGCGGTTTCAACTGATTTAAAAGCAACTCAAATAAAGACCGTTGGTTATTATAAAAACTTTATTGAGAACAATGCAATTAGTACCGAAATACAAACTGATTTTTTGGCAACTTTAGAAAAAATAAAAGCGAAAGGAATCGCAGTAAAAGCATTAGACTTTTTTGATGCTGATATTTTAGTTTCTACTTATTATACGCTGGCAATGGCAGAAACTGCCTCAAATTTATCTCGTTTAGACGGCACAAATTACGGAGCAAGAATAGAAGGAGCTAATTTGAAAGATACTTATTCAATTACGAGATCAGAAAATTTTTCAGAAGAAACAAAAAGAAGAGTTGTTGGTGGAAATCAAGTTTTATCGCAAGGTTTTTCCGATGAAATTTATTTAAAAGCACAGAATTTAAGAAATCAAATATCAGCAAGATTTACAGAAGACTTTAAGGATGTTGATATTGTTTTATCTCCAGTAACTCCTGCAAGTCCTCCAGAAATTGGAGAGAGTTTGCAAGATCCTTTGGCAATGTACTTGTCAGATGCATATACGGTTGGTTTTAGTTTGGGAGGTTTGCCAGCGTTAACAATACCAAAAGGAACTTCTACAGGCATACAAATTACAGCAGACAAGAAAAAAGATGCGGAAGTTTTACAATTCGCTAACTTTTTAAACGAAATTTTATAATGGAATTAGCGAAAATACAGGAGGTTTTAAAAGCCCACGATTTAGAATTGATTATTGGGTTAGAAACACACGTTCGTTTAAATACAAAATCTAAACTATTTTGTTCTTGTCCGAATAAAGAATCAGAAGTTCCGAATGAAAACATCTGTTCGGTTTGTACAGGGCAAATGGGCGTTTTACCGGCCATTAATAAAGAAGCAATTATAAAAGCAATTTATTTTGGAAAAGCCGTAAATTCTTCTTTTTCAAATCAGGTTACTTCTTGGGATCGTAAACATTATGAATATCCAGACAACCCTAAAAACATACAAATTACACAGTTTCACAATCCTGTAATTCCAGATGGTGAAGTTTCTTGTTATAGAAATGATGGTTCTCAATTTACGGTTTCATTAACGCAAACACATATTGAAGAAGATGCTGCTAAATTAATGCATGAGAAGAAAATTTCTCTAGTAGATTTTAATAAAGCAGGTGTACCTTTAATTGAAATTGTTACAGATCCTTGTATTCGGAATATAGAGGATGCTTCTACTTATGCCCAGTACATTCAAAGAATTGTTCAGAATTTAGGTATTTCTGAAGCAAATTTAGAAAAAGGAGAGTTTAAATCTGATGTTTCTGTTTCGTTGAGAAAGATTGGTGAAGTAGTTTTAAACCCAAGAACAGAAATCAAAAATTTAAATTCTTTTAAATTTATGGTAGAGGCTCTAATGGAAGAAATTGAGAAGCAATTAAACTACTTTACAACGCACAAAGAATTTAGACCAGAACAAACTACAGTTTTATGGGATGCAGACTTAAAGCAAACTAAAACTATGCGAACAAAGGAGTTTGAAGCAGATTATCGTTTTATCTCTGAGCCAGACTTACCTTTTGTTTCTATAAAAGAGATTGTAGAAAGTATAAATATTGATGCAAGTGCATTGCCTTATGCTGTAGAAACGGTATTAATTAAAGGAGGTGTTTTACCACAAGATGCAAAGTTTTTTACCGCAGATGCCATTCGTTCTAAAATATTTATGACGATTAACAATGTTATCCAAGATGCCTCTTTTGTTGCAAAAACATTGGTAAATAATATGGATGCAGATGGATATCAAAACATTCATAATGTTGCAGACTTAATTGCTATTTTTCAGTTATTTAAAGCAGATAAAATTACGTCTGTTTTGGTTCAAAATGCAATTACATCGTATTTAAAAGAACCTACTTTCGATTACAAAAAGTACTTTGATGAAAATACGATTTCCCAGCATAAAATTACGGATGCAATTGCAACAGTAATCTTTGAAAATGAAGCAATTTCAAATGATATTAAAAAGGGAAACCAAGGAAAGGCAGGAATTCTTGTTGGTAAAGTTATCGCTATTATTGGAAAAGGAGCGTCAGGGAAAGTAATTCGTGAGGGTGTTTTAAAAGCGATTAGCGAAAAAGGAGCTATTAGCGATTCGACGATAGTAGTTAGCGAAAAGCTAGTAGCGAATAGCGAACAACTAAAAGAGAAAAGCCAACAACCAATTGCAAAAAGTCAACAGCCAGTAATTATTAAAGAAGAATATAGAACACATAAAATATCTGATTTATCAGAAGCATCCATTACAGAAAAAGTAACTTTATCAGGTTGGGTTTCTAGTGTTAGAGATCATGGAGAATTGATGTTTATCGATTTAAGAGATTCAAGTACACAGATTTTTCAAGTGCGTTTAAGTAGAGAGTCATTTCCTAATTTAGACGAGTTGGTAAAATTAAAAGCAGAATCTGTTATCGCGGTTACAGGAATTGTTATTCAAAGAAGAGAAGACGACTATAATGCGGGTTTAAGAACCGGTAAATTAGAATTAGAAACTTCTGACTTAGAGATTTTAAATCTATCTAAAACTTTACCTTTTGAAATTAAAAGAGCTTTTAAAAGTAATGAGAAAGTCCGTTTTGAATACAAGTTTTTAGACCATAGAAATGATGAGGTTCGGCGCGCAATTGTAAACAGACATAAAGTAATAAAACTACTACGTGATATCCTAGACGAAGAAGAATTTTTAGAAATCGAAACGCCTATTTTAACTGCTGGAACAGACGAAGGAGCAAGAGAATTTATTGTACCAACAAGAAAACAGGCTGGTTCTTTTTATACATTACCACAGGCACCGCAGCAATTTAAGCAGATGTTAATGGTGGGCGGATTTGAAAAATATTTTCAAATTGCCCGTTGTTTTAGAGATGAAGATTCTCGTGGAGACCGTCAGCCAGAATTTACACAGTTAGATATTGAAATGGCGTACGCGAGTATGCAACAAATCATTGATTTAAATACTAAAATGTTTAATGAAGTGGTACGAAAAATCTATGGTAAAAAATGGATTTTATATCCATTCGAAGTAATTACTTATAAAAATGCCATGGATAAATATGGTTGTGATAGACCAGATTTACGTTATGGATTGCAAATGCAAGACATTACAGACATTGTTAAGGATACAACTTTTCAAGTTTTTAGTAAGCCAATCGATGCAGGTGGAATTGTAAAATGTATTAAGGTTTCTGCAAAAGAGCAAGGAAATAAAAGAATGTCTAAAGGGCAAATTGAAAACCTAACGGCAATTGCTCAGCAAAACGGATTGGGCGGATTGGCATACATCATCGTGAATGAAAATGATTTACAATCGCCAATTATTAAGTTTTTAGGCGAAGAGATAGCAGCAAATATTATAAAAGCTACAGATGCGCAGCTGGGTGATATTGTGTTTTTCTCTGCAGCAGATTATGCAACAGCAAATAAGGCATTAGATGCGGTTCGTCAAGAAATGGGACGTATTTTAAAGTTAATCAACCCTAAAGAGTTAAGACCTGCTTGGGTAGTTGACTTCCCGATGTTTGAAAAAACAGAGGAAGGTAGATGGACATTTACGCACAATCCTTTTTCTATGCCAGCAATCTATGACTTAGAGAAGCATATGAAGGGAGAAGAAGAAGAGATAGGAACTATTATAGCTCAGCAATACGATTTAATCTTAAACGGTTTTGAAATTGGTGGTGGTTCTGTACGTGCACATAAATCAGAAATTCTAGAAGCAACCTATAAAAATATGGGTTATAATAAAGAAGAGATGATGAGGAGTGTTGGCACTATGCATAAAGCGTTTCAATATGGTGCACCGCCGCACGGAGGAATTGCTTGGGGTGTTGACCGCTTAATGATGATTTTAGAAAAGAAAGCATCTATTAGAGAGGTAATGGCATTTCCGAAAACAGGTTCGTCAGAAGATTTATTATTCAATGCGCCCTCAATTTTGTCGGACAAGAAGGTAGAAGAAATGAATGTTCGCATCATCCGAAAATAAATTTAAATACATGAAACAGAAGTATCACAAATAATCTAGTATAAAGGTTGTCTAATTTAAAAATCTAACCTATTTTTGTTCCAGTATGAGTATAACAACAAAAAATACATGGTGGTGGAACTCTCTTAATTCATAAGTGAGAACTAATCCTATATTTAAAATATAAAAAAGGCTTATCTCACGATAAGCCTTTTTCAATTCTATAAAATGAAGAATATACATTTCAAAACAATTCATAAAACAAAAATTGCAGACACTATAACGCCTGTGGGCTTGTATTTGCGGTTTAGAGACCAATATGCTAACACGCTTTTACTAGAAAGTTCAGATTATCACAGTAAAGAAGAGAGCTTTTCTTTTATTGCTATTGAACCAATAGTGAGTATGAAAGTAGACGATTATCAGTTTACAGTTTCTCATAAAGGTATTCAAACTGAGCGCCAACCAATTGATAAAAATTTTTATCAGTTATTTGATAAATTCACGAATTCTATAGCATTAGATTGCCCAGCAGAATTAAAATCCTTTAACGGTTTGTACGGGTATACAACGTTCGATTCCGTTCAGTATTTCGAAAACATAAAATTTACAAATAAGAAAGCACCATCTGCCATTCCAGAAATGCAATATAGTTTCTATCGATTTATTATTGCCATTAATCATTTTAATGATGAAATGACCTTGATAGAAAACATAGAAGAAGGCACAGAATCTCGTATTAAAGAGGTGCAAACCATTATAGATGCGCAAGCGTTTAATACTCAGAAATTCGAAATCGTAGGAGAGGAGACTTCAAATGTTACTGGAGAAGAATTTAAAGAATATGTACGGAAAGCAAAATCACATTGTAAAAGGGGTGATGTTTTTCAATTGGTCTTATCACGCCAATTCCAGCAAGAATTTAAGGGAGACGAGTTTAATGTATATAGAGCACTGCGTTCTATTAATCCTTCACCTTATTTGTTTTATTTTGATTATGGAAGCTTCAAGTTAATGGGCTCTTCGCCAGAAGCACAGATTAAAATTTCAGAAGGTAAAGCAACGATTAATCCAATTGCTGGTACGTTTAGAAGAACGGGTGATATGGCAGAAGATCTAAAATTGGGTAAGAAATTATCTGAAGATAAAAAGGAAACTGCAGAACATGTAATGTTGGTAGATTTGGCGCGTAATGATTTAAGCAAGCATGCGGATAATGTGACTGTAGAGGTATTTAAAGAAGTGCAATATTTTAGCCACGTAATTCACTTAGTTTCTACTGTTCGAGGAAAAATTAAAGGCAATCCGATTGAAATTGTTGGAGACACGTTTCCGGCAGGAACCTTAAGTGGTGCTCCAAAATATAAGGCAATGGAACTGATTAATAAATATGAAAATCAAACACGTGGTTTTTATGGCGGCGCAGTTGGTATTATTGGTTTAGACGGTTCTGTTAATTTAGCAATTGCCATTCGCTCTTTTGTAAGTAAAAATAATGTATTGTATTCTCAGGCTGGTGCAGGAATAGTGATTCATTCAGACGAAGCAAAAGAATTACAAGAAGTAAATAATAAGCTAGCAGCATTAAAGAAAGCGTTGTTTTTAGCAGAGGATATTTAAAAAATAGCTCTTTGTTTTTCGCAGTTAGCATTTCGCTAAAAACGAAGAATCAAAAGCCAAAAACTTTTAAAATGAAAATATTAATTTTAGACAATTACGATTCCTTTACTTACAATTTGGTCCATATGGTGGAGAAAATTACAGGGAATTTCCCTGTAGTTTTTAGAAACGATGAAATAAGCATTGAAGCCGTAGGAAATTATGATGTGATTATGCTGTCTCCAGGGCCTGGAATACCCAATGAAGCAGGAATTTTAAAAGACGTAATTAAAAGATATGCAGGTATTAAACCAATTTTCGGTGTGTGTTTGGGTTTGCAAGCAATTACTGAAGTTTTTGGCGGAACCATCATCAACTTAGAAGATGTGTTTCACGGAGTTGCAACAGAAATGCGTATTACAGATAAAGATGCTGTTATTTTTAAAGATGTTCCAGAAACGTTTTTAGCAGCACGTTACCATTCTTGGGCGGCTACAGATGAAGGATTTCCCGAAGAAATTCAGGTTACAGCAAGAGATGAAGATGGTTTAATTCAGGCTATTCAGCATAAAATATTTCCAATTTCGGCAGTTCAGTTTCATCCAGAATCTATTTTAACAGATGTTGGAGAACAGTTATTGAGAAACTTTATAAATAGTGTTAAAAAGTAATAAAGCAAGGAGTTTATAGAGTTTAGCAATAACTTTGCATTAGCTCCTTATTACTTTCAAATTTTTAGAATTTAATTCAAATGAAAGCAATTTTAAATAAATTATATAAGCACGAGAGATTGTCTAAATCTGAAGCAACACAGGTCTTAAAAGACATTGCATCAGAACAATACAATGCTGCTCATTTGGCTTCATTTATGACGGTCTTTATGATGCGTCCTATTACAGCAGACGAACTTTCTGGTTTTAGAAATGCATTGAAAGAATTGTCTATAAAAGTAGATTTATCAGATTACAATACTATTGATATTGTTGGGACTGGTGGAGATGGTAAAAACACTTTTAATATCTCTACACTAACTTCATTTATTGTTGCAGGAACAGGACAAAAAGTAGCAAAACACGGTAATTACTCTGTGTCTTCACAATCTGGTTCTTCAGATATGTTAGAAAGTTTTGGATATAATTTCACAAATGATGAAAGTGTATTGAGAGAACATTTAGAGAAAGCAAATATTTGTTTTTTACATGCACCAAAATTTCATCCGGCAATGAAAGCGGTTGGTCCAACGAGAAAAGCATTGGCATTAAAAACTTTTTTTAACATGCTTGGCCCTTTGGTAAACCCGAGTTCTCCTAAGAATCATATGCTTGGAACTTTTAATTTAGAAATTGCACGTTTGTACAATTATATTTTGCAGGAAGAAAATGTCAATTACGGTATTGTGCATGCTTTAGATGGTTATGATGAAATCTCATTAACAAGCGGATTTAAATTTTTTACTAAAAAAGGAGAACAAATTATAAACCCAGAAGATTTAGGTCAAAAGAGAATTCAACAATCAGAAATATTTGGTGGAAACTCTATAGCAGATGCAGCAAAAATTTTCAAGTCTATTTTAGAAGGAAACGGAACGGAAGCTCAAAATAATGTTGTGCTAACAAATGCCGCTTTCGCTTTAAAAATTGTAGATGAAACAAAGAGTTTCGAAACTGCCTTTAGTGAGGCAAAAGATTCACTTTTTGGTCTGAAAGCGAAACTAACATTAGAGAAATTACTGAGTATTTAAAATGGAAAAAAAGAAAAATAGTTTAATCTCAATTATACCTGCCTTTTTATTAATGGGAGCTGCAGTTGGTATTCAAACAACAAATATTCTAAGAGATACGGTAATAGGACTCATTGTAGGAATCATCGTTTACTTTTTTTTAAAGCATAGAAATAAAATAATTAATAATAAAAAGTCATAAAATGACCATTTTAGATAAAATAATAGCGTTTAAGAAGACAGAAATTGCTAAGATTAAGGCAGAGGTGCATATTAAGAAATTAGTTGAAAGTCCAAATTTTGGAAGAGAAGTTTTCTCATTAAAAAAATCTTTATTAGAAGTTGGTTCAACAGGTATTATTGCCGAGTTCAAGCGCCAATCTCCGTCTAAAGGAATAATAAATGATACTGCAACGATTGCAGATGTAACTAACGGATATTTAGATGCTAATGTTGCTGCACAATCAATTTTAACAGATACTTCCTTTTTTGGAGGATCGATGGCAGACTTGATGGAAGCAAGAGTTATCAATCAACAAAAACCAATTTTAAGAAAAGATTTCATTGTAGACGGATTTCAAATTGTAGAGGCAAAAGCCATTGGTGCAGATGTGATATTATTAATTGCTGCTTGTTTAACTTCTGAAGAATTAAAAAACTACGGAAACTTAGCAACAGATTTAGGATTGGAAGTGCTGTATGAAGTGCATACACAAGAAGATTTAGATAAAATTAATGATTTAGATAATAAAATCATTGGAATTAACAATCGAAATTTAAATACTTTTGAAGTTGATTTAGAGAATTCTATTAAACTATCAAATCAGATTCCTAACAGTAGTTTAAAGATTTCTGAAAGTGGAATTTCAGATCCAAAAATTATTATGGGTCTAAAAGAATATGGTTTTCAAGGGTTTTTAATAGGAGAAACCTTTATGAAACAAGAGAACCCTGGTGAGGCTTGTCTAGAATTTATTAGTCAAATAAGATAGTTATGAAACTAAAAGTTTGCGGAATGAAATACGTAGAAAATATCCAACAAGTTGCAGCATTGCAGCCAGATTATTTGGGTTTTATTTTCTACGAAAAATCGAAAAGAAATTTTGAAGGAATCATTCCAGAACTTCCAAAGTCAATTAAAAAGACAGGTGTTTTTGTGAATGAAATGCTTGAGATTGTAATTTCTATGGTTGAAGAATATCGCTTAGAAGCTATTCAATTGCATGGCGATGAATCTGCAGGCTATGTGTTAACATTACAAAATCAATTAGAAGCGCGAAGGGCTTTATTTATCGAAGAGAATAAGCACATAAAAAAGAAAAAAAATCAACATTTTATCTCTGAGAAGAATGTTGAAATTATCAAGGTTTTCGGAATTAAAGATGCATTTGATTTTGATGTTTTAAAACCATATTTAGATCTTGTGGACTTCTTTTTATTCGATACGAAAGGAGAAGAAAGAGGAGGGAACGGAACTAAATTCGATTGGAAAGTATTAGAGAATTATCCATTTGAAAAGCCTTTCTTTTTAAGTGGAGGAATTGGTCTAGAGGATGTTGAAGGAGTTCATGAAATAATTAATTCAGAATTACCACTGCATGCATTAGATGTAAATAGTAAATTTGAAAGTACACCAGGAAGGAAGAAAATAGAGGAATTAAAGAAGTTTAAACAAGGTTTAAAGGTTTAATTGTTGAAATATTGCAACGAATTAACAAGCATATGATTACACAAAATAAAGATATGAAATCAAAATTTCACCCAGACAAAAACGGATATTTCGGACAATTTGGAGGTGCGTTTATTCCAGAATTGTTGCATCCAAATGTGCAAGAATTAGCAGATAATTATATTCAAATTATCGAATCTTCAGAATTTCAGATAGAATATAAAGACTTGTTAAAAGAGTATGTTGGTAGACCCACACCTTTGTATCTAGCAAAAAGGTTATCAGAAAAATATGGTGCTCATGTGTATTTAAAACGTGAAGACCTATGTCATACCGGTGCGCATAAAATTAATAATACTGTTGGTCAGATTTTAATAGCTAAGAAGCTAGGTAAAACTAAAATTATTGCTGAAACAGGTGCTGGGCAGCACGGTGTTGCAACTGCTACAGTTTGTGCATTAATGGGATTAGAATGCACCGTTTTTATGGGCGAAAAAGACATCGTACGTCAGGCACCAAATGTTACTAGAATGAAAATGTTAGGAGCAAAAGTAGTGCCTGCAACCAGTGGTTCTAAAACACTAAAAGATGCAACAAACGAAGCAATTCGTTATTGGATTCAGCATCCAGAAACTTTTTATTTAATTGGTTCTGTTGTTGGTCCTGCACCACATCCAGATATGGTAGCACGTCTACAAGCTATTATTTCAGAAGAAATGAAATGGCAATTAAAAGAGAAGACAGGAAAAGAAAATCCAGATACAATTATTGCTTGTGTTGGGGGAGGTTCTAACGCTGCTGGTGCTTTTTATCACTACTTAGATGATGAAAATGTAGAGTTAATTGCTGTTGAAGCAGCAGGTTTGGGAGTGCATTCTGGTGAGAGTGCTGCAACTTCTCAATTAGGGCAGGTTGGTATTATTCATGGAAGTAAGACGATATTAATGCAAGATGAATATGGGCAAATTGTAGAGCCTTATTCGATATCTGCAGGTTTAGATTATCCTGGAGTTGGTCCTTTGCATGCTTTTTTATATGAAAGTGGTAGAGCAAAATTTATGAGTGCTACAGATCAAGAAGCGTTAGATGCCGCTTTTGAATTGACCAAGATAGAAGGAATTATTCCAGCTTTAGAAACAGCGCATGCTTTGGCCGTTTTAGATAAAATTACGTTTAGAAAAGATCAAGTTGTTGTTGTGAATTTATCAGGTAGAGGAGACAAAGATTTAGAGATTTATACAAAATATTTAGAAGCATAAAGAAAGATGAATAGTAATATAGTACACATTGAAAAAGAGCTAACAGACTTAAGAAATCAATTAAAAAATCATTCTCTATATAAGAGACTCAATACTTTAGAAGATGTACAGACATTTATGTCGCTGCATGTTTTTGCAGTGTGGGATTTTATGTCGCTTTTAAAAGCAATACAGATTAATTTAACATGTGTTTCAATTCCTTGGATGCCTGTTAAGAATGCTGAATTAGCACGTTTTATTAATGAGATTGTGGTAGCTGAAGAAAGTGATCATGATGCACACGGAGTGGTTAAAAGTCATTATGAAATGTATTTAGATGCGATGGCTGAAGTACACGCAGATCCAAGTAAAATGAATAATTTTTTGGAAACTTTACAATCCAATGTTTCTGTAGGAAAAGCATTAGAAAGTTTAGAAGTACCAAATGCAGTAAAAGAGTTTTTAAGCTTTACGTTTGATATTATAAAAACAGATAAAACACATTTAATTGCTGCTTCTTTTACTTTTGGAAGAGAAGATGTAATACCAGATATGTTTATAAGTATTATTGACAAAGCTACGCTTGAAAACAATAAATCATATGATAGTTTTAATTACTATTTAAAGAGGCATATTGAATTGGATGGTGATGAACACGGCCCATTATCTTTAAGAATGATTGAAGAATTATGTGGTAATGATGCACAAAAATGGAAAGAAGTTTTAGAGACTGGAAAGAGAGCATTGGAATTAAGAATTAATTTATGGAGTGCAATTGAGCAACAAATAACAGCACAATTAAAAGTAGCAATATGAATTCGATTCAAGAATTACTTCAGAAAAAAGATAAAAATGTATTGTCTATTTATTTTACTTGTGGGTATCCTAATTTAGAAGATACCACCAATGTAATTTCAGCATTAGGAGAGAGTGGTGTAGATTTTATAGAAGTTGGTTTGCCTTATTCAGACCCGTTAGCAGACGGGCCGACTATTCAAGAAAGTAGTCATGAAGCTTTAGAAAATGGGATTAATTTAGATGTTATTTTTGAGCAATTAAAAACTATTAAAGAAACAAATAAGACTCCGTTAATAGCAATGGGCTATTTGAATCAGTTATTGAAATATGGTGAAGATAAATTCTGTCAAGCGTGCGTAGATTGCGGTATTGATACTGTAATTCTTCCAGATTTACCTATGGTAGAGTTTGAAAACCACTATAGACAACTCTTTGATAAATATGGACTTACAAACATTTTTTTAATAACACCTCATACATCAGAAGATCGAATTAGAAAGATAGATTCCTATTCTAAGGCATTTATTTATGTAGTTGCATCTGCATCCATTACCGGTGCAAAAGGAGAAATTTCTAGTAATCAAATTGGTTATTTCGAGAGAATACGTGCAATGAATTTGCAAAGTAAATTAATTATAGGTTTTGGTATCTCTGATAAAACTACTTTTAATACTGCTTGTTCTTATGCAAATGGAGCCATTGTAGGTTCTGCTTTTATAAAGCATTTAGGAACTAATGGAATAGGGAAAATAGATGATTTTATAAAACCAATTATTTCTTAAATTAAAAAAGGCGAAACTTAGTAAGTTTCGCCTTTTTTATAAATTCTAAAATTGCTTAGTTAACGCTAATTAGATGTATATCAAAAATCAATACTGCTCCACCTGGAATGCTAGAACGTCCGTTAATTCCATATCCTAAATTATAAGGAATTAATAACATTCCTTCTCCACCTTCTTTAAAAAGTTGAATTCCTTCTGTCCATCCCGGGATTACCTGGTTCAACCCAAAAGAAATACCAGCATCACCACTTTGGTCAAAAGTATTTCCATCTAGAAAGTATCCTTTGTAAGCAACTGTAACGTTAGAAGAGCTTGTAGGTCTTGTTCCAGAACCACCATTATCAATCACGTAATACAATCCAGAATTAGTTCTAGTTGCATCTAAATCATTAGCCTCTATGTACGCAATAATATCTTCTTCTGTCTGAGGTTCAAAGTTTGTGTCTTTAGCACATGATGTGAAAATAAATATTGAAAAAATAATATATAAATAAAATTTCATTTCGTGTTTTTTAGATTTTAGGCGAATATACTCTGATTATTTTAATAAACCTTTTCTCCGTTTAAATAAGTTGATATAGCATCCGTTTTAGGAATTTCGCTTCCTTCAACTTTCATTATATCTTGATTCAAAAGAACAAAGTCTGCAAATTTACCAACTTCGATGCTTCCTTTTTCATCTTCTTCAAAATTTGAGTATGCAGCCCAAATAGTCATTCCTTTTAAAGTCTCTTCTCTTGTTAATGCATTCTCTATTTGAAACCCATTTTTCGGGTAATTGTCTGTATCTTTTCTAATAGTTGCCGCGTAAAAAGTTAAAAACGGATTTACCTGTTCTACAGGAAAATCTGTACCTAGAGCAATTTTTCCATAGGTGTTTAATAGTTTTTTAAATGCGTAGGCACCCTTCATTCTTTTTGCTCCAACTCGGTCTCCTGCCCAATACATATCTGAAGTTGCGTGTGTTGGTTGCACCGAAGGTAGAATATTATCAAAATGATTAAAATCTTCTTCGGAAATTATTTGCGCATGTTCAATTCTCCAGCGTCTATTCTTACTGTCTTTTAATACTTCCTTGTAGGTTTTTAAAATCCAGGTATTTGTAGAATCTCCGATGGCATGTGTATTCATTTGATAGTCTGAAGCTGCAATTTGTTTTGCAATTTCTTGATATCTTTCTGGCGGATAAATTAAGGCTCCAAAATGATTTTCTCTATCTGAATATGAAGTACGCATTGCAGCACCTCTAGAACCTAAAGCTCCATCTCCATAAACCTTAAAAGAACGCACATTTAACTTGTCTGTTTTTACAATTCCTTTTTTTATGTAGTAATCAATTTGTGCTTGTTTGTCTCCAGAGACCATTGCATATACACGCATTTTTAAACTTTTAGCTTTTTGTAGACTATCTATTAGCTCTATGGTATTTCTGTCTAACCCTGCATCATCAACAGTTGTTAATCCGTATGAAAAGGCTATTTTTTGAGCATCTAATAAACCTTGAATTGCTTCTTTATTTGAGGTCTTTGGGAATTTAATAAAGTCCATAGCTGCATCAATTAAAACACCAGTGATTTTACCGTTTTTTAAAATGATTTCTCCACCAGAGACCTTTGTGTTTTTTGTAATCCCAGCCATATTAATTGCTACTTGATTTACCAATAAAGCATGTCCATCAACTCTACCAACAGCTACAGGAATTTTGGGAAATAAAGCATCTAGCTTTTCTTTAGTTGGAAATTCTTTTAGTTCCCAATCGTTTTGATCCCAACCGCGCCCGGTAATAAAAGTGTTATTTTTTTCTTTTTGAAAAGCGACAAGCTTCTCTAATACTTCATCATAACTTTTAGTGCCTTCTAAAGAAACTTTTTGCTGCTGCAAGCCCATTCTATAAAAATGACAATGAGCATCTATCAATCCAGGAACTATGGTTTTATTTTCTGCATCTACAATTTTATCAGATTGATACCTGCCTGTAATTTCTTCATTTTTTCCAACAGCTATAAATACTCCATCTTTAATGGCAAAAGCTTCTGCTTTATCAAAACTAGTATTTACCGTATAGGTATTTGAATTGATTACAATTAAATCTACTTTTTCTTTACTACATGAAATAAGAGTGAGTATAGTAACGAGGAGTAAAAGGTTTTTTTTCATTTTTTTGAGTCTTTAATTTAGGAGTTTATATATATGATATAAGTGCAATACATCAATACAAATTGAAGCGGAATTCGAATAAAAGCTATTTTTTTAGAACCAATAGCTGGCCTAACCTTCGTTGCATCCCAAATATGAATGGGTAGAAAAATAAGTAATAAAATAAAGATTCCTATAGCTGCATTTTTTATGGTTGTATCGAAAAAAACACCCAGACCTAAAAGAAACTCTAGTAATCCAAAAATATAATTTATGGTTAGCTTTGGTAAAAAATCAGGAATAAAATTCTTAAAGAAATTCGGTCTAATGATGTGCATAATTCCTGCAAAACAAAAAAGGATTCCAAATAGAATTCTTAAAAAAAGTACAGTGGTTTGCATGGTGTTTATGGTTTTACTGAAACGTTATTATATAAGTATTTATCCATTAAATACACAATACTTGCCATAGACGCACTTCCTAATTCTAGCTCACGTTTATTAACTTTATCGAAAGTATCTCTGCTTGTATGATGATAATCAAAATAACGCTGGCTATCCGGTCTGTATCCAACTAAGGTTACATCTTCTCCTTTTAAAGGAGCGATATCTGCGCCAGAACCGCCTGCTTTTAAATCATGCAAACCGTAAGGAGATAAAAGTTTTTTCCAGCTTTGTAATAATTTTGTATTCGATGCATTTGCTTGAATAGAAAAGCCTCTTGGTGTATGTCCGCCAGCGTCAGATTCTAAACCACCAATATGATTTTCTTTATTAAGTTTTGCCAATTCTGCATATTTCTTTGCACCACGTGTTCCGTTTTCTTCATTCATAAAAAATACAATTCGAATGGTGTTTTTTGGTCTGATATTATTTTTTTTAAATAAATAAGCAACTTCTAAAGATTGCACAATACCTGTGCCATCATCATGAGCTCCTTCTCCCAAATCCCAGGAATCTAAATGGCCACCAACAACAAAAATATTTTCTGGCGTCTCTATTCCTCTAATTTCACCAACAACATTAAAAGAAGGTGCGTCTTGAAGCGTTTTACAGTCTTGTTTAAAGTAGAATTTTAAAGTCGGATTTTTCTTTAAATCTGCACTTAGTATATTTGCTGCCTTACTGCTAATTGCGGCAGCAGGAATGTATTGTTCTTGTGGTAAATCATTATACGTCATGGTTCCTGTATGTGGAAAATCATCTACGGAATTAGTCATAGAGCGCACAATTACACCTTTAGCTCCAAATGCCCCACAAATCGCAGCACCTTGCACTCTTTGATCTACACAACCTCCATAAGCACTAAATGTATTAATTAAAGTGTTATCAAAAGACCTGTTGAAGAATACAATTTTGCCTTTCATTTTTTCACCTAGAGCCTTTGCTTCTTCTAGAGATTTTACTTCTATAACTTCAGCTAAAACGCCTGTTTTAGGTGTTGCTATAGAAAAACCTAAAGCACAAATTGGTACGTTTTTTTGTATTCCGTTTACAGAATACATTGCAATTTCTTTTTCTCCCCGAACCCAATGTGGCACCATTACGGGCTGAAGCCAAACAGAGTCTAAACCAATTGTATTCATTAATTTCTCTCCCCAAACAACAGCTTTAGCTGCCTCTGGCGAACCTGACAATCTACCGCCAATATTCTGAGTTAAATCTCTTAACCATTCAAAGGATTTACCATCTTTTAATACGCTATTAAATAAACTTTTGATATTTGTAGAATCTATTCTTTCTTCAGAAGAAAAATGCTGAGTTACTTTTTGGTTTGATTTGGTGTTGCACGAACTAACAAAAAAAGAGACAAAAATTAAGAATAGTATTTTTTTCATAATTGTAAAAATTTATTTTTATAAAACTACAAAAATGAAATGAGAAAGCTCTTTCTTTATATTTCTAGATTTTTTTTAATAAAATTAAAAATCAAACTTGTAAGTAAGTCCAGCTAAAGCTTGAAACCCTTGCGTGTCAAAATTTGAAAAACGTTGGTAATTTGTATTTAACACATTGTTTAATTGTAAAAAAGCAGAAAATTTATCATTAAAATGATACCCACCGTTTAAGTTAACATCCGCAAAAGAAGATACTGTCTTTACACCATTTATGCTTGATGGAAATTTCGCAGCATACAGCGCATCTTTGCGCTCACTGTTATAATAAATATTTGAAGTAGCGTACCATTTTTTACTTTTAAATTTTGCTAAAAAGGAAGCTTTTAAACCCGGGAGATTCCAGTTTTCTAGTGCTGTTGTAGTTGTATAATTGTCATATTTAATTTGTGTAGCAAAAGTTAAGGTTTTATCAAAACGATATTCTATTTCTGCAAAAATAGAGGTGGTATTTACATCATCATAATAAATACTAAAAGAGTTTCCATATTCATAACCTTTTAAAGGTTCTCCATCGGAAATAGTTGCAATGCCGTTAGATTTAGAGTTATTTCTTAAAAATAAAGGTTTGTCTTCTTCTTTTGTAACACTTGCCTTTATATTGTAGTTAAGGTTTCGTGTAATATTTCCCTTGAAACCAATATATAAATTTGATGATTGTACAGTTTGAGTTATGAATAAAGTTGGTGAAACATACGGATTTACTTCTGTAAATTTCTGGTATGTATTGGTTTCTAAATCTCCTGAAAAACCAGCATATCCATTTATATACTTCTTTAAAATACTCGTTTGTAAAAGTAAGTTAGGAAACATAAAAAAGTTAGTAACATCATTTTCTATGTCTAAAGAGATAAAGGCTCTTAAACTTATATTTAAGGAAACGCCTAAATATTCTGCTTTGTAATTAGGAATTATTTTTGCAGTTATTATATTATAGTCAATTTCACTAGAATTTGCATAATTATTTTGGAAACCACCTTTTAAAAAGTCTATTCCGGTAAGTATTGAAATATCATTTAAATTAGCACTTAATCTGTCTAAAGGAAAATCTAATTTTGTCTCAAAATTCACAAGTGTTTCCGAACTATTAAACTTATCAGTAAAGTGAGAAACAGAAATTTTACTAAAATCTATATAAGAATCATGAAAACTAAAGCTCCTTCCAACTTTAAATGTGTATGTTTTTGTGCTTCATTAATACTTTTTATCGTATTATCTGTAAAAGCTTTATCCGTTGGTAAACCATACCAATTATAATTATTTTGTGTTGCATCTAAACGTACTTTCCAATCAAAATATCTTTCTTGTTGTTTGAAGAAAGTTGCCATACTAAAATTTGAAAAAGTGCTATTTAAACTAGTTTTATTAATATTTTCTTTGGATGCACTATATTTAGTATGAGATGCCAAAATCATTATTAAAACGAGTGTTCTTATGGATAAATAGTTCTGCATAAGGACTCGCGTAATTACCATAGCCAACTGCTAAATAGTTATTGTAAATTCTTTCTTTTACGCCAATATTAATGCCTTTTACAACTCCTGTTTTAGGAATAAATGTAGAAGCAACAGGAGCAGAGAAAATGGTATATTTTAATTTTTTCTTGTTGCTTTTTTTTAGTAGAATTACCTTTGGATTATTTCTTATTTTTTTTGCATCTGAAATTTTAGGATTATACTTCGTAATTACATTTACAATCTCAGTTTTTATAATTGTATCTTTCTTTTTTTCTTGAGCATTTGAAGAAAAAACTACTATTAAAATACTATAAAGGAAAAAGCATTTTCTCATTATTTCTTTTTTTGCGGAGTTACTGAATTATTTTTTTTGGCTTCGTTTTGTTTTATCGTGTTTAGTGCAGTTTTAGCGTCTTCTATAATATCTTTAAATTCTTTAAAGTTTTTTATTACATTTTCCAAAACAAAATTAGCCTGATAGACATCATTTAAAGCATAATAATTTTTACCCATTATTACGTAACTTTTTACAGCCCAATATTTGTAAGCAGTATATTTTGCAATTAATTCTTGAACAACTTTATTAGATACTTCATATTCTTTTTGCTGATTTTTGAAAAATGCATTGTAATATAAAGCTTCTGCTTTAAGTTCACCATCTGCAGTTTTTTCTATTTCAATATAATATTTTTCAGCGCTAATAAAATCATTATTTTTAATAGAGGCTCTCGCAATTATTTTTTTAGCATCGTGCTCTAATCTATTGCTTATTTTATCTTTTCTTAATATTTTTTCAGCATACGTAATTGCAAGTTCATAGGCTTCTGTTTCATAAGTACCTTTCATTAAATTACTTTGCGCAAAAAGAATATTCTCAGAAATATATGCTTCTTCTTCTAATCTTTTTAAAATTGGAAGCGCATTTTTAAAGTCGTCTTTATTTAAATAGATTTGAGATAATTTATTTAGAGAGTTTTCAGAATAATCAGAACGTTTTTCTTCAATAATAAAAGTATAATAGGGAATTGCTTCTTGAAATAACTTTTCTTTAAAAAGCACATCTGGCTAAATAATAATGTGCTTTTATTTTATAACTTCCTTCAGGGAATTCGGTATTGTATTTTTTAAGACTTTTTATAGTTTTTTTTGCATTCTTATCATCTAAATATTTTTTTTCTGCTACTGCAAATGTAGTATTCTCTAATTGTGCATTGGTACTATTTATAAACGATAAAGTAGTTATCCATGTAAATATATCGTTTAAATTACCTTCTTCTATATACACTTTTCTTGCATTGGTAACCGCTTCTAAAGCATCAGGAGAATTAGGGAATTTCGCCACTACCATTTTGTACTTTATTAAAGATTCTTTGTAAGCGTTGTTGTTAAAGTAAAGCAAACCCTGCCTTAATAACGCTCTAGATAAGAAGATGCTTTTAGGGTGTTTCTTTGCAAGCCTATTATAGGCAATATGTGCATTTTTAGAATCTTTAAGTTCTGAGTAGGTATTCCCTAGCTGATACAAAGCGTCATCTTTTAAGTTTGAAATAGGAAATGCACTATTTACTTTTTTAAGCGCAATTATTTTTGCTTCATATTCATTTATAAAACCATAACTCATTCCTATTTGATATGTCGCATAATCTGTACCAATACCAAAATTATCTGTTACTTTTTCATAGGCAATAATTGCTTTTTTATAATTTGTTGTCGCATAATAACTATCCCCTAATCGTGTAAATGCATCATATTTTATACCATCTAGAATTGCACCTTTTTTTAGAAACATTTCAAAAGCGTTGGATGCCTTAGTATATTCTTTTAATTTAAAATGGCAATAACCAATATTATAATCTAGTAAGAGAAAAGTGTCTATTGCATCCTGTTTTACCAAAGCACTTAAAGTGCTGAATTTTGTTAAAGCAGTTTGATAGTCTTGCAACATATAAATAGTTTCAGCTTCCCAATACTTGCACTTTTGATTGATTTCAATAGTTTTAGATTTTTTTCCTTCAACAAATAGTATCAAAGCTTCTTTATAGTTGTTTTCATTAAAGAGTTGAATGCCGCGATACAAAGAAACCTCTTGTCTAAATGCGGTATTTTCTTTGGACTTTTTTTGTGATAAAAATTGCAGAGCTCCTTTGTAATCTTGCTCATTTAGAAATGAAGAAACTAGTAATTCATTAATTTTAGCATATTCTTTGGATGTCGGATATTTTTTCAAATAATCTTGTAAAACTTTAGCTACAGCTTCAAAAGGATTTCCTTCTTCATAACTTAATTTGGCATAATTTAATGCTGCATCTTGTTGCAAGCTCTTGTTAAAACTCATTTCTGCCGCAGATCTAAAAGCATTTAATGCGGCTGCTTTCTTATCTAAGCGCAGATAGCATTCACCTAAGTGATAATACGCATTTTGAGAAACAGTATTTTTCTCATCAATAATTTTATTAAAATTACTTACTGCATTTTCGAAATCTTTTTGCTTGTAATATGCATATCCTAATTGATAAAAATCTGTATTATTCCATTTTCCTTTAATTCCTTGATAACCTTTTAAATATGGTATTGCAACTTCATATTCTTTTAGATTGAAGTAGCTTTCACCAATAATTTTAGAGACATCAGATTTTAATTTTTTTTCTATTGTTGAAAATAATTTTAATCCAACTTTTATGCAACGTTCAAAATTTCCAACTTTAAAACTAATATCTAATAAATAATAAGAAATTTCTGCTCGGTAAGATTCATTGTCTGCAATTTCTTTTAATGTAGATTCTGCTATATCATAATCCTCTAATTTATAGGCTATAAAACCATAATAATATCGAGAATCATTTCCATATTTAGCATCATTAATTAATGGTAGAAAACGCTTATTGGCTAAAGTTAAATTATTGGTAGTTAAAAAACAATAACCCATTTTAAAATTTAACTCTTTTTGGTCTTCATTAGAAAGTTCATCAATAGCTACTTTTTGAAACCATTTTAGAGCATAAGCAGCTTTTTTATTCGCAAAATAATAGGTTCCAACAGTAAAAAAAGCAGCATTTTTTTTGTTGCTATTTGGATGGTTTTCCACAAACGAAAGCACTTTTTTATCTGCATCTGGCTGATTTAGTTTTATGGCACACATTGACTCATAGTATAAAGCATCTGCTTTTAAATTAGAACCAATATTTTTAGTTTTACTAAATGTGTAAAACGTCTTTTGAGCAGCAGCATACGCTTTTGTGTTGTATAAGTTTAAGCCAGAATTATAGCTAGTTATATCTGTTGCATTCGCAATTGTTTGTTGCGATAAAAAAGGAAGTGCAACAAAGAAAAAACACAAAGAAAGCATCTCTTTTTTAAAAAAATGATATTTCATATAAATTTTATTTCTCTCGTTAGATAACGAATAATTCTTTGTTTTGTTGGAGTGGAAAACAAAAGAATCTCAAATTTTTAATCAAAAGTAAGAATTGTTATGAATTCATAGTAAAAAATCGTTAGAAACTTTTAAATTTGTCGAAACTACCTAATATTATGAGCAATCTTGTTTTACATCTAGAAAATGCAGAAATCTATCAAAGAGATAATTTGGTTCTTTCTAAAGTAAATTTAACCATTAATAAAGGAGAATTTTGTTATTTAATAGGAAAGACGGGTAGTGGAAAAAGTAGTTTAATGAAAACCTTATATGGAGATTTGCAGCTACGAAAGGGAGTTGGAAGTATTGTAGGGTTTGATTTAAAAGGTTTAAAAGAAAAGGAAATTCCGTTTTTAAGAAGAAAAATAGGAATTGTATTTCAAGATTTTAAGTTATTAAATGATCGAAATATTTTCGAAAATCTAAAGTTTGTTTTAAAGGCAACTGGTTGGAAAGACAATAATCTTATGAAAGAAAAAATTTATGAGGTACTAGATAAAGTGGGTTTAAAATCTCAATACTATAAAAACACATTTGAACTTTCTGGCGGTGAGCAGCAGAGAGTAGCAATTGCCAGAGCCCTTTTAAACGATCCTGAATTGATTTTAGCAGATGAACCAACTGGTAATTTAGATCCAAAAACATCTTTAGAGGTAATGGAACTTTTAAACGAAATTTCTAAAAACGGAAAAACTATTTTAATGGCTACTCACGATTATCAATTAATTGTAAAGTTTAAGCAGAAAACATTAAAGTGTGAAGGTGGTAAGTTATTTGAAGTTGCTCAACAAATTACTGTTTAAATATAATTGCTACTATTTTTTCAGCATTGACCATAGTATTAAACTCTAATAATTTTTCTTTACGCCCTATTATGTGAGCTTTAGAAAAGGTTTGCTTAAGTAGTTTCGATGTTATTTCTAAGATTTCTTCTTTAGTATTTGCTAATTCACATAATGATTCAAGCCCAGTGTCTTCAGTCATTTGTGTGTTTGAAATAATATGTTTTCCTTGATGTAAAGTATTTAATAATTTTAACTTAATACCTGTTTTCTGAAAGGTGAATAGTGTATTAATTTGTGCTTTGTTAAATAATTGTTCTAAACTTTCTTGAGTAGGAATTTCTTTAAAATTAAGATTATGATACTTCTTAATTTGCTTAAGAACGTTTTTGTTCTTGCAACTACTTGCAACTACAAACTGGTATGGTGTGTTTTTATATACATCAATTAAAAATAGTGCAGCTCTTACATTATCAGCAATTCTTAAATCGCCATGATATAATATAAAATCTCCTTTTTCATCTGTTTGTGTTAGGTTTGTTGTGGCATGAAACACCGGAATATAAAATGTTTTTGCTCCATATTTTTTAGTAAAATATGCTTGTTCGAAAGGAGAAATTGAGAAAATACCTGTTGCCTTTTCTAATATATTTTCAAACCTTTTAAGTTTGACAGATTCTAGAAAAAAGAACACTTTTTTAAATATATTTTTTTCGCTTTTAAACAATCCTAAAAAGTAGGCATGCTCAATATTATGCGCTCTAATATAAGTATTTTTAAAATTATATTTTTTAAGAGGATATGCAGTATGTAAACCTTCAAAAATTATTGGGAACTGTAAATTTTTAAGATTTTCAATTAATTTGTTACAACTTCTGCTTTGCACTCTAAATGGTAATTTAGAAAATAAAGACAAAAAAGCATTTTTCCGTTTGTAATAAAATATTTTTTCACAATATTTTTCTAATTCAGGTTGTCTTGTTTTATCATTAAAAAGATAGGTATGTAAGTATATATGTATACCTAACTTGTGTAATTCTTTTATTTTAAAAAATATATCTATAATTCCACCATAATTTGGTGGGTATGGAATATCAAAAGAAACAAGATGTATGCTTTTTTTCATTAAATACAAATGTAAAATTTAAAAAATGAATATATTTATACTTTACTAAAGATTTATGAAGATTCGTAAAACCGAAATAGCACAACTTATTTTTGACAACTTAACAGCGAATAGAGAATTTTTAAAAATACAGTTTTTAAAATCGAAAGCTACTATTGGCTATTTTTTTATAGATGATTTATTGCCTGTAGAATTGGCTTTAAAAATTTACAATAAATTTCCAACAACAGACAAAGCTGTTCGAAAGAAAAACTTACGCGAGTTTAAATTTACAGCATATCAAATGGATCTTTATGACAGTCTTTTAGAGGATTTGATTTATGCTTTTCAAGACGAAAAAGTAATTCGGTTAATTTCAGAAATTTGCGATTTAGAAGAAGTTTATGGTGATGAGAATTTATATGCTGGCGGTTTGTCTTTAATGGAGAAGGACAATTTTTTGAATCCGCATTTAGACAATTCTCATGACAAAGATAGAGAAAGATGGCGTGTTTTAAATTTGTTATATTATGTTACACCAAATTGGACTTTAGAAAACGGGGGTAATTTAGAGGTTTGGCCAAACGGTTTAAAACAAGCACAAACCACTATAGAAAGTAAGTTTAATAGGTTGGTAGTAATGACAACGCATCAAAAATCTTGGCATTCTGTGAGTAAGGTTTTAAAACAGGATATAAGACGTTGTGTTTCTAATTACTATTTTTCGAATACACCCCTTTTAGAGTCAGATACATTTCATGTTACAACTTTTAGAGGAAGGTCTTCAGAAAAAGTAAAAGATTTGATTTTGAGGGTAGATAATACTTTGCGATCTAAAATACGCAAATTGTTTAAGAAAGGAGTGAGAGAAAACCCACATCAGTACAAGAAATAGTTATTTTAAATTATTAAATATTGCTATTAACTTTTCTTCTTGCTGTTCCCAGATAAGAGCTGTTTTTGCTAATTTTAATTCTTTAGTATATTCTTTTTCTAAAACTTCTTTTATTTGCTTTGCGAGTTTCTCAGGAGTTCTGTTTTTTACAATTTCACCAACCTTATATGCCGAGATAACTTTGCTCATTTCAGGTAAATTAGAAACTAGAATAGGTACTTCTCCTTGTATATAATCAAATATTTTATTAGGTAAAGCAAACCTATAATTTAAACCTAAATCTTCTTCTAAACTTAGACCTAAGTCTGCTAATGGAGTTAATTTATGCAATGTTTCAGGGTTTATTTTACCTAAAAAGAAAACTTTGTCATTTAGATTTTCTTCAGAAACCTTATTTTTTAGAGATTTACTAATATCACCACTTCCAATAAGTACTAATAGATGGTTTTGTAGAAAATGCATTGTTTCAATCATTAACTCTATACCTCGTCCAACATTTAAAGCACCTTGATATAAAATTATTTTTTTATTATCTGTATTAAATGAAAACACTCCTTTTTCTATTGCCTTTTTGTTAGGAAGGTTCTTGATAGTTGTAAAATTAGAATGGTATTTATTTTCATAAAACTCAGTAATGCTATTGCAAACCGTATAGTTGTTTTTTAGTTTTGGTAGGATGTGCTTTTCTAGAGCAAGCCACACTTTTTTCACCTTAGGTCTGTGCACTAATTCAGGGATTTCTGGAAAAAGCTCATGACTATCAAAAACAATTTTTTTATTCTGAAGTTTACTTATTAGGTAATTTGGTAAAAGTGTATCGAGATCGTTTGCTAATAATATGTCTTTTTTTGTGAATAATAAATAGCAAAATAATCGAAAATTGTACTCTGCATAAAAAAGAAAACCAGTATTAAAAAGTAAGTTGAATCTTTTTGTTTTGAAGGCTCTTTTTAAAGGAATGCTGCTTTTAAGTTTTCGTCCTATTAATAAAACTTCAAAGTTATTTTGCATTAAAGTAGCACAAACCTTAGCAACTCTTTGGTCTGTAGATATATCATTTGTAACGCTTACTATAACTCTTTTCAACTTTTAGATTTTCTGCAATATAAATACATTTAATGAATTGGGATTAAAGTTTGCTTTTTTACCTTTAATTTATCATATAAAATAATTCATAAAAAAGGTATTGTTAAAAGAAGAAATATTTATGGTAAATTTGCAATCGAAGCAGATCTCACTATTGTGCATTGTTATAGTGGCTTTTGCTTTGACCATTCTACTTTTGTATGAATACAAGAAATTATTGTGGCTTTTGGATAGAATGGTGTTATTTTTACAATTTAGCTATAATAAATAGGCCATTTATAAAATAAAAATTAAAGATGAATTCATACGTAAACGCTTTTATACGGTCATTTAATGGGACTTTAGATTGGACGTGGAAATCTATTATTTTTGAAGTGCCATTTTATACTAATTATTTTTGGGGCCTTATTTTAATCTCTTTGGTTGTTTGGGTTTTAGAAATGGTGTTTCCATGGCGCAAAGAACAAGCTATATTTAGAAAAGATTTTTGGTTAGACGGATTTTATATGTTCTTTAATTTCTTTATTTTTTCTATAGTTATTGGTGGTTTTTATAAAATGTTACAAATAGCTTTTACAGACATTGGTATTACAGATAAACCATTGGCTGTGTTTAATCCTTCAGATTGGCCAATGGCACTGCAATTGGTAATCTTTTTTGTGGTATTAGATTTTGTACAATGGTTTACACATACTTTATTGCACAAATACCCTGTCTTCTGGAAATTTCATAAAGTACACCACAGTGTCAAAGAAATGGGGTTTGCTGCACATCTAAGATATCATTGGATGGAAAATATCTTGTACAAACCTTTGAAAACTTTTGGAGTTATGATTTTGTTTGGATTTGAACCAGAACAAGCTTTCATCGTGCATTTTATTGCAATTATAATCGGTCATTTTAATCATTCAAATATTAAAATTACTTATGGACCATTTAAATATTTAATCAATAATCCAGTAATGCACTTGTATCATCATGCACATGATGTGCCAGAAGGAAAATACGGTGTTAATTTTGGGATTAGTTTAAGTCTTTGGGATTATATTTTTAAAACGAATTATATTCCAGAGGACAGTGGTAAAGTTGAATTAGGGTTTCCAGGAGATGCTTCATTTCCAAAAGGTTTTATTCGTCAAAACACCTATGGTTTTTCTAAAAATAAAAACTAAAGATTCATTTTATCGTCTTTCTTCTCTTAAATTATTAACTTTAATTACAAGCACTATGAATTACTTTTTCTGAATTCTATTTCTTAATACCTCCTAAAAGATTAAAAGGGTATTAAAACTTAGATCTTATAACATTGCATAATTATAGTACACCTTTTATAAAGTTGATGGGCACACATAATCTGATACTTGAATTTTTGATTTTTTTATTGCTTCGAAACCACCTGCAATATTTATTAAATTATGGATTCCTCTACTTTTTAATATAGAAGCAGCAATCATCGATCTATATCCGCCTGCACAATGCACATAAAAAGGTTTTTGAATTGGAAACGCTGTTAAATGATTATTTAAGTAATCTAAAGGAGTGTGCTTTGCATTTAAAACATGTTCAGATAAAAATTCTCCTTCTTTTCTTACATCAAATACTAGAACATCTTCGTCTTCTTTAATTCCTTTAAGTGTATCTGCTTTAATTGAAGTAACGGTATCATATTCTTTAGAAGCTTTTTTCCAAGTAACAAAACCTCCTTCTAAGTACCCCAATGTTTTATCGAAACCAACTCGAGACAAACGTGTAATTGTTTCTTCTTCAAGACCTACTGGTGTTACTAATAAAATGGATTGTTTAACATCTGCTATTAAGGCACCTACCCACGGAGCAAAACTACCATCTAAACCAATAAATATAGATCTAGGAATGTGTCCTTTTGCAAATTCATTTTGATGACGTACATCTAAAATAATTGCTTCTGTTTCATTTGCAGCAGCTTCAAAAGCGTCTGGAGATAATGCTTGGGCACTGCGAGCTAACACATCCTGAAAATCGTCATAACCTTCTTTATTCATTTGAACATTTAAAGGAAAGTAGGAAGGAGGTGGTAACAAACCATTCGTCACTTCTTTAATAAATTCTTCTTTGGTCATATCCGCACGAAGTGCATAATTTGTTGCTTTTTGGTTTCCTAAAGTATCTACGGTTTCTTTGCTTAAATTCTTTCCGCAAGAAGAACCTGCTCCGTGCGCAGGATATACAATAACATCATCTGCTAAAGGCATTACTTTGGTTCGTAAACTATGGTATAAAAAACCGGCTAAATCTTCTTCTGTTAAGTGCCCCAATTTTTGAGCCAAATCTGGGCGACCAACATCTCCTAAAAACAAAGTGTCTCCGCTAAAAATAGCATGATCTTTTCCGTTTTCATCTTTTAAAAGATATACAGAGCTTTCCATTGTGTGGCCTGGTGTATGCAATACGGTAAACGTAATATTCCCTAATTTAAAAACTTGATTATCTTCTGCTATAATAGCGTCAAAACTTGTAGTTGCATTTGGCCCAAATATAATATCAGCACCAGTTTCTTTTGCTAAAGTTACATGACCACTCACAAAATCTGCATGAAAATGTGTTTCAAAAATATATTTAATTTTTGCATTGTCTAATCTTGCTCTTTTTAAATATGGTTTTACTTCACGTAAAGGATCTATTACAGCAACTTCGCCATTACTCTCTATATAATAAGCTCCTTGTGCTAAGCACCCAGTATATATTTGTTCTATTTTCATAATTGACATTTGAATAAAGTCAAATTTATAATTTGTTCGCAACTTTTACAGGAACATTAGTTATAAAATAATGTTTTCTGTCTATGCTGCTATTTTTTTGATATTGCTGTTCTATTATGAACAACAGTATAATAATCTTCTGCTTTATTCGATTTTAAAAATAAGTATTATCAAAAGGAACAAATAGATTAATCCATATAATTTTCGAAAGCGCAAATAGCAAAGGCGCTAAAATAAGCAATACAACCACCATTAAGATTAGAGTAGAAAGATAAGCTAAATCCGGTAAAATCAGCATTTTCAGCACAAATATTGCAACAAATAGTGCGACCCCTAAACCATAAGAAACATAGTAAGATCCTTGAAAAAATCCAGGTTCCATATCATATTTTAGATTACAATTGTTGCACTCTTTTTTAACCTCTCCAATTTTTTTTAAATTGTAAGGGTGACTTTCATAAAAACGACCTTTATTGCATTTAGGGCATCTCATTTTTAGAATACTAAAAAGTTTAGTTCCTCTCTTTAACATGTGATTTTATTTTACACAAAAGTAGTATTCTTCTTGCGTATATAGCGTATCAATTGTTACAAAAGGAGAATCTTAAAAAAGAATATTAAAGGCTTACAAATACTTCTTGTAGCTAAATAAAAATTTAAACCATTTCACCCTACAAAAAAAACATAATTCCCTTTTTTTTTTTTTAATCATTAATCCTTTTGAAACTAACAAACAAAAATAACTAAAGATAACTTTATGAAAAAAAATCGACTAATTCATTTATTATTAATTTTTCCAATGATTTTGTTTGCTCAAAGTAAAGCAATCACTGGAACTGTTATAGATGAAAATAAGATGCCTTTGCCCGGAGTAAGTATTTTGATTAAAGACCTAAAGATTGGGTCATTTACAGATTTTGATGGTCTTTTTTCTTTGACTGTTCCAGAGGCAGGAAAAATACTAGTTTTTTCTTATCTAGGATACATAACTAAAGAATTGGTTATAGGGAATAAAGGAACCTTTAATATTCAATTAGAAATAGATACCAATAATACATTAGAAGAGATTGTAGTTGTTGGTTATGGAAGTCAGCGTAAAAGTGACATTACGGGCTCAGTAGCCTCTGTGAAGGTAGACGATATTGCAGCGGCACAAAATAGTACTGTTGATGCCTTGTTACAAGGTCGTGCGGCTGGAGTTCAAGTAACTCAAAATGCAGGAAGCCCAGGTTCTGGAGTTTCTGTGAAAATTAGAGGGGCAAGTAGTTTAAGAGGTAATAATGAGCCTTTGTATGTAATTGATGGAGTTATTATTTCCTCGGCAGGTGAAGATGCTGCGAATGCTTCTACAGACGCTAATAGCTTGGAAGAAACACAAAATGGATTAAATGGTATAAACCCTCGTGACATTGAAAGTATGGAAGTGCTTAAAGATGCATCAGCGACTGCTATTTATGGTTCTAGGGGAGCAAACGGTGTGATTTTGATAACTACTAAAAAAGGTAAAAGTGGCAAAACATCAATACAAGCCTATGTAAATACAAGTGTCTCAGAAATTAGTGAACGATATGATGTTTTAGATGCTTTAGGATATGCGAACTATCAAAATGAAGCTTTACTAGTAAATGGTGGGGCTCCTCGTTTTAGTATAAGCGACGGAACAATATTCCCAATTGCAGATGATGGAACTGTTAGCGATACAGCTGCAGAAAAACATAACTGGCATGATGAAATTTATAAACAAGGTTTTTCTAAAAGTACAGGAGCTTCTTTTAGTGGAGGAACAGAAAAGGGTAATTATTATGCTTCTGTTGGTTACAATGATCAAGGAGGTATTGTAGAAAATTCAAGATTACAAAATGGTAATTTCAGTATCAATTTAAACCAAGACTTGTCTGATAAATTTAGTATTAGTGCTAAGTTGAACGCTTTTTATTCAAATGGAAATTTTGCCCAAGATGGAGATAGAGCTGGAGGGCAGCGTAGTTTTGTTGGAAATATTTTACGCTACCCTACTTTAGTTACTGATGGTGGTACTTTTGATAACGAAGATGGAATATCTAGTCCATTTTCATGGGTTAATGATTTTCAAGATACCTCTGAAGAGAGTCGATTTATTGGATCTTTAGCTTTAGTCTATAAATTCAATATAAAAGGATTGAAATATAAGCTGCAGGCAGGAGGTAATATGCGAAATAAGGAGCGCAGACGTTTTTATGGTTTAACTACTTTTCAAGGAAGTTCTGCCAACGGTAGCCTTTCGGTTTCAAATTTAAATACAAAGTCATATCAGGTTAATAATTTATTAACCTATAATCGAACCTTTAATAAAAAACATAGAATTAATGGCGTTATCGGTATGACGTACGATGTTAGAGACATTAAAAACTCCTTGTATGCAGTTAATGATTTTTCTACAACTGAATTTGGTGTTGACCAACCCATTTATGGGCAACAGATTTCTCGTCCTTTAGACGTTTTGCCTTTAAAGAGTCAACTCTTATCATACCTATCGCGTGTAAATTATTCGTTTGACAATAAATATATTATAACAGGAACGTTTAGAGCAGATGGCTCTTCTAAATTTTCAAAAGAAAATAGATATAGTTATTTTCCATCATTCTCATTGGCATGGAGAGCTAATAATGAAAAATTCCTAGAGAATTCAGAAACTATTAACGAATTAAAATTTAGAATTGGTTGGGGTATGACTGGTAATCAAGGTATTTCTGCATACCAAACCTTTGCGAATTATGGACCAACATTGTATGGGAATTCGGCTGAAGGAACCAACATTGGTTTTGTTCCGTTAAATGTGAGTAACCCTAATCTTAAATGGGAAACGACGGGGCAGTTAAACGTTGGGTTAGATTTTGGCCTTTGGGAAAATAGGCTTACCGGAACCTTAGATGCATATGATAAGCAAACGGATGATTTATTATTAAATCAACCATTAGGGCCATCTTCAGGTTTTACTTCTTTGTTAGTTAATAGAGGTAGTCTTAATAATAAGGGTGTAGAACTTACTTTAAACGGAACACTTATTGAGAAAAATGATCTTAGTATTGATATAGGCGGAAATATAGCCTTTAACAAAAGTAAAATTCAAAACTTAGGAGGTACTCCAGAAGATATTTATATAAATGGTGCGTTAGAAAACCGCGTATTTTATAGAGGTCAAAATATATCAACGGGTAACTATTTTAGAGCGCCAGCAAATATCTTTATGGAAGGCGAAGAAGTAGGTTTGTTTTATGGGTTTGAAACGGATGGTATTTATCAAACTGAAGATGTTATAACGGTGTCTGGAGCAGAAGCTGGTGATGTACGTATCGTAGATCAAAATGGAGATGACGCTATTACTGAAGCAGATAGAACAATTATTGGAAATCCGAATCCAGATTTCGTATATGGTGGTTATCTAAGCATGAACTATAAACGACTGAATTTAAGTATTCAAATGAACGGTGTTTATGGCAATGAAATTGCGAATGGTAATTCAATACAATTAGGAACCGCAGAAGGCAGATCAGCAAATATCTTATCTCAAGCTTATAACAATGCTTGGAGACCCGATGCACAGTCAAATACTTATCCGAGATTAGGATATTCAAGAGAATCTGGATCTCCAGCAATCACAGATAGAATAATTGAAGACGGTAGTTTCTTAAGAATAAGCAATATTACGCTAGGATATGACATTCCAGTGGAAAAAACAAACGTTTTTAGCAGTGCTAATGTCTATGTAACGGGCATGAATTTATTTACGTTTACAGACTATTCAGGATACAATCCAGAAATAACTAATTTCATGAATAATGGAAATATTGTAGGAGTAGATTGGAATGGGTTTCCTAATGCGCAAACGATCATGTTAGGTTTAAACCTTAAATTTTAATTTTAAAAACTATAAAAATGAAAAATTATAAATTCACTTTTTTAATCATAGTAGGTTTACTACTCACGAGTTGTAATTTAGAAGAGGAACCACCTTTTTTAGCAAACGAAAATGTATACAGTTCGGCAAGTAATGCAACATCTGCATTATTCGGTATCTATGAAGCCATGGTGCAATATGAATACTACGGAAACGAATTTTTGTTTCTAACGAATGTAAATTCGGGTTTAATGGTCACAAGACGCACAGGAAATAGAAATAATAACAGCTATAATAGTACCTTGTCTTCTTTAAATCCTACCAGTGGTTTAGTTGCAATTGAGAATTCTTGGATAGGTATTTATCAAACTATTGGACGCGCTAATGATGCTATTAATTCGGCAACAGTATTTGACAATCCAAGTACGTCCGATGAGCTAGTTATAAACGATGTTATTGGGCAAGCCTATTTTGTAAGAGCTTTCAATTATTTTAATCTTGTTAGATTATGGGGAGAAATTCCGTTAAGGGTAACTCCAACTACAACAGAAACGATTCATTTAGCCAAATCACCCATTAAAGATGTGTATGCACAAATTATAGAAGATGTAAAAAGAGCACAACAATTAATGAATGGAGCGGTTGCAAGCGGAACTCCAAAACCACAAGCAGCAGACATGCTGCTTTCAAAAGTTTACATGACCTTGGCAACGGCATCCAGCGATGCTCAAGACTCAAGTTTAAACTATTGGCAATTGGCACATGATGAGGCAATCAAAGCATATGGTGCTTATAGCCTTCATGATAACTATGATAATTTATTTTTAGGGACTAATGGAAATAATACGGAAGAGTCTATTTTTGAACTTCAGTCTGTAGTGGGTGCTACATTAGATCATACGAGAGCATTTACACCAAACTGGTATACGAAGGCAGCTACATTTGGATGGTTTAAAATAAACATCGAAAATTATGACTTACATGCTGCAACCTATCCAAGTGACCCGCGTTTAGCGACTACTTATGTTAGTACTTGGACGCGTGGAAATAACGGAAGTACAGAAAAGTCTTATCCAACAAATACAGCGAGGTCTAACTTTGGAAATTCCTTTCCTTATTTTTTTAAATTGGGTTCAAGAGATGCTAATAACGCAGTGAGAGAGACAAATAAGAACTTTAAAATCTATAGATATGCAGATTTGTTATTAATGCTTTCAGAAATCTCCAATGAGTTACAAAATGGACAGCAAATGACCTATGTCTCAGAAGTACTTGACAGAGTTGGTCTTACTCCGCACGTTGGATATGCTGGTGGACAAGATTCCTTTAGAACGGCTATTATGAAAGAGTATCAGTTTGAATTAATAGGAGAAGGGCATGATTGGTTTAATAATAGACGTAGAGGGTATAATTACTTTCTAAATACTATAATTAATCCACATAATACAGCGGCATCATTTAAAGGAAGCGTAGATGTATTGCATGCAACAGACGAAACAATTGTAATGTCTATACCGATAGCAGTTGCTGAAATTAATGCAAATAACGAAATCTCCAATTAGGAATAAACACACCCAAAAACAATAAATTAATTTATTGAGTTTATAAATTATAAAGTAATCTAATAAAGTGGATGGCTCTATAATTTATGGACTCAATATATCATTTTTATTAACCAACAATAGGTCTGTTGGTTAAACCTAATTCATCCATTTCTCTGGACTGCATTTCGATTAATGAAACAACTAATTTTTATATTTCTTATTTTCAATTGTTGCTTTAAAGATATCTGCACAGGGTATTAAGGAGGTAAGAAAACCCAATGTCATCTTTATAGCAATTGATGATTTAAAGCCGACAATTGGCGCATTTGGAGATGAATTTGCTGAAACTCCAATATTAGATAAATTGGCTAAAAAGGCTACTATCTTCACAAATAATCACACACAACAAGCTGTTTGCGGGCCATCTAGAGCCAGCTTACTTACTGGAAAACGACCAGATTATACAAAGGTTAGAGATTTAAAAACGAAGATGAGGGATATAAACCCTAACATTGTAACCATACCCCAGTATTTCAAGGAAAATGGTTATATAACTGCTGGAGTTGGTAAAATTTACGATCCACGTTGTGTCGATAAGTTTAGAGATAAACCTTCCTGGAGTCTTCCGTTTATAAAAGAAGCAAATTTAAATTATCCTCAAGATTACGGGGAACCTGCACTTGGTTATTATCAAAACAAGGAAATCAAAAAACAGATTACTATTTTAAGAAAAGAGGGCGAAGACAAAGGAGTTTCTAATACTAATAAATATGTTAGAGATCGATACAAACCGCCTTTTGAAATTAGTAATGCACCAGATGAAGCTTATACCGATGGGGCTATTGCAGTTAGTGCTTTGTCTTTATTGGATGAAGTTAGTAAAGATAGCAACAAACCGTTCTTTTTAGCCGTTGGTTTTAAAAGGCCTCACTTACCCTTTGTTGCATCTAAAAAATATTGGGACCTCTACGATGAAGATGCCATACAATTGGCAGCTTTTCAGAAAAAATCTAAAAATAGTACAGATTTAGCCTACCACAATTCTGGCGAAATGAGAAGTTATCAGTCACCAGAAGTTGAGTACAAGCTTAATGAAAAGAATCTTTTGGAGATGGATGAAGCACTTCAAAAAAAACTCATTCACGGCTATTATGCATGTGTTAGTTTTGTTGATAATCAAATTGGAAAAATCCTTAAAAAATTAAAAGAAAAGAATTTAGATAAAAACACCATTATTGTTGTTTTGGGAGATCATGGTTGGCATTTGGGAGACCATAGTTTATGGAACAAACATTCTAATTTCGAGCAGGCTACGCGTTCACCATTAATGATCTATGTGCCAGATGGCAACAAAACTGTAAAAGTAAGCTCGCCTACTGAATTTGTTGATCTTTTCCCAACACTTTGTGAGTTGACAGGACTGAGTATTCCAGAAAATTTAGACGGTAAAAGCCTAGTGCCACTAATCAATCAATCAAATAATGTCGTAAAAAAATATGCCGTAAGTCAATGGCATAAAGGAAAAGTGACAGGTTACAGTTTTAGAACAGAAACTTACAGGTATACAGTTTGGATTGATAAAAAGAAAAGTACGGAGGTTATTACTTCTAATGATATTGTTGCCCAAGAATTATACGATTATAGTAAAGACCCTTTAGAAACTGTCAATCATTTTGGGTATGCTAACTATAAAACGATACAAGAAGAATTGATAAACTATTCTAAGGCTTATTTTAATTCAGAGTTATTAAAAACTAAAGGTTCAAAGAGGAGATCCGATACTGTAATTGTTGGTGCTACATTGAATCATAATGAGCTTAATACTATAAAAGAAGAACTATTTTTAAAAGATTTTAAGTACCTAACACCAGCCAATTCTGCAAAACAGACTAAAATTCATCCCACACCCAAAGTATGGAATTGGCAGCAAATTGATGACTTTATAAGTCTAGCTCAAAAACACGATTTACAAGTTCGCTTGCATGGTCCTATATCACCTCAAGCATCAAAATGGGCGAAAGAAGATTACAGAACTCCAAAAGAATTGAATCAAATCATGACTGAATTTGCAACCGCTTTTGCAATGAGATTTAATAATGAGCCAACTATAAAATGGATGGATGTTGTAAACGAAACCATACTTCCTAACGGAAAGTGGTTTGGCCCTAAAAAAGGAACTGATAAATGGGAAAACCCTTGGTTAAAAATGGGGTTAGATGAAAATGGTTATCCGCTTTATATTTTAAAAGCTTTTGAAATTGCAACAAAACATGCTACCAATATTAAGCTGGTATATAATCAAAATGCAGGAATGCAAACCGAAATGTGGAATAAGCTTAAAGAAACCATAGTGTATATAAGGTCTAAAGGCTACCGTGTAGATGGTATTGGATGGCAAGCACATATAGGCCTTAGCCCAACAACAGAAGCATTAAAGGAGAATACGGACGTAGCATTAAAAAAATTATCAAAATTAATAGATTGGGCACATCAAAACGATTTAGAGTTTCATGTTACCGAACTCGACTATTTTATTGAAGATAAAAGCAAATTAAAAGAAGGTTTAAAAATCAAGCTAGATTTTATCAAAAATTAATTAATGTTTTACAGAAAAAAACAAAATCAGGTGTTGTAACACTTAATCTTTGGGATATTGGTGAGCGCACTAAAAAAGGAAAAGAAGGTGCTTTTCAGTCCATTTACGATTCAAAATTTCAGCCAAACCCAAGTTATAATATCATTAAAAATATAAATAAATAAATAATATGTTTAAAAGAGTAATTAAAAAAGTATTTTTTTTCAGTTTCATAGTAACGATGTATAGTTCTTATGCACAAAATTCAAGCCGGCTTAAGGAAACTCAAAGTCCTTTGTATTTAAATCCATCACAACCTACTGAAAAAAGAGTAGCCGATTTAATGGGTAGGATGACTTTAGAAGATAAGGTATATCAAATGAACCAATTTGTTGGGTTGGATCATATGAAAAAAGGAAACCCTAACGATGATAAAGAAAATAATGATGCACAGGGTTTTTATAAAACACTTTCTGTTAATGATGTCACTGCAATGTGTGAAGAGGGAAAAATAGGTTCTTTTTTACATGTTTTAACCGCTAAAGAAGCAAATTACTTGCAAGAATTGGCCTTAAAATCACCATTAAAAATACCGGTATTAATAGGGATTGATGCCATACATGGAAATGCTTTAGTTCCTGGCACAACGGTATATCCATCACCAATTGGATTAGCATCTACTTGGAATGATGATTTTTTATATTCCATAGGTAAACAAACTGCCAAAGAGATGAGAGCTACGGGAAGCCATTGGACCTTTACACCAAATATAGATATATTAAGAGACCCACGCTGGGGTAGAGTTGGAGAAACATTAGGAGAAGATCCTTTTATGGTTGGTAACATGGGAGCTGCAATGATTAATGGATTTCAACAAGGAGATTTTACGGGAACTCAAAAAGTAATTGCATGTGTAAAGCATTTAATTGGTGGTGGCGAATCTATAAATGGACTCAATGCTGCTGCTGCAGATATTTCAGTCCGTACACTAAGAGAAGTCCATCTTCCACCTTATAAGAAAGCCATTGATGCAGGTGTCTATTCGATTATGGCTGCACATAATGAGATAAACGGTATTCCATCTCATATGAGTAAATGGCTCATGACAGATCTTTTAAGAAATCAATGGGACTTCAAAGGATTTTATGTAAGTGATTGGTTAGATATCGAACGTATTAACACGTTGCATCATACTGCAAAAGATATGAAAGAAGCTTCTTATTTATCTGTTGATGCTGGTATGGATATGCACATGCATGGTCCATTTTTTACAGATGCGATTATTGAATCTGTAAAAGAAGGTAAACTTTCAATAAATCGTGTAAATGATGCTTGCCGTAAAATTTTAACAGCGAAGTTTAAATTAGGGTTATTTGAAAATCGATTTGTAGATTTAGAGAAAAAAGAGGAATTACTTTTTACAGAAGAACACAAAGCGACTGCATTAGAGTCTGCAAGAAAAGGGATCGTATTGCTTAAAAATAATGGGATATTACCTTTACAAAAAACGACTTCAAAAAAGAAAATATTTGTAACAGGACCCAATGCAAATAACCAATCTATTTTAGGAGATTGGCATGCTGCCCAACCTGATGAAAACGTAATTACTATTTATGAAGGAATTAAAACTTTAGGAGAAACCAAAGGCTATGCTGTAAACTTTTTTGATTCAGGAGAAAATATTAGAAAAATACAAAGTTCTAAAATTCAGGAAGCTGCAGAAAAAGCCAAAAATGCGGACTATGCAGTTGTTGTTGTGGGAGATAATTCTATGCGCTACAAATGGAAAGATAAAACTGCTGGTGAAAATATGGGGCGTGCCAACTTAGATTTATTTGGCAAACAATTAGAATTAGTTCAGGCTATTGAAAAAACAGGAACACCCGTAATCATTGTTTTGGTAAACGGAAAACCAATTTCTGAACCTTGGCTTCAAAAAAATATTCCTGCTATTGTAGAATCTTGGGAACCCGGAAATTTAGGAGGTCAAGCAGTTGCTGAAATTTTATTTGGTGACGTAAATCCAAGTGGTAAATTGCCTTTAACTGTTGCAAGAAGTGTTGGTCAGTTAAGAATGGTATACAATCACAAACCCTCTGCTTATTTTCATAAATATGCCGATGAGAAAAATACACCCTTATATCCTTTTGGGTTTGGTTTAAGTTATACTAAATATAGTTATAACGCACCAAAATTATCAAGTAAGACATTCAAGCAAAACGAAGCCGTAACTGTTACTGTTGAAGTAACTAATACTGGAAAAATTGATGGAGAGGAAATCGTTCAATTGTATATTCGAGACAAAGTTAGTAGCGCTACAAGACCTGTAAAAGAACTAAAAGGTTATCAACGAGTTGCACTTAAAAGCAGGGGAAACAAAAACAGTAAGCTTTTACCATAGATGCCGAAAGTTTAGCGTTTTATGATATCAATATGGCATATTGTGTAGAGCCTGGGAGTTTATTATAATGACAGGTTCTTCTTCAAACGATAAAGATTTAAAATTAACTACTTTAAAAGTCAATAATAGGATTGAACTATAAAATGAAACATTTTAAGTTAGTGGGCATAACATGTCTTTTAATTCTTTTAAGTTGTAAAAAAATTAAGAAAAAAAAGACATTATATACTGTCAAACAAAACGTATTATTTTTAATGATGGATGATTTACGTCCTGAATTAAGTGTGTATGGACAAAGTCAAATTAGTAGCCCCAATATTGATACTCTGGCCGAAAATGGAATTCCTGCAGAATGTAAAAGGCATGGAAGCACTTTAGGTAACTAAACAGAATTTAAACCATTACCCCCTACTAAAAAAACATTTCTCCCTTGGTTAGGATAGAGAAAAACTAATCTTGTGCATTAATTAATTAAATATTTAAATTATCATGAAAAAAAATTTACTTACACTCTTTTTAATGACATTGCCTTTTATAGGGTTTAGTCAAATTACAAACGGAACCTTTGATGCTGATGTTACTGGATGGAAAGCAGCTTCTGGATACGGCTATTGACTGGAATGCTGCTGATAAATCTCTGAAGCTTGTTACTACAGCAGCAAATAAAAAAGCGCAAACTGATCCAAACGCAGCTCCATCTGAAGGAGCGGGAAATTATATTTTGTCCTTTAAAGTTAAAGGAGCTGCTGCCGTAGTGAAAGGGATAATCTTTCAAGGCGCTCAATCAGCGGGAGATGCTTATACAATCCTGGCGGATAATGCATGGGAAACGTACACCCATACTTTTGAAGGTATAGATGCAACTACAGCAATGAATATAAGACTTCAGGCAAATGCTGCTGGTACGTTTTATTTTGATGATGTTACTTTCGTAAAAGAAGCATGTGTAGGTTTTGCAATTACTGCTGAAAATGATGGAGGAGGAACCAATGCAATAACAACTCCTTTGCCATGTTATCCAACCGGTGAAGCAATTGAATTTACAGCTACAGCTTCTTGTGATAAATTTACATTTACAGAATGGGAAATTGATGGTGAGGCCTCAGGAATAACAGACAATCCTTATACACATACTGCAGGGGCTGCGGATGCTATTGTAAAAGCATTGTTTACAGCAAACTCTGACTCTTCGGACACTAATTTTGATACGACTGCAGAGTTAAATGAATGGAATGGTGCTCAGCATGCAACGGTTACAGTTGATAATGATGTTTTGACATGGGAAATAACTGGCGTTTCAACAAAACTAAAATACGATGCATGTTCATTTGCTCCTACTGCTTGGAATATAAATGCTCTAAAAATAGGATATACAAATGGTACCAATAATACAAGAATGCGTTTTGTACATCCAAAAGCCGACGGGGGAATGGCATATATAGACTTTGATGACATGGCAGTTTCTGGAGATGAAGCTAGCGGTGTTGGTGAAATTGATTTCACTTTATTGCATGATGCTTGGACTGGTAATCTTTCACAATTAGAATTATATATACGAAATGACGATACTAATGCCGGTTCAACTAACGGAACTTTTACAATAAATTATATTGAATTTTACTATGCTGAAACTGCAGGACTTGCTGATAGCAACCTTAGTGATGAAAATAGTATTCATTTATTTCCAAATCCTGTAAAAGATATTTTATCAATAAAGTCACCTTCAATACTTAAGAAACTAGAGGTATTTAATGTGTTAGGCCAAAAAGTAATGGGTAGAGAAAACACAAATAGTTTAAATGTAACTAAATTAAATTCCGGAGCATATATTCTAAAAACTATGAATGAGAATGGAACTGTTTCAATAAAAAAATTCATAAAAATAAATTAAATTTTTAATACTAAAAGAAATGAAAAAACTAATTGCACTTATATTATTCTGTGGTTTTTTATCTACAGCGAATGCACAAAAACAGTCATATCAAGAAAAAAAGGCAACCACAAATGCACAACTTATAGCCGATACCATGGACTTTAAATGACAGTACTAAAACAGCTACTGTATGCTATTTTGTTGGGTAAATATGATGAAACTTCAAAACAAATAAAAGGCAACGATTTGTCAAATGAAGAAAAGAAAGTGATTTACAAGAAATCTTTTAAAGAAACCAATGATAAATTATCAGCATTATTCTCTAAAGAAGAAATTAATACTATTAATGCCTTGTTAAAAGAACAGAATAAAAAAAAGAATAAAAGTTAAAAAGCAATAATCAGTATATTTACAAATATTAAAACAAGGCCATTGCACTCGCATTGGCCTTATTTTTAAAAATGATGTTATGTTCAAAAATAAAGTTTTATTGTGTTTAGCAGTCAGTCTAATACCTTTTGTGCTATTTGCTCAAATCTCGTCATATGAGATGGTTAAACAAATGGGAAGAGGGTTAAACCTTGGTAACGTTTTAAGTGCTCCAGTAGAAGGAAACTGGTCGCCTGCAGGTAACGGAGCAATATTTTATTGATGTCGCTGCCGCCGGTTTTACCAATGTTAGAATTCCAATGGACTTTTTTGGAGCTCGAACTACAGGAGATACTTCTGGTTATTCTAGTGCCGCTGGAACTGCAGGAAATTATACTGGTACATCAGATGATTATGTAGTGTCCTCCACCTATTTAGGTAGAATAGAGCAGGTTATTGAATGGTCTTTAAATCAAGGTCTTGTAACCATCATTGATTTTCATGGATCGAATTTAAAATCTGAGTTTATCTATACATTTGACTCTGGAGAAACAGAATACACACACCCAACTTCGGCAAAAAGAGCTGCAGACTAATCAAAAATTTAGAGCTATTTGGGCTCAGATAGCAGATCGCTTTAAAAATCATTCCGAGAATTTATTATTTGAAGTTATTAACGAACCTTATTTTCATATGAGCTAAGGCAGATATGGATGCACTTAATACGGATGTCTTAACTAGTTATAAGAGCTTCTGGAGGAAGTAATGGAACTAGAAATGTGATTATTACAGGAGGCACAGGAACTTCACATGAAGCGCCTTTGCAAATTGATCCTAACATTATTTCAGGTGATACGTTATGTAATAGCAACCTTTCATTATTACCAACCATTTGATTTTACAAGTTCTAGTGCAGATGCTAGGGATAATGAATCTTGGGGGATCAGTTCAAGATAAAGAACTATTAACAAATAGATTTGATATAGTTTCTTCATGGGCTACAAGTAACAATATACCTGTTTTTTTAGGTGAGTTTGGTGCAGATAATACTGGCGGATATAAATACAGTACAGGAGATTTAAATACTATTTCAGGGAATGCTACTGGTTTTGCTGATGGAGGCCCAGATAATGCCTCAAGAGTAGAGTTTCATAGATTTGTAGCAGAACAAGCTATCAATAGAGGGTTTTCTTTTGCAGCTTGGGATTCTGGACCAAAGTCTAATAAAACAATCCATAAGAGAAGAGATAATTCTGAAACGGTAAATTTTAATATTATAACTTTTCAGTAATAAGTTATAATCCAAAAAACACAAATATAAGTACCGTTGTAGATACCTCTATTTGGGTAGAAGATGTAAAGGATGCTTTATTCAGTTCAGGAACATGGCCGCTATGTTACGGTCCTAGCCCAGATCCTATTATTTTTAATCCTAATTTTGAGTGTGGTTATAGTTCTGGATGGAATTTAAAGGTAATTACAGGCTCAACTGCAAGTATATCAGATTCTGGCGCTACAGACGCTTATAATGGAGATATTGCGGCAAAAATAGTTGTTGAAACAGCTATTGGTTATAATAAAGTGCTACTTGAAAATAATGTATTTACGAATGATTTAAATGGAAAAAATATTGCAATAAAGTGTTTTGCAAAATCTGACGATGCTACTAGTTTTAGGTTTCAAATTAAGACTATTTATACAAGTGGTACCACCAGTACCACCAGTTATTTTACATCACCAGTTTTAAACCTTCAAGACAGTATATAGTGCTTATGAATATGGTTTTGATTTAACGGAACCAACTACTTCAGTACAAGTTAAGGTTTTGTGTGGAAAGCAAGCAGGTACTTATTATTTTGATGATTTCGAAACAACAATTACAGACAGTGAAAGTTTGTCAATAGATGATGATGCATTGGATACTAAAATAGTATTATATCCCAATCCAAGTAGAAACTTCTTGAATGTAAAGCTATCTTCCTTCGATAAAAAGATAAAAAACATAAGAATAATTGATGTAAATGGTAGAATTATTAATGAATATGCGCCTGAGCATACTAGTAGTATAAAATTAAATACAAATAATTTGGAGAATGGTGTCTATTTAATACAAATTACAACAACCGATAATAAAGTTTTAAGGAATAAAAGGATTGTTGTAGCTAAATACTATTAAGTGGTGTTTTTGTAAAGAATTAATAAAACCTGCTGTATTTCCTTATCTTTGATTAAATTATAGTCGTACAATTTGAGAGCCCATTATGTCTAATTTATTTAAATATTTTTTTTTAATAATCAGTTTATATAGTTGTGTTTCTTTGCACGCACAATTGCAGTTAAACAAAATATCGGGTATTGAAGGACTTTCACAAAACACTGTAAAAAGCATTATTCAAGACAGTAATGGTTTTATTTGGGTAGGAACATACAATGGCATAAATAAATACGATGGCTATTCTATGGTCCATTATAATTTTTCAAATGACGTTAATAGTCTTAGTAGTAATATTATTATTAGTCTTTTTGAGGATAAAGATGGGTATATATGGGCTGGAACTACAGATGCTGGATTAAATAGAATAGACCCAAGGACAGGAAAAATAGATGTATATTTTGACAATCCAAATGCATCTGATTATGCAAGTGAGATAGATCATATTTATCAATCATCTTCTGGAGTTCTTTTTATTAATACATCTAAAGGTATTAAATTTTTTAATGTAGCCATTGATGGTAGCTTATTATTTGAAGAAGTAATGAATGTGGCAAACAACTTTAGTTTGCGTATTAAAACTATTATTCCTGCAGTAAATGGGAAGCATTGGTTTTTTACTCCTGAAAGAAAAATAATACTGCATCAAGTAGCGGTAAACGAAATCGCAAATGTGCCAGATATTAAAATTCAAAGCACAGACATTAAGTGGTTTGAATTTAACTCGAGTTATCCTGTAAATTTTATTGAATACCCAAAGAACACAATTTGGGTGATAAGTAATAGACTTCAACTCCTTAAAATTCGATTAAACGATCAGCTTCAGGCTATTGATAGGGAGTTAATAAGCCTTTCTGATAACAGTTCAGGATTTTCCGATAAAAATTTCAAAAAATTAGCCATTGCTGTTGATAAAGAACAGCATATTTGGATTGCTGGGAATGGTATATTATTAAATTATAATACTCAGACAGGTGAAAAACTTAATTTAAATTCAAATCATAGAAAAGAGATTGCCATTCAACAAGCGCAACAATTAATGATTGATAACACCAATATTCTATGGTTAGGAACCCTAAACCATGGATTGTATAAAATGGATTTAGAAAACAATACATTTTTGAATTCGAACGAATTTTCAAACAATTCTGAAAAGCAATCTCCTGTTTTTCATGAGTACCCCATTCTTACAATGTGCGAAGACTCTAAAGGAGACATTTGGCTAGGTACGCAGGGTAAAGGTGGCTTAGCAATACTAAAGGGTAAGGAAATTGAAAGTACTTTGCTAAATAAGTCAAATAAGAGTTGGGACTATAATTATCTTGCAAAAACCAATAAACAATTTGATGATGAAGATTTCTTTGAGATTAAAAGATTGATGAATGATAGCGAAGACAATATTTGGGTAGGCGCAAGAACAGGGTTAAGCAAAATAACCTTTAAAAATAATTCAGAAACATTTGATATTCAAAAATTTAATGATATCAAAGATAAACAAGGTAAGCTTATTAAAAACTCAGTCTTTGCTATTGAAGAAGACAGAATGGGAAATATTTGGGTTGGATATTGGAAGAAAGGCATCGCGAAAATAACTTTTGATAAACAAAGCGAAACGTACACATCTATTAATTATCAAAATGAATTTAACAATATAAATAGCTTATCAAACAATTTCGTTCGAGATATACTTGAAGATTCTAATGGTGATATTTGGGTAGGAACCATAAGAGGTTTAAATAAATTAAAACAAGATGATGCCGGTAATATTGCTTTTACAAGTTATCTAAATGACTCTGAGAATAAAAATAGTTTAAGCAATAATTATGTTTTAGATATTTTTAAAGCAAGTGATGGTCATTTGTATGTTGGTACATTTGGTGGAGGATTGAATCAAATTGAAATTTCAAATAACACATTAAATTTCAAACATTATACCACAAAAGAAGGACTTCCAAGTGATGTAGTTTATCAAATAAAGGAGGACAAACAAGGGAATATATGGATGATGCATGTTAGGGCAATTTCTAAATTGAACCCAACAACTGGAGAGGTTACCTATTTTGAAAACCAAGATGGAATTAATGTTAGCGAGTTTAAGGATAATGCCATGTTGTTTACCACCTCTGGGATGATGCTTTGTGGCGGCGTAAACGGCATTACATTTTTTCAACCTGACAAGCTTTCTGTAAATGAAATAAAACCGCAACTAATTATTTCAGGTTTTAAACTTTTTAATGAAATTGTTCATCCATTAGAGGAAAGAAACGGAAAGGTAATTTTAAAAAATAGTATTAATGAAACTAAAAAGATTGTATTGCCTTATGATCTTAACTCTATGGAATTTGTTTTTTCAAGCTTGCATTTTTCCAATCCTGAAAAAAATCAATACAAATATATATTAGAAGGATTTGATGAAAAATGGCAATATTCTAAAGGAAATGAACGACGGTTTGCATCCTATACGAATGTACCGCCAGGAAATTATATATTTAAAGTGTATGGCTCTAATAGTGTTGGTATCTGGACAGATGAACCAACAGAGATATTGGTGGTGATAAATAAACCTTGGTATTTAACAACCCTAGCTATTTTTCTTTTTTCATTGTTAACGTTTGCTATTATATATAGTTTTGTTAAAATTCGTTTAAATCAGATACGTTTAAGGAGTAAAATGGATATAGAAAGTGCTAACCACGAAAATTCTGAAGAAATGAATCAAATGAAGCTTCAGTTCTTTACCAATATATCACATGAATTAAGAACACCTTTAACTTTAATTGTTGGTCCCTTGAGTCAAATTATGAATGGGCAGGTTAATACCAAAGATGTTCCGAAGTTAAATTCAATAATGTATAAAAATTCCAACAGACTGCTCAAGCTAATTAATCAACTTTTAGATTTTAGAAAAGCAGAGTCTGGGAATTTAAATTTAATTGTTCAAAATGATGAACTGGTATCCTTTGTAGGGGAAGTGTTTACAGCATTTGAAGATATTGCATTAGAAAAAGATATTAAGTTTTTGTTTTTATCACCAAAAAATGAATTCGATGCTTGGTTTGATAATGATAAAATTGAAAAAATATTATATAATTTATTGTCTAATGCCTTTAAATTTACCCCGAAAGGAAAAAGTATTACGGTAAGTCTTGAAAAAGAAACGATAAATAATGAAGACTATGCCATTCTTAAAGTAATTGATTTTGGAATAGGAATCCCTAAAGACGAATTAGTGAGCATATTTGATAGATTCTATCAAACCAGAAAAGAAAATAATGCTATTAATGAAGGCTCAGGTCTAGGATTAGCTTATATAAAGCATTTAGTAGAAATACATAAAGGAAAAATTAATATCCAAAGCGAGTTTCATAAAGGAACAACATGTACCGTTACGATACCCATCTCTAAAACAGCATACTCTAATAATTCTATCATAGAATTACAACCTCAAAAATATGATTTTAAATACACTAAAATTGGAGTTGATGTTATTAAGGAAAATCAATTGCTTCCAAAAAAACCTATTAAGAGTACCAAAGAACATTCTAAGGAAACACCGTTACTTTTAATTGTCGAAGATAATAGAGAATTGCAAGACTATTTGGTAACATTTTTTAGTTATGATTATAGAATATTAACCGCAAATAACGGTAAAGAAGGTCTAGAGCAGGCAATTAAAAACATACCCAGCATTATTATAAGCGATTTAATGATGCCCGAGATGAATGGCATTGAGATGTGCAAGAAATTAAAAACGAATATTAATACGAGTCACATTCCAATACTTATATTAACTGCAAAAGCTGGACTAGAAAACGAAAAAGAAGGGTTAGAAACTGGAGCTGATGAGTTTATCTTAAAACCATTTAATATTGAAGTTTTAAAGTTAAGATTAGATAATATTTTACGTACCAAAGAGCAATGGATTCAAAAGTTTAGAACGAATTCGAGTTCTAAGTCTTGGAAGGAATTATCCAATAAATTGGATCAAAAATTTATAGAAAAGTCAATTAACATAATCAAGAAGAACCTTGATAATACAGAATTTTCAGTTGAAAAGTTCGCTTTAGAAATAGGAATGAGTAGATCTGCACTATTCTTAAAATTGAAATCAATAACAGGACAATCAACATCTGAATTTATAAGAACAATTCGCCTTAATAAGGCTGCAAAACTTATTGAATCTGGAAAATATTCTATAACCGAAGTAATCTATATGGTAGGGTTTTCTGATCCAAAATATTTTAGAACCTGCTTTAAAAAACACTTTGATTGTACACCAAGTAGTTATTTTTCTAATTTCAAGAAGGTTGTTTCGTAAACTACTCATTAAATTTATTTAATATCCCCAAACCAATAACGATTAGTCCCTTAAAACAAATTAAATAAAAGTAGAAAAGCTAATAGTAGATTTTGTTCTTTTTTTTATAATAATCGTATGTATTCGTTTAAATTTTAAAATATTTAATGCTTTGCATCATTTGTAGTGCATAATAACTCAAAAATGATACTGTAGGTTTCTGTAAATAAATATTTTTGTAATTATATAACGACATATTTCAATTTTGTATTTTAATTTTTTATGTCCTAAGAACTGCCGGCTCATGTTAGGCTCTATACTTTAAGCGCTCCTATTGAGGGAAATTAAGTTCCATTTTGGTATGAGCAGTATTTTATTAATGTAAATTCGTTTGCTGTAGTAGTTTATGTTTTAAGGATAGAAACGCTAACTGGAGCCAAGTATTTTAAAAAGTTATTTATTAACTAATAAATCGTACAAACAATATAGTATTAAAATTAGTATTTTAAATGAAAGTAAAAAATTTATTTTTATGTTTTTCACTTCTTGTTTTCTCTTGTGGATTAGTAGCACAATCAGAAGCTCAAAAGCCTAATATCTTGTTTATAGCAATAGATGACTTAAAGCCCACTATTGGTAGTTTTGGGGATGCCTTTGCGCTAACCCCAGCAATGGATGCCTTATCTAAGGAGGCAACTATTTTTTTAAACAACCATACCCAACAGGCAGTTTGTGGACCTTCTAGAGCCAGTCTAATGACAGGTAAAAGGCCAGACTATACCAAGGTAAGAGACCTCAAAACTAAAATGCGAGATATCAATCCAGATATTCTCACGATTCCAGAACACTTTAAAAACAATGGATACCAAACACTCGGAGTTGGAAAAATATATGATCCCCGTTGTGTTGATAAAAAAAGAGATGAACCTTCTTGGTCTGTTCCCTTTGTAAAAGAAAACCAACTTGAATTCTCTTCTGAATACGGTCCGCCAGCAATGGGGTATTATCAAAATAAAGACATCAAAAATAAGGTAAGACAGCTAAGAGCCGAAGCGAGTTCTAAAGGAATTAAAAATACTCACAAATATGTGAGAGACAAATATAAACCGCCTTTTGGAAGTGCCAATGTACCTGATGAAGCGTATACAGATGGTGCCATAGCTTCGCGTGCGAATTTAATGTTACAAGATTTAAGCCAAAATCAATCAGCTCCTTTTTTCTTAGCAGTTGGATTTAAGCGGCCTCATCTTCCTTTTACAGCTCCTCAAAAATATTGGGACCTCTATGATAAAAAGGATATTAAATTAGCTGCGTTTCAAAAGAAATCTGTTAATGGGCCTAATCTAGCCTACCACAGTTCAGGTGAGATGCGTTCTTACAGGGCCCCTGGAATTGACTACGTGATTACGAATGAAAACCTTTTAGATTTAGAGGAATCCCATCAAAAGGACTTGATTCACGGCTATTATGCATGTACGAGTTTTATTGATGCTCAAATCGGAAAAATACTACAAACACTCAAGGCAACAGGGCTTGATAAAAATACGATTGTTGTGATATGGGGGGACCATGGCTGGCATTTAGGAGATCATAGTTTATGGAATAAGCATTCAAATTTTGAACAAGCAACCCGTTCTCCGTTAATCATATACAATCCAAAAGTAAAAAAGGGTGTTAAGGTCACTTCTCCAACGGAGTTTGTAGATATTTTCCCTACACTTTGTGAGGCGGCTAATTTAAATACACCTTCAAACCTAGACGGAACCAGTCTAAACTCTTTGGTTGAAGGTGCTTCTGTTTCGCCAAAATCGTATGCAGTTAGTCAATGGCAAAGTGGTAATAAAACAGGCTATAGTTTTCGAACTGAACAGTATCGCTACACGGTATGGGTTAGCAATAAAAAAAGTACGGACCCTATTTTTCAAAAAGATATTTATGCTGAAGAGTTATACGATTACAAATTAGATCCTAATGAAACCTACAATAGAATTGATGATGAAAACTATTTTGTCTTTAAAAAGCGATTTCAAAAGTTAGCAGCAAGGTATTTTAAGAGCCAACGAATAGAAACCGTTAAAACAGAAAAGGTTCCGCTAAATACTTCTAAATTAATTATTGGAGCAACTTTAAATCACCACGAAATGGACTCTAAAAAAGGGGCCTTATTTCTTAAAGATTTTAACTATTTAACCCCAGCTAATGCTGCAAAGCAATCTAGAATTCACCCCGAGCCTAATGTTTGGGATTGGAAAAAGATCGATGATTTTATTGCTTATTCTAAAGCGAATAACTTAATTGTTAGAATGCATGGACCTTCGAGTCCCCAAGCCTCAAAGTGGGCGAAAGACGATTCTAGAACAGCGCGAGAACTTCAATCAGTATTAGTTGATTTCATGACTGCGACCACAAAAAGGTACAATACCATTCCAAATATTAAATGGATGGATGTGGTCAATGAAACGGTGCTGCCAAATGGAAAGTGGTTTGGTCCAAAAAAGGGAAATACTTTATGGGAAAATCCATGGCTTAAAATGGGCTTAGATTCTAATGGATTTCCAAATTATATTTTAAAGTCATTTGAAATTGCTACTAAGCATGCAACAAATATTAAACTTGTATACAATCACCATGCAGGAATGCAGCCTAAAATGTGGGATAAGGTCAAAGAAACTATTTTGTACATACGCTCTCAAGGGCATCGTGTTGACGCAATTGGTTGGCAAGGCCATATTAATTTAAGTAGTTCTACTAGAGGTTTTATTAAAGATACCGAGAATACCCTGCAACAACTTTCAGAATTAATAGACTGGGCCCATGCCAATGATTTAGAATTTCATATCACAGAATTGGACTATAAAATAAAAGATAAATCAAACATTATAGTACAACACCAGATACAGGCTTTGTTATACTCAAAATTAGTGAGCCTTTTAGAGTCAAAAACATCCACTGGAGTTGTAGCACTCAATTTATGGGACATGGGAGAGCGCTTTAAAAGAAATACGGGCTATTTCCAATCTATATATGACGCTGATTTAAAGCCAACACCTGCTTATCAAATTATTAAAAACGCATTAAAAAATTAAAAATGAAGTTATTAAATGTATTATCTTTTTCGGCCATTCTTATGACAAGTATTGGGTTTTCTCAATCCAATACTCTTCTTTATCTTGATGCCAACCAACCTGTTCAGGTGCGGTTAGACGATCTAATGAGTCGAATGACTCTTGAGGATAAAGTGTATCAGATGAATCAATTTGTAGGCTTAGATCACATGCGTCAAGCTGAAAAAAACCTTTCAGAAGAGGACTTACATTCTAACGATGCCCAAGGCTTTTATAAAGGCTTATTTAGTGATGATGTTGCTCAAATGACTAGAGAGGGTAAAATTGGCTCTTTTCTTCATGTATTAACCACAGAAGAGGCTAACCTTTTGCAAGAACTGGCACTTCAGTCACCACTGCAGATACCAATTTTAATTGGTATAGATGCAATTCATGGAAATGCTTTAGTTTCTGGAACAACGGTCTATCCCTCTCCAATATCCTTAGCCTCTACTTGGTCAGATTCATTTTTATATGATGTTGGAAAACAATCTGCCAAAGAAATGAGGGCTACCGGGTCGCATTGGGCATTTACACCTAATATTGATGTACTTCGTGATCCAAGATGGGGTCGTGTGGGTGAGACGTTTGGTGAAGATCCTTTCATGGTTGGAAACATGGGGGCTGCTATGATTAATGGATTCCAACAAGGAGATTTTTCAGGTACAGAAAAAGTGATTGCTTGTGCAAAGCACATGATTGCTGGTGGCGAGCCTGTCAACGGTCTTAACGCTTCACCAATGGATGTGTCCATGCGAACTTTAAAAGAAGTGCACCTTAAGCCATATAAAAAAGCGATTGATGCTGGGGTGTATTCTATAATGGCGGCTCATAACGAACTTAACGGCGTGCCGTGTCATATGAACTCTTGGTTAATGACCGATTTATTTAGAAACCAGTGGGGGTTTAAAGGGTTTTATGTAAGTGATTGGATGGATATTGAACGTATTGAAACACTTCACCACGTTGCAAATGATTTAAAAGAAGCGTCTTACCTGTCTGTGAGTGCAGGAATGGATATGCACATGCATGGCGTTAAATTCCCAGAAGCAGTTGTAGAACTAGTTAATGAAGGGACACTTTCTATAGACCGTATTAACGATGCTTGTGCTAAGATATTAATGGCCAAATTTAAGCTTGGTTTATTTGAAAATCGAACCGTCAAATTAGAGGCTGTTAAAAATCATGTATTTATAGATGCGCATAAAAAAACAGCTTTAGAAAGCGCCCAAAAGGGAATTATTCTTTTAAAAAATAATGGGATACTTCCATTAGCCAAATCATCTACCCAAAAGCGAATTTTAGTCACGGGTCCAAATGCAAACAATCAAACGATATTAGGAGACTGGCATGCTGAACAACCTGATGAAAATGTCATTACAATATTTGAAGGCATTCAAGATTTAGGAACACAAAAGGGCTATGAGGTTCGTTTTTTTGATTCAGGCGAAAATATTCGGAAAATCAAAGATGCTAAAATTAAAGCTGCTGCACTCTTAGCTAAAGATGTGGATTATGTCGTAGTAGTTGTTGGAGATAACTCAATGCGTTACCGATGGAAAGATAAAACAGCAGGAGAAAACATGGCTCGTGCAGCTTTGGATCTTCCGGGCAAACAATTAGAATTAGTTCAAGCGATTGAAAAAACAGGTACGCCTGTTATTATTGTATTGGTTAATGGTCGACCAATCTCAGAACCTTGGTTACAAAACAATATTCCAGCGATTATTGAGTCCTGGGAACCTGGTTTATTTGGGGGAAAAGCGGTTGCCGATGTTCTTTTTGGAGATGTGAATCCTAGTGGTAAATTACCACTTACAGTGGCCCGAAGTGTTGGGCAATTACGTATGATTTATAACCACAAACCCTCCGCTTATTTTCATAAATATGCACAAGAAAAAAAGTGGCCTTTATATCCATTTGGTTTTGGTTTAAGTTATACTAACTATACGTATTCTAAACCACGTCTTTCAAGCAACGAGTTAGAGAAAGGGAAATCAGTCACTCTTAGTTTCGAGCTTAAGAATAGCGGAGAAATGGACGGAGAAGAAATCGTTCAGCTTTATATTAGAGACAAAGTGAGCAGTGCAACACGTCCTGTGAAAGAATTAAAAGGTTATAAGAGGGTGTTTTTGACTAAGGGATCTTCTAAAACAGTATCATTTGAAATTGATGAAAGTATGTTGGCATTTTATGATATCAATATGGATTATTGTGTGGAGCCGGGTGCTTTTTCAATTATGGTCGGAAAGTCATCCGCAAATAGAGATCTAAAATCAGTGGAGTTAATTGTTAATAATCGAATAAAAATCGAAGAATAAATGAAACAATTTTTTATATTTTTCTTACTCTTTTCGTTAGCAGTAAGTGCACAAAATCAACCACAGCCTAAAAATGTTTTATTCATTATGGTTGATGATTTACGTCCCGAACTCAGTTTATATGGACAAAATCAAATCATAAGCCCCAATATTGATGCATTAGGTGCCTCTGGAGTCACTTTTAATCGTGCCTACTGCAACGTGCCTGTTTGTGGGGCCTCTAGAGCAAGTCTTTTAACGGGAGTTCGTCCTACACCGAATCGTTTTTTAACTTATCATAGTCGTATTAAAAAAGACATGCCAGACGTTATTAATATGGCTCAATACTTTAAAGATCGTGGCTATTCTACAGTTAGTAACAACAAAATAACTCACATTAAAAATGATATTGATGCTTGGGATGATGAATGGTATCCTAAAAGCAAAAATTGGCGTAATTATCTTTCGGAAGAAAATTTAATCCTTCAAGCTTCCAATAAAGCGGGCTATGCTTATGAGAATATTGATGTCCCAGATGCGGCTTACATTGATGGACAAACAGCGCTTAAATCTGTAGAAGATTTGAAACAGTTTAAAGCGAGTGGGCAACCATTTTTTTTAGCAGTTGGGTTTGTGAAACCTCACCTTCCTTTTAATGCACCTAAAAAGTATTGGGATTTGTACGACCCAAACTCAATTACACTTCCAGAAAATGCTACGTTTCCAAAATCCGCACCACAAAGGGCAAATCATAAATGGGGTGAATTACGGGCATATATAGACATACCAAAGAAAGGTCCCGTTCCCGATCCTATAGCAAAAAAATTAATTCATGGCTATTATGCCAGTGTGAGTTATGTTGATGCGCAGATAGGTGTTTTAATAAAAGGTTTAACAGAACTAGGTTTGCGAGAAAACACAATAATTGTCTTAGTAGGCGACCACGGATGGAGCTTGTCTGACCACGGCCTTTGGGCGAAACACAGTAATTTTGAAGTGGCACTTCAAGTTCCATTAATTATAAGTGATTCGAGTCTACCTAAAGCAGCTCATACGAATTCTATTGCCGAGTTGGTAGATATTTATCCAACGCTTTGTGAACTTACAGCTGGAGAATCTCCTACTCATTTACAAGGAAGTTCTTTGGTTTCGGCTCTTGAAGCGCCAGGTACTATATTTAAAGATGTGGCACTAGCACGCTGGCAAAAAGGTGAGACACTTATTGTTGATCAGTTGTTTTATACTGAATGGCAGCAAAAGGGGAAAGCCGTATCTAAAATGCTATACAACCACGAAACAGATCCAAACGAAACCAATAATTTGGCAAATGACCCTGCATATTTATCTACAGTTAAAGCATTAAGTAAACAATTAGAACAATTCAAAACGACATTTAATTAATTTAATTTATGAAAATTACGAAACAACTTTTTTTTGGCTTATCTCTTTTAGTCCTCACAATATTAGCTTGTAAATCATATAATTCAGCTATTACAGTTAATGCGCCATCAAAGCGGCCTAATATTGTTTTTATTATGGCGGATGATCATGCGGTTAGTGCGATTAGTGCTTATCAGGATTGGTTAGCAGAAATTGCCCCCACTCCAAATATTGATCGGATTGCGAATGAGGGGATGTTAATGACAAGAACTTTTAATACCAATTCTATATGTGGTCCAAGCCGGGCTGCAATTTTAACAGGAAAATATAGTCATGTAAGTGGTTTTTTTAAAAATGAAAAAGGAGGTGATTTTGATGGAAGTCAAATGACATTCCCTAAATTATTTCAAAAATCAGGTTATCAGACCGCTGTTATTGGAAAATGGCATTTAGGGACTAGTCCTACAGGATTTGATTATTCTAAAGTGATGATAAATTGGGGGGGACAAGGAACTTATTTCAATCCAGTATTTTTAGAAAATGGTAAGGATACGATTGTAGAAAAAAAACGGCATTCGACTGCTCAAGTTGCACATGATGCAATGAAGTGGATAGGCGAGGGGCGCGATAAAGACAAACCGTTTATGTTGATGTATCAATTTAAAGCACCTCATCGACCTTGGGAACCTGCAGAAGAATTCAAGGAATTATTTACGGATGGAGACCTTCCACATCCGGCAAATTTTAATGACGACTACAAGGGTCGAAAAGCAGCGAGTGAGCAATGGATGGAAATTGAAAACCATATGAATCGAAGAGACTTAAAAGTTGCGCCTCCAAAAGGACTTTCAAGAAGAGAAGGTAATGCTTATTATTCTTTTGGAAATAAAGGACAGTTTTGGACGCCTAACGATACCCTTCAAGGAGCTGCTTTGAAAAACTGGAAGTACCAGGCTTATATCAAGGACTATTTACGTTGTGTTGCTGGCGTTGATAAAGCGGTAGGGCAGATGTTAGATTACCTTAAAGCAAATGATTTGCTTGATAATACTGTAATTGTATATACGTCTGATCAAGGATTTTACTTGGGTGAGCATGGTTGGTTTGACAAGCGATGGATGTATGAAGAATCGTTTAAAATGCCATTTATGATTCGCTATCCTGAACTTATAAAGCCAAAATCTGTGAATTCAGATTTATTACTTAATATAGATTTTGCACCAACCTTACTTGACTTAGCTGGGATTGCTGTTCCTGAAGAAATGCAGGGTACAAGCTTCAAACCCTTATTAGAAGCTAATAAGAAAGTAGCTACTAGAGATGCGGTTTATTATCATTACTATGAATTTCCAAAATGGCATAATGTGCAACCTCATTATGGGGTTAGAACCGACCGATATAAGTTGATTCACTACTATTATAATATGGATGAATGGGAGTTGTTTGATTTGAAAAAAGACCCAAATGAAATGGTGAACTTATATGGCAATTCAGGAACTAAAAAATTGACTCAAAAATTAAAAAATAAAATCAAGGAATTACAAGTTGAGTATAAAGACGACATGTCTCTTGAAGAAATGCGTGCAATGACTGATATTGTAATTGAGCGGGTCTATAATGAAGAGAACATCAATAAACAGTAGTTTTAAATTTAAGAAATGAAAATAAATTTATTTTTTATTTTTTTTATATACTCCATAATGGGGTTTAATGGATATGCTCAAAATTCTGTAGTAGTTATTAAACCGACTTTACGGGTTTATAAAACAATAGACAGTATAGTTCTTAAATTGCACATATATAAGCCTATCAAATTCGACGCCTCTAAAACTTATAATTGTGTAGTGTTTTTTCATGGCGGAGGATGGAATAATGGTAGCCCAAGAGCCTTTAGAAGACAGTCCATGTATTTTGCTTCTAGAGGTATGATTGCTATTTCAGTGGAATACCGATTAAAAAACACCCATGGAACAAGCCCATTTCAAGCTACTGAAGATGCAAAGTCAGCTATCCGATTTGTAAGACAATATGCAAAGGAGCTAAATATAAATCCTAATACGATCACAGCAGGCGGTAGTTCTGCAGGGGGGCATTTAGCAGCCTCTTGTGCGTTACTCCCTAAATTTGACAATCCAAACGAGGATTTAGCCGTTAGTTCAATCCCCAATGCTTTAATATTATTAAACCCAGTTCTTGACTTAGGGCCGGGTGCTTATGCACACAGACGTTTTGGAGACCGTTATATAGACTTATCTCCTACGGATAATATTGCATTAGGAGCACCCCCATCAATCATCCTAGTAGGTACTAAAGACCCTATTGTGCCTGTAGAAATGGTAGAATCCTTTAAAGAAAAAATGGAAATTGTAGGAAGTCGATGTGACCTAGTGCTTTATAAAGACCAAGTCCATGCTTTTTTCGCCAAAAAACCAATTAAATATTTTATAGAAACGACTCATGAAATTGATAAATTTCTTATTTCTTTGGGATATTTAAGCGATTCCCCAACAATTAAAAAACAATACATTAATAACTAAACATAACAATTAAACACAGAAACTATGAAAAAAGTACTATTTATTTTCACATTTTTACTCACGTTTTCTTATGTGAATGCGCAAGAAAATAAATTTGCAGCTAAAAGAGCTGCTAAAGCTGTTGCATTCATTTTATCTGAAATGGATTTTACGGATGCGCAATCGCAGTTTATAGAGGAAACCTTATACAGAAAGTACGCTGGGAACGGCCTTAAAATTAAAGGTAAAGATCTTTCTAATGAAGAGAAGAAAGACGTTTATAGAACAGCAGCGTCTGCAACTAGAAAACTGCTACGCCAAGAATTTTCAAAAGGAGAAGTCCTATCTATTATTAAATTAGAACGTCAAAGTTTTAAAAAGTAATTAAATATTATAATTAAAAAAGAGGCTGAAATTTATTTCAGCCTCTTTTATTTTAGAACAGATTTAGTGAAATTAATTCCCTAAGATGAGAAGTTTTACCCTATTATGTATCTGTTTTCCTAACATCCGTAGGTAGGATTCCAAATTGTATTTTATAACACTTTGTAAAGTATGAAGGAGATGAAAATCCTGTCTTGTAGCTAATCTCACTAATAGAATAATCGCTATTTTCTAAAAATTGTTTTGCTTTTTCGAGTCTTATATTTCTAATAAACTCATTTGCAGTGTTTCCTGTCAGCGCTTTAATTTTTCTATAAAGTTTGCTTCTACTAATTAATAATTTATCGGCAAGATTTTCTACATTCAAGGCGGGATCAGTTATATTTTCATGAATATATTCTAGAATATTAGTAATGAATTGCTTGTCTAGTGAGGTTGTGTTTCTTAATTCTTTATCACTAACTCCATTGTAATATTTATTAAATAATATTTGACGACTATTAAGCAGTTGGCTTAAGTGGGCCTTAAGAACATGCATGTTGAAGGGCTTATTTAAATATACATCTGCTCCAGAATCAATCCCTTTAACTCGATCAATTTGCATTCCTTTTGCAGTAAGCATTAGTAAGGGAATATGGCTTACTCTGATATCATTTTTAATTTTTTGACACATTTCAAAACCATCCATTATTGGCATCATGACATCAGATATAACTAAATCAGGGATAAATTTAACAGCCATTAATAACCCCTCTTTGCCATTAATAGCTATCTTTACTTTGTAATCCGCTTTAAGTTCATTTTTTAAATAGTTACGTAATTCAGAATTATCCTCTACAATCAATACTGTTTTCTTATTACGCTCCCCATTATTTACTGTTTCCAAATTAATTTCAGATTTATTTATTTGCTCATAAATCTCATCATTTGTTTTCGAGTCAGAATCGGTTTTTGATAAATTTAGATGTTTACTTCCTAAAGGAAGTAGAATCTTAAATTCAGTTCCCTTTTTTTGTTCGCTGCGAACTTCAATAATCCCCATATGAAGATCAATGAAGTTTTTAACCACTTCAAGGCCTATTCCAGTTCCACCGTAATATTGCTTATCCATTTCGTTTGATTGATAAAATCTAGTAAAAATATGTCCTAAGTCTTTTTTGTCAATACCAATGCCACTATCAAGAATGCTAATTTCAATTCCATAGAAATCCTCTTTACCATTTAACAAAGGAAAATCTATAGGTTGTAAAGGAATCTGAATATTTATAGAGACCATTCCATTGTCTTTAGTCGCTTTAAATGCATTTGACAAAAGGTTAAATATTATTTTTTCAAGCATCGATGGATCTGCCCATATGGATGTGTTTTCCTGTTGACTTTCGACAGAAAGTATGATATTCCTTTGAACTGCTTCTTCTTCAAAATGACTTACAACCTCTTTGACAAACGTAACGATTTCAAATTTTGAAGCATTGATAGACATTTTATTAAATTGAAGTTTTCTAAAATCCATTAATTCATCAATTAATCTAGAAAGACGTTTAGAGTTTTTATAAATCGTTGCATGCTTCTCTGAGATATCATGAGGAAGTTTTACTGATTTATTTTCTATGATAGCTTCAAGAGGGTTTAGAATAAGTGTAAGAGGGGTTCTAAATTCGTGAGAAATATTTGTGAAAAACTGAATTTTCTTTGCATTCAAAGCCTCATCTTGAGCCCGCTCTTCACGTTCTTTTTTGATTTGCTGGCGTTCCTTTAATCGCACATTAAGAAAGTTGTAAATAATTAATACGGTAGTTAAGGTAATTAGTATAAATATAAATAGGGCTAAGTTGGTTTTCCACCAAGGAGCTAAGATTTTTATTTCTAATGTTCTCGGTGTATCATTCCAAATTTCATCATTATTTGAAGCTTTAACCATAAAAGTATAATCTCCTGGAGGAACATTTTTATAAGTAGCACTTCTGGTTGTTTCTACATAATTCCAATTTTCATCAAATCCTTCTAAAAAATAGGCATATTGATTGTTTTCACCTCTAGTGTAATTTACTCCAACATATTCAAAAGTAAAGCTGGATTGGTAATGATTTAAGACTATTTCTTTAGTTTTTGAAATAACATTGGTTAATGGAGAGTTTTTTGTTTCTGGAGTGATTACCTCATTAGAAATTTTAAAATTAGATAGATATACCTTTGTTTTTTCTTGATTATATATAATTTTATCTGGATTGAAATAATTAATTCCTTTCAAATTCCCGAAGTAAAGCACATTGTCGATATCTCTAAAAACAGCATTATAATTGAAACTATTTGATAGTAAGCCATCTTTTTTATTAAAGTTTGTAAATGTATTTTTTTCAATATCTAGTTTAGATAACCCTTTATTACCTCCAATCCAAAGAGAACCATTAATTCCTTGTGAAATAGAGGATATAGTTTCATGAATTAATCCATTATCTATAGTGTACCATACGAGTGATTTATTTTTAGCAGTATATTTTGCCAACCCATATCCAAGAGTTCCAAACCAAATATTATTTTTTGAGTCTTCAAATAAACTAAAAACAATGCTAGATTCTTTCAACTCTAAATTTGAAGTATTAATTGTTAAATCGTTAATAGAATAAACTTTAAATGCTTTTGTTTTATCTTTCTCAATTTTGAAAACCCCATTTCTAGTTCCTATCCAAATAGCATCCTTGTGGTCAACTAATACTTTTCTAATATTACTAGTATTTATTTGATTTTTTTGAAATTCAAGTGAATTATAATGTGTAAAAGTTTCTGAGAAGTGGTCATAGGAATAGAGTCCATCTCCAAAGGTACCTATCCAAATTGTTCCTTTTGAGTCTTCATCAAAACTCATAACCCTATTAGATTTAAATACGCTATTTGTTTTAGATGGATTTTTAACAACAAACTTTTTGCTATTATGTTTTAAAAAATATATTCCAGAGTCCCAAGTCCCTATCCAAATATTTTTTTTGCTGTCAATAAAAATTGTAGGAATATCAAGTGTATTTAGTCCTTTAGCAATAGGGTTTTTTTGATCATATAAGTTGATAAATTTTCCCTTTTTAGGATCATATACATCAACACCTCCATCAAACATACTAATCCAAAAACGGCCATCATTGTCTTTAACAATTCCTGTTACTGAACTTGAATTTAAAGAATTAGTTACATAAGGCTGGCTTATTATAGCGCTAAATTTATTATAATTGTCATCGTGTAAATCAATACCTTTATTATAATAACCTAACCATACTCTATCTTTAGCATCAGTAAAAACGGTCCAAATAGAGTTTGACTTTATTCCGTTTTCTTTTAATTTATCTTGTTGGTAGTTTTTTATATTCTTTTTTTTATAATTTACTTCAAAAAGACCATCATTTTCAGTACCACACAGAATATTTCCATTTGTTTTTTCCGCTAAAGACAAAATTCTTTTCTTACTTATAGAAAATTTTTCAATTGAATATACATCGTTATTGTTATGGTGAATACGTAATAATCCAGACGAAAATGTACCAATCCAGATAGAATTGTCTTGAGCAACATGCAAAGACTCTACAGAATTGTCAATAGTTTCATAACCATTTTCTGTATTGAATTTGGCTAGTTGGAGCACATCATTGTATGGGTCAAATGTCATTAAGCCATGATTTGTTCCGATTAAAAAGCGACCATTTGAGGATTTAACAATAGTATTTATAAGTAAGCTTAAGGTTGGTTTATTTACCTTGTAAGGAATCAATTTGTGCGTAAGACTTGTCTTATCAAATTTGAATAACCCGAATTTATGAGTTCCTAAAAGCAATGTGTTTTCATCATATTCGGCAATTGTATGTGTCGAAAACGTTAATTTTTGCCCTTCTTCTTGAAGGGTTATGTTTTCAAATTTATCATTATTTTTATTGTAAAAGTTAAGTCCTAGTTCAGAGCCAACCCAAATGTTTTTCTGAACATCTTGAAGTGCAGAATAAACGATAGAACTATTTAAAGAATTTTCTTTAGCATTCCTTTCTTGTTTGTAATTTTTAAAATCGAGTCCATTATATCTAAACAATCCGTCACCGTATGTAGAAATCCATAGATATCCGTCAGCATCTTTAAAAATTGATGTGATTGCTCTTTGTGTAAAACCATCTTCTATTGAAGTAAAATTATAATCACTAGAATTTTTCTGCCCAATTAAAGGTTGATAAAAAAATAAAAAAGAGATTAATAAAATATATGTAATTTTACAATAGTTCATATTTTAGTTTATAATAACAGTTTAATTAATGATTTATAAATATAATGTAATAAGGATAATTGTTCTTTTTATTCAGGACAACTGCTTCAATTATTATATTGTTTTCCTCAAATCTACAAATTTAAACAAGTCTTACTCCATAAATTTGCTGATAACTATTTATCCGATTAGTTCAAACAAACAATTAATTAGCTAACTTAATATTCAAACAATGAAAATCATTTTTCGATTAATTATCCTTTCGATTTTAACTCCTTTAGCTGCTTTTGCGCAATCAAAGACGGTTACAGGTACTATTAACGACGAAATGGGACTGCCTCTTCCGGGAGTTGTGATTCAAGTAAAGGACTCCAAAAATCTTGGAGCCATCACAAATTTTGACGGTGTTTTTAAAATTTCAATTCCCTCTGAAGCTAAACAAATATTAGTGCTTTCGTACTTAGGGTATTTGACCGAGGAAGTTGATGTTTCTGAAAATATAAATATTTCACTTAACTTAAATGTTGACTCGAATCAACTTGACGAAGTGGTGATTATTGGTTATGGAACTGTCCTTAAGAAAGATATTACAGGTTCCTTATCATCTGTGATTGTTAAAGACGAAGTTGCTAATCAGTCTACTTCAGTAGATCAGCTTTTACAAGGACGTGCCGCTGGTGTACAAGTGATACAAAATGGTGGTTCTCCAGGTTCTGGAATTAGTGTTAAAATAAGGGGAACTAATAGTTTAAGGGGTAATAACGAACCTCTTTATGTTATTGATGGTGTAATTATTTCTTCTGCAGGTGAAGATGTTTCAAATGCAGGTGTAGGTAATCAAGGTCAAGAAACTCAAAATGGATTAAATGGAATTAACCCACGAGATATTGAGAGTATTCAGGTATTAAAAGACGCTTCTGCTACCGCTATTTATGGTTCCAGGGGTGCAAATGGAGTTGTTTTGATAACTACCAAAAAAGGAAAGAAAGGGAAGGCTAAAATAAGTGCATTTCTTAATAGCTCAGTAAGAACAATCACAAAAAAATATGATGTATTAGATAAATTTGGCTTCGCTAAATATGTTAATGAAATTAGAGAAATGAACGGAGACGATCCTCGTTATTTAGTTGAGGGTTCTTCCATTTACCCATTAACAAATGGGGTTCAAACATCCGGTGTGCCGGAATTTTTTAACTGGCAAGATGAGGTTTATACTGAAGGATATAGTCAGAAATTTGGAGCTTCAGCTTCAGGTGGTGGTGATAATGGGAATTATTATGTATCTGCGGGTTTTAGTAATCAGGAAGGGATTGTTAAAGGTTCTTCTTTAAAAAGTAGTGATATTCGAATCAATTTAAATCAAAAGCTAAATGACAATCTACAATTAAAAGCACGTTTGAGTGGGTTCTTTAGTACCAACAACTTTGTTCAAGGTGGTGATTTAATTGGAAATTCGAATCGAAGTTTCGTAAGACAAGCCCTTGCGTTCAGACCTATTTTAGTGCCTTCTGAAATTGTTGAAGATGTATTTAGCACAAATCCATACGCTTGGATCGATGATTTCTCAGATTTATCTAAAGGATCTCGTTACTTTGGTTCTTTAGGACTTACCTATAAGCTTCCAGTTAAAGGCTTATCATATGAAGCTAAGTTTGGAGGTAATATTAGATCTAAAGATAGAAGACGTTGGTATGGGTTATCAACTTTTCAAGGTAATGATTCCGGTGGTTCACTGTCAATATCAACATTAAACACAAAATCACATCAGTTTAATAACTTATTAAGATTCAATAGAAAATTTAATAGAAAACATAGAATTAATGCATTGGTCGGAGTCACTTATGACGTTCGAAAAGTAGAAAGAAGTATTTATGCGGTTGAAGACTTTATTACGACTCAATTTACTACTGAACAACCTGCATTTGGTGAGGTAAATAGAAGACCGTTAACGCTAGGGAAATCGGATCAACAAATATTCTCAGTTTTAAGTCGATTGAACTATACATATAATAATAAGTATACTTTAACAGCTACGATGAGACGTGATGGTGTTTCAAAGTTTTCAGGAAATAATAAGTATGGTAATTTTCCATCATTTGCTTTAGCTTGGAATGCTGGGAATGAAAGTTTTATTCAAAATCTAGATGTATTTGAAAGTTTGAAATTTAGAGGTGGTTGGGGTCAAATTGGTAACCATGGTATAAACCCATACGGAACATTGTCTAACTACGGGGTGTCAAGTTTGTATGGAAATGCTAGTGGCGGTACTAATGTTGCTATTGCGCTATTAGGTCTTTCGAATCCTGATTTAACATGGGAAACAACAGAGCAATTAAACTTAGGTTTAGATTTTAGTACCCTAAATGAAGTGGTATCAGGTACGATTGATATCTATGACAAGACCACTAAGAACTTACTTCAAAACTCTAATATTCCAACCTCTTCTGGGTTTTCAAATATTTTAGTAAACAAGGGATCTATTTCTAATAAAGGTGTAGAAGTTGCTTTAAACTTTATGCCGATTTCAACTGATGATATGGAGTTGAGTTTTGGAGGTAACATCTCTTTTAATAAAACACAGATTACAGACTTAAACGCTCAACCATTGCAGGGGTTTTACGAAAATGGCGCTGTAACAGATAGAAGATTTTATTTTGGGAATGCGATTAGTCGAGGTGTATATTTTAAAACCTTAGCAAATGTATTTGTAGAAGGGGAAGAATCGAGTCTCTTTTATGGGTATCAAACAGATGGTATTTACCAAACAGAAGATACTAATTTAGTTGCAGGTGCTGTACCTGGTGACGTTAGAATTGTAGATCAGTTGACTGAAGATACAGATGGTGATGGTATTTTAGACTCTGGTGATGGTGTGATCGATTTAAAGGATAGAACTTTTATTGGAAATCCAAATCCAGATTTTGTATATGGATTTAATATAAATTTTAAATACAAAAGATTTACGGTTAGAGCTCTATTTAATGGGGTATTCGGAAATGATATTGCAAATGGTAACTTGTTGCAATTAGATAATGCGGAAGGACTTGGCATTTCAAAATATTTTACCTAGAGCCTATAACAATGCATGGAGGCCAGACAATCAATCAAACACACATCCAAGAATTGGGTATAATATAATTAATGACGCCGCCATAACAGACCGTATCATTGAAGATGGTAGCTATTTAAGGTTAAATAATTTAACTCTAGGCTATGATATTCCTGTAAAAGATACTAATTTATTTAATACTATGAATATTTACATAGCGGGTCAAAACTTATTTACTTGGACAAATTACATTGGATATAACCCAGAAGTATCCACTTTTTCAAATTCAGGTCTTATAAACGGAGTTGATTTTAATGGCGGACCCAATGGTAGAACTATTTTACTAGGAGTAAATATGAGCTTTTAAATAAGCATCATTCTAAGTATTAAAAACAATTATATATATTACTAAATTATAAATCATGAAAAATTTTAAAATCATATTATTAACAATTATAGGAATACTGGCTTATTCCTGTGATATCGATGAACAACCAATATTTCTTGATGCTGATGCTTCTTATGGAGATCTGCCAATTGCTACGGGTGCTTTAGACGGAATTTATCAAAGATTGACAACATACGGTGCCATGGAGCAACGTATTTTCGCAATTAATGGTTTTTCAGGTTTTTTTATTACACACAAACAAGGCTTTGACATTAACAATGTAAATAATCAGAATTTATTCTCTTTAAAGCCAACCTATGACCGAGATTCAGAAAATATGTGGAGAGAGATTTATTCTGCAATTGGGAGGTGTAACGGTGCTATTAATAACATAACAACTGTTAATTCAACAACTGACAAAACAGAGTTAAGTTTCAATGATATTTCGGGGCAAGCCTATTTTGTGCGGGCTTGGTCTTATTTTTCCTTAGTTCGTCTCTTTGGAGATATTCCACTATGGTTAACACTTCCAGATAGTGATAACTTAAGCAAGGCAAAAACGAGTGCAAAGGAAGTTTACGTACAAATTATAGCGGATGCCAAAATGGCTAAGAGTCTTATGAATGGATCAATTGGAGCGGGCTATCCAAAACAATATGCCGCAAACATGTTATTAGCTAAAGTGTATATGACACTCGCTACAAGTCCTGATTTACAAGCAGATGGTATGAATGAAAGTGATTACTGGCAGATGGCCTACGACGAAGCTAACATGGCCTATGGTCAATATAGTTTAGTATCGGACTATAGCTCTTTATTCACAGACGAATTTGAAAACTCTACAGAGTCAATTTTCGAACTACAAATTAGTCAAGATGCTGCGGGCTCTCAAATGGGTAGGAATTATACCCCATGGAAATATAAACTAGGTAATCATTTTGGTTGGTTGCAAGTAAGTGCAGATGTATTTCTAGACCACCGGGACACCTATCCAGATGATCCTAGACTTTTAGGAACATACCTTTATGATTATGTGAGAGCAGATACTGGTGCCCCAGTTAGGCATTATCCTGCATTTGCTTGGAGACCTAATTTAAATAGAGCACATCCATTTTTGTTTAAATTTGCTGAAAAAGATCCAACTCATAACAATCAATTTGGAGATCAAAATTTAATTATTTATCGTTATGCTGAGCTACTCATTATGCTGGCTGAGATTTCTAATGAACTCCAAAATGGTCAACAACTTGGTTATATTACGGAGGTCTTAGACCGTGTAGGTATGCCAAATACAGCATATCTTGGAGATCAAGCGACCTTTAGAGATGCTATTATGACTGAATATCGATTTGAACTTCTAGGAGAAGGTGAAGATGCTCACAATAACAGAAGAAGAGGATTTGATTATTTTTTAACGCACACGATAAATAAACATAACAATAATCCAATATTTAATGCTAATGTTGATATAAAACTAAGTACAGATCCGACGCAAGTAATGCAACTGCCAATTCCGCTTACCGAAATCAATACGAATGACTTAATAGACTAGCGGTTTAAATTGTGGGTTAATAAATTTCAAAAAGACCAAAGCTATTACGTTTTGGTCTTTTTTATCTTTACTTAGTTTTAATGTCGTCCATATTATGCAGTTAGAGACAATAATTTAAACGCTTCGTGGATCGTATGGTAGCAGATTGGAATAGGGTTCTACTCCAATTCTTTTACAGAAATCGTTTCTGGTCAAAGTTTAGGTTAATAAAGTATTAGTAAAATATATGCGCTTAAATTTTTCAATATTACTGTTTTTATATACTTGGATGGTGTCTCAAGACGATTTTTTAATTTCAAATAAAATGCCATTAATCAATCCAACATTACACCCCTTAGATAGGAATTCTAAATGGAATAAAATGCCTGAAGAAAATTTAAAGAGATTAAATCTAGAAGATTATCTAAAATCTCATTATTAAAAACAAATTATGAAATTAGCTATTTACTCATTTTTATTCATTCTTTTTGTCGCTAACACAGTTAGAATAAACGCTCAAGAAGTTGTTAAAAAACCACTAAATGTTGTTTGGATCAGTTGTGAAGATATAGGGCCCATTATCGGCGCTTATGGAGTCGATCAAATTAAGACACCAAATATTGACAAGCTAGCAGCTGAAGGCGTCAGGTATTCAAATGCATATTCAACAGTTGGTGTGTGTGCACCAAGTCGTTTTTCGATTATTACGAGCATGTATCCAGCGCGTTTAGGAGCCCATAACATGCGCACGGGCAATCTAAATAATTATAAGACTCCAGAAAAATTATTCTTAAAAACAACAACCAATATAATTGACAAAGCAGGTTACCCAATTCCTGAGTATGAAGTGGTCACCCCTGAAAACGTAAAACCTTTTACTCAGTATCTCAGAGCCGAAGGGTATTACTGCATAAATGATAATAAATGTGACTATCAGTTTAATGCGCCTTTCACTGCTTGGGATCATACGTTAGGATCAAATTTATTTAATAAAATACCAGGCAACCAGCCATTTTTTTATGTCAAAAACTTATACACGACTCACGAGTCAAGAATATGGTTGCGAAAAGATAAGCCACTAACTGTATTTCCAGATGAGGTTATTGTTCCTGATTACTATCCAGATATTCCTGAAGTTAGAAATGATTTGGCTATCAAATATTCCAATATCGAGGCACTTGATAAAGAGGTTGGGGAATTATTAAAAGATTTAGAAGCTAAGAATTTACTAGACAATACAATTATCTTTTTTTGGAGTGATCATGGTGGAAATCTTTTGAGACAAAAGCGTGCTGTAGGAAACAGTGGACTTCATGTTCCTTTGATCATTAGGTACCCAAATAAATATAAAGCCGGAGAGGTTGAGGATGCATTAGTTTCATTAATGGATTTAGGGCCTACTGTCATGTCACTATTAGATATTAAAGCCCCCAAAGCATACAGACGGTAAGGCATTTGCGGGTCGATATAAAAAAGAATCTAGAGAATATATTTATGGTTCTGCAGATCGATTTGATGAATCTACTGATATGCAGCGTTCGGTTTTAGATGGACGATTTGTTTATATTAAAAATTTCATGACAGAATTACCTTTAATTTTTAGAAATAAATACAGAGAGCAAATTCCTATGAATAAGAAACTTATTGATATGGATATTAAAGGGGAATTGAGTGGAGATGCGGCTTATATTTTTATGAAAAAGAAGCCTGTAGAGGAGTTGTATGACTTAAAAACAGACCCCGATGAAGTTCATAATTTAGCCCTTAATCCTGTTTATGAAGCAAAACTTATTGAATTAAGAACAGCCCTCTCAAAATGGCAATCAGATATAGATGATCAAGGGTTTAAGCCAGAAAGTGAAATTATTAAAGGGTTTTGGCCAGAAATGATTCAGCCAGTAACATCAGATGTAAAGATCGAGATTAATTCGTATAGTCTTGTAAAAATGTCTTGCGACACAAAAGGGGCTTCTATCGGTTATCAAACGGAAGACATGATAGGCAAGGGCCGTTGGTTGTTATACACAAAACCTATTAAAATTAAACCCACACAGAAACTATTGGCAAGAGCCATACGAATCGGATATAAGGCATCAAACATCACATTAAACTAAATTATCAGAATGAACTCAATTTACAAGTTAAGTATTTTTTTCTATTGGTTATTTCAATACCACAGGATATTTCCAGTCAGGAAGAAACTAAAAAACAAAACACAGGTATTTCAAAATTTCCAGCGAACATAGAACTAGTTACAATGTATAGCCAAAAATTAAAAGTGATGCGTAATTTTTTTTAAAAAAAACTTAGATTTTCAATCGAGCTGTATATATCCAAATCCCGCTGGCAACATACTTTTCTTTTCAGGTGCGCATAATGAAGTACCTTTTATGATTATGTACTTGTTAGGAAAAAAAATATAATTTAATGAAAACCGCTCAATACAGGTAAATGGAGTTTCATTTGACATTGGTAGTTTAAGAGCGGGTTTTAAATTAAAAGTAAGAAAATGATACAAAAAATAACCAGACATGCGTTTACAATTATTACAATAGCAATTGTATGTATTTTAATTAGTGCTAATGGTTTATCTAATTCTAACAAAATTAAAGTAGACTCTTTAAGTGATCGATATAAAGATTTATTTCACTTAGGAGCCGCCATCAATCAAGATATTATTTTTGGGAAAGATGTACAATCTTTAAACATAGTAACATCAGAATTCAATTCTATAACGCCTGAGAACTCTTTAAAATGGCTGTATCTTCAGCCATCTCCTAATAAATTCAATTTTATTGCCGCGGATAAATATGTTGCATTAGGGATTAAAAACAATATGAATATCGTTGGACATGCCTTAGTTTGGCACAACCAGCTTGCAGATTTCATGAAGAATACTTCAAGTAGTGCAGCGTTTACTAATCATGTGAAAAACCACATACATACAGTTGTTTCTAGGTACAAAGGGAAAATTGATGCATGGGATGTGGTTAATGAGGCTTTTAAGGAAGATGGATCGCTTAGACCCTCTGTTTTTAAAAAGCAGATGGGAGAGAATTACATTGAAGACGTTTTTAAATTAGCTGAAACAGCCGATCCGGATGCGGACTTGATTTACAACGATTATAATTTATATAAACCCGCCAAACGAGCAGGAGTTCTTAAAATGGTGAAAAAGCTTCAAGACAATGGTATTAAGATAAATGCAATAGGTGTTCAGGCACACTGGAGATTGAAATCTCCAAGTTTAAATGAAATTGAACAAATGATATTAGATATTTCGGCTGCTGGTGTTGACTTGATGTTTACAGAGCTAGATATTACAGTATTGCCAAATCCTTGGGAATTAGTTGGCGCAGAAGTCACTCAAAATTTTTCAAAATTTGAAGGAGATCCAAAAATGGACCCTTATCCCAATGGGCTTCCAAAAGAGATAGAAATACAATTGGCAAAGCGTTACAAAGATATTTTTAAGCTATTTATGAAACACCAGGATAAGATTAGTAGAGTTACATTTTGGGGAGTTATAGATCAATATTCTTGGCTTAACGATTGGCCTATAAAGGGGCGTACGAACTATCCATTGCTATTTAACAGGGAGTACCAACCTAAATTAGCTTACAAAACGTTGGCTAATCTTATTGAGAATTAATTATTAAACTAATTTAACGAAACGATTATGATTCTAAACACCATTAATTTAGTTCACAAATTGAAGCCCTTAATACTGTTGCTTCTTTTTATGAGTTCATCATTTATTTTTTCTCAATCTAAAATAAGTATTGAAGGTTTAGTATATGATATATATGCCTATCCGGTTCCTTATAGTTCCATTGGTATTTCAAAGAAGAATATAGGAGCTAGTGCAACGGAAGACGGGAGTTTTAGTTTTTTTGTTTCCAAAAAAGAATTGATGGATACACTAAAGGTCTCTTCTATAGGTTTTGAGACTTACAAAATTAGCGTTCAAGACTTTATTAAATTAAAAGATAAAAAGATCGTTTTAAAAGATAAGATAACTGAATTAAAAGAAATATCAATTCAAAGTTCAAAAACAATTGTAAAAAATGCCCTTAAAAAACTTAAAACGAATACTCTAAGCAGCAAACATACACTTGGGATGCTATACAGGCGTTGGTCTGTAGAAGATGAAATTTGTCGTTTTTTTATTGAACAGTATATTGATGTTGTAGATCGCGGACCTTCGTCCAGTATATATGGATTTAAGATCCGTCACAATCGTACCTCTTCTGATTATAGATTTGTAAAAAACCTTCAAAATAAAACACTCATTGCAGTATATGGAGTGGAATAACCCGCTGCGAAAAGGAATTTCATTGGGCGCTTATAAATGGAAAAAAATAAAGGATACTAATTATGATGATGATGATATTGTAGTAATCAAAGGAAGCGAGAAAAACGGTGATTTTATAACACTATATATTGGATTAAATACGGCGAAAATATATAGATTAGACATGTTTAAGACACATAAAGAAGGAACGTCTATGGACGCTATTTATGTTTATAAAAATAACAATCAAAACAAGCTGTATTTGAGTTATCACAAAAGGGAGTATACATTCCAGGTTAAAACGCCTGAACATATAAAAAGAATTATGATTCAAACTGGAAAAAAACCAAAGCCTATTGTTCCAGTAGCCTACAGACATGAAGTTTTTGTTTTGAACTTAGATGACAATTCCAAAACAACAAAATCTAAAGGTGATGAATATAATCAAAGAGATATGACTTTATATAAATTAGACTATAATCAAAACTTTTGGAATAATTTAAGTCTTCCCCCAGAAACCAAATTTTATCAAAAAAACAGAGAGGAACTTGAAGGGTTGTTTGATGTTCCGATTGAGATCCAATTTAAGTATTCAAATTCAAATTAATATAAAGTTTTTATACCTCATATGAAGTTGTAAACCTCAAAGAAATTGGTTATCTAGATCTTTTAAAGTATGATGGAACCGATAATACTACTATAATTTCTTGGTGGGAAATTAGCATTAAAAATAAAAAATCGGGTAATATTTCTAAAGTATATCATCACAATTAAATTACTGTAAACAAAGAAGGTTTAATTGTAAAAGAAGATTATTATTGGAGCCCATTCTTATTGCCGCAATAATTTTTTTTAAAATTATTTAATGATTCAATTGAAAAAGGAAGTATAATTTAGTAAAAGAACTACAATCTTCTAGATTGTGGTTTTTTACGTTTTGAAAAGTAGTGAAGTTTAACTATTTTTCGAATAACCAACACATTTTTTAGACCGATAACAATATTAATGCTAGGTCTTAAAAACTCAATTCTACTTGCAATTTGATTTCTTATAGTTTTTTCGATATAAATTAAAAATAGTATTATTTTTACAGGCTATACTCTTTAGTTTTATAAAAATAATATGAAATACTTCTTTAAAAATTTCTCCACCTGCTTTAAAGGATACCTTTCTTTTGTTGTTTTTTTCTTCATTATTTCTAGGATAGAAATCGTTAGAGAACTATTTGTCCATTGCAGAGGAGCAGTTCCTGCTGAGTTTTGCACATTACAGAAAAGACCAAATTACAAAGAGTATCAATATCAGGCCAATAGATTTTTTCTGGGTCCCCAAAAGTCAGTTCAAAATAATAATGTGTAAATCATTTTCGATCAAAACAACAAAAGAGAACTTTTTTACAGAAGAGTTCATTTTTAAGTTAATAACGTAAATAGTAACATAGAAAAACAATTTTATTTAAATAATCGTATGAAAAAATTAGTTCTCATTCTATTCATTGTAAGCACCAATTTTAATAGCTATTCCCAAATAAATCCAGATAATATTGAGATTGTAAGAGACCACTATGGTGTGCCTCATATCTATGCAGATTTAGATACAGAAGTTGCCTATGGCTTTGCTTGGGCACAAGCAGAAGATCATTTTAAACTTATACAAGAGGCGTATTTAGCAGGAAATGGATTGTTAGGAAAGCTTATTGGATTAAAAGGAGCTGGTGCAGATTTCTTAACACAGTTTATTCAATCCGAAAAAATTGTTAATGAAAAATTTCACACGCTTGATGAAAAATTTGTTGCACTTATTGATGCATTTGCTCAAGGATTAAATGCATTTGCTATAAAACATCCAAAACAAGTATTAGAGAAAAAGTTATTTCCACTCACACCTCAAAAATTACTTCGCTACACACAACTGCAATTATTTATATCAAATGGTGCTGACAAGCTAGTCACTGGCATAGTAAACAATACATTGTCTTGGCCATATGAAATTGAACAAGACACCAAGGGATCAAATTTAATTGCGGTTAGCAGGAGCAGAACAGGTTCTGATGAAACTTTTTTAACTATCAATACACACCAACCCTTAGAAGGTCCTACCTCTTGGTATGAAGCCCATCTGGTAAGCAAAGAGGGAACCAATATTATTGGAGCTGCTTTTCCTGGTTCACCTTGCTTACTAACAGGAGCCAATGAGTTTTTGGGATGGACACATACCGTAAACTATCCGGACAAGGCAGATGTATACGCGCTAGAAATGCACCCAAAGAAAAAAGATGTCTATTTGGTAGATGGAGTAGCATACAAGCTAGAAAAATTTAAAGCAAAACTTCATTTTAAATTTCTTGGTATGAACATTCCTATTAAGAAAAAATTTTATCACAGTATTTATGGTCCAACCCTAAAAAATAAAACAGGTGTATATGCTGTAAGAACAACAAGTACAACAAATATTAATGCGATAGAGCAGTGGTGGAAGATGAACAAGGCGACGAATTTTACAGATTTTTATAAAGCACTTGAAATGAAAGCGTTACCAGGGTATAATATTGGTTATGCAGATAGAAACGATACTATTTTTTACATCTCCAATGGTAAAATTCCTATCAGGGCGAAGGGCTATGATTGGACTGATGTGGTTCCTGGAAATACGCTCAAAACATTATGGGATACTTACTATGATATCAAAGACTTGCCACAAGTGGTTAGTCCAGCCTCTGGTTTTGTTTACAATGCCAATCACACTCCTTTTAAATCTTCTGGAAAGGCAGACAATCCGATAGCGGAAAATTTTGCAAAAGAAATGAACTTTGAAACCTATGACAACAACCGTTCTACAAGACTTTTACAGTTACTAGAAGAAGAAGAACGTATCGACTATGAGCGCTTTAAACGCATAAAATACGATCATCAATTGCCCACACCTTTACAGTATAATTTTATGGATTTAAATCCTTTGTTTGAGATGAAACCGGCAGACTACCCAGACGTTAGCGTGTTATTATCAGAAATTCAAACTTGGGATAGAATTACGAACACTACTTCTTACGGAGCAGGAGCTTATGCTTCACTATATTACCAGCTAAGACCTTTTTATGATCAATTAGGTGAAGACCGTATTTTTACGCATCAAGCCTTGTATAAGGCTTTGAAAATTACAAAAGAGCATCTAAAAACGTATTTTAATAGTGATCGTATTCAGCTGGGAGATTTACAAAAGTTAGCAAGAGGAGCCAAAGAACTTCCTATTTTTGGACTACCTGATGTGGTCACTGCAATGCGTGGTGTGCCTTATAAAGATGGACGTATAAAAATTACACACGGAGAGTCTTATATTGGCTTGGTAAGATTTACACCTACTAAAACATATTATGAATCTGTTATTTCGTATGGAAATAGCCGAAGACCAGAAAGCCCGCACTATACAGATCAGATGGAGTTATATGCTGATTTTAAAACAAAAAAAATGTCATTTGATAGAGAAGTTGTTATGAAAACAGCCAAAAGAAGGTACGCACCAAAATAGGTTTTTTAATATAAAAAAGTTTATTTTAAATAAGCAATAACAAACATTAGTAGTATAGAGCTGTTTCATTCCATTAATTCATCTTGTACTAAGTCTTTGTTTTATCAATTATTTTTTAACAACATTTGTAAATAATTTAATTAAAGAGTCTTAAACACTTTTATTTAGTCTTTTATAAAAAACGATACTTTTAAAATTATGTCTTTAAATAAATGCTCTGACCAATTTTTTAAACAAATTGACCTATAATGAAACTATTTAATTACAGAATAAATTGTTATTTGTAATTGATTCATAACAGAAAATTAAATGCAAGAAAATAGAATGTCGGTTGGAGTTTTAATTGTTTTTTTAATTTGTAGCTTAGGGTTAAATGCTCAAAAAAAAGAAAAGACTTCTAATATAAAACAGCCCAACTTTTTATTCGTTATGGTAGACGATCAACCTTTTGATGCCGTTGGGTTTTCTGGTCGTTATCCATTTTTAAAAACACCAAATATTGATCGATTAGCAAAAGAAGGTGTAAATGTTAAGAATTTTTTCGTAACACAATCTATATGTTCCCCATCTCGAGCTAGTTTTTTAACGGGTACGTATCCTCATATTCATGGTGTAAACCAAAATAATCGTCATGTAGATCCAAACTGGGATAAATTTGCTCCCTATTCTAGTCACTTACAAAAAGCGGGGTATGAAACAGCGCATGTGGGTAAAATTCATATGGCACATTCAAGAGGAAAAGCTCACATAAGACCCGGTTTCGATTACTGGTTTAGTTTTATAGGTCAAGGGAAATATTTTGATCCTCCGGTCAATGAAAATGGACGCGAGTATCAAGAAAAAGGATATATGACAGATATTCTTACAGATAAAGCAATTACTTGGTTAAAAGAAAAACGAGATACAAACAAACCGTTTAGTTTAAATCTTTGGCACAAAGCGGTGCATCAACCGCATCTTCCAGCTCCAAGACATGCAGATTTATATGTAGACAAGGAATTGCCTACACCACCTTATGATACGCATAAAGAAACCTTTAAAGGGAAGCCTGAATGGCAAAGAAAAAAAACCTACGGTTTTGCTTGGAAGAAGAATCTTCCAATTCCGTCTGAATTGCCAGAACAAGAATGGCCAATAAATTATGATAAGAATATGCAACTTTTGCGATGTTTAGCTGCTATTGATGAATCTCTTGGAAGGGTTCTAACTACTTTAGAGGAAATGGGCGAACTAGACAATACTGTAATTATTTACACTAGTGATAATGGGTATTTTATGGGAGAGCATACTTTTTTAGACAAACGCTTAGCTTATGAAAACTCTATGCGTGTTCCCATGCTTATTCGTTATCCCAAAATAATTAAAGAAGGTACCCAAGTAAAAGAACAATGTTTGAACATCGATATGGCTCCGACAATTCTGAATCTAGCAGGAATAGAAAAACCAGACTATATGCAAGGAGAGTCGATGGTAAATTTATTGAAGGGTGAAAAAGAAAAGAACTGGAGAAAAGCAATTTTATTTGAATATTATGTAGATAGCTACTGGCCGTATGCCGGACCAAATCAAATTGCTGTTAGAACAGAAAGATATAAGTTGGTAGATTCTTTTTTAGCCAATGATATTGATGAGTTGTATGACCTTAAAAATGACCCTGGTGAAATGAATAATTTAATTGATATTGTTAACTATGATGACATAGAACAAAACCTTAGAGATCAAGCAACCACATTAAAAAAACAATATAAATACAATCCAAATAGAGATTGGTGGCTAAAAGAGGTCATGAAATCTAAGCAAAACCAAAAAAACTACTAATTGTAAAGACATTACTCATTTAAAAAATTGTATTTTAGTGAAGTAAATCGTTGTAATGAAAAAACAAGTTTCTAACTCAATTCTTTTTGTTTTAATTTTTTTTTCTTCTCTAATCCATGGGCAGCAAATTAAACATCTTGGTGTTTATGATGGGATTAGTAGCGGTGCTGCGCGTGCTTTTGAAAAAGACAGCTTGGGGTATATGTGGATTGGAACTTCTCAAGGTCTAAATAAATATTCTGGACATGAATTTAAAAGGTACGATACGTATGTTTCTGAGGGGGTTGAAGATATTATTAATATTGCAGGAAATATCTTCGTTTTGGGCTCTAAAGGACAACTGCTGAAATACCAGTATGAACAGGACAATTTTAAATCCATATTAAGTCTCAAAAATTTTAATTTTTTATCTTTTGAGTTGCTCAATGATCATACCTTAGTAATTGGACTTAAATCCGGACTGCTAATTCACGATTTAGAATCCAATAAAACCAGTAAATTACGACATTCTAAAACCCGTTTTAATAGGAAGATCCATGTAAGAGATAGCAAGGTTTATGTTGCCTCAACTAATGGGATTAATGTGTATAGTTATTTAGAGACTTCCAATCAACTTGTGTATCAGCATACACTTTTAGAGGGCATTGAAACACTTGATTTTGATTTTGACAATCAAAATAGAATTTGGGCTGGAACGTATCAAAAGGGACTTTTTGTAATTGATGCACAAAACACTAAAAATGTAGACTTATATGATAGTCAAGTTGATACATTTACGGCAAGATCTATTGATTTTGATAGAGAAAATAATGCCTTAATCTCTGTTGAAGGTATGGGGTTATTAGTAATAGATCAAGATTTAAATATTGTTAAGACTTTAAAACATGATCCCAATAAACTTAACTCTTTAAGTCAAAATAGTATTTATGAGATTTTTGTGGACGATGAAAACGTTTATTGGCTGGGTTTGAGAGAAATTGGTATTGATTTGGTGTATCCAAAAAACAATCCATTTAATAATATTTCTTATGTGCCATACAAGTCAAATAGTATACATAATAACAATATTCGTTCTATATATTTTGATGAAAGTGATACTGTTTGGTTTGGAACAGAAAACGGAATTAGTAAGCTTTCTCCGGATGGAATGTGGACTAATTATAATAAGAACCCAGATTTAGCAAACAAGGCAGTATTAACTATAAATAAGTACAATAACCATCTTATTTTAGGAGTGTATGGTAGTGGATTAATTAAGTTCAATCCAGAAACAGGAAAAACAGATGTTTTTCCTTTAATTGAAGATAACAATAAATCTAAATTAATTTTCGCCACTCATGTTGACAAAAGTGAAGTCTGGGTCGGAGGGATTGACGGTCCTGTAAAACACTATCAAAACGGTGTTTTAGTTAACAGTTATAAGACGGGGAATGCGCGGTCTATTATCTCTAATAATCAAGACCTTATATTTGTGGGGACTGCTAGCGGCTTGAAGGAAATTAATAAACGAACCAAAAAAATAAGACCGATTAAAAATAAGACCATTAAAAATATTCCACAGATTTATTCTTTGTGTTTTGATGAAATCAACAATTGTATTTGGATTGGAAATACGCAAGGGCTTTTAAGCTATAATTTAACGACTAAAGAGATTAAGCACCTAAATAAAGAGCTAAATTTTGAATCGGGAACTGTATTTTCGATTCAAAAAGATGCTAATGCAAACCTATGGTTGGGAAGTTATTCGGGTCTATGGAAGCTTAATCCAAAAAGAGGCATTATCAGAAAATTTGATGCGGCTGATGGCTTAACTATTAAATCGTTTGGTTTTGGTGCATCCACGCAATCTAATACTGGCCGTTTGGCGTTTGGAGGTCCCAAAGGAGCAGCGCTATTTAGCCCTAAAGATTTATCAAGTGAGAAAGAAGACTTAAAGATTTATGTTTCTGAATTCAAAATTAATGGGGTTGCACCAGACGCTACAATCCTTGATAAAAACATAAATTTTCTTGATAAAATCGAACTAAATTACAATCAAAATTCATTAAGTTTTAATTTTGAGACCCCCAAGCTTCATGGGTCAAAAAAACAAGTATTCAGTTGGGAATTAAAGGGCTATGACAACCAACCAAACCTATCAAAAAATAGTCGACAAGCCGTCTATTCAAAATTACCTGCAGGTTCCTATTCTTTAGAGACAAAAGTTACAAATGTAGATGGCGTTTTATCTTCAGAAATCTATAGCATAGACGTTATTATTAAACAACCGTTTTGGTTAAGTAATTTCGCTTTTTTAGTATATATATTCCTAGGACTTGTCTTAGGGTATCTATTAATTCTAATAAAAAAATCAAGAGCTGATCAGAAGTTTAATGATAACAAAATAAAATTCTTTACCGAAGTTGCACACGATATTAGAACACCTGTTACCTTAATTCAATTATTGGTTTCTCAACTTTCAGAAAAAAACAAATTTCAAAATAGTATTGAGCTAATACAACGAAATACACAAAATTTAAATGAATATGTAACACAACTTTTAGATTTTCAAAAGGCAGACCGAGGGATGCTAAAGTTGTCAGTTAAAAAAGTAGATTTAAAGAAAATAATACACAGAACTGTTGCTGAGTTTGAGCCTCTGCTCATTGAAAAGTCTATTGATATATCTTTATCAGTTCCAAAGGTTTATTTATGGTTTGATGAAACTAAAGTATCACGAATTTTTTATAATTTAATTTCAAATGCTATAAAATATAGCGAGGATGGGGGGCAAATCGAAATTAAGGTTTTAGTAAATAATAAAAATGTCCAAATTGATTTTATAGACAATGGAATAGGAATCCCAGAAGATGAACATAAATTATTATTTTCAAGATTTACTAGAGGAACTAATATTAACAATAAAGGAATTTCAGGCTCTGGAATTGGTTTAATGATTTCCAAAAAAATTATTGAATTGCACGGGGGAACAATTGAGTTTAAAAGTAAACAGAATATAGGGTCCACCTTTTCTTTAACTCTTAAAAAGGGAAGCGAACATTATAACGAAAAGGACTTGTTTGTTAAAGAGTCAGAAGTTTTCGATTCAGAGTCTATTCAAGAGGGTATTACTAGTAATAAAACCTTATTGCTAGTAGAGGATAATGAGGACTTAAGAGCCACCATTAAATTTGAGTTGGAAAAGAAATATACTGTGATTGATGCCCCTAACGGCAGAGAAGCACTTTTAATAGCGCTTTCAAAAAATCTAGATTTAATTATAACGGATGTAATGATGCCTGTGATGGGTGGAAAAGAGCTTTGTAATACTATAAAAACCAATTTTCAAACAAGTCATATTCCTTTGATTATGATTACTTCCTTAAACGATGTTGATGACAAAATTGAAGGTCTTGAAATTGGGGCTGATGCGTATTTAGAAAAACCATTTAATATGAAAATATTAAATGCATTGATTGTTAACCTTTTGAATTCAAGACAACCCATTACTCAAATCTCTAAATCAAGCTTAGATCCTAAACAGCAGGTGAAATCTAACGACGAAAATTTCTTATCTGATATAGTTGAGATTATAAAAATGAATATTACCAATAGTGAATTTTCGATTGATTTAATATCTGAAAAAACAGGCCTTAGTCGGTCTAAGTTATTTCGAAAGTTAAAAGGCTTGACAAATATGTCTCCTGTTGACTTAGTAATTAAAATTAAATTAAATCATGCCTCAGAGTTACTAAAAAACAATAAAACCATGCGTATTAGTGAAGTTGCCTACGCATCTGGTTTTAATGATCCCAAGTATTTTAGCACCTTATTTAAGAAATTCTATGGTAAAACTCCTAAAGAATATAGTGAAACGCTTTAAATT
>CAJIYW010000003.1 GCA_905181765.1 Flavobacteriales bacterium UBA6772 | reverse complement strand
TGAAACTAAATTTTTGAAACCAAAAGATTCACTAAAACCTAATAAAAAACACCTAAATAACAAGTAAATGAACGAAACTAAAAAACTAAAATTCCCTTAGCGGGTGCAAACATACAACACATTTATAATCTCACAATACTTTTTTTTGCGTTTTTTTTAATTACTTCTAAAAACAAGTTTAAAACACTGAAAATAGGAACATTATAAATGAAAATATTTTAATGATTTTTTTGAAGTTTAACTAGACTATAAAAAAAGGGACTCGGAAACATAAAAAACATTATAATTTCAATCTAGAAAAACTTTCTAATACAGAACATTTCCAAAAAATTATCTTTCGTACATGCTTAAATTTAATCTATCAGTTTCCGTTAAGTACCAAAATAGTATTTTATCTTAAGTAATAAAAAAAGAGATAATAAAAAACACTCAAAAATCAGCAAACTTTCCGCCAGAAAAATATACTTACATAATAAGACCTATATATATTGTGTAAAAAATTGTTTTCCAATATATTTGCAGACTTAAATATTAGATATTAAATGATTAAAATTACGCTTCCGGACGGAACTATTAAGGAGTTTGCTAGAAATAGCACTCCAATGGATGTTGCAAAAAACATTAGTGAGGGATTTGCTAGAAATGTTATCTCTGCAAACTTTAATGGTACCACCATTGAAACCAGTACTCCATTAACCACTGACGGCTCGTTAATTTTATATACATTTAATGATGCTGATGGTAAAAAAGCTTTTTGGCATTCTTCTGCACACGTTTTGGCAGAGGCTATACTAAGCATGCATCCAAATGCAAAATTAACTATTGGTCCTGCTATTGATAATGGATTTTATTATGATGTAGATTTGGGCGAAGACATTATTTCTGATAAAGATTTCCCCGCTATTGAAAAGAAATTTATAGAGATTGCTCGTGGAAAGCATGAGTTCTCTATTAGATCTGTTTCTAAATCAGATGCTTTAGCATTATATAAAGGAGAGGAAAATCCTTATAAATTAGAGTTGATTGAAAACTTAACAGATGGAGAAATTACATTCTGCGACCATAGTAACTTCACAGATTTATGTAGAGGAGGACACATACCTAACACAGGAATCATAAAAGCAATTAAAGTAATGAGCGTTGCTGGTGCCTACTGGCGCGGTGACGAAAAGAACAATCAGTTAACTAGAGTTTATGGAATTAGCTTTCCAAAACAAAAACTACTTACTGAATATTTAGAATTATTAGAAGAAGCCAAGAAAAGAGATCATAGAAAATTAGGAAAAGAATTAGAGTTATTTACTTTTTCACAGAAAGTTGGTGCTGGTTTACCTTTATGGTTGCCAAAAGGTGCTGCTTTACGTAATCGCTTACAAGACTTCTTAAAAGTTGCTCAGAAGAAAGCTGGTTACGAAGAAGTAATGACACCTCATATTGGGTCGAAAGAACTATATGTTACTTCCGGACATTATGAAAAATATGGTGAAGATAGTTTTCAGACGATAAAAACGCCAAAAATGGATGAAGAGTTTTTATTAAAACCAATGAACTGCCCACACCATTGTGAAGTCTATAACTTTAAGCCCTATTCTTATAAAGATTTACCAAAACGCTTTGCAGAATTTGGAACGGTATATAGATATGAACAAAGTGGAGAATTACACGGATTAACTCGTGTGAGAGGTTTTACACAAGACGATGCACATATTTTTTGCACACCAGAGCAATTAGATCAAGAATTTAAAGATGTAATAGACTTGGTTTTATATGTTTTTGGTTCTTTAGGGTTTGAAGATTTTACAGCGCAAGTATCTGTAAGAGATAAAAGCAACCCTGATAAATATATTGGTGATGTTGAAACTTGGGAGATTGCAGAAAATGCAATTATTAGTGCAGCAACAGATAAAGGTTTAAGTTTTGTAATTGAAGAAGGTGAAGCTGCATTTTACGGACCAAAATTAGACTTCATGGTAAAAGATGCTTTAGGCAGAAGTTGGCAACTTGGAACCATACAAGTTGACTATAATTTACCGAAACGTTTTGATTTAACTTATAAAGGAGCCGATAATCAACTTCACAGACCTGTAATGATTCATAGAGCACCATTTGGCTCTATGGAACGTTTTATTGCAGTATTACTAGAACACACAGGCGGTAACTTCCCTTTATGGCTAACACCTGATCAAGTTATCTTATTGCCTATCAGTGATAAATATCAAAAATATTCAGAAAAAGTACTAGAATCGTTAGAAAATTCCGAAATTCGCGCTCTCGTAGATAACCGAAGTGAAAAAACCGGACGTAAAATACGAGATGCAGAAGTTGGTAAGATACCTTTTATGTTGATTGTTGGTGAGAAAGAGGCCTTAGATGGTACGGTTTCTGTAAGGAAGCATGGAGAAGGAGATATAGGAACTTTTACTATTGAAGAATTTATATCTTTAATTAAAACCGAAGAAAGTAAAATATTAAAGGAATTTTAATTAATTTTGAAGTTCGATAAAATTAAAAGGTTGAAAAACAACCATAAGTTAAATTTTAAAAATATAGGTCATAGCAATACGTAGAAGCAGGTCGAGAAGACCGTTAAGAGTAATCAAAGAAGATCAACATAGGATTAATGAAAAAATAAAATATGTTGACGAAGTTCGTCTTGTGGGCGATAATGTGGAAGTTGGTGTATACGCTTTAGATAAAGCTAAAGAATTAGCCAATGAACAGGAATTAGATTTAGTAGAAATTTCTCCTAAAGCAAAACCGCCTGTTTGTAAAATTATTGATTATAAGAAGTTCTTATACGAGCAAAAGAAACGTGAAAAATCTTTAAAATCGAAAGCAACTAAAGTTACTATTAAAGAAATACGTTTTGGACCGCAGACAGATGAGCATGATTATGAGTTTAAGAAGAAACATGCGTTAAAGTTTCTGCAAGAAGGAGCTAAATTAAAAGCATTTGTATTCTTTAAAGGACGTTCTATTATTTTTAAAGAACAAGGTCAAATTTTATTACTAAAATTAGCCCAAGAATTAGAAGAATTTGGTAAAGTAGAACAATTACCAAAATTAGAGGGTAAACGTATGATTATGTTTATTGCTCCCAAAAAAGTGAAATAACAATCTTATAAGCAAGATAAAAACGAAGGAGAGATGCCTAAAATGAAAACCAAATCTAGCGCCAAAAAACGATTTAAAGTTACTGGTACTGGAAAAATCAAAAGAAAGCACGCGTTTAAAAGCCACATCTTAACAAAGAAGTCGAAAAAACGTAAATTAAGGTTAACTCACGATGGTTTAGTACATAAATCGGACAAGTCTAACATTATGCAACAATTAAACTTGAAATAAGTTTAATTAGGGAATTTAATTATTAACCATGGAGATAGGCCAAATTTAAAAAGTATTCTTAATTGAATCGCCTACTACAAAAAACATTGAAATTATGCCAAGATCAGTAAATTCAGTAGCCTCAAGAAAAAGAAGAAAAAAAATCTTGAAGGCAGCAAAAGGTTACTTTGGACGTAGAAAAAACGTTTACACAGTAGCAAAAAATGCGGTTGAAAAAGGAATGCTTTATGCATACCGTGACCGTAAAAACAATAAGAGAAACTTCCGTTCTTTATGGATTGTGCGTATTAACGCTGCAGCTCGTTTACACGGAATGTCTTACTCTCAGTTTATGGGTAAAGTAAAAGCTAATAGTATTGAGTTGAACCGTAAGGTTTTAGCTGATTTAGCTGTAAATAACCCAGACGCTTTTAAGGCAGTTGTAGAGAAAATTAAATAAATATAAATTACTTGCTTATAATAAAAACCCAAACGTCTTTTCGTTTGGGTTTTTTTATTACTTTTATTTTTTAAAATAACCCTACAAAATTTATGAAAATGAAATTACATCTATCACTAATTACCGCAATTCTATTTATATCAATTTCTTTTGCACAAAAACCAAAGGATACTTTAGAAATCTCTATAACAGGAGAGTTCGATAGATTGTATAGAGTATCTACCAATTATAAAGGATACAAAGTAATTAACAAAGAAAAATTTTTAGATTTAAAACAGCAAGTTTTAGATTCTTCAAAAGCATTTCAAAAGCTATTAATAGAAAAAAACAACCTACTTAAAGCATCAAAGTTAGATAATAAAAAAAATCAGGATTTACTTACCTTAACTAAACTAACATTGGAAACTGCTCTAAAAAAAGAAAATTCTATCTCTTTATTTGGAATTCAATTAAGCAAGTTTATTTACAATCTTCTGTTATGGACTTTAATTTTACTATTACTAGTTCTATTAATTTATTTAAGTTTTAAGTTTCAAAAAAATAACTTTATTACAAAAAGAGCAGCTCAAAATTTAAAGGATGTTGAACATGAATATGAACAACACAGAAAAAAAGCTTTAGAAAGAGAACAAAAATTAAGAAGAACCTTACAGGATGAAATGAAATAAACAACGAAATTCATAAACTACACTTGTGTTTCTTGTCATAAAATAAATTTTATTTAATTTTTTAATACTTTTATTAAACATTACTATTAATAATCACTACCGATTCTTTTAGTCAAAAAAAAAATTGTAGTTTTATAAACTAACCTTCTAATTACAAAGATTGAATATACTACATATAAGTGCGGAATGTTTTCCGATAGCTAAGGTTGGTGGACTTGCAGATGTTGTTGGCGCTTTACCTAAATATCAAAAAGATTTAGGCACTACCGCTAATGTGGTAATGCCGTTTTACAATAATAAATTTACGCAAAGTAATACCTTTGAAGAAATTTATGCAAACTATATTGCTCTTGGGCATCAATACTATGATTTTAAAGTTCTTAAACTAACAAGTAATCAACTTGGATTTGATCTTTTTTGTATTGATATTCCAGATTTATTATATAAAGAATATGTATACTCTAGTGACGATACAGAGCGCTTTTTAGCTTTTCAAATTGCTACTTTAGATTGGATTTTAACTTTTGAAAAACAACCAATATTATCCATACACATGATCATCACACAGGGACTAATTCCATTTATGATGTCTCAGAGTTTTAAATATAAAACTTTGAAAAATATTCCAACAGTTTTAACCATTCACAATGCACAGTACCAGGGTTGGTTTTCTCATGAAAAGATCAATTTAATTCCGCCTTTTAATATAGATAATGTTGGTTTATTAGATTGGGACGGAAATATAAATTCTTTAGCAACCGCTATAAAATGTGCTTGGAAGGTTACAACGGTTTCTCCGTCTTACATGGAAGAACTAAAAATAAAAGCAAACGGATTAGAAGACCTATTAAATCATGAAAGCTCAAAATGCATTGGTATATTAAACGGTATCGATTGGAGTGTTTGGAATCCTAAAACAGATGAAAAACTCATTAAAAATTATGATAAATCTAATGTAATATCTGGTAAAAGTGGTAATAAAAAGTGGCTGTGTAAAGAGTTCAAATTAGATGTTAAAAAACCATCTTTTTGTATTTATAGGAAGATTAGTGGGTGAAAAAGGAGCAGATTTGTTCCCTGAAATTTTTAAAGAAGCATTAGTAGAAAATAATATTTCTATTCTTTTACTGGGCTCTGGGCACGAAAAAACGGAGAATGAGCTGACTGCAATACCTCAAGAAAATTTTAATACGTTTATAGGATATGATGAAAAGCTGGCACATATTATGTACGCCGGTGCAGACTTCTTATTAATGCCTTCTCGTGTAGAACCTTGTGGTTTAAACCAGATGTATTCTTTACGGTATGGCACCGTGCCAATTGTAAATGCTATTGGTGGTTTAAAAGACACCATTATAGATATCACCAAAGAAAATGGTTTTGGAGTTGTTCATCATGGAGTTACAGTAGAAAAAGTAACCTCTGCAATTGCCAAAGCATCCATTTATTTCAATCAAAAGGAATTTAAAACAAATCTTAAAAAAATAATGCAAATAGACCATTCGTGGGGTAATTCTGCACAAGCATACGTAAACTTATATAAATCTCTAAAAAATTAACTATGATAAATGATCAAGTACTAGGTATTATTTTAGGTGGAGGACAGGGTTCTAGACTTTACCCCTTAACAAAAGACAGATCTAAACCCGCAGTTCCTATTGCAGGGAAATATAGATTGGTAGACATTCCTATTTCTAATTGTATTAATTCAGACATTAAAAGAATGTATGTATTAACACAATTTAATTCTGCTTCTTTAAATGCACATATAAAAAACACCTATCATTTTAGTTTTTTTAGTGCTGCATTCGTAGATGTTTTAGCTGCAGAGCAAACGATGCAGAGCAATAAATGGTTTCAAGGAACAGCAGATGCAGTAAGACAAAGTATGCATCATTTTTTAGCAAACGATTTTGAATATGCTTTAATATTGTCTGGAGATCAACTTTACAATATGGATTTTAAGGATATGATTCAAAAACATAAGGAAAGTGGTGCTAAAATTTCTATAGCAACCTACCCTGTAAATGCTAAGGATGCAACATCATTTGGTCTTCTAAAAACTAATAGTGATAACACAATTACCTCGTTTATAGAAAAACCTGCTTCAGAATTGTTGCCAGATTGGACTTCAGAGGTAAGTGCAGAAATGAAAAGTGAAGGCAGGAATTATCTTGCCTCTATGGGAATTTACATTTTTAATCGCGATTTATTGATTGAATTGATGGCGAACCCTGATACGATTGATTTTGGTAAAGAAATTATACCACAAGCCATTGGAGAAGCATAAAACAATGAGTTACCCATATGAAGGGTACTGGACTGATATTGGGAATATAGATTCTTTCTTTGAAGCAAACTTAGGTTTAACAGATGATTTACCTAAATTTAATCTATATGATGAAAATAGAGTGTATACAAGAGCCCGTATCTTACCTACTTCAAAATTCACAAATACCATATTAAATAAAACAGTTATTGCAGATGGTTGTATTATAAATGCAGAAAAAATTGAAAGATCTGTTATTGGTATTCGTTCAAGAATAGGTAAAGAAACTATTGTTACTAAAACCTATATGATGGGTAATGATGATTATGAATCTTTAGACGAAATAAAAAATAAAAGTATAGATATTCAGCTTGGTATTGGAGATCGATGTTTTATTAATAATTGTATTATTGATAAAAACTGTAGAATTGGAGACGATTCTAGAATTAATGGAGGTTTACATTTAAAAGATATTGAAACAGACACATACCTGGTAAAGGACGGTATTGTTGTTATCAAAAAAGGAGCAGTAATTCCTAAAGGAACTGTAATTTAAAAATATCTAAATTTAAAACCATTACATGTCTAAAGTTATAGCGCATAGTTTATTCTCAGATTTCGATATTAGCCTATTTAAGGGCGGTAAACATTATAAATTGTATGAAAAATTTGGTTCTCATATCATCACAAAAGACGGTATAGAAGGTACTTATTTTGCAGTTTGGGCGCCTAATGCAAAAGAAGTTTCTGTAATTGGAGATTTTAATTATTGGAATGACCAAGAACATCCACTTAATGTAAGATGGGATTCTAGTGGTATTTGGGAAGGTTTTATTCCGTATGCAGGAAAAGGAAATACCTATAAATACAAAATAAAAAGTACAGATACTGTTACAGAAAAAGCAGATCCTTATGCACGTAGGTGCGAACATCCTCCAAAAACAGCTTCTATAGTTTGGGAGGACAACTATTCTTGGAAGGATAAAAAATGGATGAAGGCTCGTAAAAAGCACAATGCTTTAAATGCTCCATATTCCGTTTATGAAGTTCATTTAGGTTCTTGGAAACAAAAAGTAGCAGAAAATAGGTTTATGAGTTACACCGAATTAGCTGATGAACTTGTAGATTATGTTGCAGAAATGAATTTTACACATGTAGAATTAATGCCAATAATGGAGTTTCCGTATGACCCAAGTTGGGGGTATCAATTAACAGGTTACTTCGCTCCTACTTCTAGATTTGGCTATCCAGATGAATTTAAGTTTTTAGTAGATAAGTTTCACGAAAAAGGAATTGGCGTGCTGTTAGATTGGGTACCTTCTCACTTCCCTTCAGATGCGCACGGCTTGGGTAATTTTGATGGTTCTAGCTTATATGAGCATCCAGACCCTAGAAAAGGGTATCACCAAGACTGGAAAAGTCTTATTTTTAATTATGGTAGAAATGAAGTTAAATCGTTTTTAATAAGCAACGCTATCTTTTGGTTAGAACAATACCATGCTGATGGTTTAAGAGTAGACGCTGTTGCCTCTATGTTATTTTTAGATTATTCTAGAGAAGATGGTGAATGGGAACCAAATGAGTTTGGAGGTAGAGAAAATTTAGATGCTATTGCTTTTCTAAAAGAGATGAATATTGCTGTCTATGAAAATTTTCCAGATGTACAGACCATAGCAGAAGAATCTACTTCTTTTCCGAAAGTATCTAGTCCAGTTTTTTCTGGAGGATTAGGGTTTGGAATGAAATGGATGATGGGTTGGATGCATGACTCTTTAGATTACTTTGCAAAAGATACTGTCTATAGAAAACACCACCAAAATGATTTAACATTTAGTTTAAATTATGCCTTTACAGAAAATTTCATGCTACCGCTGTCTCATGACGAAGTAGTATATGGTAAAAAATCTATTTTCAGTAAAATGCCAGGGGATGAATGGCAAAAATTTGCAAATTTACGTTTGTTATATAGTTTTATGTACACACATCCTGGAACAAAATTATTGTTTCAAGGATCAGAATTTGGACAAAGTTCTGAATGGAATTTTCAACAAAGTTTAGACTGGCACTTGTTAGAGCATAGCCCGCATAAAGGCGCACAAGATATCGTAAAAGATTTAAACAAGTTATATAAAGAAGAAGCTGCATTGCATGAAAAACAGTTTTCACCTGAAGGTTTTGAATGGATAGACCATGGCGATCATGAAAATTCTATTATTAGCTATATAAGAAAAGGAGACAAAGAAAAAGAGCATCTAGTTATTGTCTTAAACTTAACGCAAACACCTCAAAATAATTATAGAATTGGCTTGCCTAAAAAAGGAACTCTCAAAGAAATTTTTAATAGTGATGCTTCAAAATATAATGGTACCGGAAATTTCACAAACACAAAACTTACTTCTGATAGAAAGACATGGAACAACAGAGAAAACTCAGTAGTATTAGAACTACCGCCATTAGGTATGGTGGCGTTTAAATATAAATAACTTTAATACAGTTCTCTTTTTTTATGAAACTATTGTTTTGATAAAAAAAGAGAACTTATTTTTTGGACTTCATAATAAAGGAGACCATTTTTAAGACTTTAAAAAATCTCCTAATCCTTTTGTATAAAAACTCATATTCGACTATCATTTAATTAGATAAGTACTATTTTTAGATTTAGAATAGACGAATACGTTATCGTAAAAAAAGAATTTTAACCAATTTTATTGTACCAATTTTTGCGATTTTTGCACAGGATAATAAACAACCAAAAAAATGATTGTTAACACAGAACTAGAACAAAAAGGAAATTTATTTCCTTCAAAAATAATAAATTATAAGAAAGATGTAGATACTTTACATTTTTCTACAAAAAATGGAGTTGCTCTGCAGGTAACTGTAGTTAGAGATAGTGTTATCCGTTTTAGATACAGTACTACTGGTAAATTTGAAAATGATTTTTCTTACGGGGTTACGATACATGCAAGCAGAGGATATAGCTTTTTAGATGTAACAGAAGACGAAACACATTACAATATAACAACCTCTAAGTTAATCTGTAAAGTAGAAAAACAAAGTTTGCAGGTAAGTTTATTTGATGCTATTGACAATAAATTAATTAATGAAGACGAAATTGGTTTTCATTGGGAAGAATGTTACCAGCATGGTGGTGATATTGTAAAAATGAGTAAAACTTGTCAGAAATCAGAAAGTTTTTATGGTCTTGGAGACAAGCCTGTAGATGTAAATTTGAAAGGGAAACGTTTCGAAAACTGGGCAACAGACTCTTATGCTTTTGGTAAGAATACAGATCCTATATATAAAGCAATTCCTTTTTATACTGCAATACAAGACAATAAAGCGTACGGCATTTTCTTTGACAACACTTTTAAAACTTCTTTTGATTTTGCCCAAGAAAGAAGAAATGTAACTAGTTTTTGGGCACAGGGTGGTGAAATGAATTATTACTTCATTTATGGACCACAAATGGAAGATGTTGTTAAAAATTATACAGATTTAACAGGTAAACCACACGCTTTGCCTCCGCTGTGGGCATTAGGGTTTCATCAATGTAAATGGTCTTATTATCCGGAAGCTAATGTTAAAGAAGTTACCAATACGTTTAGAGACCTAAAAATTCCCTGTGATGCTATTTATTTAGACATCGATTACATGGACGGTTTCCGTTGTTTTACTTGGGATAAAAATCACTTTCCAGATCCTAAACGCATGGTTAAAGAACTAGAAGATGACGGTTTTAAGACTGTTGTTATTATAGATCCAGGAATTAAAATAGATCTAGAATATGATGTTTTTAAAGAAGCTTTAGATAAAGATTATTTCTGTAAACGTGCAGATGGCCCTTATATGAAAGGTAAAGTTTGGCCAGGAGAATGTTATTTTCCTGACTATACAAAACCAGAAGTTAGAGAATGGTGGTCTGGCTTGTTTAAAGAATTAATTGAAGATATTGGGGTAAAAGGTGTTTGGAATGATATGAACGAACCTGCCGTAATGGACGTTCCTAACAAATCTTTTCCAGATGATGTGCGTCATGATTATGATGGAAATCCTTGTTCACATAGAAAAGCACATAATATTTACGGAACACAAATGGCACGCGCCACGTACCACGGTTTAAAGAAATATGCATATCCAAAAAGGCCCTTTGTAATTACAAGATCTGCTTATTCTGGTGCACAACGTTATACCTCTACTTGGATGGGAGACAACGTAGCAACTTGGGAGCATTTGGCAATAGCAAACAACCAAGCACAAAGAATGGCAATGTCTGGTTTCTCTTTTGCAGGTTCTGATATTGGTGGTTTTGCAGAACAGCCACAAGGAGAATTATTTGCTCGTTGGATTCAATTGGGTGTATTTCATGCCTTTTGTAGGGTGCATTCATCTGGAGATCATGGAGCGCAAGAACCTTGGGTTTTTGGTGAAGAAATTACAGATATTGTAAGAAAATTCGTAGAATTACGATACCAACTTTTACCCTACTTATATACTTCTTTTTGGAAGTATATAAATGACGGTACTCCAATATTAAAATCTTTAGTTTTATACGATCAAGAAGACATCGCTACACATTATAGAAGTGATGAATTTGTTTATGGAGAACAAATTTTAGTTTGTCCAATTCAAGAACCAAATGCTAAAGGAAGACGAATGTACATTCCTCGCGGTAAATGGTATAATTTCTGGACAGATGAACTGGTTGAAGGAGGTAAAGAAATGTGGGTAGATGCAGATTTAGATAGTATGCCAATGTTTATTAAAGAAGGTGCCGTAATTCCTAAATACCCTGTTCAGCAATATGTTGGTGAAAAGAAATTTGATGAAATTACTTTAGATGTTTATTATAAAAAAGGGAAAGAATCCTCTAAATTATATGATGATGCACATGACGGATATGATTACAAAAAAGGGAGATTTAGTTTAAGAACTTTTAAAGTAACAGGAAAGAAAAAAGAATTAATTATACAACAACACAAACGTGGGGAGTTTAATGCAGACTACACTAAATTTAATATGGTATTCCATAATTTACCATTTGCAATTACATCTATTCAAATAGACAATGTAGAAATTAAATTAGAGAATGTAAATACGGCTAAAACACAATCTATAACTATAGATAAAGAATTTACAGAATTGCATTTATTTGGAAAATAAAAAAATATTTAAACAAAAAAAAAGCCTCAGAAAATTTCTGAGGCTTTTTTATTAAATAATATATGCTTTATATTCCGTCATTCAAACTCTTTAATTTCTCTGTATTTTCGGCCAACATTAACTCATCTATAATTTTTTGAATATCACCATTTAAAATATTAGGTAAATCATACAATGAAAGTCCAATTCTGTGGTCTGTAACTCTACCTTGCGCATAATTATAAGTTCTAATCTTAGCACTTCTATCTCCAGAAGAAACCATAGAACCACGCTTTAAAGCGTCTTCTGCATTTTTCTTTGCCAACTCCATGTCGTACAAACGAGAACGAAGTACTTTAAAGGCTTTTTCCTTGTTTTTATGCTGCGATTTCTGATCTTGACACTGTGCAACCAAACCTGTTGGAATGTGCGTTAAACGCACTGCAGAATAGGTTGTGTTTACAGATTGCCCTCCTGGACCTGAAGAACAGAAAAAATCGATTCTTACTTCTTTTGGGTTAATTTCTACATCAAACTCTTCAGCCTCCGGAAAAACCATACAAGTTGCTGCAGAAGTATGCACACGACCTTGTGTTTCTGTTTGTGGAACACGCTGTACACGATGCACACCAGCCTCAAATTTTAATGTTCCATAAACATCTGGACCATTTACTTCAAACTGAATTTCTTTAAAACCCCCATTGGTTCCCTCAGAATAATCTACCGTAGAAACTTTCCAACCTCTACCTTCACAATATTTAGAATACATTCTAAATAAATCTCCTGCAAAAATACTTGCTTCATCTCCACCAGTTCCTGCACGTAATTCTACTACTGCGTTTTTAGAATCTTCTGGATCTGTTGGAATTAATAAAAACCTAATCTCATCTTCTAAAAAAGGAATTCTAGTATTGGCTTCATCAATTTCCATCTTTGCCATCTCGTTCATCTCTGCATCAGAACCATCCGCAAGAATTTCTTTTGCCTCTTCGATGTTATTTGTTAAAGTTTGATATTCATCTCCCTTTACAACAACACTTCCTAAATCTTTATATTCTTTCATCAATTGCGCATAACGCTTCTGATCCATGATAATTTCTGGCTGAATAATCAAATCAGAAACCTCATCATAACGTTGTTTTACAATTCTTAATTTATCTAACATTTGTTGCTCTTTTCTTGGAATGCGAATTTACAATTTTTATAGGAAAGTTAAATAGTTCGTTTTGAGTATCTTTTATATCCTTTAATAAGGCTTTCAAAACTAAATTTTCTAATACTCAAAAACTCCAAATTCACTCGTAATCGTTAATTTTTTAGTTTCTGCAGTTTCTACCCTACCAACAATCTTGGCGTCTACATTAAATGATTTAGAAATTGCAATAATTTCTTTTGCTACTTCTGGAGAAACATATATTTCCATTCGATGGCCGCAATTAAAAACTTGATACATTTCTTTCCAATCTGTATTCGATTGTTCTTGTATTAATTTAAATAATGGCGGTACTTCAAACATATTGTCTTTTACAATGTGTAAATTATCAACAAAATGTAAGATTTTAGTTTGTGCACCCCCAGAACAATGAATCATTCCGTGAATGGTATCTGAATTAAATTTTGATAAAATTTCTTTGATAATTGGCGCATATGTTCTTGTTGGAGACAAAACTAACTTACCCGCATTAATAGGGGCGTTCGCTACCTCATCCGTTAATTTTGTATTCCCAGAATACACCAAATCTTCAGGCACTGCAGCATCAAAACTTTCTGGGTATTTTTCTGCTAAATATTTATGAAAAACATCGTGTCTTGCCGAAGTTAATCCATTAGAACCCATCCCTCCATTATACTCTGTCTCATAAGTTGCTTGTCCAAAAGATTCTAAACCAACTATTACATCGCCTACACTTATATTTGCATTGTCTATAACCTCTGAACGTTTTAAACGTGCCGTTACTGTAGAATCTACAATAATTGTTCTTACTAAATCACCAACATCTGCTGTTTCACCACCTGTAGAATGTATTGTAACCCCAAAACCTTTTAAATCTTGGATTAATTCTTCAGTTCCGTTTATAATTGCTGATAAAACTTCACCAGGAATTTTACTTTTGTTACGACCTATTGTAGAAGACAGCATAATATTATCTGTTGCACCAACACACAAAAGGTCATCAATATTCATAATTAACGCATCTTGTGCAATGCCTTTCCAAACAGAAATATCTCCTGTTTCTTTCCAATACATATACGCTAAAGAAGATTTTGTACCAGCACCATCTGCATGCATAATCAAACAATAATCTGCATCATTTGTTAAATAATCGGGTACAATTTTACAGAATGCCTTTGGAAACAAACCTTTATCGATATTCTTAATTGCGTTGTGTACATCTTCTTTTGATGCAGAAACACCCCTTTGTGCGTACCTTTTAGAAACTTCTTGACTCATGTTGTTGTGTTGTGTGCTGCAAATTTAGTCTTTTACATAAAAAATCCTACCGAAAAGTAGGATGTTTTTATGATTACTTTGTAAACAATAATTCTCTATATTTTGTTAGCGGCCACAAATTATCATCCACCATGGTCTCTAAGTTATCGCAATGATATCTAATTTGCTCAAAAAATGGTTTTACTTTGCTACAATATTCTTCCGCAGATTTTAAACCACTATGCTTGTTCGCTTTTGCACGCTGTGCATCCATTTTAAGCACCAATGAATTAATTTCTGTAATATGATTAGAAATTATCATAATTAGTTCTATTTGCTCTTTGGCAATATTTTTATATTCTCCGCCAAAAATTTCCTTTAAATTCTTGGTATTTTCTAATAATGTATTCTGATAAATAATTGCCGTAGGAACTACATGATTTCTAGAAATATCTCCTAAAACTCTGCTTTCTATTTGCAAACGCTTTGTATATTCTTCTAATTTAATTTCGTAACGAGCTTCAATCTCTATCTTATTCATTACACCCATTTCTTTATATAAGGCTATCCCTTTTTTCGAAACTAAGGCCTTTAGCGCTTCTGGGCAGTTTTATTATTACTTAAACCTCTTTTCTTAGCTTCTTTTTCCCAAGCTTCAGTATAACCATCTCCATCAAATCTAATTTTCTTAGATGCTTTAATGATACTCTCTTAATACATTAAAAACAGCTTCATCTTTTTTAAGGTTGTTGTTATCTATCAAGGCATCTACATCTACTTTAAATTCTTTTAATTGTTTTGCAACAATGGTGTTTAACACCGTCATTGGTCCTGCACAATTTGCAGAAGAACCTACTGCTCTAAATTCAAATTTATTACCTGTAAATGCAAAGGGAGAGGTTCTATTAATATCTGTATTGTCTAATAATATTTCAGGAATTTTACCAATAATATTTAGTTTTAAATCTGTTTTTTCTTTTGGTGATAACTTTCCTTTGGTTACATTTTCTAATTCATCTAAAACCTCAGAAAGTTGACTCCCTATAAAAACTGAAATAATTGCCGGTGGCGCTTCATTTGATCCCAATCTATAGTCATTACTTGCAGAAACAATAGAAGCTCTAAGTAGTTCTTCATTTTCATAAACTGCCTTTATAGTATTTACAAAAAAGGTTAAGAATTGCAAATTCTTCATTGGAGTTTTACCAGGACTTAATAAATTAGTACCATTATCTAAAGACAAAGACCAATTGTTATGTTTCGCAGAGCCATTAATACTTGCAAATGGCTTTTCATGAAATAACACTTTAAAACTATGTCTTTTAGCTACTTTATGCATCACATCCATCAATAAAGAATTATGATCTACAGCTAAGTTTACCTCTTCAAAAATGGGCGCAACTTCAAATTGATTTGGTGCAACTTCATTATGTCTTGTTTTTACAGGAATTCCTAAAAGCATACATTCTTCTTCTAAATCTCGCATGAAACTCATTGCTCTTGCAGGAATTATTCCAAAATAATGATCGTCTAATTGTTGTCCTTTTGCTGAAGAATGCCCTAATAAAGTTCTACCTGTTAACTGAATATCTGGCCTAGAAATTGCCAAAGCATCATCTATTAAAAAGAATTCTTGCTCCCAACCTAAAGTAGCATTTACTTTATTTATATTTTTATCAAAATACTTGCATACTGCCGTGGCATGGGTATCTATTGCTTGAAGCGCCTTTAATAATGGTGTTTTATTATCTAAAGCTTCTCCCGTATACGCAACAAAAATTGTTGGAATACAAAGTGTTCTCTCATAAATAAATGCTGGTGATGTTGGATCCCAAGCCGTAAAGCCTCTTGCTTCAAATGTATTTCTAATACCTCCACTAGGAAAACTAGATGCATCTGGCTCTTGCTGCACAAGTTGTTCACCATCGAATTTCTCCATAGCTAAACTACCATTAATAGACTCAAAAAAAGCATCATGCTTTTCTGCTGTTGCCCCTGTTAATGGCTGAAACCAATGTGTATAATGTGTAGCACCTTTAGATAAGGCCCAATCTTTCATGCTTACTGCCACCTGATCTGCAATTTTACGATCTATTCTTGTGCCGTGTTCAATTGCATTCATTACACTTTCAAAAGCCGTACGTGTTAAATACTGCTGCATGGCGTGCTTATTAAATACATTTTGTCCAAAAAGTGTAGACCTTTTTTCGGTCTGATTCACCAAAACCGGTTTTCTTTTTAATGCTTCTTGTAAAGCATTGAATCTAATAATTGACATATTGTTAGTTTTATGTGTATTTTTTTTACTTTTAAATAAATCACCCCCACTAAAATTAGGGATAAAATTATTTTATGGTAAAATTAAACATTTTACCCCTATATTTTTTGATATGTAGGTATTTTATTTCATTTTTGCACTATTAATTTCACATAAACAATTATTATGGCAAAAATCAAGTTAGAATACATTTGGTTAGATGGATACGAACCAACTCAAAACTTAAGAAGTAAAACAAAAGTTGAAGAGCATGAAAACTTCCAAGGAACTGTTGAAGAATTAGGACTTTGGTCTTTTGATGGTTCTTCTACAAAACAAGCTTCTGGAGGAGCATCTGACTGTATTTTAAAGCCAGTTGCTATTTATCCAGACCCTAAAAGAATAAATGGGTATTTAGTAATGACTGAAGTTATGAATGCTGATGGAACTGCGCATATTTCTAATGCAAGAGCTACTATTGAAGATGATGATAATGATTTCTGGTTCGGATTTGAACAAGAATACTTTATTATGGATACAGATACAGATTTACCTTTAGGATTCCCAAGAGGCGGTTACCCGGCTCCACAAGGAATGTACTACTGTTCAGTTGGTGGAAAAAATACGCATGGCCGAGCTTTCGTTGAAGAGCACGCTGATTTATGTATTGATGCTGGTTTAAATTTCGAAGGAATTAACCAAGAGGTTGCATCTGGACAATGGGAATACCAATTATTTGCAAAAGGCGCGAAGAAAGCTGGGGATGAAATCTGGATTTCTAGATATTTATTAGATCGTTTAACTGAAGGGAAAGGAATGTACATTGAGTACCACCCAAAACCATTAGGAAATACAGATTGGAATGGATCTGGAATGCACGCAAACTTCTCTAACACCATCTTAAGAACTTGTGGTTCTAAAGATAAATATATTGAGATATGTGAAGCTTTCCGTCCGCTTGTAAAAGAACATATTGAAGTATATGGTGAGCACAATGATCAGCGTTTAACTGGAGATCACGAAACTGCATCTATTCATGATTTCTCTTGGGGAGTTTCAGATAGAGGAGCGTCTATTCGTATTCCAATTATTGCTGTAGAAAAAGGATACAAAGGATGGTTAGAAGACCGTCGTCCATCTTCAAACGGAGATCCATATAAAATTGCATCAAGAATTATTAAAACTGTAAAGCCAGTTAAATAATTTACACATATTTACTAAAAAAAACGCTAACAATTAATTGTTAGCGTTTTTTTTATGCGGTAGTTTTAAAAACTAAATAAATAAAGATTGCATACGCTAAAAATAAAAACCCTCCTTTAAACCTACTTAAAAGAAACTTCTTTTTTATAAAAACTAAAGGAATCAATATTGCAGAAAAACCAAGCATCCAAAAAATATCTCTAGACAAGATTTGAGGTTCGTTTAAAGGAATTGAAATTTCCTTTATGATTGCTGTAACACCAAGAACAGAGCCAATATTAAAAATATTAGACCCAATTAAATTTCCCAAAGAAATTGCTTTTTCACCTTTTATTGCCGCAATTACAGAAGCTGCTAATTCTGGCACACTTGTACCAATAGCAATCATTGTAATTGAGATAACCCCTTCACTAACGCCCATGCTTTCTGCAATGTCTTTTGCTCCATCTACCAAAAAACCAGCACCATGATACAAGGAAACGCCCCCTATTAACAACCAAACAAATATTTTACCATATCCAATTTCAGCCAAAGCCTCATCAACATCCTCTATAACAAGTTCTTCTTTTCTTGCATTTCTTATCAATACAATTAGAAAAATAGCCAATCCTACTAAAAGTAAAATACCTTCTATTTGGGTTAAAACAGCATCATTTATTAAAAAGTAATACAACACAACAGAGAAAAACATCATTACAGGCCAATTAAACTTGTAAAAATCTTTCTGCACCGCAATAGGACCTATAATTGCAGTAATACCTAATACAAGGCCAATATTAGCAATATTAGAACCAATAACATTATTTATTGCAATTGCAGGAGAACCATCTAATGCAGCTTGTAAACTAACCAATAATTCTGGCAAAGAAGTGGCAAATGAAACCACAGTCATACCAATAACCATTTTAGAAATTTTTAATTTAAAAGACAAACTAATAGCTGCTTTCACTAAAAAATCACCCCCAACAACTAATAATATGAATCCAATAATCACAAAAAAAATACTCATACATCTTATTTTTCACGAAGATACATTTTTATCACTTTAAGAAGAAAATAAAAAGCAAATGCTATTTTTATTATTTAAAAATTATTTGTTATTAAACTATTCTTTTAATTCAGAGTTATTTATTTTCAGTAAATTTGAGATAGAATTTAATATTGATGAAAAAACAAGTTTTTAAAATTATTGCAAAAATGAACAAGGTTATTTTACCTTCTTTTACAAAAAAAAGGTTAGATATCTCCAAAGCCTCGAAAAGCCAATTAGCTATTATTGGTTGGAGAGCTTTCATTACTAAAAATTCATTAAACTAAAAAAAAGAAAAATGGAAACGGCACACATAACAATATTTTCAGGTTCTTCTATCATTGTAAAAGGACTTCAAAACAGATTAGAAGACAATCATATAAACTGCATTGTTAAAGATAGGGTTGAATCTGCAAGACTTGGAGGCTTCGGAGAACACAGAAGTGCCATCGAACTTCTTATCCTAAAAACTGATGTTGAAAAAGCACAACCCATTGTAGATATTTATAAAAAAGAAATTAATTCATAAAAAGATAGAATAGCCTTTCTATATTGAAAAAACTCTATTATATTTGCACCCACAAAAATGGCCCTGTGGCGCAACTGGATAGCGCATCTGACTACGAATCAGAAGGTTACAGGTTCGAATCTTGTCAGGGTCACAATTTTAAAACGCAACTACCATATAAATAAGGTGTTGCGTTTTTTTATGCCGCTACTTTCCTCCTGCGCTCCACCAAAACACTATAATTCTTTATTTTGAGGTGTTTTTAAACAAAAATAGTAGAAAAAGCTAAACTATGAATTTAGCACTTAACTGCTATTTTTATAGACGGTGTTATGCCACGTTATTTTTTATTCTTTTTGAGGTAAAGAATTTTAAAAAATAACTTAACGAACCGAAAAATGGTAAGAAAATAATAATTGTAGCCCAAATAAGGAAATGAAATTTAGTTTCTTTTTTTAAAGCCAAAACCAAAGCTATTACTGTGAATGTAATTAATATTATTAAGAACATAATAATATTAATTGGGCTAATTAATAAAGGAATATTCATAATGTTTAATTTTGTTTTTACAAGGCAGGTTATTTATCAAAAAAAACAGCAACAAAAAAACTAGTTAACCTAAATATTGTCGAATAGCAATGCGGTGCTCTGGAAGACTTTTATCGTAATTCTCTATTAATAACTCTAAGATAAGAGCAGGCTTTGCGCCCACCTCTGCTTTGTTATTGTATTTAGAAACATATAGATTATAGGTTTCATTTATTTTTTCAAAAATTAAAAAATGAGTTTCATTTAAGACTGTAAAACAAATTTCATTTCCTGAAAAACTATCAGATGTATCTTTAAAGAAATTTGAAAACTCGAAATACTTAAATACGTTTTCCATAAGTTATATTAATTCTGCAGATAAACCCAATTGTAATAACTTAGAGCATCTTGGTTCTAAATCTTTAAACTCCCCAGACTTTACGGTACATTTCCCTTTATAATGCACTAAAGTTGCACATTGCTCTGCTTGCTCTAGCGTATGCTCACAAACCTCTATTAAAGAATTAATTACATGATCGAAGGTATTTACATCATCATTGTGTAAAACAATCTCATGCTGAAAAATTTCTTTTTCTAGAACAGCTACTTCTTCCTGAATTTTTTCTTTTGTACTCATGGTATAAAAATAAAAAATACTTTTTAATTATTGTATTTTAAGGCAACCCAATTATTTCTTTGAATAAATTTCTCTAACTTTAAGCCATATTTAATTACTTCAGCATCTATTACTGGAATGTCTTGTTCATAAAAACCACTTAACAATAAGATACCACCTTTTTGCAAACAGTTTGTATACACTTTCATGTCCATTAAAAGTATATTCCTATTAATATTAGCGATGATAACATCATACTTTTTATCTACTAAAAGTGTTGCATCTCCTTCATATACAGAGATATTTTCACAATTATTTCGTGTAACGTTCTCTACAGAATTCTCATAACACCAATTATCAATATCTATGGCATCTAAAGGTTTTGCACCTTTCATTTCAGCAAAAATTGCTAAAATTCCAGTTCCGCAACCCATATCTAATACTTTTTTATTTTCTAAATCTAACTGCAATAAATGCTGCACCATCATGTGTGTAGTTTCATGATGCCCAGTGCCAAAACTCATTTTTGGCTCTATTACAATATCATATTTTAAATTAGGGTTTTCATGAAATGGTGCACGTATGCTTACCAAATCATCTACCTGAATTGGCTCGAAATTCTTTTCCCATTCTGCATTCCAATTTGTTTGAGGAACTTCATTCAGATTGTATTCAATTGAGAATTCATCTGAATTTAACACAAAAACATCTGCCAAAATCTCTGCATTCCAATCTGTTTTCTGAATATAAGCCGTTACACCATTTTCAGTTTCTACAAAACTTTCAAAACCCACATTTCCTAATTCTGCTATTAGAATTTCAGAAATTGGCTCTTTTGGTAGAAAATGTAAAATTATATTCTATATAAATATTATCCATAGTTATTAAATCAAAAAAAATGCATCAAGATTAAAAAAATCTTAATGCAAATTTATTAGTTTTCTTTGAAACTATACTACTTAGATAGCATTAATAATTCCTGTAAAATCATTTACACTTAAAGCTGCACCACCAATTAAGCCACCATCTACATCTGGCTTTGAGAAAATTTCTTCTGCATTTGCAGGTTTTACACTTCCTCCGTATAAGATAGATACGTTGTCTGCTACTTTTTTATCGTACTGCTTTTCTATAATACCTCTTATAAAAGCATGCATTTCTTGTGCTTGTTCTGGACTTGCAGTTTCTCCTGTACCAATTGCCCAAACAGGCTCATACGCCAAAATAATACTTTTCCAATCTTTTGCTTCTATATGAAATAATCCATTTTTTAACTGGCTTTCTACAACAGCAAAATGATTCTCTGATTTTCTATCTTCTAACAACTCTCCAAAACAGAAAATTGCTTCCATTCCTTTTTCTAATACAGTAGTTACTTTTTCAGCCAAAGCAGCATCTGTTTCATTAAAATATGTTCTTCTTTCTGAGTGTCCTAAAATTACAGTTTGCACACCAACAGCTTTTAACATATCTGCAGAAATCTCTCCAGTATACGCTCCGTTTGCAGCTTGATGCATGTTTTGTGCAACTACCTCTATCTGAGATCTTCTTGCAGCTTTTACAGCATATGATAAATTAACAAAAGTTGGTGCAACAATAACACGCGTATTTTTAAGCTCGTTTGCTTTGATTGCTTTTTTTAAATCTTTTATTAAGTTTTTACTTTCTTCTTTATCGTTATTCAACTTCCAGTTACCTGCAACAATCTTTGTTCTCATAATTATAATTTTAGAAGCTCCTAAAAGCTTTTTTCAATGTTCGTTTAAGCTGTAAATTTAAGAAATGGAAAGGTAACTTATAGTTGCAAATGAAAATAGTTACTAAAACGATTTATATAACTAATTTTAAAGCTTCTACTATCGCAGAATCGGATGCACTTGTTGCTTTAAAGAGACTAATTTTTCCTTGCGCATCAATTACCATATACCTAGGTATCCAACTTAAATTAATGAAATCTACAAATTCGCCAGTCTTCATTCCTTTTGGCAAGTTGTAATGTGCTCCTTTTATTTGAAACCTTTCAATGCCTTTTCTCCAAGCATCTTTATTTTCGTCTACAGATAAAAATAAAAAAACAACCTCTGGATATTCTTTTTGAAGATTTCTAACACTAGGCAAACCCTTTATACAATCTCCGCACCAAGAGGCCCAAACATCAATAAGCACCTTCTTTCCTTTGTATTTTTGTAACATTTCTTCTACAGTAAATACGGTGTTATTTAAACTATAAACAGTGTCACTTAAAGCTGCTTCAGAAAAATGAATAGGCTTCTCTGTAGTACAACTTGCAAACATTATTATTAAAACTAGGGATATCTTTTTCATGAGTACTTGGTGTTTTCCAAAATTTTTGTCTTCTTTCCTTTTTAAAACTTACAAAATAAAGACTAAATTAAGTATTTTTGTAGAACTTTATAAAAATTATGACAACACAAGAATTAGTAGCGCAAATAAAAAAGAAGAAATCTTTTTTATGTATTGGATTAGATGTTGATTTAGAAAAGATTCCTTCACATCTTTTAAATAACGAAGATCCTATTTTTGCATTTAACAAAGCTATTATAGATGCTACCCATCATTTTTGCGTTGCCTACAAACCAAACACTGCTTTTTATGAAGCTTATGGTTTAAAAGGATGGAAATCTTTAGAAAAAACAATTAACTATCTAAACGAAACCTATCCTGAAATTTTTACAATTGCAGATGCTAAACGTGGAGATATTGGAAATACTTCGGCAATGTATGCCAAAGCTTTTTTTGAAGATTTAGCTTTTGATTCCGTTACCGTTGCACCTTACATGGGTAAAGACTCTATTGAACCTTTCTTAGCTTTTAAAGACAAGCATACCATTATGCTAGCGCTAACTTCGAATGAAGGTGCTTTTGATTTTCAAACAAAGAAAATAAACGAAAAAGAAGTTTACAAACACGTATTAGAGACTTCAAAAAACTGGAAAAATTCAGAAAACTTAATGTATGTGGTAGGCGCTACGAAAGCGGAATACTTTAAAGAAATTAGAAAAATAGTTCCAAACTCTTTTTTATTAGTTCCAGGTGTGGGAGCGCAAGGAGGAAGTTTACAAGATGTTTGTACATATGGTTTGACTAAAGATATAGGATTGCTAATAAACTCTTCTAGAGGAATTATTTATGCTTCTAAAGATTTAAATTTTGCTAAAGATGCCGCTTTAAAGGCAGAAGAATTGCAGATTCAAATGCAGTTATTTTTATAAAGCACTGGAATATTATTAATCTCTTAATTAAGAGTATCTGTTTTTTTATCATACCCATATGGGCAGTGCTTACATCCACTTTTACAACAAGAACCTCTTTTTAAATGGAATTGTGCTGTAAAAACGCGATAACCTTGCTCGTTTTCATAATAATCTCCTTCTTCTAGCGGTATTCTTTTATTGTACATTTTGCAAAAATAATATATTTAAACATAAAAAAAGCGTTCAAAAGAACGCTTTTTTATATGATCTACTTATTTTTTTGGGGAGGAAATTTCGAAACAATTTCTTTTACAAATTCTTTTACTCTCGCTTCTTTTTTTTCTAAATTTTGAATTTTCAAAGCACCAGTTCCCACACCTTGCCAAACCAACTCTTTCTTTTGTTTATCTATAAAGTCTATAAAAAGTGTACCCTCTGTATATTGAGAAATGTTTACATTATTATTCATGCCATTCCACATCCAAGGATTCCAACCCCAGCCAAAACCGTAACCAAAATTATTATTTTGATTGACATCTACTTTTTCTCTAGATTTTGTAAAAATACTTACCAACATATCTGGATTTTCTGATTTCACCAAACCTAAAAGAGACAGTTCTGACTCAATTGCTCTTAAAATTCTTTTTTTATCTAAGTCAGAAATTTTAGCTTTATCAATTCCTGTTTTATAAAAAGCGAAGGTCTTATACTTTTTAAAATCTATTTTACTATCATAATCTACAGCTACTTTTACAGCACTGCAAGAAGAAAATAAAATTACTAGTATTAACAATAATGGTTTTATAAATTTCATTAGAAAGTATTTAAAATTAATTACATTTCAATATTACCAAAAATTATGCCAAATTCAATACACCCAATGCACAAAAAATGGATTCAATAAGCTATATTAATAAAATGTTAAAGATTTGGGTGATATTTTATGATTTTCGTAAATTGCAACTACAAAAAATAACATTTATTACGAATGGAACAAATTATAATATATAAACCTACTCATAAAGTTCGAATTGTAACTGCTGCTGCCCTTTTTGATGGCCACGATGCTGCTATTAATATTATGCGTAGAATTATTCAGTCTACTGGAGTTGAGGTGATTCATTTAGGACATGATAGAAGTGTAGAAGAGGTTGTAAATTGCGCCATTCAAGAAGATGTAAATGCCATTGCAATTACATCTTACCAAGGCGGGCACAATGAGTATTTTAAATATATGTATGATTTACTGCAAGAAAAAGGTGCAGGACATATCAAAATTTTTGGAGGTGGTGGTGGCGTAATTCTTCCTAAAGAGATTAAAGACCTAATGGATTATGGAATTACCAGAATTTATGCTCCAGATGACGGTCGCGCGCTAGGCTTGCAAGGAATGATTAACGATTTGGTACAAACTTCTGATTTTGCTCTTGGAGATATATTAGATGTTTCTATGGAAAGCTTAGCGAATAAAGAAATTGGAAGTATTGCAAGAGTAATTTCTTCTGCAGAGAATTTCCCAGAAATTGCAAAGGCAACTTTAGACAAAATACACAAAAAAAACAAAAATTCTAAAACTCCTGTTTTAGGAATTACAGGAACTGGTGGTTCAGGAAAATCTTCTTTAGTAGACGAATTAGTTCGAAGGTTTTTAGTAGATTTCCCAGAAAAAACAGTGGGTTTAATTTCTGTAGATCCATCAAAAAGAAAAACAGGTGGCGCACTTTTAGGAGATAGAATTCGCATGAATGCTATTAATAATTCGCGTGTTTACATGCGTTCTTTAGCCACAAGACAGTCTAATTTAGCGTTGTCTAAATATGTAAATGAAGCCGTGCAGGTTTTAAAAGCTGCAGAATTCGATTTAATTATTTTAGAAACTTCTGGAATTGGGCAATCGGATACCGAAATTATAGAACATTCAGATACTTCTTTATATGTAATGACGCCTGAATTTGGAGCAGCAACGCAGTTAGAAAAAATAGACATGCTTGATTTTGCTGATTTGGTTGCCCTAAACAAGTTCGATAAAAGAGGTGCTTTAGATGCGGTTAGAGATGTGAAGAAACAATACATGCGCAACAATAATTTGTGGCATATTCATATGGATGACATGCCGGTTTACGGAACCATTGCTTCTCAATTTAATGATCCAGGAATGAATACTTTGTACAAAAGTATTATGGATAAATTGGTTGAAAAAACAGGCGCTGATTTAAAATCTACTTTGGAAATCACCAAAGAAATGTCTGAAAAAATCTTTGTAATTCCACCGGCAAGAGTTCGTTATTTGTCTGAAATTGCAGAAAGTAATAGAGGATATGATAAAAAAGTAGATGACCAAGTTATTGTTGCTCAGAAGCTTTATGGTATTCACCAAACAATTGAATCCATCACAAACGCATCCGCAGAAATTATTAAAACGGGTTTAAATGAAGATGAAATTATTTCTCTTGAACTTCCCGAAGACGACAAAGCATTTTTAAAACTACTTTTTGCACAGTTCGAAAAAGTAAAGTTAAATTTTGATCCTTACAATTGGGAAATACTTTTAAACTGGAAAGAAAAGGTTCAAAAATATAAAAACCCTATATACACGTTTAAGGTTCGCAATAAAGAAATACATATAGAAACACACAGCGCATCGCTGTCGCACACGCAAATTCCTAAAATAGCCTTACCTAAATACAAGGCTTGGGGAGATTTATTACGTTGGAATTTACAAGAAAATGTTCCTGGAGAATTTCCGTATACAGCAGGCTTGTATCCGTTTAAAAGAACAGGTGAAGATCCAACAAGAATGTTTGCAGGTGAAGGCGGACCCGAAAGGACCAATAGAAGATTTCATTATGTAAGTTTAGGAATGGATGCAAAACGTCTTTCTACGGCTTTTGATTCTGTTACTCTATACGGAAATGACCCGGGACACAGACCAGATATATATGGGAAAATTGGAAATGCAGGAGTTTCTATTTGTTGTTTAGATGATGCTAAAAAATTGTATTCTGGATTTGATTTGAGTCATCATATGACTTCTGTTTCCATGACCATTAATGGCCCTGCGCCAATGCTATTAGGGTTCTTTATGAATGCTGCCATTGACCAGAATTGTGAAAAATTTATTACAGAAAACAAATTAGAAAAACAAGTTGAAGCAAAATTTCAAGAAATTTACGAATCAAAAGGTTTAGAAAGACCCGTTTACCAGGGTAAATTACCTGAAGGAAATAATGGTTTAGGGCTGATGCTGTTAGGATTAACTGGGGACTTGGTTTTACCATCAGAAATATATCAACAAATTAAAAAAGACACTTTAACACAAGTTAGAGGAACAGTACAAGCAGATATATTAAAAGAAGATCAAGCACAAAATACCTGTATTTTTTCTACAGAATTTGCGTTAAGATTAATGGGAGATGTTCAAGAATATTTCATCGAAAAGCAAGTAAGAAATTTTTATTCGGTTTCTATATCAGGGTATCATATTGCGGAAGCGGGTGCAAACCCAATTACACAATTGGCATTGACCTTGTCTAACGGATTTACCTATGTAGAGTATTATCTAAGTCGTGGAATGGATATTAATAAATTCGGACCTAACTTATCTTTTTTCTTTTCAAACGGAATTGATGCTGAATACTCTGTAATTGGAAGAGTTGCTCGTAAAATTTGGGCAAAAGCAATGAAACATAAATACGGTGCAAATCCAAGAGCACAAATGTTAAAGTATCACATTCAGACCTCTGGACGTTCTTTACACGCGCAAGAAATTGATTTTAATGACATTAGAACTACGTTGCAAGCTTTATATGCGATAAACGATAACTGTAACTCTTTACATACCAATGCCTATGATGAAGCCATTACAACGCCTACCGAAGAATCTGTAAGAAGAGCCATGGCCATTCAGTTAATTATCAATAAAGAATTAGGATTAACAAAAAATGAAAATCCCATTCAAGGTGCTTTTATAATTGAAGAATTAACAGATTTAGTTGAAGAAGCTGTTTTATTAGAATTCGATAGAATTACAGAACGTGGTGGTGTTTTAGGCGCTATGGAAACAATGTATCAACGTTCTAAAATACAGGAAGAAAGCATGTATTATGAAACATTAAAACACAACGGAGAATTTCCTATTATTGGTGTAAATACCTTTTTAAGTTCTAAAGGATCTCCAACGGTGCAACCCGAAGAAGTAATTCGTGCAACAGAAGAAGAAAAACAATATCAAATTCAAACGAAAGAATTAGCTAAACAAGGCAAATCTTAAAAAGTTGAAAGCAAATTGTAATTTTACAAGAAGCTGCGATTCAGAATGAAAATTTATTTGATAAATTAATGGAAGCTAACCAAGGTCTGTTCTTTAGGACAAATAACAGAAGCATTGTTTAAAGTTGGTGGACAATATAGAAGAAATATGTAAACAACTAATAAACAATTCTTTGAACGTTACTGTTAGAATCTGTAACACACATTTATAGTAGTTTCTTACAGTAAATAAAATAATTTCTGAAATAAAAACCTTGAAGCAGGAATAAAAAGGTGAAATTTCATCGAACAATCTGCACAGTTTTTGCGAATTATTCCATTAAATTTTAATTTCAAAGCTTAAAACAAGTAGTTTTGGGGACTAAAACAATAAAAAAATATTTTTGTTGACTTTTTTAATACATTCTTTAAACATTTTTTATAAATTAGCAAAATAGTTTAATTAGTATAGTGGTCTATGAAAAATAATTTAGCAAACATGATGTGTTTAGATTTTTTTGTGTCATCTCAAGATGAGCAAGATTATAGCACTACAAAAGAGCTAATAGTACCTTCAAATGAGATTCAAGCTCCTATAATTAGTTTCGATTTCTACATTAATTCTTTTACTACAGAAATAAATAAATTAAATAGAAAGAGGGATATCAATTTTATAAAAGAATTTAGCAAAAAATTTCAGTGGAATGATAATCTTGATGAAATTTTTAAGGGTGTAGACTTTGAAACAATTGTTCTTACCAATGAGAAACAGGAAATCTTATGGGTAAATGACGGGTTTAAGGAAATGACAGGCTACACAAAAACCTTCGCCTTAAAAAAAACACCGTCTTTTCTGCAAGGCGAGAATACATGTGCAGTAACTAGAAAAAGAATTCGAAACAAAATATTAGCAAACGAGCCTTTTAAAGAAATTGTCTTAAACTACAAACAAGACAAAACTCCTTATAAGTGCGAAATAAACGTGTTTCCACTATCTCACAAAAATACTACGCATTACATTGCTTTAGAAAGAGCTATCTAAGCTAAATCTCATCATTCTTAACAAAGCAGGAATCTATTTCACGATAATTTAATTACTTTTATATTTTAAATATTTAAAGTGAAAAATAAAAAATTAATTAGCAAAGAACTAGAAGACTTTTACAACAAAGCATCTGAAGAAACCCGCTTAGAAAAAGGAATGGGTATTTTTGAGTTTGAGCGTATTAAAGATTTGATAGCACAACATATTTCCAAATCAAATACGACCATTATTGATATTGGTGGTGGCACCGGAAAGTATTCTGAATGGTTAGCTAAAAAAGGACATACAGTTCATTTGATAGAACCTGTTTTAAAGCATATAAAACTTGCTGAAAAAAGAGCAAAAAAACTTCAAAATCCTTTTACTGTTGCCATAGGCGAAGCTCAAAACTTACCCTATAAAGACAATACTGCAGACTTAGTAATTTTACACGGACCTTTATATCATTTACAAAAAAGAGAAGATAGAGTTGCTGCAATTATAGAAGCAAAAAGAGTCCTTAAAAAAGGAGGAATTATTTTAGGATTCGCAATTAATGCAACAGCTTCTACAGTTGTTGGTTTAATGAATGGTATGATTCACGCAAACACATTCTTTGACATGTGTAAGGAGGAACTAACTACCGGAATTCATAACGTACCAAAAGATTTTCCTTTTTTATTGGCAGATGCTTTTTACCACAAACCACAAGATTTAAAATTAGAGTTTTCAGAACAAAACCTCAACTTTATAAATCTTTTTGCAGTAGAAGGAATGATTTGGTTAGACAACGAATACTTTGCAAATATGATTGATAAGAAAAAATCAAAGACATTAAAAGCCTTGCAAAACCTTACGCAAAATGATGAGTATTTGTTACCTTTTAGTCCGCATATGATGATTGCTGTTAAAAAATAAAGTAGTTGGAAAACAAAAAAGAGCATTGGAATATTTGTAAGAAATGCAACGGTACTGGAAAAAGAACGAAACGTCTTTCTAAAAAAGTACAAGAGCAATATAAAATAACCATAGCACAATTTGAAAAATTAAACCCTAAAAAAACACTTCCGGAGCGCCCAAAAGGACAACTAGATACTTGCTTAAATTGCAAAGGATCTGGTATCATTACAGCAGCTAACTTTCCGCTAGTAGCAGAAGAAAAATACCCACATGTTGCTATTATTGGAGGCGGAATTGGAGGCGTTGCTTTAGCTGTAGCCTGCCTACACCGCGGAATACCTTTTACCTTGTATGAACGAGATGCTAATTTTAATGCGAGGTCTCAGGGTTACGGACTTACTTTACAACAAGCAAGTAAGGCTATCCAAGGATTAGGTATTTACTCTTTAGACGCCGGAATAACCTCAACCCGACATGTAGTGCACACAACAAATGGAAAAATAATTGGGGAATGGGGCGTTAGAAAATGGGGAAGATCTGATTCAAAAGAAGCACCAAAACGAAAAAACATACACATTGCGAGACAATCTTTGCGCCTAGCTTTGTTAAAACAACTAGGTACGGAAAAAGCTATAAAATGGGGACATCAGTTATTAGATTTAAAAGAGGCTAAAAATGGCAATGTTGCACTAAAATTTCAAGTAAAAGGAGAAATAAAAAGCAGTCATTACAAATCTCGTGGTTGGTGCGGATGGTATTCGAAGCACTGTAAGAAAACAAGTTATTGGCAACGCTATTGCTCCACTAAAATATTTAGATTGTATTGTTATTTTAGGTATTTGCGCATTAGAAAAATTAAAAGACATTGAGTCTTCTTTGCTAGATTCAGCTACTGTATTCCAAACCGCAAATGGTAATGAACGTATTTATATGATGCCATATAGCAAAGATGCGGTAATGTGGCAACTTAGTTTCCCTATGCCAGAAAAAGAAGCAAAAGCACTAAGCGCAAGAGGATCAAAAGCACTGAAAGAAGAAGCCTGCCGCAGAACACAATGGCATGATCCTATTCCTCAAATTTTAAAAGCTACCCCAGAAGCACAAGTTTCTGGATACCCTGTGTATGACCGCGCACTACTTACACCAATATTCTTAGAAAAAGCAACGAATGTTACTCTTATTGGAGATGCTGCACATCCTATGAGTCCGTTTAAAGGGCAAGGCGCAAACCAAGCATTGCTGGATGCACTGTCATTAGCCAGAATGATTACAAAAAAATGTAACCCAGGAACTAATTGGAGAACAATCAACATCAAAAAAAATATCTTAAACTCTTTTGAAGCTGAAATGATAACACGAAGTGCGTCTAAAGTAGTAGCTTCTAGACAAGCTGCAAAGCTATTACATTCTACAATTGTACTAAAGGAAGGTGATGGCCCAAGAGGAAAACACCGAGATAAATAAGAGGAAGAATAGCACTGTTAAAATAAAAGACTAAAAATGATTGAAAAACTAAAAAATAGCGACTTAAAAATAGCTAAAAAAATGCACCTTGTTTTTCAAGCATCCTATAAAGTAGAAGCTAAGATATTAAATGCTACAAATTTCCCTCCATTAAAAAGAACGCTTAGAAAATTATACAGAAAGTAATACTGAATTTTACGGATATTCAATAAAAGAAGTGCTTGCTGCAGTTGTTGAAATTGACACCAACAACAACCGCATACTTATAAGAAGTTTAGTAGTACACCCAGATTTTTTTAGACAAGGTATTGCAGGAAAGTTACTAATATTTGTTTTCGAAACCTTTCAATCGAATTTATTTGTAGTTGAAACAGGCCTTGAAAATGGACCAGCTACAAAGCTATATGAAAAATTTGGTTTTGTAGAAGTGCATCAATGGGATACGAACCACGGAATAAGAAAAATAAAATTTGAGAAGCGCACGTTTTAACGGACTGCCTTTTTTATTATTAAATGAAGTGTTTAAAATAAATAACAGTACTGGAAAACCTTATTTTCTCCACTTAATACCACAGCCAACACTCGGTTTCTGGTTTTCTAAAACCTCTTTATTTTCAAGCAAATTATCCATCACATTTCGAATATCTTGTCCTGATACTGGTTTTCCATTTCCAGGTCTAGCAGCATCTAATTGTCCATGATACACCGATTTTAAATCGGCATCAAAAACATAAAAATCTGGCGTGCAAGCTGCATCGTATGCTTTTGCAACCTCCTGACTTTCATCATATAAATATGGAAAAGGATAGTTTAACTCTTTTGCAACCTGCTGCATCAATTCCGGTCGGTCTTCTGGGTAGTTCTCAATTTCATTGCTACTCACCGCTATAAACTGTATGCCTTTTGCTTGGTATTCATTTGCCATTTGCACCAATGCTGTATTTACATGAATTACAAACGGACAATGATTACAAATAAACATAATTACAGTTCCTTTTTCTCCTTTTGCCTGCGCTAAAGAGAGAAAGGTATTATTTACCGTGTTTATTAAGGTAAAATCTGGTGCGATTGTACCTGTTTTAAATTCGTTGGATTCTGTTAGGGCCATTTGTTGGTTTTTAATTACTAGTATTTCGGTTTTAGGTTTTAGGTTTCCTTAAGAATGAAAACCTACACTTCTTGTGCCAATGCCTTTGCACAGATATAACCACCTGTCCAAGCATTCTGAAAGTTAAAGCCACCCGTTACGGCGTCTATATTTAAAACTTCACCCACAAAGAAAAGGTTGTTGTGTTTTCTGCTTTCAAAACGTTTAAAATTAATTTCTTTTAAATCTACACCACCAGCGGTTACAAATTCTTCTTTAAAAGTAGTTCTACCGTTTGCATTGTAAATTCCTTTTGTAAGCTGATTTGCTAATTTTTCTAATTGAGCATTATTTAAATCTGCCCAATTTTGGGTTTTAGAAATATCAGAGAATAAAACAAAACGCTCCCACAATCTTCTAGAAACTTCTGTAAAAGGAGATTTTAAAATAACTGTTTTACGAGGTTCTTTCTTTTTTAAATTCAGTAAAACATTTAAAACTTTGTCTGTAGGTCTAGACAACCAATTTACTTCTACATTGTATTGATAGTGTTTGTCTGCCAAAATTCTTGCGCCAAAAGCAGATAATTTCAATATTGCCGGGCCACTCATACCCCAATGTGTAATTAACAGCGGACCAGATGCTTCTAATTTTGTTCCAGAAATAGTTACCGTTGCATTTGGCACAGAAGTTCCTAATAAATCTACCAATCTCTTATCGTTAATATTAAAGGTAAATAAAGAGGGTACTGGAGCTACAACTGCATGGTCTAAAGTTTCGCACAATTCCCATACTTTTTTAGAACTTCCTGCAGCAATTACCAATTGATCTGCTTCAAAGACTTGCTCTTTTGTATGAATACTCCACGTATCATCTTGCTTTGTTACCGTATTTACTCCGTGATTTGTTAATACTTTAATCCCTAAAGTATCTACTGATTTCTGAAAACAATCTATAATGGCCTGACTTGTATTTGCTTCTGGAAAAACACGATTATCACCTTCAATTTTTAATGGTACCCCACGATCATCAAACCACTCAAACGTATCGCCTGTCATAAATTGATGAAAAGGCCCTAATAATTCTTTTTCTCCTCTTGGATAAAATTTCACCAATTCCTTTGGTTCAAAGCACGCATGTGTAACGTTGCATCTTCCCCCTCCAGATATCTTTACTTTCTGTAAGACATCTTTTCCTTTTTCAAGAATAGTAACCTCTAAATCAGGATTACTTTCTTTGGCATTAATCGCCGTAAAATATCCTGCTGCTCCACCTCCAATAATTACTATTTTCTTCATTTTTTATGTTTTAGACGGCATTTTTTAATTCTAAAGTTAGAAAATTGTGCCGTCTTCTTGATTTATAAAATCATTTCTGAATAGGAAAGGATTGTTTCATATCCTTTATTTTTAAAATACGTTGGTGTTTGCTCATTTCCTGTAACCATAACAAAATCTCCACCCCAAGCACCTAAGCTTTTTATTTCTCCGAAATAATCAGAGAATAATTTTTCTTTTACTGGTTTTAATTGAATAATTGAACTAATGATTTGCTCATGCGCCACAATCAATTTATTGAATTCGGTAACGGTACTTGCTTTTAAAAACTGCTCTGAAATAGCTGAAATTGCAACAATTTCTTTCTGAAAATCAAGACCACTTTCTCTAAATTTAGCAATACCTTCTTTAGAATCTTGTTTCTGATTTAAATGCACAAAAAACAAATTCTCCTTAAAACTAGGATTGAATACCACCTGCGCTACTACTGGTTTTTTATCTTCAATTTGATAAAATATAGGCGTATTGTTCTGTGCGCATGCAATATCATAACCACTTCCTTTAAAAGAGTTCCACAACAACTGAAAAGCATCTACCTCTGCCCATTTAGCAATAGAATTTATTAAGGTTGATGAAGTTCCTAATCCCCAATTTCTTGAAAATGTTAGGTTTGTTTTTACAACAAATCCGGATGCTGCATTTAAAAAATCTGGATTTACTTTTTTAGCTTCTTTTAGAATATCTAATAAGGTCTCTGCAATTACCTCTGCATTGCCTTCTTTATTGGAATTAAAACTACAGCTTACCAAACGTAATTTTTTTAAATCGAAAACTGCTTCAAACCAACAATCTCCAGAATGCGTAAAACTTCCCCAGATAATTTGTGGTTCTGGAATACTTTCTACTAACAGGTCTTGTCCAAATTTTGTTGGCAAGGCTAAAGACTTTGCTCCGTCTAAGACCAAGTATTCACCAGTTAATAAGAGTTTTCCGTTTGAGTAGTAATTTTTCAAAATTTTTATTTTTTTTCTTGCAACAACAAGAACCTTTTAGGTACTGTTTTAATACTTAAACGCCCTAATTGATTGTTTCTCTTAATGCATTAAACTTAGAAACTACAGCAGCATGAGAAACTGTTTTTCCGTCGAAATATTTTGTAATTTTCTCTTTTTCTAAATGGGTTACACCCAACTGATTTAAGATATTCTGCAAATGCATCTTCATATGACCATGCTGAATTCCTTTGGTTGTTAAAGCTCTTAAAGCAGCAAAATTCTGAGCCAAACCAGCTGTTGCCATAATTTGCATTAAGTCTTTTGCAGATGGCTTTTGCAACATTTCTAAAGACAACTTTGCTAAAGGATGCAATGCGGTAATACCACCAACAGTTCCTACGGCTAAAGGCAATTCTAACCAAAATTTAAAAATACCGTTATCTATACTGCAATGAGAAAGACTTGTGTACCTTCCTGATCGCGAAGCATAAGCATGCGCCCCAGCCTCTACCGCTCTAAAATCATTTCCTGTTGCAATAACTACAGCGTCTATTCCGTTCATAATTCCTTTATTATGTGTTACCGCTCTATAAGGTTCTACTTCCGCAATTTTAACCGCCTGGTAAAATTTCTCTGCAAATTTCTGCGGATCCTCTCCACCTAAATCTTCAATCTTGCAACTTACTTCTGCTCTCACCAAACATTCTGGAACGTAATTAGATAAAATACTCATTACTATTTCAATTTCATCAGTTCTAAATTGAGTAGCTATTGCTTCTAAACAAGAGTTGATGAAGTTGGCCCCCATAGAGTCTTTGGTTTCAAAGGTGATGTGCAACTGGTAGTAATTTTCTAAGGCATCCGTTTTATCAACCAATTGTATGTCTAAAATTCCACCACCACGTTTTTCCATGTTTTTGGTAATGGAAGCCGTTGCAGCGTATAATTTGCTTTTGTTATTATTGAAATAGGTTTCTAAGTTGGCCTTTTCACCCGCATATATAAAGTGTACCTGTCCAATTTTAGTAGTTCCTAAAACAGTTGTTTTAAAGCCACCTTTTGTACTCCAAAACTTGGCAACTAAAGAGGCTGCAGCAACTACAGAGCTTTCCTCTGTAACCATTGGTATTGCATATTCCTCATCATTTATCAAAAAATTTGGAGCAACACCCAACGGTAAATAAAAATTAGAAATGGTGTTTTCTATAAAATCGTCATGCAACTGTTGCAACTTTGTAGTATCGTTCCAATATTGCTTTATGGTAGCAATTGTAACTGAACTATTCTTAAAATAGTTTTCTGCCAACCAATTTATTTTTTCCTCTTTTGTAAACTTAGAAAAACCCGATATTTTCTTACTCATTTCTTGCGCTATAATCTATCTAGAACAAATATAAATCAATCCGCTAAAACATTACACAATATTCAAGATTTCTCGTTTTTTAAAACATTTTTTGCGAATTTTTACGTAAACTTGACGAACCTTTATTAAAAACGATGTCCTTAATGAATAGAATCTTCATTTTAGCAACTATTATTTTACTTGCTAGTTGTAAAACAAGCACAATAACAATCAATAATACTTCAGAATTAAAAGAAATTACATTAAATGAAATTTGGAATGGTACTTTTTCTCCAGAAAGAATGAATGCCTTAAATGAAGCCAACAAATAATTTGATATGTTTATTGTACACAGGACAGAACACATGGAATTTACAAAGGAAAAAATACGCGTCTAAATTTATATACTAAAATGACAAATTTTGTAGAAACGCATTTAATTAATTAATAAAAATAAAAGGATAAATTATGAGCAATACTAGTTAAAAAACCACATGAAAAAGAACTTATTTGGACATCCAGTAGGGTTATATGTATTATTTTTTACTGAAATGTGGGAACGCTTTTCCTATTATGGGATGCGTGCATATTAGTTACATTATATGATAGCAACTTCAGCAACAGCGAATAGACCCAGGTTTAGGTTGGTCTAATGAAGATTCAATATGGCTTTATGGTTGGTATACAATGCTTGTCTATGTAGCAGCAATACCAGGAGGTTGGTTAGCCGATAAAGTTTTTAGGTCAAAAAAAACAGTTATGCTAGGTGGATTTCTACTTTGTATTGGTCATCGTGTTTTAGCAGTCTGAAGCAACTTGGGCTTTTTTTAGTGGACTATTATTAATTATATTGGTGTTGGATGTTTAAAACCAAATATTTCTACAATGGTTGGAGGCTTGTATAAAAAAGGAGATATTAGAAGAGATAAGGGGTTTACTATTTTTTATATTGGTATTAATATAGGTGCCTTTTTATCAAGTTTATGTTGGATTAGTTGTTGTAAAGTACGGTTGGCACTAGGATTTGGTTTAGCGGGAAGTGTGGTAATGTTACTTGGACAAACAGTTATGTTATAGTAGGACAAAAATATTTAAAACATGTTGGAAATTATTTTAGGAAATTCAGGGAATACTTGCAGATAAAGAAGCAATGAAAAAACCATTAGATCAAAATTGAAAAAGATAGAGTCATTGTATTATTAATATCATTTTTAATTAGTAGTTGTCTTTTGGGGAGCATTTGAACAAGCAGGAGGATTAATGAATTTATATGCACAGATAAACTGATAGAATTGTTATTTGGTTATTTGGAATCCGAAATTCCAGCATCGTTTCCAATCATTAAATGCAGGTTATATTATATTATTAGGAACCGTATTCGGCTTGCAGGATATTGGGCAAAAAGAAAATTAAAAGCAAAGAGTTCTATCATTATTTAAAATGGCATTAGGTACTATTATAATGGGATTAGGTTTTGTTTTATGATGTTTGCTGCTAGAGCATCATTAGAAGCAAATGGAAAGTCAGCAATGTATTGGTTATTTTAGCTTATTTATTTCATACTATTGGTGAGATTATGTACATCACCTGTATCTTGTCGTTTATTACAAAATTAGCACCAGTAAAATATGCGTCTATTATGATGGGAGTTTATTTTGCAGCAACTGGTCTTGGTGGTAAAGTTGCAGGCATTTTAGGTGAAAAATCAGCCGAATTTGGTGAGTATACAATTTTCACTGGAATTGTGATTTTTACTGTGATTTTCGGACTTCTAGTAATTGCATTACTAAAACCATTAAAACGCTTAACGCACGGTGCTGAAGATAATGAAGCATGATAATGTAATAACGAAGACAGAAGGATTCGAATTAGCAGATAACTAAAATAAAAACATATTTAAAACCTCATAAACTAAAATTTGTGAGGTTTTTTTTATGTCCAAAAACGAAACCTTCGGTAAACAAAAAGATTTTCGTAAATTTGAAAAATGCTTTCCACTAAGCAAAATACAAGAAATAAGGAAAATTAAAATAATGAAAAAGATATTACTTACACTCCTCTTGCAATCTTAACTTCTATCAATAGTTTTTCACAAGAAAAGGTAACTTGGCATACCGATGCCAATGCAGCTTTACAATTAGCTATAAAAGAAAATAAAAAAGTGATGTTCTTTTTTACCGGATCTGATTGGTGTGGTTGGTGTATTAAATTACAAAAAGAAGTCTTTCATACTGATGATTTTAAAGAATGGTCTACCGAAGTTATTTTAATAGAATTAGACTATCCTAGAAGAACTGCTCAAACCGATGAAATAAAGGCACAAAACAATCAACTACAGCAGATGTTTGGTGTAAGAGGTTATCCTGCAGTGCATTTTGTGAATGTAGAAAAATTAGACAACGGAAAGATGAACCTATATAACCTTGGTAAAACAGGTTATGTTCGTGGTGGACCAGACAAATGGTTAGAAGTTGCTAACTCGATTCTTAAAAAAGCGATTTAATATTCTAATTTAAAGGCTCCTTTCTTGCGGGTATCATGAAACGGAATTTTATTTTTTATAGAAATATTTTCCCAGTTTCTTGCATAACTTTTATAATTAGAACCATCTGCAATAATAAGACTTGGTTTTAATCTGTGAATTAATCTTTCTAAATTTATTTTTGGGGAATATTGTAAAATCACAATAGGATGCACCAATTTATTTAGCTGATATACCCCTAAGCTATCTACGATTAAAATATTTTTTTCTTTAAATTGAATAAAATTTTTAAAGTTTACGTTCTCAACATATTGAATATATTCAGCTGTAACATATGATTTAATGATATTAATTTCACTTGGTTTTAGCGTATCGATATGCTGCTGAATTTTTAGGTTCAACCCCTTTCTTTTCCCTACTATAGAAAACCTACTTTTATGAAAAACAATAAGAGATTCTTTCTCAATTGCTTTTCTCTCCTCAAAAAAATAGAGACTTTGAATTAACAAAACCACGATCAAAAAAAATATAAATTTTCTTGGAGTTTTCTTAATTAAATATAAAGTTCCAGAAAAAATTAAAAGATAACAGCACAACATCATTGCAAAAGAAATAGAAATTTCTTTAAATAAAAACTGTTCTTGTGCGCCCACCCAGCTAACAAAGTCGTTCATTAAAGAAATTACATAGCCATACATAAGAGCCAAAAAGTTTGGCAATACATGAAGTAAAGACATACATATTACTAAAATTCCACCAATTAAAATAGCCCCTAAAAATGGAATAATAACTAAATTAGACAACACAAATAGACCAGGAAATTGCTGAAAATAATAAATACTTAAAGGCAAAATACCTACTTGTGCAGCAATAGAAACCGTAATTAGTTGCCATACTTTTTTATCAATTAAAAACCTTGGATTATACAGAGTAACTAATTTTGGTTGTACCCAAATAATACCAAAAACTGCTAAATAACTTAATTGAAACCCAACATCAAATAGAAACATAGGTTTCACAATTAATAAAAATAACATCGAGGAAATTAAAGAGAACTCCACCACTTTTTTTCGCTGTAAAGATTGGCCAATTGCTAAAAAAGTAAACATGGTTACTGCTCTTACTACAGACGCTGAGAGGCCTGCGATAAAAGCAAACATCCATAATAATAAAACAATACACAATGCTTTTAAATAAGTGCCGTTTTTAACCTTTTCTAAAGGTTTGAATAGAAAAGATAGAATTAATAAAATAATACCAACGTGCAAACCAGAAACTGCCAAAATATGAATAGCACCTGCGCTAGCATAATCTGTTAATAATTCTTTAGAAATTTCTTGTCTTTGCCCTAATAATAAGGCAGTAATTACAGCAAGTTCGTCTCTTTTAAAATTGTATTTTAATAATGATTTCTGAATTTTATTTCTAAACTTTCCCGAAACACCTGCTAAAGAAATCGTTGTATTCGAAAGTTGCAAAAACTGTGTGCTTTCTATAAATAACTGGTGGTAAATTCCTTGCTTTGCTAAATATTCTTTGTAATTAAACTGATTAGGGTTTAAAGGAGGGGATACTCTTTTAAACTCTGCATTCACTAAAATTTGATCATCAATGGCAAGTAGTTCTCGCAGACTATCTTTTTGAATATTTAATAAAACAGCTCCTCTAGTTTTACCTGTATGCATCTGAACAACCTCTGCAACATACTTATCTTGATAAAATCCAGGTTTTAAAACCTTAGAAATTCTTAAAACAACTTTTGTTTCTTCCTTATAAAAATGAGTGTAATGATTTTTAAAATTCCTAGCATCTTGAATGTAAACGGCTGAAATACCAATTGAAAAAAATAGGATGACAGCAATGATCGTACTCCCTTTTTTTTTCCGAAATGCAAATAAAGAAATTGCTAAAAATAATAAAACGAAGAATAGCTTCAGAAAACCGAATGTCCAAATTTGTGTATAAAATTGAATTCCGATTCCTAAAATTAAAAACACCAAGAAGTGCAAAGGCACATATTTCAACAACCTTTTCATAGCAACGGAAAGTTACTGAAAATAAATTATAGTATGCTATTTTAAAGCTGCTACAATTTGAGAGGCTACATTTTTTGAAGCGCCCTTTCCTCCTAATTGCTTTTCTAAGTCGAAATAATTTAAGAATATATTTTCCCTATTAGAAACCTCTAAAATATTTGTCAAAGCTACTTTTAGATTTTGTTTGTTAAAATCTTCTTGAATTAACTCTTTTACTACTTCCTTATCTAAAATTAGATTTACCAAAGAAATAAATTTTAAGGTAATAATTCTTTTTGCTATTTGATATGAAATATACCCTCCTTTATAACAAACAACTTGTGGTACTTTAAATAAAGCAGTTTCTAAAGTTGCAGTTCCTGAAGCAACTAATGCAGCATAAGAAACACTTAATAAATCGTAGGTTTTATTATTGATAAATGCCACTTCTCTTTCGCCAATAATCTGCTTGTAAAAAGAAAAGTCTTGACTAGGTGCGCCGGCTATTACAAATTGATATTCAGAAAAATCGGTAATTAAAGACAACATTACAGAAAGCATTTTAGTAATTTCTTGTTTTCTACTTCCAGGTAATAAAGCAATAATTTTTTTAGTACTTAATGCATGTTCTTTTCTGAAATCGTTCTCAGAAACCTGAGTTCTATCTGCAATTGCATCTATTAAAGGATGCCCAACAAAGGCTACTTCACAATCGTGCTTTTTATAGAAATCTTTCTCAAAAGGAAGAATTACAAACAAGGTATCAATATCTCTTTTAATATCTTTTACTCTGCCTGCTCTGCTAGCCCAAACTTGTGGAGAAATATAATAATGTGTTCTAAAACCTGCTGCTTTTGCCCATTTTGCAACCCGTAAATTAAAACCAGAATTGTCAATAAATATAAGTACATCTGGCTGAAATACTGCAATATCTTTTTTACAAAACTTTATAAAACCTACTACTTTGAATATGTTTTTTAAAACTTCGAAAAAACCCATAAAAGCTCTTTCCTTGTAATGACTTACTAAAGTGCCGCCAGCGGTTTGCATTAAATCTCCTCCCCAAAAACGAATGTCTGCGGTTGCGTCTTGTTTGTAAAGTTCTTTCATTAAATTAGAACCATGCAAATCTCCTGAAGCTTCACCAGCAATTATATAATATTTCATTTTAGAAAAATTTTAAAACTAAAGTTATAAATGCAATTAAAAAAGTAGCTATTAAAACTCCTTTTGCTTTGTTGTCTTCTTTTTTTTTAATGAAAACAAAAAACACAAATAAATTAGGAATTGCTGCCAAAGCTAAAATCTTACCATATAAATTACCTTCTTTTATCATTTGCAAAGTAGTATCAAAAGAAAACCTAGAAAAATATTCTAAATATAAGAATACGCCCCCAAAAGTTGCAAATAATGCCACAAGAAAACCAATTGAAATGTCTTTTTTTATAGTTCCCAAGAATTTAGTTTTTGAATCATATGATGCGCTGTCATATCAAATTGAACAGGAACTACAGAAACATACCCATTTTCTAATGCATATATGTCTGTATCTTGTCCTTTATCTTTATTTACAAACGCTCCTGAAAGCCAATAATATTCTTTTCCAAACGGACTTTTTCGTTTATCGAAATTCTCTTTCCAATACCCATTTGCCTGTCTACAAATCTTTACCCCCTTTATTTCTTCCCTCTTTAAATCAGGAATATTTACGTTTAACACAACACCCTCTGGAATTCCGTTTAACAACGCATTTAAAGTAATATTCTTTACAATTTCTTCTGATGCTTTAAAATCTGCATGCCATTTAAAATCTAACAGAGAAAAACCAATTGCTGGCACACCTTCTATACCTGCTTCTATTGCAGCACTCATCGTACCCGAATAAATTACGTTTATAGAAGAGTTAGAACCGTGATTTATACCAGAAACGCATAAATCTGGCTTTTTATTTAAAATCTCGCTAATTCCCATTTTTACGCAATCTGCCGGTGTTCCAGAACAGGTATATTCTAACTGAGGACCATCATCTATTGTTATCGGATTGCATCTTAAAACATTGTCAATTGTAATGGCATGACCCATTCCGCTCTGTGGGCTATCTGGCGCAACTACAACCACATCTCCAATCTTATTCATTATTTTTATCAGCGCTCTAATTCCTGGAGCAGTAATACCATCGTCATTTGTAACTAAGATTAAAGGTTTTTCTTGCATAATCAATTATTTAGCTACAAATATAATTCATTTAAACTTGTATCTTTTTAACAATTTGTAAAGAATATAAGAACCCTTTTTTCTGTAAATTTGTTAGCAATTTTTAATTAAACTTCATTTTTTTTATAAAAAACGGAATACAAGCACGGCTTTTAATAATTTGTCATTATTTTAGTAGTGAAAAATAGAAAAAGAAAATTTACATTACATATTACCACAAAACATTTATGAACTTAAGAAATAAAATAAGTATCAGTTTAATAGCACTCTCATTATCTTTTACTGCTATACATGCCAATAAAAATTTTAAAAATACAGATCCAGAAAAAGATAAAATATTAGTATATGTTTTGAAAAACATTTTAACTCGAGGTCATTTTGTTGTAAAAGACATAAATGATGACTTCTCTGAACAAGTGTACACGAGTTTTATTGAGGGTTTAGACCCTAGTAAACGTTATTTTACTCAAAAAGATTTAAAAGAATTTTCAAAATTCAAATACGAAATAGACAATCAACTTCTAGAAGATGATGTCTCTTTTTACAATACAGTATATGCCAACTTTACAAAAAAAATTAAAAATGCAAAATCTTATTACGGAGAGTTATTAGCCCAACCCTTTCGTTTTAATAAAAATGAGACTATAGATATTGATTATGATAAGGTTCCGTTTGCTAAAAACGAAAATCAATTAATAGACTATTGGCGCAAACAGTTAAAATTAAATGTGCTAAGTAGAGTTCAAAATAAAATTGAAAAACAAGACGCTAAAATTAAAAAAGATTCTAAAACTAAGAAAAAATCTTTTAAATACTTAGAAAAAGAAGCCAGAGCAGAAGTTCTTAAAAAGCATGGATGAACTTTATCTAAGAATTGAAGAATTAGAACATGAAGATTGGTTTTCTACATTTTTAAATAGTGTTGTAGGAGCTTTTGACCCGCATACAACCTACATGGCTCCAAGAACAAAAGAACGTTTTGATCAAGATATGTCTGGTAAATTAGAGGGGATTGGTGCACGTTTATTAAAAAAAGGAATTTATACCGAAATTTTTGAATTAGTTTCTGGAGGTCCTGCTTGGAAACAAGGAGAACTTGAAGCTGGAGACGTTATTTTAGAAGTTGCACAAGCAGATAAAGAACCTTTAGATATTGTTGGTATGCGTTTAGATGACGCTATTAAATTTATTAAAGGAAAGAAGGGAACTGAAGTTCGCTTAACAGTTAAGAAAAAATTAGATGGCACTACACGTATTATTTCTATCATTAGAGATGTTGTAGAATTAGAAGAAACTTTTGTAAAATCTACTATTGTAGAAAAAGAAGGAAAAAAATATGGTTTAATAAATTTACCAAGGTTTTATATTGATTTTTCTGATATTGATTCTAGAGATTCTGCAAAAGATATGGAGAAAGAAATTGCACGTCTAAAAAGCGAAAATGTATCTGGCCTATTAATTGATTTAAGAAATAATGGCGGTGGTTCTCTAAAAACAGCAATAGAAATTGCAGGTTTATTCATTACTGAAGGGCCAGTGGTACAGGTAAAATATAGAGGTCAAGATCCTATTGTAAAAAATGACGAGAATCCTAAAATGCAGTGGGATGGTGCTGTGGTTGTTTTAGTGAACGAACTATCTGCATCCGCATCAGAAATCTTTGCTGCTGCCATGCAAGATTATGGAAGAGCCGTAATTATTGGAGGAAACCAGACCTACGGAAAAGGAACTGTGCAAAGTGTAATTCCTATTAATAATTTTTATCCGAAGTACGAAAAAGATCTAGGAGCCATTAAAATGACCATTCAAAAATTTTATAGAGTAAATGGAGGCTCTACCCAGATTGAAGGCGTGTATTCTGATATTGCAATGCCAAACAAGTATAGTTATATGAAGTTTGGAGAAAGAGACTTAACTGGTGCTTTAATTTGGGATAAAGTTCCACAAGCAAATTACACCAAAACAAACTCTTATGAGAATTTTTCTGATGTTATAAACAAAAGTAAAAACAGAATTGCTTTGGATGAACAGTTTAAGCTGATAAATGAATATGCAAAATGGTTAAAAGAAAATCAAGAAGACACCTCTTACTCTCTAAATTTTAAAGATTTTTCTAAAGAAAGTGCTTTATTAGAAGTTGCTTCAAAGAAATATACTAATGCTTTTAAAAACGAGACTAAACTTAATTTTGAGTCTCCGAAATATGAATTTCCATTGATGGAAAAAGACAGCGTTTTAGCAGATAAAAGAACTGCTTGGCATAAAAACCTAGCCAAAGATATTTATGTAGCAGAAGCATTAAATGTTTTAAAAGATCTAAAACTAAAAAATACTACAGACACCGTAAGAAACTAATTTATAATCTCTGACAAAACAATACGTTTATCAGGGATTTTTAAATCCTAAAAACATGATTTTTCAAGTATCCTTTGCTACTAAATGGGCAGATTTTGACCCAAATAGGCATATGCGTCATACTGCTTATAACGATTATGCTGCAGAAGTAAGAGTGCGTTATTTTGCTAAAAACAACTTTTCTATTGATGAATTTACACGGCATAATTTAGGACCTATTTTATTTAAAGAAGAAACCTCTTTTAGAAAAGAGATTCATTTAGGAGAAAATATTACTGTAAATTTAAAACTACAGGGATTATCAGAAAACAACGAACGTTGGAAACTTATACATGAAGTTTATAATGAAGCAGGAAAGCTTTCTGCCATTATAAAAGTATACGGTGCCTGGATAGATTTAACCAAAAGAAAATTGAGAATACCACCAGTAGAAACCAAAGAAATGTTCGCTTTTGCAGAAAAAGCTGAAGACTTTGAAATTATTTCATTAAACAAATAATTCAATTTATTTACAAAACATTATAAAATTAAACTGGTATTATAAATAGACTTCTAAAAGTTTACTTTTTTCAGATAGAGATTGCAATTCTATACTACTTATTGAAGCTGGCAATAAAATAGTTTCTCCTTTTTTAAGTGAGAAACTTTTTTTGTTATGCAATAATTCTATAGCACCATCAACACAAATATAAATCACAAAAGAATCTAAGTTCGAGTAGTCTTTTTGTAAAGTTCCTTCAATAACTATAAAGTTAGAGGTAAAATAAGGTGAATGTACTAGCGTATTAGATAGATTTGGTTTTGTCTCATAGCTTGTTTTGTATGTATCGTGACATTCAAAATCGATCACATCTATTGCCATGTCGTTATGCAAGTCTCTTAAGGCTCCCGTTTTAGCATCTACACGATCATAATCGTAAATACGATATGTGATATCCGAAGTCTGCTGAATTTCTGCCAACAAAACGCCAGCTCCAATGGCATGCACTCTTCCTGTAGGAATATAAAACGTATCTCCATCTGAAACGTTTTCATGATGCATAACGTCTAAAATAGCGCCACCTGCAACATAAGTATTATAATCTTTCTTCTCTATTTTTTTATCAAAACCAACAATCAGCTCAGCATCTTTATCTGCTTCCATCACATACCACATTTCATTTTTACCAAATGAATTATGACGTTCTTTTGCTACTTCATTGCCTGGATGCACTTGAATAGATAACGGAGTTTTTGCGTCTATAAATTTAATTAACAACGGAAATTCATTTCCGAATTTTTCATAAACAGTTTTACCTAAGAATTCTCCTTTGTGAGATTTAATTAAATCTTTCAAAGTTTTACCTTGAAAAAAACCATTGGCAACAACTGTTTCTCCATCTTCTACATCTGAAATCTCCCAAGATTCTCCAATATTATCTTCAGAATATTCTTTATTTAAAACTGATTTTAATTTTTCTCCACCCCAAAGTCTGTATTTAAAAACAGGCGTGAATTTTAAAGGATGTAGTTTCATAATGATTTGTTCGTTTTTAAAAATGAAAAAAGCCGAAGTTTTCACTTCAGCTTTGTCATTTGTACAGGCGGAGAGACTCGAACTCTCACACCTCGCGGCACTAGATCCTAAGTCTAGCGTGTCTACCAATTCCACCACGCCTGCAACTTATCCGAAGTTTCGGGATGCAAATATAAACAATACTTGCAAACTACAAACTTGTTCATTATAATTTTTCTATTTTTGATGAAGAAATAATAAAATAACTTTATGAGTACTATTCAAACGTATATAGAAGAAAACAAAAAACGCTTTTTAAATGAGCTGATTAGTTTATTAAAAATACCATCTGTAAGCGCAGATAAAGCATATAAAAAAGATGTTTTAAACACTGCAGATTTCGTTTTAGAAAGTCTTAAAAAAGCAGGTTGCGACCATGTAGAGCTCTGCGAAACGCCAGGTTATCCTATTATTTATGGAGAAAAAATTATTGATAAAAACCTACCAACAGTGCTCGTTTACGGACATTATGATGTGCAACCTGCAGATCCGATAGAATTATGGACTTCACCTCCGTTTGAACCTGTTATTAAAAATACAGCAATTCACCCAGAAGGAGCAATTTTTGCTAGAGGTGCATGTGATGATAAAGGACAAATGTATATGCATGTAAAAGCAATGGAATACATGACCTCCACAGGAAATTTACCCTGTAATGTAAAGTTTATGATTGAAGGCGAAGAAGAAGTAGGATCTGAAGGTCTAGCTTGGTTTGTACCAAGAAATATAGAGAAATTAGCCAATGATGTTATTTTAATTTCAGATACTGGAATGATTGCAAACAATATACCTTCTATTACAACCGGTTTGCGTGGTTTAAGTTATGTTGAAGTTGAAGTTACAGGACCAAACAGAGATTTACATTCTGGTTTGTATGGTGGTGCAGTTGCCAACCCAATTAATATTCTAACAAAAATGATTGCTTCTCTAACTGATGAAGATAATCATATTACCATTCCTGGTTTTTACGATAATGTAGAAGAACTGTCCACAGAAGAGAGAGTAGAAATGGCGAAAGCACCTTTCTCTTTAGAAAATTACAAAAAATCGATAGATATTGATGCTGTTTATGGAGAAAAAGGATACACTACCAATGAGAGAAATGCTATTAGACCCACTTTAGATGTAAACGGAATTTGGGGAGGATATACTGGTGAAGGGGCAAAAACTGTAATTGCGAGTAAAGCTTTTGCAAAAATATCGATGCGTTTAGTGCCAAATCAAGATTGGAGAGCTATTACCCAATTATTTAAAAACCATTTTGAAAGTATTGCGCCAAAATCTGTAAAAGTAGTAGTAAAACCTCATCATGGAGGACAGGGTTATGTTACTCCAACAGATAATATTGCGTATCAAGCGGCAAGTAAAGCCTACGAAACAAGCTTTGGTAAAACACCAATTCCGCAAAGAAGTGGCGGTAGTATTCCTATTGTTGCTTTATTTGAACAACATTTAAAAAGTAAAACTATTTTAATGGGCTTTGGTTTAGATTCTGATGCAATTCACTCGCCCGATGAACATTTCGGAATTTGGAATTACCTAAAAGGGATCGAAACAATTCCTTATTTCTATACATATTTTACAGAATTATCTAAAAATAATTAGACTTATGATGAAATCAGTTTTTAATAAAATTTCAATTTTTACTATTATTGTTATAGTAATTTTTAGTTGTGCTAATTCAAAAAATCAAAAGCAATTTACACTTGCAGAATATGAAGATGCTGCAAAGCATATGGATAGAAGTTTGTACGGTTTAGTCTACAACCAAGTTTCTGGAAGTGCATTTGTAAACAACAATAACTTACTTTACACTACCAAAACTAAAGTTGGAAAAAAATTCGTCTTAGTAAATGCGAATACTCAAACAAAAGAAACTGCTTTTAACCATGAAAAATTGGCTAAAACACTATCCAAAGAGTTAGATAAAGAAATAGATGCAACCGCATTACCTATTTCTAATGTTTCTTTTTCTAAAGATCTAAATATATTACAATTTATTGCTTTTAATCAAAAATACGAATACAAAATAAAAGAGCATACTTTAGTACAACATGCTTCAAAAAGAAACAGTGCAGACAGCAATGAGCATGTTTCTCCTAATGGTAAATTAGCCGCTTATATTGAGCATTATAATCTTTGGATTCGTGATTTAGATACCAATAAAAGTATGCAACTTACTTTTGATGGAAAACAAGATTATGGCTACGCAACTAATAATGCAGGTTGGATTAAAAGTGATGGTGCTGTTTTAAAATGGTCTCCAAATTCTGATAAAATTGCAACATTTCAGCAAGATGCAAGAGGTGTTGGTATGATGTACTTAACCTCTTCAAATATTGGTCATCCAAGGTTAGAAGCATGGAAACATCCTTTGCCTGGAGATGCTGAAATATTTACTATTGAACGTGTAATTATTCATTTAGGAAACCAACCAAAAACAGTGCGTTTAAAAATGGAGAAAGATTTCCAAAGGGGCACTACAACAGACCATATTGCTGGATAGAAATAACGAATTACTTGATGCGCAATGGAATAAAAAAGGAACAAAATTTGCTTTTGTCTCTAGTTCTAGAGATCATAAAATTGCACATTTACAAATCGCAGATACCCAAACCGGTGCTGTTACCTCCATTCACAAAGAAGAAGTAGCAACCTATTACGAATCTGGGGTAAATGCAGAAAACTGGAAAGTGCTATTCGATTCTAATGAGTTTATATGGTATTCGGAAAAAACGGATTGGGGTCATCTTTATTTATATGATTTAAAAACGAAAGCGTTGAAAAATGAAATTACTTCTGGTAATTTTATTGTGAAGCAAATAAAAAGCATCGACGAAAAAAATAGACAGATTTATTTTTCATGCTGGTGGAAAAGAAGCTGGAAACCCATATCATAATTACTACTATAAAGTAAATTTTAATGGTACTAACTTCACCAACCTAACGCCTTCTAAAGGAACACATTCCAGTTACTATTTCTGACGATTATTCGCTATTAGTTGATACCTATTCAACAACTACAGAGCCACCAATTACTGTTTTAAGAAACAGGTTTGGTGAAAAAATAATGGATTTAGAAATTGCAGACATTTCTGAATTGAAAGAAAAAAACTGGCAAGCACCAGTTGAGTTTTCTGTAAAAGCAAGAGATGGAAAAACAGATTTGTACGGTATTATGTGTTTACCTTCTCATTATAATGCCAATAAAAAATATCCTGTTTTAAATTATATTTATCCAGGTCCGCAATCTGGGAGTATAGGTAATTACGGTTTTAGACCTGTTTGGAGAGACTTTCAAGCAGTTTCAGAACTAGGCTTTGTAGTTGTGGCAGTTGATGCAATGGGAACACCAATGCGCTCTAAATCTTTTCATGACGCATATTACGGAAATATGGGTGATAATGGTTTGCCAGATAATATAACAGCAATTAAACAATTAGCTCAAAAATATAAAGGAATGAATCTTGAAAAAATTGGAATTTGGGGACATTCTGGTGGAGGATTTGCTTCTACAAGAGCTGTATTTGCATATCCTGAATTTTATGATGTAGCTGTTTCTGGTGCTGGAAATCATGATAATAGAAATTATGAAGCGGATTGGGGAGAAAAATGGCAAGGACTTTTAATTGAAGGAAATCTCGACGGAAAAACAGACGGAACTACCAATTATGACAATCAAGCGAATCAATTAATTGCAAAAGATTTAAAAGGAAAATTACTAATTACCCATGGTTCTATGGACAATAATGTACCGCCATCTAATACAATGCTAGTAGTTGAGGCTTTGATAAAAGCAAATAAAGATTTCGACATGATTTTATACCCAAATAAAAGACATGGTTATGGAGATATGACAAACTACATGACGAGAAAACGTTGGGATTATTTTGTAACCCATCTATTGAATGCCAAACCAGCAAAAGGTTTCCAATTGAAATAATATTAAAAAAATAGCAATATGAAATATCGTTTCTATATACTTCTGTATTTGACATTTATGTATGCTATAAATTTTCAATCGCAAGGCTTAATGGAAGAAAAAAACAACTTCTCTAGACAAGATACCTTGAGAGGTTCAATAACCCCAGAAAGAATTTGGTGGGATTTAACCTATTATCATTTAAAGGTAAAAGTAGATCCAGAGAAAAGATATGTTTCAGGAGAAAATACGATAAAGTACAATGTTTTAAGCGCTAATCAAACAATGCAAATTGATTTACAAGCACCTTTAAATATAACAAAAGTTACACAAGACGGTAAAAACTTAAAGATACTACACGATGGAAATGCCCACTTCATAACACTTACTAAACAGCAAGTAATAGGCAATACAGAAAGTATTATTGTACAGTATGAAGGAAATCCTAAAGAAGCTATTAGAGCACCCTGGGATGGCGGTTTTTCATGGAAAAAAGATGCCAATGGCAAGCATTTTATAGCCACATCTTGTCAAGGTTTAGGTGCAAGTGTTTGGTGGCCTTGCAAAGATCATATGTATGACGAAGTAGAAAGTATGCGCATTAGTGTAACAGTTCCAAGCAATTTAATGGATGTTTCGAATGGTAGGTTAGAAAGTATTGAAAACCATGGAGAAACTACAACCTATAATTGGTTTGTAGACAACCCAATAAATAATTACGGAGTAAATGTAAATATTGGCGATTATACTCATTTTTCTGAAATTTTTGATGGAGAAAAAGGACCTTTATCGATGGATTACTATGTATTAAAGGACAATCTAGAAAAAGCAAAAAAACAGTTTACAGATGCACCAAAAATGATGAAAGCTTTTGAGCATTGGTTTGGTGCATATCCTTTTTATGAAGATGGTTTTAAATTGGTAGAAGTACCTTATTTAGGCATGGAACACCAAAGTTCTGTGACCTATGGAAATCAATACAAACAAGGGTATCTTGGTAGAGATTTATCTGGAACAGGTTGGGGTTTAAAATTCGATTTTATCATTATACATGAATCTGGTCATGAATGGTTTGCAAACAATATTACAGACATAGATATTGCTGACATGTGGATTCATGAAAGTTTTACCAATTATTCTGAAAGTCTTTTTTTAGACTATTATTATGGTAAAAAAGCAGCTTCTGAATATGTAATTGGCCTTCGAAAAACGATTGCAAATAAAACGCCTATTATTGGAAAGTACAATGTAAATAAAAGTGGATCATCAGATATGTACAACAAAGGTGGTAACATGCTGCACACCTTAAGGCAATTGATAGATAATGACGAAAAATGGCGCCTTATTCTTAGAAAAATGAATGCTGACTTTTATCATCAAACGGTTGCAACAAAACAGATAGAGGATTTTTTAAGCAAAGAAACTGGTTTTAATTTGAATCCGTTTTTTAATCAATATTTAAGAACCATTAAAATACCAACCTTAGAACATACGATTGAAAACAAGACTTTAAAATATCGTTGGACAAATACTGTTGCTAATTTTGAAATGCCTTTAAAAACAACTATCAATGGTAAAGAAAAATGGATCTACCCAACAAGTAATTGGAAAAAATTAGAGCTAACATCAGCCGGCACTAGTTTTCTAATTGACGAAAATTTTTATGTTTTTACTAAAAAAGTAAATTAAATCCATACAATTTTTCAAACAAGATGTTATTCTAAAATATATGCTCTTATAATGAAATCTGTTTTCGGATATTCCTCGCGTACAAATACGTTTCCAAATTTTGAAATCATATCTTGTTTTCTCCCTAGTTTTTCTCCGTACCCATCATAAAACTTTAAAATAACTTCTTTTCCAGCAACTACTTTTGCCACTACCGGGAAACCAGTAACTCCAGAATATGCCAGTTTATCTAGACGATAATTATCTTTTAGATTGATAAATATTTGATTAGAGCGACTTTTAACGCCTCCTCTTGCAAATGCAATTGTCATCGCATCATTTTTTAGCGTTACAGGTTCATCTTTTATACCGCTCCGTTGCCAACTATTATTTATTAAAGTGTCATTATGAATTCCGAATTGCGCCACAAAGTTAGGAACTACCCTAAAAATTGAAATATCTTGATAATAGTTTTTTGTAATTAATTGATACAATCTGTCTACACCATTTGGGGCCCATTCTCTTTTTGCTTCAATATCAAAGTTCCCTTGTGTAGTTTCAAAACGTGCGTTAAAAGTTTCAGGTGCCTGAATGTTTGTCCATTTTTCTTTGAATAATTTCGGACTACAACTGCACAATAAAATAACAATAAAGAGATATATTCCTTTTTTCATACTACTAAATTAGATGCGTAAAGATAATAAAAATGTATGCTTTAATTAAACGTCACAAAGATATTGAACTATCATATATTGTATACATTAATTAAACCTTTCGCTATTTTTAAGCTGCTTTTAAAACTTCCTTAAACTAAAAATTAAAATCAAAAAAACCACATCAAATTAATTTTGATGCGGTTTTTAAACTTTTAACAGAACGAGTACTAATCTACATTGTCATGTAAAAAAGAATTGTTCGATTTAAAATCAATATCGCTATCATCATTTTTAATAGCTGTCTTAGACTTACTAATTGATGCACCTGCACTCAAGTCTAATCCTAATCTTTTATAAGCTGGCTGGCGTTCAATTTCATCTATATTTTTATTCAATTGATCATTGAATTTATAATTGAAACCTTTCATTTTTTTACGTCTTTCTTCTGCTCTTTTTTGTAATTCAGATATTGTTAAATCTAAAGGAGAAACTTCTTCACTGATTGTTTGTATACTATTTATTTTCGCTTCAGGTGCTGCTGTCTTCAATTCAAATTGAATTTCTTCTTCCGCAACAGTGGTATCTTTTCCAGTAATGCGAGAACTTTTACCAATCGTTGGTTTTGCGTCAAAATCTTCTAAAACGTAACGTGTCTCTTGAATTTTACGGATAGGAATAACTTCCTCTACTGCAACAACCTCTATATCATTAACATCTTCAGAAGGCTCATTTAAATTAAATGTAATCGCTTGTGATACTTCTTCTCTTTTATTATTTAACGGTAAATCAAATAATAAATCTGCTTGAATTTGTTTTGGCTCTTCAACAACAGCTTCTACAATTGGTGTAACATCTGTAATAACAAAATCATCCTCAGAAACGATATCTAGAGATACTTCTTCGTGAAACACAGGTGTATTTACAATGGTTTCAGAAGTCGGTATCAAGTCCATTTTCGGAGTTGGCTTTACTTCTTCAATTTCCGCATCATCTTCTAAAATATGAATAATTTTTTCTTGGATAACATCAGAAATTGGTTGCTCTAAAGTAGGCGACTTCGTAATGGTTTTTTCATCAAAATTATAGGTTGCTTTTTGATCATTCTCTAAAGTATGAACTATCTTTTTAACCTCTGTATTTGTTATTGTACTCTGTTGATCTTTTGCAAAACCAGTGGCAACAATTGTTACAGCGATAGAATCTCCTAATTTCTCGTCTTCACCAACACCCATAATAATATTGGCGTCATACCCTGCTTCATCTTGAATATAATCGTTTATTTCTCCTATTTCGTCTAACGTAACCTCATTAGTTCCTGAAACAATTAACAACAATACATTTTTAGCTCCTGTAATTTTATTATCGTTTAATAATGGAGAATCTAATGCTTTTACAATAGCCGTTCTTGCTCTATTAGTTCCTTCTTCTTTTGCAGAGCCCATAATAGCTGTTCCACTATTAGAAAGCACTGTTTTTGCATCATGTAAATCAATATTCTGCTTATAATGATGGGTAATTACCTCTGCAATACCACGAGAAGCAGTAGATAAAACTTCATCTGCTTTAGAAAAACCGGCTTTAAAGCCAAGGTTTCCATATACCTCACGTAATTTATTATTATTAATTACAATTAAAGAATCTACATTTTGGCGCAATTGATCAATTCCTTCTTGAGCTTGTTTAGATCGTCTTCTTCCTTCAAAAGCGAAAGGCATGGTTACAATTCCAACCGTAAGAATATCCATATCTTTAGCAATTTTTGCAATAATTGGCGCGGCTCCCGTACCCGTTCCACCACCCATTCCTGCTGTTATAAATACCATTTTTGTTTGGGTATTTAACATTTGCTGAATTTCTTGCATACTCTCCTTGGCTGCTTGTGCTCCAATTTCTGGATTTGCCCCCGCACCCAAACCAGAAGTTAAGTTAGCACCTAATTGTATTTTATTAGGAACTGAACTATTTTCTAATGCTTGTGAATCTGTATTACAAATTACAAAGTCTACACCTTTAATTTGCTGCGTAAACATGTGGTTTACTGCATTGCTTCCACCACCACCAACACCAATTACTTTTATAGTGTTAGATTGTGTCTTTGGCATATTAAATGAAATGTTATCAAATTCTGTGCTCATAATAACGTTCTATTATATTTTATTTTTTCTTTATTATATATGTTCTCTTGAACCACTCTTTACGTAATCACTTCTTTTACTCTGCATTGTCTAAGAAATCCTTAAGACTTTCTGTAAACTTATCAAAAAATGATTTTTTCTTTTTTGATTTTGGTTTCTCGTCTATGGCTGGGTCATTTTCAGATATATCTGTACCTTCTAGAGTAACTTCTTCAATAGTATTTTCTTCTTCTCTATCGTCTCTATTTAAACCTTCCATTAACAAACCAACTGCTGTTGCATATGATGGGCTAGATAAAGCATCTTCAGAATCTCCTGCTAAATGCTCGTTAGGAAAACCAATTCTAGCATCCATACCAGTAATATACTCTACTAATTGACGTAGATGTTTTAATTGAGATCCACCACCTGTTAAGACAATTCCTGCAATTAACTTTCCCTTTGCAGTTTCATGTCCATAATTTTTCACTTCTAAATATACGTGCTCAATAATCTCTTGCACTCTAGCATGAATAATCTTCGATAAATTCTTTAAGGTAATTTCCTTTGGCTCCCTTCCTCTTAAACCGGGAATTGAAACAATTTCTGTTTCTTTATTTTCACCTGGCCACGCAGATCCAAATTTAATTTTTAATAACTCTGCTTGCTTTTCTATTATAGAGCAACCTTCTTTAATATCATCTGTTATTACATTTCCTCCAAAAGGAATAACCGCCGTATGTCTAATAATACCATCCTTAAAAATAGCTAAATCTGTGGTACCTCCACCAATATCAATCAAAGCTACACCTGCTTCTTTTTCTTCTACACTTAGCACTGCAGCTGCAGATGCCAATGGTTCTAAAGTAATATCACTTAAATCTAAACCTGCACTTTTTACACAACGTCCAATATTTCTAATAGAAGAAACTTGCCCAACAACTACATGAAAATTTGCTTCTAAACGACCACCATACATACCAATTGGTTCTTTAATATCTGCTTGAGAATCTACTTTAAATTCTTGTGGTAACACATGAATAATTTCTTCTCCTGGCAACATTACAAGTTTATGTACTTGGTTTACTAAGTTTTCTATGTCTGCCTCATCTATTACCTCATCTGCATTATTTCTTGTAATGTAGTCTGAATGATGTAAACTTCTAATATGCTGTCCAGCAATACCTACAACAACGTCTTCTATCTTTACACCAGAAACACTTTCTGCTTCGTCTACAGCCTGCTGAATAGATTGTATGGTCTGTGTAATATTACTTACAACACCTCGTTTTACACCTAAGCTTTTCGCTTTACCAATACCAACAACTTCTATTTTGTCATATTCATTTTTACGACCAATCATGGCAACAATTTTAGTTGTACCAATATCTAAACCAACAGCTATTTTATTGTTTTCCATTTCGACTTATTTTGTACACACAACTTGGTTGTGATATTTTAATTCAATCGTTTTATATTCCTGTATCATTTTATTTTTAAATGTAGTATTATAAAACGCTTTTAACTTCTTAAATTTCAATTCTATTTCTGTTAATTTTCCGAAATTAATTTTATAATTTCCACTTCTTACAGAAAACTCATACGTATCATCGGCAGATTTTACAATCCCAACGATTTCTTTTTGCAAAAAACTATCTTTTAAAACAGTTGCTATTAGAGGTAAAATAACCTGAATATCTTCTGCATTTTCAACCCCTGAAACTAACAACACTCTTGCTGAATAATTAGCAGACAAAGGCATTTTTACACCCTGTTTATCAACATAATAAGAATCTTTACTAGAAAGAATTCTTGCAATTGGTGTACGTTGTTTTATCGTCGCTTTTATTACCCCAGCTATGGTTAAAAAAACCACTGCTTTTTCTATATAAGGGTTTTTAGATACGCTGCGCTCTAAGCTGTATAAATCTAGCACAGATTTTGCTTGGTTTTCAACTGTTTTATTATTTTGTATTAACAATTTATCAACCATTGCATGTGTTAAAAAATTGTTGTTTCCATCTTCAAATTTTACTTCGATTTTTGTTACTTTTTTTACATTATTCCTCTTGGAAGTAAAGCCATACAAAAAGCCTAAAAACCCAATTAAAACAACCAATAACAAATACTTTACAACTCTTTTAAGCTTCATATTCTATTGCTTTTAAAAGTTCACTTGTTACCTCATTTACCAGTACTCCAATATCTCCTGCACCCAACATTACAACTACTTTTGCAGAAGAATTTTTAATATCTTTTATTAAATTATGTTTTTGTGACAATTTTTTATGCTTATTTTCAATTTTACTCAACAACCAATTAGAATCTACCCCAACAATAGGAGTTTCCCTTGCTGGATAAATATCCAATAACAATACGTCATCAAACTTTGATAACGCAGAAGCAAAATCTTCTATAAAATCTCTTGTTCTTGAAAATAAATGAGGCTGAAAAACTACCAAAATTTCTTTATTTGGATACATCTCTCTTACTGAATTTTCTACTGCATTTATAGCTATTGGGTGATGTGCATAGTCATCAATAAGTACAAAATCTGTTGTCTTAATTTTATATGAAAATCTACGTTGAACACCTTTAAAAGTTGATAAATTTCGTTTGATATTCTCTAAAGAAATTCCATACACATCTGCCATGGCCAAAGCAGCCAAAGCATTCATTACATTATGGCGCCCTGGTAAATGAAATTCGATATTTTTAATTTCTGATGTAGGTGTTTTTACATCGAAAATATAGATGCCATTTTCTATTTTTAAATTAAAAGCATTATAATCTGCTGCTGCTTCAATTGCATATGTTAGCCCTTTTAGAGGTAGTCCTTTTGCAATAATTAAAGTATCTGAAACTTTATTTGAAAAAGAAACAAACGAATCGTTTAATGCTTCTATATTTTTATAAATATCTAAATGATCTGCATCCATAGAAGTTACACATGCAATATTTGGACTTAACTGCAAAAAAGAACGATCAAACTCATCAGCTTCAACAACACTAATTTCCGTGGACCCTAGAATTAAATTGGAATTATAATTCTCTGCAATTCCACCTAAAAAAGAAGTAGCCTTAACCTCAGCCATAATATGGCCTAAAATAGAAGATGTTGTTGTTTTACCGTGCGTTCCTGCAACTGCTAAACAAAATGTAGTTTCAGTAATTTTACCTAAAACTGCTGCCCTCTTTAAAATTGTGAATTTATGATCCAGAAAATAATTAAATTCGGTTTGATTCTTTGGAATTGCTGGTGTATAAACAACCAACGTTTCTTCTTTATTTAAAAATGAAATTGGAATGTTTTTTACAGCATCTTCAAAATGAATTGCAATACCTAATTCCTCTAGTTCTTCTGTAATTGGAGAAGGTGTCTTGTCATAACCTGCTACTTTTTTCCCATTTGAAGCAAAATAACGTGCAATTGCACTCATTCCTATACCCCCAATTCCGAGAAAATAAATGTTATGTATATTTTTTAAATTCACTTTTTTAATAATTTTTCAATAGTATCAACAATATCTTTTGTTGCACTAGGAAGTGCTAATTCTTTTATGTTTTCTGACAAGCTTTCTTGTTTACCTGTATCTTTTATCAACGATTCAAAAACTACTGGAAACGTCTCCAAATCACTTTCTTTAATCATTAAAGCGGCATGTTTATCCACAATAGATTTTGCATTTTTTGTTTGATGATCTTCGGCCACGTTTGGCGAAGGAATAAAAACTACCGGCTTGCCCACAATACACAATTCAGATACAGAACTTGCACCCGCTCTAGATATAATTACATCTGCTGCAGCATATGCAAAATCCATTCTATTTATAAATTGATATACTTGTATATCTGCTAATGTATTATACTTTTGATACTCCTCAAAGTAGAACTTACCACATTGCCAAATAACCTGAACTTTTTGACTTTTAAAGAAGTCTAAATTACTTTCTACAATCTGATTTATTTTTCTTGCACCTAAACTTCCTCCTAAAATTAAAATAGTTTTCTTGGTTTTATCTAATTTAAAAAAGGTTTTTCCATCTTCTTTTTTTGAATGAATTGAAAGCAAGTCTTGGCGAACTGGATTCCCTGTTTTTATAATTTTATCTAAAGGAAAAAACCGTTCTAAATGATCATAAGCAACACAAATATTTTTTGCTTTCTTACTTAATAATTTATTTGTTATTCCTGGGTATGAATTTTGTTCTTGTATTACCGTTGGCACTCCTTTTATAGCTGCCATTATTAGGGTTGGTCCGCTTGCAAAACCACCAGTACCAATAGCAATATCTGGTTTAAATTTATTAATAATTTTTAATGCATTATATAAACTGTGTATCAGCTTAAAAGGAAATGATATATTATCTAAGGTCAATTTTCTTTGAATTCCAGAAATCCATAATCCTTTGATTTGATAGCCTGCTTGTGGCACTTTTTCCATTTCCATCTTATCTTTTGCCCCAACAAATAGAAAATTAGCATTCGGGTACCGTACTTTTATCTCATTTGCAATTGCAATTGCTGGATAAATATGTCCGCCAGTTCCACCTCCAGAAATTAATATGTTAATCGATTGTTTCATGCAGTATGTCTAAAGGATTATCATCTAAAATATCTTCTTCTGTTTCTTGTTTAGATGCACTCACACTTAAAATCATACCCAATGCAAAACAGGTCATCCAGATAGAAGTACCTCCACTACTAATTAAAGGTAGCGTTTGACCTGTTACAGGAAATAAATTGGTAGCAACTGCCATGTTTATGGTTGCCTGAAAAATAATAGGTACACCAACACCAATGACTAATAATGTGCCAAAAATAGTGACTGTTTTTTTTAAGACAACAAATATTCTAAAAAGTAATAAAAAATATACAAGTACAAGCAAAACTCCACCAAAAAGACCATATTCTTCCACAATAATTGCATAAATAAAATCTGATGACGATTGTGGTAAAAAGTTCTTTTGAACACTTTTACCTGGACCAACTCCTAACGGACCACCCGTTGCAATTGCTATTTTTGCTTTTTCTACTTGATATGCTTCTTTACCTCCTTCATTAGAAAAACTTTCTATTCTATTTTGCCATGTTTGCACTCTGTTTGGCATTGCATCTGGAAAGGCTTTTACAATTAATATAAAAAAAGTAAGTGCTAAAATTCCTGCACCTAAAATAAAACTGATATATTTTAAAGGATAACCACCAATAAAAACAATAACCAAAATCATTGCAAAAATAATAGCTGTTGTAGAAAAGTTTGCAGGTAAAATTAAGATTAAGACTAGACTAACTGGCAACCACAACTGCAACAAACTTTCTTTAAAAATAATTTCTTTTTCTTTATTTCTAGCTAAATATCTCGCAACAAAGACCATTAAAACCAAACCAGCAAGAGTAGATGTTTGAAAACCAACGCCAACAAACGGAATTCGAATCCATCTGCTTGCATTTGCGCCTCCGATAGTAGTTCCTTGCGCAAGCGTAAAAACTAGTAAAACAATAACAATTGGAAGCATTAAAACAGAGCCTCCAGAAAAATAACGATACGGTATTTTATGTACACCATAAATAATAGCAAAACCCATAATTAATAAAACCATGTGCTTTACTAAATGACCAAATGTAGAGCCAGAACCTACAACATATACCAAGTTTGTACTTGCACTGTACACAGGCATAAATGAAAATATAGCCAAAATAGCAACAATTGCCCAAATGGTTTTATCTCCTTCTATATGTTTAAAAATGGTTTTCATTTCTAGATAAATATCTTTTTATTTTAAATGGTTTACAGACTTCTGACTGCTGTTTTAAATTGGCGTCCTCTATCCTCATAATTTTCAAACAAATCGAAACTTGCGCAAGCTGGCGACAATAAAACCGCGTCTCCTTTTTCTGATAACTTACGGGCAACTTTAACCGCCTCTTCAGCACCTGCAGTTTCTACTACGATATCAACTACGTTGCCAAATATATTTTTTATTTTATCGTTGTCTAGACCTAAACAAACAATTGCTTTTACCTTTTCTCTAACCAAGGGCAACAAGTCATTGTAATCATTTCCCTTATCAACACCACCCACAATCCAAACAGTTTGTTTATCCATGCATTCTAAAGCATAGAAAGTTGCGTTTACATTAGTAGCTTTAGAATCATTAATATACTCAACACCATATATCTTTGCTACATTTTCTAAACGATGTTCTGCTCCTTCAAAACTTGCCAAACTCTCTTTTATAGACTCTTTTCTAACTCTGAGTAGTTGCGCTGCCATTGTTGCAGCCATTGCATTCTTTACGTTATGTTTTCCTTTTACTGTTAAAGTAGATATTGGCATAGTGAGGGTATCTTTATTTATGTTGATTGTTATTATATTATTTTTTAAAAAAGCGCCGTATTCTAATTCTTTTTGTAATGAAAACGGTACTAATTTTGCTCTTGTATTATTCTTTTTTAACCAATTACTAATGGCTTCATCATCTGCGTCATAAATTAAATAATCAGTTTCTTTCTGATTTTCTGTGACCCTAAATTTAGAGGCTATATATTTTTCAAAATCATATTCATATCTATCTAAATGATCTGGTGTTATATTTGTTAAAATAGCAATATGGCTATTAAAACCTTTTACACCATCTAACTGAAAACTACTCAGTTCTAATACATAATTATCATACTTTTCGTTCGCAACTTGTTGTGCAAAACTGTCACCAATATTACCTGCAACGCCCACATTTAAACCTGCTCCTTTTAAAATATGGTGCAATAATAATGTAGTCGTGGTTTTTCCATTTGAACCCGTAATTCCAACAATAGTTGCATCGTATATTTCGATGCAAATTCAATCTCAGAGATTACTTGTATGCACTTATCTTTTAATTTTATAACTAAAGGAACTGTATCTGCAATCCCAGGACTTTTAACAACTATATCTGCGTTTAAAATTTTACTTTCTGTATGCTTTTTTTCTTCGAATTCAATCGCATTCTTTAAAAGAACTTCTATGTACTTTTTAGAAATCTCACCTTTATCAGAAACAAAGACTTCGAAGCCTTTTTGTTTGCCTAAAATAGCTGCACCAACACCACTTTCTCCTCCACCAAGTATTGCCAACCTTTTCACGTTATCTTAATTTTAAAGTCACAATTGTTAATACCGCTAAAAGAATTCCAATAATCCAAAAACGGACTACAATTTTACTTTCGTGATAACTTAATTTTTGATAATGATGATGCAAAGGAGCCATTCTAAAAACTCTCCTTCCTTCACCAAACTTCTTTTTAGTGAACTTAAACCAGAAAACTTGAATAATTACAGACATATTTTCTACTACAAAAATTCCTGCTAAAATTGGTAACAATAATTCTTTTCTAATAGCAATAGCAATTACCGCTATAATCCCGCCAATTGTTAAACTTCCTGTATCACCCATAAAAACCTGAGCAGGATACGTATTGTACCAAAGGAAACCGATTAATGCTCCTGCAAAAGCAAGGATAAAAACGGTCATTTCTCCTGAATTAGGGATGTACATAACATCTAAATAATCTGCAAAAATGATGTTTCCGGAAACCCATGCAAAGACAGCCAGTGTAATGACAATAATGGCAGATGAGCCTGCGGCCAAACCATCAATCCCATCAGTTAAGTTTGCACCGTTAGAAATTCCAGTAACAATAAAAACAACAATAAAGATGAATACAATCCAACCATATTTTTCGTAACCTTCACCAAGGAAACTCAAAGCTTTTGTATAATCTAGTTCGTTATCTTTTAAAAATGGTACGGTAGTTTTGGTTGATTTATGAGCAACTCCAAAAACGGTTGTTCTACCGCTATCTTGTATAACTTGTTCTGCAATTGGCAATTGCTCTTTAATAGTTACATCTTCATGAAAATATAACATAGATCCTACAATAATACCTAAACCAACTTGTCCAAGAATTTTAAATTTACCTTGCAGACCAGCTTTATCCTTTTTAAATACCTTAATATAATCATCTAAAAAACCTATAAGACCCATCCAAACGGTAGTAATTACAAGAATAATTACATAAATATTATTTAGTTTTGCTAATAAAAAAACGGGTATTAAAGTTGCTAGAATAATAATAATGCCACCCATTGTTGGCGTACCAGATTTCTGAATCTGACCCTCTAAGCCTAAATCTCTAATAGTTTCGCCGACTTGCAGCTTTTGTAAAAACTGAATAATTCTCTTACCATAGATTGCAGAAATTAGCAATGATAAAATAAAAGCTGCTGCAGCTCTAAATGTGATAAATTGAAATACACTAGCTCCAGGGAAACTAAACTGACTTTCTAAATATTCGAATAAATAATACAGCATTCTTACTATTTTTTTAACTGGTTAAAACAATTTTTCACTTCTACTAAATCATCAAAATGAGCACGTAACTCCATTTATTTCTTGATAATCTTCGTGTCCTTTTCCTGCAATAAGTATAATATCTCCTACTTCAGAAAGTTTACAAGCCGTTTTAATTGCTTGTCTTCTATCTAAAACTGTCAATGTTTTTCTATAGTTTTCTGAGGCAACACCAACTTCCATTTCATCTAAAATAGTTTGCGGATTTTCTGTTCTTGGATTGTCTGAAGTAAAAATTGCCTGGCTACTTAATTGCGACGCAATATGTGCCATTTTTGGTCTTTTTGCTTGATCTCTATCACCTCCACAACCTACTACTGTAATTACCTTTTCGTTACCTGTTCTTATATCATTAATAGTTTCTAATACATTTTTTAATGCATCTGGCGTATGCGCATAGTCTATAATTGCTGTAATTCCATCTTCTGAAATTACATATTCGAAACGTCCACTAACACTTTCTAATTCGCTAATAATTGTTAATGTTTCTAATTTTTCTAAGCCCAACAACTCTGCAGTTGCAATAATTGCAGTTAGGTTATAGATATTAAAAACACCTATAAGCTTTGTCCAAACTTCGGTTCCATCCACAGAAATTAAGGTGCCAGAAAGTTGTTTTTCTAATATCTTCACCTTAAAATCTGCCAATGTTTTTAAAGCGTATGTTTTCTTTTTTGCCTGGGTATTTTGCAACATAAAGTTGCCATTTTTATCATCGATATTTGTTAGTGCAAATGCCGATTTTGGCAATCCATCAAAAAATTCTTTTTTTACATTTCTATATTCTGCAAACGTTTGATGATAATCTAAATGGTCATGCGAAAGATTTGTAAAAATACCGCCAGTAAAAACCAATCCTTCTGTTCTTTTTTGATGAATACCGTGAGAACTAACCTCCATAAAGCAGAAATCTACACCAGCGTCAATCATTTTATCTAGATACCCATTAATAGTTATAGAATCTGGTGTTGTGTGGGTTGCTTTAAATTCAACATCATCTACCAAAACTTTAACAGTAGATAACAACCCTACTTTATATCCTGCTTTCTTAAATAATTGATACAAGAGTGATGCTATCGTAGTTTTACCATTTGTACCTGTAACACCTATCAAAGGTATTTTAGAAGAAGGGTTCTCGTAAAAATTTGAAGCCATAACTGCCAGAGCAGTATTTGCATCTACCACTTGAACGTATGTAATTTCTTCTTTCTGCGTTTCAGGAAAGTCTTCACAAACAATTACAGTAGCACCTAGATCTATTGCCTTGTTTATATATAAATGTCCATCAACAGAAACTCCTTTTTGAGCAATAAAAACATCTTCATTTTCAATTTTTCTAGAATCGAAAACAAGATTTTTTACGGCTACGTTTGTAGTACCAAATACTTTAGTAATTGCAACGGTATATAATATGTCTTTTAAGTTTTTCAGACTATGATAATTTTAGGGTGATTGTGTTTCCTTTTACTAATTTCTCTCCTTTTTTTAAAGATTGATATTTACTTTACCAACTCCAGAAATTTCAACTTTTAATCCAATATTCTCTAATAAAGACAAGGCATCCATACCAGACATCCCTGTAACATTTGGAATTTGTGTGTAGCTTTTACTCAATGCATCATCATAGGTTGCGTATTGTATTTCGATCTCTTCAAAACTAGCTTTATCTTCTACAGATTGATTGTCTACAGGAGTTGTTGTATAAATTTTTTGAGCAATTTCTTTAAAAACAGGTCCGGCAACGGTTGCACCATAATATCCTTTTTCCTTTTTAGGATCATGAATTACCACAATACAAGAATATTTAGGATTCTCTGCAGGAAAAAAACCTGCAAATGAAGCTACGTAGTGTTTGTTAGAATATCCTGCAGCCACTGTATTACCATTTTCGTCTTTATGTTTAGGAAGGTATTTTTTAGCAGTTCCTGTTTTTCCTGCCATAGAAAAATTTGAAGAATAGATATTATTTGCAGTTCCTCTTACAACTACATTTTCTAGTACTTTTCTAATTTTACTTAAAGTTTCATTAGAAGCAATTTTTGGATTAACAACTACTGTTTCAAAAACTTTCTCCGTTTTATCTTGTCTTCTTAGCTCTTTAATAAACCTAGGTTTTACCATTACACCGTTATTTGCAACAGCATTATAAAACATTAATGTTTGCATTGGTGTAACAGAAACTCCGTATCCCCAAGACATCCATTCTAAAGAAATTTTATTCCATCTTTTATCTGATGGTTTAGGTACTACAGGTCTTCCTTCTCCTTTAATAGGAAAACCAATTGCCTTTGTAAATCCGTATGTTTCTAATTTCTTAATAAATTTTTCTGGCTGATGATCGTAATGCTTTTTAATTAACTTTACAACACCAACATTAGAAGAAACCTCAAAAACTCTTGCAGCAGAAATTTTACCATAACCACCTCTATGAGAATCTTCTACTTTAGAACCGTGAATAAAAATCTTACCTTTTTCTGTATCTACAACTGTAGAAGTATCAATCATTTTATCATCTAAAGCAGCCATTAAGCTTGCCAACTTAAATGTAGAACCAGGTTCATGACTTTCCCAAACCGCATAATTTCTCTTTTCGTAATACTTTCCTTTTTTAGTTCTACCTAAATTAGAAATTGCTTTAATTTCTCCGGTTGCAGTTTCCATAACCACCGCACAACCATGATCTGCTTCAAAATACTCTAACTTTCTTAAAAGTGCATGATGCGTAATATCTTGAATATTCACATCTATCGTTGTAATAATATCATGCCCATCTATTGGTTCTTTTTCATTAAAGTCGGTAATTGGCTTCCACTGATTTTTAGCAATTTTTTGCTCCCATCTCAATCCATTTTCACCTTGCATATAATCTGCAAAAGCTCCTTCTATTCCTGCTTCACCTCTAAAATCATCATAACCAATAGTTCTCTCTGCTATCTTACCTATTGGGTGCGCTCGTTCCGTTCTGTGCTTTGCAATAAAACCACCCTTATACACCCCTAAATTAAAAATTGGAAATTTCCTCATTTTTAAATAATCTGTGTATCCAATATTTCTAGCAATTAAGAAGTACCTTCTTTTTTTATTTTTTGCAGTCCTTAATCTTTTCTGATAATAACTAGATGAATTCCCTAGCATTTTTGAAAGTTCATTTGACAAACTCACAATATTCTCTTCAAAAACAGTATTCTTTACCGTAACTAAATCCATGAAAATATTGAATTTAGACATCGAAGTTGCTAGTAGGTTTCCGTCTGCGGCATATACATTGCCTTTATTTGCATAAATAGTGTCTTGTCTAACCGTAAGTTCTGTAGCTAGTTCTCTATAGACATCTCCTTGAACGTACTGAAGATTAACAACTCTTAAAATAATAGCTAACAAAAACAACGTCATAAAAGCACCTACTATGTAGAATTTCGTTAAAATGCTTTTTTTGTGAGTTGCCAATTTTAATTGTCTTTATAAGTTACTTTTATTTTTTTTGGTGGGGTTTCTGAAGGTCTTAAACCTCTAGATATTGCTTTCTCTCTTATACTAGACTCCATTTTCATTCTCATTAAAATAGTACCAGTATCTATATACTCTGCTCTTAATTCTCGCTTCAACTTATTTAATTCCGCAATTTTTATTACTTTCTGATCTGATTTGTGCGAACTAGAAATCATTACCAATAACAGACCAACTACAAAAATAATAATGCGCCAATTTTTAAAAGCAGACTCATCTGTAAGGAAACTTCCTCTTAAAAAGCCGTACACACTTTTTTTAATTTTAGACATCTTATTACTTTTTCCTTTTTAGAGTAGCAATTCTAAGTTTTGCACTTCTAGATCTATTATTTACTTTTATTTCGGCTGCTTTTGGCACTATCAACTTTCCTACTTTCTCCATAGGAACTTCTATATTTCCAAAAACATCTTTTTCTGGTTCACCTACAAATAACCCTGTTCTAATAAATCTTTTTACTAATCTATCTTCTAAAGAATGATAGGAAATAACACTTAACCGTCCTTCTTTATTTAATAAATTTGGCATTTGCAGAAGAAACTCCTTCAATACCTCTAATTCTTCATTTACCTCAATTCTAATGGCTTGAAATATCTGTGCTAATATTTTATGCTCTACCGCATTCGGTAAATATTTTTGTAAGCCTCTTTTAACTGAAAACTTGTTTCAATTTTTTCTTCTTGTCTTTTTTCTACAATTGTTTTGGCTATGTTTCTTGAGTTCCTTAACTCACCATATAAAAACAAGATCTCTGCTAATTTTTCTTCAGAGTAACTGCCAATAACTTCCTTTGCAGAAATTTTAGATTTCTGATTCATTCTCATATCTAAGTCACCATCAAAACGAGTAGAAAAACCTCTTTCCCCTTCGTCAAATTGATGAGAAGAAACCCCTAAATCAGCTAAAACTCCGTCTACTTTTTTCACACCGTTAAACCTCAGAAATCTTGAGATATATCTAAAATTCTCTGGAATCAGCGTAAAACGAGCATCATCAATTACATTCTCTAATGCATCTGGATCTTGATCAAAACCAAATAATCTTCCGTTTTCACCAAGTCTACTCAAAATCTCTCTTGAATGACCACCACCACCAAACGTAACATCTACATAGACACCGTCTTCTTTAATAGCTAAAGCGTCTATACTTTCTTTTAATAAAACTGGACTATGATAATTCATCTGATTCTGTATTTCCCATTACCTCTTCTGCTAAATCAGCAAAATCTAAAGCAGCATCATCAATTGCCTTTTCATAGTTCTCTTTATCCCAAATTTCTATGATATTCAAGGCAGAAGACAAAACAACTTGTTTTTTTATTCCAGCGAACTCAGATAAATCTTTAGGAATTAAAACCCTACCCGCAGCATCAAATTCAACGATTTTTACACCTGCTGTAAATCTTCTAATAAAATCATTGTTCTTTTTAACAAACTTATTCAGCTTATTCACTTTAACCATCATTAAATTCCACTCTTCCATAGAATACAATTCTAAGCAAGGTTGAAAAACAGCTCTTTTTATTACAAATCCCTCATTTATAATTGGTTGCAACTGCTTTTTAAGCGCAGACGAGAACATCACCCTGCCTTTAGCATCTGCCTTACATTCATATGTCCCAATTAAATTTATCACGAATAAAATAAGTTTTTATAGATATCAAAAATATATAAATTTTACCACTTCTTACCACTTTTTACCACATTGTTAACAACTTATTGCTTTTTTGCACCAATTAGAGATAAGACCCGTCTTAAAATTTGATTTAGAGTGATTTAATAAAACGAGAATTATGTTATAAAAAAGAATTACATTTGCCATTACGTAAATAGAATTGAACGATGATAGACCAGTTGAAAACCGAAGGGAAATTTACATATGCAGAGGCAGGTGAAGGACCTGTTATTATTATCTTACATGGCTTAATGGGTGCCTTAAGTAATTTTAACGACACCTTTGAACATTTCTCTAAAAATGGCTACAAAGTATTAATCCCAGAACTACCCCTTTACTCCCTTCCTCTTTTACAAACCAACGTTAAAAATTTAGCTGAATTTCTAAAAGAATTTATGGAGCATAAAAAAGTAAATAGCGCTATCTTACTAGGTAATTCTCTAGGTGGTCATATTGCTTTGTATTTCACAAAACATAATCAAGAACAAGTCAAAGCACTAGTCTTAACAGGAAGTTCTGGTTTGTATGAAAAAGCTATGGGAGATAGTTTCCCTAAAAGAGGAAACTATGAATATATTAAAGAAAAAACACAAGGCGTCTTTTATGATCCGGCTATTGGAACGAAAGAAATGGTTGATGATGTTTTTAAAATAGTAAATGATAGAAGTTCTGTAATAAGAACTTTAGCAATTGCAAAAAGCGCTATTAGACACAACATGTCAGCTGACTTGCCTGCAATGAAACAGCCAACCTGCTTAATCTGGGGAAAACAAGATGTTGTAACCCCTCCAGAAGTTGCTGTAGATTTTAATAAAATTTTACCTGATTCTGATTTATTTTGGATTGACAAATGTGGGCACGCTGCAATGATGGAGAGACCTCTAGAATTTAATACAATTCTTCACAAATGGCTGATTTCTAGAAATATATAATCTAATGAAAATTAAGTCAGCAGAGTTTATAATGAGTAACAGTAATGTTACCAAAGCGCCGCCAGAAAGAATGCCAGAATACGCCTTTATAGGGCGTTCTAATGTTGGTAAATCTTCATTAATTAATATGTTAATGGAGCGGAAAGATTTAGCTAAAATTTCTGGAAAACCAGGAAAAACACAGCTTATAAATCACTTTAAAGTAAATGAAGAGTGGTTTTTAGTAGATCTACCTGGCTATGGTTATGCTTCAGTTTCTAAAAAGAAAAGAGTAATTTTTCAATATTTTATAGAAAATTATTTTAAAGAAAGAGAGCAATTAGTATGCACTTTTGTATTGATAGATTCAAGACATGATCCTCAAAAAATAGATTTAGATTTCATGCAGTTTTTAGGTGAAAACCAAATTCCGTTTTGTATTGTTTTTACAAAAGCAGACAAACTTGGAAGCTCTAAACTAAATAAACAAATTACTTCTTACAAGAAGAAATTATTACAATTTTGGCAAACATTACCAACATCATTTTTAACCTCTTCTTCTACAGGCTTAGGTAGAAAAGAATTTTTAGATTTTATTGATGGTGTAAACCAAGATGTTGCTAAAGATTTTAAATAACCTTTAGACTTATCTAAAGTAGTATTAAAATGTGCTATGAACTCCACAAAAGAAAATTTACAAGTTTTATTTGAAGACAATCACATCATTATTGTAAACAAAAGGGCTGGTGATATTACCCAAGGTGATAAAACAGGCGATAAACCGTTAAGTGATGTTGTTAAGGAGTACGTAAAAGATAAATACAATAAACCTGGTCTGGTTTTTATTGGGACCGTGCATCGATTAGACAGACCTACTTCTGGAATCGTAATTTTTGCAAGAACCTCTAAAGCTTTAGAGCGTTTAAATAAAATGTTACGCGAAAAGACAATTAAGAAAACCTATTGGGCACTTGTGAAAAATGCACCAAAAGCAACTACAGACACCCTTACTAATTTTTTAAAAAAAGACACAAAAAAGAACAAATCTTTTGTCTACAAGAAAGAAATTGAAGGAAGTAAGAAAGCTATCCTGCACTACAATATCATTAAAAAATTAGAGAATTATTTTTTAATTGAAATTGATTTAGAAACAGGCAGGCATCATCAAATTAGAACACAGTTATCTCTATATTGGCAGTGCTATAAAAGGCGATTTAAAGTACGGTTTTCCGCGTTCTAACAAAGATGGAAGCATTAGTTTACATGCCCGAAAAATAAAGTTTATACACCCAGTTTCTAAAGAAGAAATAGCAATTACTGCACCCACACCAAAAGATGTTATTTGGAATGCATGTAGTTAAAACTAAATAGTGCTTGGTCGTAAACAGACGATTTTTATAATTTGAATTATTTTTGATGTCATTTTTAGTTACTTTTTATGAGTTGATGCCTTAGCATCAATCGAATAAAAATAAATGGAAAGGGAGTAAAAAGAAGCAAATTTGATGTTGCTGTGTTTACGACCAGACACTAAATAATAACCTAACTTACAGCACTTCCAACGACGTAAATTGAAAAGAAGTTCCATCGAATAAACCTTTGTCTGACAATTTTAAAGAAGGAATTACCAATAGGGCCATAAAAGATAAACTCATATAAGGCGCTCTCAGTTTGCTACCCATTTTCTTTGCTATTTGATCTAATTCTGCATATGATTTGCCAATTTCTTCCGCAGACAAATCAGACATAATACCTGCAACCGGCAAAGAGACTATTTTTTCTTCAATATTATTTACAGCACAAACTCCTCCTCTATTTTCTATAATTAAATTTACAGCTTTACAAATTGCTTCATCTGAAACCCCAATGGCAATAATATTATGAGAATCATGCCCAACAGAACTTGCAATGGCGCCTTCTTTAATTCCGAAATTTTTAATAAATGCAATCGATGGTGTAGCATTTTTATAGCGATTTACAACCGTCATTTTTAGAACATCAGTTGCTCGTATTTGAAACTAAATTTCCATCAACAATTAAAGAATCTGCTTCAATTTGATTGGTTACCAACTCTCCATCTAAAGCCTCAATGACTCTAATTTTATTTGCTGAAGATTCAAATCTAAAATCTGCTACTTTCTTTGTATCCGTATTAAAATTATTCAAGATTTCAAAAGGAACAGATTTCACAAAACTTTCTGCCATTTTTAGCTACCAATTCACCATTAATATAGGTTTCTAAAACATTGAATTCTTTTAAATTATCAACCAAAATAAAATCTGCAGCATCTCCTTTTTGCAACAAACCAACCTCTAAATTATAATGTTTTACAGGATTTACACAAGCTGCTTGCAACACTTTAAAAACATCAATTCCTTTTGCTACTGCTCTTTCACATAATTGGTTTATATGCCCTAATAGCAAATCATCTGGATGCTTATCATCTGAACAAAACATCATATTTTCGAAATGTTCTGGTAATAAAGCTATTAAGGCTTCAAAATTCTTGGCTGCACTTCCTTCTCTAATAAGTACTTTCATTCCTTTTTGCAGCTTCTCTAATGCTTCATCATAAGTAAAACACTCATGATCTGTAGAAATTCCTGCAGCAATATATTTAGTAACATCATCGCCTCTTAAACCAGGGGCATGACCATCAATAGGTTTGTTGTTATTTTTTGCATGTTCAATCTTTTTAAGCACCTCTTCATCATCAAACAAAACCCCAGGATAATTCATCATTTCTGCAAGGTATTTGATATCAGGATTTTCCATCATCAACTTAATATCAGCAGCATCTATAATTGCTCCAGCACTTTCAAAAGAAGTGGCAGGTACACAACTTGGCGCTCCAAAATTAAATTTTAACGGAACTTTCTTTCCGTTTTCAATCATAAAATCAACTCCTTTTACTCCCAAAACATTGGCAATTTCATGCGGATCAGAAACCGTAGCTACCGTTCCGTGTACAACAGCAATTTTTGCAAATTCTGAAGGTACTACCATAGAACTTTCTATGTGAATATGCGCATCTACAAAGCCAGGTAAAATATAATTTTCTACCTCGTGATTTACTTCTCTAATAGCCGAAATATATCCGTTTTCTATGACCACTTCACCTTTAAAAATTCTTTTATTAAGAATATCTATAATGTTTCCTTTCACATTCATAATCTTGCTATATTTAGAACAAATTTACAAAGAATAAAAAGGGTTTTTATACTCGTTTTATGCTATTTTTAATTTATGAAGTACACGCAACAGAAAATCTCAATACCAGAAGCAGAAAAAATTCTTTTTGACCGCTATAATATCAAAGGAACGGCATCTCCTTTGCCTGGTTATGTTGATTTTAATTTTAGAATTAAAATAGAGAATGAAGAAGGGTATATTCTAAAAATTTCTAGAGTTGAAGAAAACAAAAAGTACCTAGAATACCAGCAACACTTATTGCAATTTATTGAGAATAGCGATGAAGAAATTATTGCTCCAAAAGCCGTTACAGATAAAAACAATCATTTAATTTCTGAAATTATAGATCGTTACAAAAAAACGCGTTGTGTACGTTTACTCACCTGGGTTTCGGGTAAAGTCTGGAGTGCTGTAAACCCACAATTAGAAGATTTACGCTTCAGTATTGGTTCACAATGTGGAGCCTTAACAAAAGTATTACAAGGTTTTAAGCATCCGGAAGCGCATTATAATTTTGAATGGGATATTGCACAATCTCTTTGGACAAAAAAGCAGTTACATTTATTTGAAGCTCCCGAAAAAGAAATACTAATGCTGTTTCAAAATAAGTTTGAAGCCTATCAACCCACCTATACTCGTTTAAGAAAAAGCATTGTACATAATGATCCTAATGACAATAATATTATTGTTACCAATAGCATAGAGCAGCCAAAAGCAAAAGCAGCCATAGACTATGGAGATGCCATGCACACACAAACCATTAATGATCTAGCCATTCTTTGTGCCTATGGTACTATGGGCCATCAAGAACCATTAGAGGCGGCTCTTGCATTTATAAAAGGCTATCATAATTCTTTTCCTTTATTAGAAAAAGAGCTAGCTCATTTATTTAATGCCATTGCCATGCGGCTTGTAATTATTGTTACTAGAGCTGCTATGAGTAAAATTGAAGAACCAGACAATGAATATCTTTGGATTAGCGAAAAACCTGCCTGGGAAGTATTGTATAAATGGTCTAAAATCTCAGAAGATTTTGCACACTATTCTTTTAGAAATGCCTGTGGTTTTTCTGCACATCCAAATGAAGAACAATTTAAAAAATGGGCAGCAACTACAGAATATTCTCTAGCAGAGTTATTTCCATCTATTCATAGAAAAGACATTCAACTATTAGATTTAAGTGTCTCTAGTTCTTGGATTGGCCATCAAACCGATTTTAACAATATTGACTTTTTTCAATTTAAAATAGACCAACTTCAGCAAGAACATCCAACAAAAATTATCTCTGGCGGGTATCTAGAGCCAAGACCTTTGTACACAGCTACTGCCTATGATAAAATAGGAAATTATGGCCCAGAAAGTAGAACTATTCATTTAGGAATCGATTTTTGGCTTCCTACAAACACGCCTGTTCATGCATTGTTTGATAGTGAAATAGCCTTAGCAGTAAATGACCATGGAGATAAAGAATATGGTGGCTTGGTTGTTTTAAAACATAAAGAAGAAGATCTCGAGTTCTACACATTATATGGTCATTTAGATCCAGCAAGTGTGTTGCATTACCAAAAAGGAGACACAATTTTAAAAGGGCAAAAAATTGGTGTATTAGGAGATAAAACCGTCAATGGTAATTGGGCTCCTCACCTGCATTTTCAGGTAATGCTTTCGTTATTAGACTATACAACTGATTTTCCTGGAGTTGCCTATGCAAATCAAATAGCTGTTTGGAAAAGTCTTTGCATAGACCCTAATGCATTGTTTCATATTAAAAACCTCCAAACAAAAAAGAATACTTCAAACGAAGAATTAATTGGGTACAGAAAACAGCATTTAGGAAAAGGCTTGAGTTTGCAATACAAAGAACCTCTTAAAATGGTTCGAGGAGAAGGGGTGTATCTTTTAGATGAATTGGGAAGAAAGTATTTAGATACCGTAAACAATGTTGCTCATGTTGGCCATGAGCATCCTACAGTTGTAAAAGCAGGGCAAGAGCAAACAGCTGTTCTCAATACAAACTCTCGCTATCTGCATGAAAACATAAACCTACTAGCCAAAGAAATTTTAGCAACCTTACCACCAGAATTAAGTGTTGTCCATTTTGTAAATTCTGGCAGTGAAGCCAATGAATTGGCCATTAGAATGGCAAAAACTGTAACAGGTAAAGAAGATGTTATTGCCTCACAGGTTGGTTATCATGGAAACACAAATATTTGTGTAGACATTTCTTCTTATAAATTTGATGGAAAAGGCGGTACAGGAACACCAGAACACACACATATCTTTCCATTACCAGATGCTTTTAGAGGAAAATACAGGGGCAAAAATACTGGAGAAAAATACGCAGAAGAAGTACAAAAATGCATTGATAGGATTCATCAAAAAGGACGTGGTGTAAGTGCGCTAATTGTAGAACCTATTATTTCTTGTGGTGGACAAATAGAATTGCCAAAAGGCTTTTTATCTAAAGCCTATGCAGCGGTTAGAAAAGCTGGTGGGATTGTGTATTTCTGATGAAGTACAAGTAGGTTGTGGAAGACTTGGAGCATCTTTTTGGGGCTTTCAATTACACAATGTAATACCAGATATTATTACCATTGGAAAACCCATAGGAAACGGACATCCTCTGGCAGCTGTGGTTTGCACAGAAGCAGTAGCCAATAGTTTTGCCAATGGCATGGAGTTTTTTAACACCTTTGGAGGAAACCCTGTTTCTTGTGCTATAGGAACTGCAGTATTGCAAACAGTAAAAAAAGAAAAACTACAAGAAAATGCTTTAGAAGTTGGTGCTTATTTAAAAGAACAACTTCTCAATCTAGCCAAAGATTTTCCTATTATTGGAGATGTAAGAGGCCAAGGATTTTTCTTAGGAATAGAATTGGTAGATGCTCAAAAAAAACCATTACCCGAACAAACAGATTACCTTATCAATAGAATGAAAGACCATGGTATTTTAATGAGTTCTGATGGTCTAGATCATAATGTCTTAAAAATAAAACCACCGCTAGTTTTTTCTAAAGAAAATGCACAAAGAAGTTTTTTTATCTTCAAAAAGTATTGGCAGAAGATTTTATGAAAATAGTTTGACATCATAAGCAAGGCGATACTTGTACTATTAAAAACTAATCATTTTCTTAGGTGTTAAATAAGCAGTCTCGGTTTATTTAGGATAAATTACTTGATGTAAAGGAATATCAAACTCATTTTTATCTTCTATTGCTGTTATCGGTGGAAAAAAATTTAACCCTATAAATTTTGTATCTTTTCTACAATTTGATAAAAATCGATCATAAAAACCTTTTCCATAACCCACTCTAAATTTTTTATCATCAGAGATTAACATTGGTATAAAAATTAAATCTAATTTATTTTCTTCGACTAATTCTGCAGCTACAGGTTCTAAAACCCCAAATTTATTTAACGATAAAACGGTATTTTCTTCTAAATAAAAATGTGACAATGTATTGTCTTTAAAATTGCATTTACTTACTACAATCCGTTTATTTTTATTTCTAAACCAGGTAATTAACGGTGCGGTATCTATCTCTTTAAATTTAGGCATGGATAAAAATAAATGCACATTTTTAACAGTAGAAAGATCTAAGTTATAAATCTGTTGGTATATATTTTCTTGCAAACCCTTAATTTGGATTTCAGTTAGATCCTTTCTTTTTTGCTTGTAAAGCGCTCTAAGTTCTTGCTTTTTCATTTTACAAATCCTTTAATATAACTTGTGTTTTTTTTGTCAATCCTTTTACCACCATATCATAAGAATGATTTATTAGCGCTGACAGCCAAATCATCTGAAACATCACTGTTATTTACAGCTACTGTATTCCAATGCTTTTTATTTGAATGCCAACCAGGCTGCACACCCTCATAAACTTCTCGTAATTCTTCTGCTTTCTCAGGATCACATTTTAAATTTACACATTGTGCACCTTGCTCCCACTTATCTATTCTTAGAAGTACAAAAATTTTATCCATCACTTTAAAAACCAAAGTTACGTTATCAAAAGGAAAGTGCTCTGTTACTCCTTTTTTTGACAAACAAAAATCTCTTAATTGCGCTATGTGCATTTTTAATTTTTATGAAGATTCGTTTAAAAAAGATTTTAAAAATTCTAAACTTTCTTTTGGGTTTTCCTCCATAGGAACATGACCTGAATTTTCTAAAATAACTAGTTTAGAATTCGGCAGCATGCTATCCATTCTTTTTCCATTTCCCAAAGGAATCCAAGTATCTTTTGCTCCCCAAATTAATAATGTAGTAGTTTTTACACTTTTTAACTTTACTAAATTTACTTTTTCAGCTAAATTGAAATCCGTTTTTGCTCTGTCTATAAAAGCCTTTCTATTTCCTGTTCTCAAAGACATTTTATGATACCGTGTAACAAGAGCGTCTGTAACTTTTAATTTATTAGCATATACTTGCTCTATATTTTTTCTAATAAAAAACTTGGGTGTAATATATAAAAACAACGAATTTAAGATTGGTGTTTTTGCCATTTTAAAAATTGATGGTTGTGGAATAAAAGTTGGTAAACCACTGGCATCTATTAAAATAAGTTTGAGTACTTTCTCTGGGTATTCTGCAGCATAATTCCAAGCAATATTTCCTCCTAAAGAATTTCCTGCAAGATAAAATTTATCAACCTTTATTTTTTCTAAAAATTGAGACAAAAACTTTGTATAACTCTCTATGGAGTAATCTGCATTCTTGTTTGGGCCTGTTAATCCAAAGGCAGGTAGATCTAATCTAATAACTCGATAGTCTTTGGAGAGTTGTTTTGTCCAAGCATCATATGTATGTAAAGAAGCTGCTGTGCCATGCATTAAAACAATTGGGAAACCAGTACCTTCATCTCTATAATGCACCTGCATTCCATTAATTTCTACAAACTCTGATTGTTCATTTGCATATTCCTTTTTTAATTCTTCTAGAGAAATATCGGCATAAGAGACCTTATAAATCAGTACCAATAGTAGGATACTAATCCCAATTAAAAATCTTTTTTTATGGAAGATTTTTCGCATAAATTTATTTTATAATTTTATATAAAATAGGCTTACTAGGTGTTGCGTCATTTTCAAAAGGTGCAATCATTAAATTTAATAAATACTCACCATCTTCTACCGAATTAGGCACATAGATAAATTCTGTAATCGTTGCATCTAAACGAACTTCGCCAGTCGTATTCCAAAAAGCATTGTGTGCCAATAACTTTCCGTCATCTTTTTCTTTATCTACAGAAGGCAAATCAATCAATAGGTGTTTTATTCCTTTTTCACGCAAATAAACGGCTGCTTCTTCCAGCAAGTATGGCGGATTAGTATTCGAGTATTGCATCGTCTTTTTATCTTTTAAATTAGGCAATGTTCTAATTACAATAGCATCTCTTTTTTTGTTCCTTAACGCTGTTTTTAATTGTTTTTCAGAAATTACAAAATCTTCTCCTCTACTTTCTGGTGCAACTGTAACCACCTCGGAAACAAAGAAATAATGTTTTAAATTCTGATTTATAGAATGTACCTCTTCTGTAATATGACCCACACATTCTGTGTGTGTTATGTGTGCATGCGGATTAAAATGAATGTTATTAAAGTTAATAACAGCACCTTCAGAAACCTTCACTAATTCACCATCAATATTCTCTGGAAATATCTTTGGCTCACCTAAATACCAAGCATTTACATTTTTTCTTGATGCATCTATGGCAATAGAAATATCTAAAGGTTTAGAAACATCTATTGTGATTTTTCTAGAATTGTATTCTATAATTGCTTTCATGTAGGTTAAAATTATTTTAATATTTTACTGAAATAGATTCAAATATAAGTTATTAAATAAAAAAGTGTTCAAAGATTTATAAAAATTAGAAAAGGAATTTGAATTAGTTTAACATAAAAAGATCAGAAGCAATTCCGTCTACCAAAAACCTCCCTTTTTCTCTAGTTTTTAAAACTCCATTTTTATTAGATAACAGACCTTCTTCAATATGTTTTTTAGATTGATTCCTTATATATTCCGAATATTTTACTCCAAAATTATTTTCAATTTCATTCAATGAAACACCCCACATAGTTCTTAAACCAGTCATAATATATTCATTGTATCGATCTGCTGTAGACAAGGTCTCTCTTTCTATAGGAACTATGTTCTCTTGTATCGATTTTATATACTTCGTATTGTTTTTAACATTCCAACTGCGTTGTTTTCCATCGAAGGAGTGCGCAGATGGGCCAATTCCTAGATAAGGTTTCCCAAACCAATAGGCCGTATTGTTTTTACTGAAAAAACCTTCTTTTCCGAAGCTAGATAATTCATAATGTATATACCCCGCTTTAGCCAACTCTTTTGTTAGCATTTGAAACTGCTCTTGAACTTTATAATCAGAAACACTTTTAATTTTCCCTTTTGCTATTAAAGCTTCTAAAGCTGTTTTTGGCTCTACTACTAAAGCATAACTACTAATATGCGGAATACCAAAACTTAATGCTGTCTGAATATTAACCAACCATTCTTCGTTTGTGCAATACGGAATTCCGTATATTAAGTCTAAAGAAATATTCTCAAAATAACGTGCTGCAAAAGACAAAGATTTCTTTGCTTCTTCTGAATTATGTGCACGATTCATTAGTTTTAAATCTTTCTCAAAAAAAGATTGAACACCAATACTTAAGCGGTTAATTAAACTTTTAGAAAGCTCAATTATCTTCTCTTCAGACAAATCATCAGGATTTGCCTCTAGCGTTATTTCCGGGTTTTCTATAACCTCAAAATTTGCATATACTGCAGCTATTAATACCTGAATTTCTTCAGTATTTAAAACGGAAGGTGTTCCTCCACCAAAATAAATAGTTTCTATAACTTTATCTTCTAATTCGTCTTTTCTCAGTTCAATTTCTCTTACTAAAGACACAATCATATCTTCTTTTTTCTTTAACGAGGTAGAGAAATGAAAATCGCAATAAAAACATGCTTGCTTGCAAAATGGTATGTGAATGTATATTCCGGACAAATTAGTTATAGGTTATCGGTTATTAATTTGTATCTTTTTCTAAGCTATTTAATTTTCGAAGGATTGTCTTTCACAAAACTAGCCCAGCCTGTGTAGTTTTTTCCTCCAACAACTTTTCCTGAGTTATAGAAATGACAAACCGCTGCCGCTAAACCATCTGTTGCATCTAGATTTTTTGGAAGTGTTTTTAAATTTAAGAGCGATTTTAACATCAAAGCAACCTGCTCTTTACTAGCATTACCATTTCCTGTAACTGCCATTTTAATTTTCTTTGGCAAATATTCTGTAATTGGTATTTCACGTGACAAACCTGCTGCCATTGCAACTCCTTGAGCTCTTCCTAACTTTAACATAGATTGCACGTTTTTGCCAAAAAACGGAGCTTCAATTGCAATTTCATCAGGATTATAAGTATCTATTAGTTCTATTGTTCTCTCAAAAATGAGTTTTAGCTTTAGATAATGATCGTCATATTTTTTCAACATCAATTCATTCATCTGAATAAATTCCATCTTCTTTCCAACAACCTTTATCAGTCCGAAACCCATAATTGTAGTACCAGGATCAATTCCTAAAATAATTTTTTCTGTTTTTACAATAGCCATCTTTATTCTTTTAATTTTTAAAATAAACTGTCTAAAATAACTTCCATTTTATACCACAAAATAACAGCAACCACTAGTAATAAAATTAAAAAAAGCCCTTTTGTTGGTTTTGATTCTTTTTTTCTGCCAAACTTTCTTCTAAACTGCATTCTTATTTATTTTTAATTGATGGTTCAAAATAGGCTTATTTATTTAAGTAAACTTAACTCATTTATACTGCCAAATATGCAAAAACTATGCACTACTTCTTAATAGCTCTTAGCATTTCTCTTTTTCCTGGAGGGCCAGGCAAACGTTCTACAGTAAAACCAACTGCTTGCATTGCTCTTCTTACACTACCTTTTGCAGAATAGGTTACTAAAATTCCGTTTTCTTTTAAAGCATTAAACATTTTTCTAAAGATCTCTTCAGACCACAATTCGGGTTGCACCCGTGCACCAAATGCATCAAAATATATTAGATTAAATGCATCTTCATCTTCAATATTTTCAAACAGTTGTTTTCTTTTCAATAAAGAAAATGTTTCTGAAATTTGGTGTTTTTCTTCCCAAGAAACAGCATGCATTTTTTCAAAAACAGCACTATCTTTCTCTGCTTTTAATACTGAAATAAAATTCATCTTCTCAACCTCTTCAGCAGTAACCGGATACGCTTCTACGCCCACATAATCAATAACTTTTTTACCTTCTAAATAGGTAATAAAACAATTTAAACCAGTACCAAAACCAATTTCTAATATTGCAACCTTTTCAGAAGAAACTAATTTTAATCCACTGTTTATAAATACGTGGTATGTTTCATTAATCGAACCATTTTTAGAATGATATTGTTCGTCTAACTCTGGTAAATGTATGGTTGTAGAACCATCTGAAGTTACTAAAATTTCTCTTTTCAAACTGCTTGTATTTTTTATGATTTTTATATTGTCTTAAATCGAAATCTATGGTTATTTAACTTTTAATAAAACTCCATTTGCTTCAAATGAAAACTCCTTTTTCGAAGTTGTAATTGCTGCAATTTCTTCTTTACTTTTTCCTGCATCTTTTGCATAATGCCTTAATTCTGCTACTGATGTAGTCTGTACAAATGCTTTTCCTTCTACAACAACCTCTTTTCCTTTTGAATCTAAAGGCATAAAAAAGCCATAATCTTTAAAACGAACCATTGCTTCTTTTTCTTCTGCTAAAGGTAGTTTCATCCAACATCCTTTAGCAGCACAAACTTCCTTAATTTCTGACGCAAATTTTATATTTATAGTATCGCCAGCAATCATGTCTTCAAATTTAATCAACATTTCTTTTGAGGTAACTACTTTCTCATTAGAAATTTTATCTCCAAAAGAAGCAAATGCCAACTCTTGAACCTTACTTATTTCTTGTTTATTTACTTTTTCCGCTTGTTTGCATCCCACAAAAAACACCAATGCTACTGCACAAAACTTAATTGCAAATTTCATATTCTATATTTTAATCCTTCACAAACAAATATAAGGATTTTAACATCAAACCGACCGTTTTTATATCGCTTCGGATTAATAAATTATGTACATTTGTTCTGAAAAATAATCCTTATAAATATGAATTCTAATATAGAAATCAAACATATAGAAAAATCTAACATTGAAAGTGTAGATTTTGATAACTTACCTTTTGGTAGTGTTTTTTCTGATCATATGTTAACGTGTACTTTTAAAGATGGTGCTTGGCAAAATCCAATTATTGAGGCATATGCACCAATTTCTCTAGACCCTGCTGCAAAGATTTTTCATTACGGACAATCTATTTTCGAAGGAATGAAAGCATACAAAGATGCTGAAGGAAACACATTGTTATTTAGACCATTAGAGAACTGCAAGCGCTTAAATAAATCTGCAGAGCGTTTGGTAATTCCTCAAATTCCTGAAGAAATTTTCATGAATGGTTTAAAGCAATTATTAAAAGTTGATGAAGCCTGGATTCCTACAAATGAAGGAAGCTCTCTTTATATTAGACCTTTTATGTTTGCTTCTGGAAACGGTTTTCATGCCTCTCCTGCAAATGAATATAAATTTATAATTTGTACAGCGCCTTCTGGAGCTTACTTTGCAGGTAAAGTAAAAGTTTTAATTGAAGAAAAATATGCACGTGCTGCAAATGGTGGTGTTGGTTTTGCAAAAGCAGGTGGTAATTATGCCGCTCAGTTTTACCCAACTCAATTAGCCATTGATAAAGGATATGATCAAGTAATCTGGACAGATGACAATACACACGAGTATATTGAAGAAGCTGGAGCAATGAATATCTTTATTAGAATTAATGATACTTTAATTACAAGCCCTACGAACGATCGGATTTTAGACGGGATTACACGTAAAAGTATCATTGAAATTGCTGAAAATTTAAAAATTGACGTTGAAGTAAGAAAAATTTCTGTTTCAGAAGTTGTTGCTGCAGCACAATCTGGAAGTTTAAAGGAAATGTTTGGTACAGGAACTGCTGCTGTAATTTCTCCAATCTCTTGCTTTGGTTACAAAGAAAAAGATTATGATTTACCCAATTTAGACAACTCTTTCGCTGGTCTATTAAAGAAAACAATTACGGATATTCAAACGAATAAATCTGAAGATCCATATGGCTGGAGAATAAAATTATAAAAAAAGTATGTATTAAAATGAAAAGCATCAATTTAGTTTGATGCTTTTTTTTATCTTTAAATTCTAAAATTTTAGAATGAAACAACTACTACTCCTCTTTTGTATTTCTCTATTTTCTTGCAATAAAGAAACAAGAGTAGTTGAAAATAAAAAAGAATCTAAACAATATATTACGGTTTTAGGAATAGCACAAGATGCCGGATATCCTCATATTGGTTGCCAGAAAGAATGTTGTGCTAATTTTTATAATGGCACTTATAAAAAGCAAAAAGTAGTTTCATTGGGTTTAGTAGATTTAGAAAATAAGCAAAAATGGCTCTTTGAAGCTACGCCAGATATTGCCACTCAATTGGCATCTTTAGAGCAAAATCATTTAAAAACCAATACTTTAATAGATGGTATCTTTCTAACACACGCACACATTGGGCACTATGCAGGCTTAATGTATTTTGGAAGAGAGGCTTTAGGAAGGCAAGGAACAAAGGTTTTTGTTATGCCAAAAATGAAAACGTATTTAAGTAAAAACGGCCCCTGGAATCAGTTAGTGAAATTAGAGAATATTGTATTTGAAAATTTACAAAACGATGCAACAATTACCTTAAACCAAAATCTTAGGGTTACCCCTTTTTTAGTGCCCCATAGAGATGAGTTTTCTGAAACGGTTGGCTATAAAATTGAAGGTAAAAATAAAACTGCATTGTTTATTCCGGATATTAATAAATGGGAAAAGTGGCAAAAAAATATAATAGCAGAAGTTAAAAAAGTAGATTACGCTTTTTTAGATGCCACGTTTTTTAAAGATGGAGAAATCAAGAGACCAATGTCTGAAATCCCGCATCCTTTTATAGAAGAGACCGTTCACTTATTTAAAGACGAAAATACAGCAACAAAAAATAAAATATTCTTTATTCATTTTAACCATACAAATCCTACACTTCAAAATACATCAAAAGAAAAAATGAATGTTGAAAAACTAGGTTTTAAGTTTGCTTTTGAAGGAATGCAATTGGATTTATAAAAATTAAATATTATCCTTTTCAAAATTGAAAAAAATGAAAAAAAACATATTAATACTTTGCGTTTTATCTGTTTATTTTCTTGCAACTCTCAAGGAAAAAGAGCCTTAATAGGGAAGACTGAGTATCAGCAAAAACTAAATGCCAGTTATAAAGATGCCTCTACATCTCCTCTAAAAAAGAAAGATTTAAAAGGTTTTAAAGGGTTAGATTTCTTTCCGATAGATTCAACATTTATCGTTATTGCAAAATTGGTAAAAACAGTAAATGCACCCACTTTTGAAATGGCCACTACCACAGATAGAAAGCCTTTGTACAAAGAATACGGTACTCTTAATTTTACTTTAAAAGGAACAGCTTGCGAACTCACAATTTACCGAAGTCAGGATGACCTGAGAGACGAGAAATACAAAGACTACTTATTCTTGCCATTTACAGATGCTACTTCTAGCAATGAATCTTACGGCGGCGGACGCTATATGGATGTGATGACCACTAGTGAGAATACAGACGGAACTATTGAATTAAATTTCAACAACACCTACAATCCTTATTGTGCTTATAATGCCAAATATTCTTGTCCGTTAACTCCAAGAAAAAATCATTTAGAAATAGAAATAAAAGCGGGAATTATGGTTTTTGAAAAGCATTAACCATTAAAACTATGAAGGATTAATAGAAATGTTTCCTTTTAAGTCTAAATAAATTGCATTTTCTAACGCTTCTAAATGTAATTTTCTAACTTTTAATTTTGTTTCTGCATGTGCCTTTTTATTTAGCTTCGCAGACATTTCTGCAACTTTAATAGCAGCTGGCAATAACTGATCTTCTGGAACAATACTATCTAAAAAACCAGCAGTTACTGCTTGTTTAGAACTATAAATTTCTGCATTGTTTACGCTTCTATTTAAATATACCTCAGACAAACGTGCTTTTGCAATGGCAATGCCTGCATTGTGCATGGTCATACCAATCATTACCTCATTTAAACCAATTTTAAAATCGCCTTCTACACCAATTCTATAATCTGCCGAAAGTAATAAAAAGGCTCCTTTGGCTATTGCATGGCCAGAGCAAGCTACAATAATAGGCTGTGGAAAAGACAACATTCTTAATGATAACTTAGAACCTTTTGTAACCAATTCTTTGGCAGATTCAGGGGATGCTGTCATTACTTTCAAATCGAATCCTGCAGAAAAAATACCAGACTTACCTGTTAAAATAACTACTTTGTTTTCTGCTTCTGCAGCATCTAAACAAGCATTTAAACCAGCTACAACTTCATGCGAAATGGCATTTGCCTTTCCATTATTAATAGTAATAATTGCGTAATTTTCTGCTGACGTGTAGGTAACAAATTCGTTCATTGTTTTCATTTTGAAACAAGTTACAATAAAATCTTAAACAGTAATAAATTTGTTTTAAAAATGATCTTTTTAAACGAATATTCTCTTAGTTTTTATTTGTTTATTTTTGCCGGAGAAAGTAAATTAAAGACTTACTGAAATATTCTGTGAAAGATTTTGTCTAAAAAAACTTTCTACAAGAGGATCTTAAAATATATGAGTACTATTAAAAAATTCTTCCTTTCATTTGAGCAGCGCTTTTCATTGCTTTTTCTTTTAAAATGGACTTTTATATGTTTGCTTGTAGGCGCATTTGCAGGCAGTGCATCTGCTGTATTTTTATGGTCTCTAGAATGGGCTACCAGCTATAGAGAAGCAAATGTGTGGATAATTGCATTGCTGCCCATTGCTGGTCTTATCATTGGTTTGTCCTATCATTATTTTGGTGAAAGTGTTGTAAAAGGAAATAACTTATTGATTGATGAATATCATACTCCAAAAAAAGTAATTCCTTTTAAAATGGCGCCGTTAGTATTTATTGGAACCATTCTTACACATTTATTTGGTGGCTCTGCAGGGCGTGAAGGTACTGCTGTGCAAATTGGTGGTGCTATAGCAGATCAGTTGACAAAGATTTTTAAACTCTCTAACCTCGATCGAAAAATTATATTAATTGCAGGAATTAGTGCAGGTTTTTCATCTGTTTTTGGAACTCCTTTAGCAGGTGCTATTTTTGCATTGGAAGTAATGGTTATTGGCAGAATAAAGTTTGATGCGATTATACCTAGCTTTTTAGCAGCTATTTTTGCAAACTATTTTTGTGATATTTGGCAAATTTCTCATCATACACATTATACTATTTCTGCTGTTGCAGACCTAACACCAGCTACTGTTTTATGGTCTTTATTGGCGGGTATTATTTTTGGATTGGTAAGTATGCTGTTTTCAAAATCTACACATTTTTGGAGTAATTTATTCAAAAAATACGTTCAATACCCTCCCTTACGACCTGTAATTGGTGGTGTTGTCATTGCAGTTAGTGTATACCTTATGGGAACTACAAAATACATAGGTCTTGGGGTACCTACTATTATAGATGCTTTTAATATTGATTTAAATTCTTATGATTTCTTCCTAAAAATACTGCTGACTTCTTTTACACTAGGTGCTGGTTTTAAAGGAGGAGAAGTAACTCCTTTGTTTTTTATTGGTGCTACTTTAGGAAATGTTCTAATCTGGTTTATACCCTTACCAATGCCATTGTTGGCAGGAATGGGCTTTGTAGCCGTTTTTGCTGGAGCAACAAACACACCTATTGCTTGTACCATCATGGGAATTGAATTATTCGGAATAGAATCTGGTGTTTTTATAGCACTTGCGTGCACTACCTCTTATTTGTTTTCTGGACATACAGGTATTTATACTGCTCAAATTATTGGAAGTCCGAAACACTTGTTTTTCAAAAAAGAGAAAGGTCTAAAGCTTACTCAGATAGCGCAAAAACGTAAAAAAAATAATACAGACTAATTTAGAAACTTATAATTCTAAATCTTCAATATCTATCCAATTCTTCTTCTGAGTAACGGTTCCTTTATTTAAAATGATGACTCCCGGGTTTGCTCTAATCATTGTCTTCAATGTAGTTTCGTCACAAAAAAGGAAATCAAAAGGCAAGTTGTACTTTTCTTGGGCTACTAATAAATCATCTGAAAAAGAAGCCGAAACTCCATAAACCGTGTACCCTTTTGCTATTGCCTTTTCTGATGCTTCCTTCATTGCAGGAAATCCGTTTGTATCAGATTTATTTAAGTTATACACAATAACTAGCATTACTTTTTCCTTTTCTAAAAGTATGGGTGCTAAATCTTGTTGCACACCTTCTAGCATAAAATCATGCACTGGCGGTATAGAACCATCTGCCGGATACACCATTCCTTCTTGCAAATTCTTACCAACTGCATAGGCTCTAAAATCAATTAGTGGCAAATGTGTTAAAACATGTTGCACAATAAATAAGAAAGAAGCCAAAGATAAAAAGGTAATTACCTTGGTAATTTTACCTTTAAAAAGAGGCTTTATAAATGTTACTTTTACTAGTAAAATAAGAATCAACCCAATTAAAACAACATTCTTATAGAAGGTTTCCCAAGGTGTTAATTTAATAGCATCGCCAAAACAACCACAATCTGTTACTTTATTATAATAGGCAGAATACCAAGTTAAAAACAAAAATATAGTAGTAATAATTAGCAAACTCCAAACTGTAAATTTCGATTTATAACCAATTAAAATCATGACTCCCAAAAGTATTTCTGCAACAATTAAAACAATTGCAAACAGCAATGCATACGGAATTAAAAATTCCATATTTAAAACACTCTCAGAAAAATATTCTTGAAACTTATATTCAGAACCTATCGGATCTACTAGCTTAACAAAGCCTGAAAAAATAAATAAGGCTCCAACTAATATTCTTGAAATTTGAGTGATTAATTTTAATATCATGTTATACAGAAATTTACTTTATTTAAAATTAGTTAAATAATTTACAGCCTACGCCTCTAAATGTATCATTGCAAAAGCAGCATAATTAATCATGTCTTGGTAATTTGCATCAATCCCTTCAGAAACAATTGTTTTTCCTTTGTTATCTTCAATAGACTTTACTCTTAATAATTTTTGAAGAATTAAATCTGTCAAACTAGAAACACGCATTTCTCTCCAAACCTCACCATAATCATGATTTTTGTTTAACATTAATTCTTTCGTAATTTTACTATGCTTGTCGAACAAAATAGTTGCTTCCTCTGTATTCAAATCAGGAGTTTCTACAACACCGCTTTCTAACTGAATTAACGCCATAATAGCGTAGTTGATAATTCCAATAAATTCAGATTTCTCACCTTCATCTACTTTTCTTACTACATTTTCTTGCAATTGTCTAATTCTTTGCGCTTTTATAAATATTTGATCGGTTAGTGACGGCAAACGTAAAATACGCCACGCAGAGCCGTAATCAGACATTTTTTTAATGTACAAACTTCTACATTCGTTCATAACCGCATCATATTGTTTTGAAGTATCTTGCATTTTCTCTTGTTAAAAAGTATTTCCTCAAAAATACTAAATCCTATATGCTTTTCATTTATTTTTACAAAAGAATTTTAAAACTCAATACATTGAAGAAAATCGTTGTTTTTTGTGGATCTAGTTTAGGTTTTAGCCCTATCTACAAAGAAGCTGCAGTAACATTAGGAAATTATTTTGTTGAAAATAAAATTAGTTTGGTTTACGGAGGTGGTAAAATAGGGATGATGGGGATGCTTGCAGACACCATTCTTGCGCAAAACGGAGAGGTAATTGGTGTTATTCCAAAATTATTAGAAAAAGAAGAAGTGGTGCATGCTGGTGTAGAAGAAATGATTGTATGCAAAAAAATGAGCGAACGTAAAGTAATCATGAGTAAATTGGTAGATGGTTACATTACACTTCCTGGAGGTTTTGGAACCTTAGATGAACTCTTTGAAGCTCTAACTTTAGGCCAACTGCAAATTGAGCAAAAGCCCATAGGCCTTTTAAATGTAAATGGTTTTTTTGATGCCGTTTTATTGCAATTAGATAAAATGGTGGAAGAAGGGTATTTAAAAACCGCAGGTAGAAATCTATTGTTAGTAGCCACCTCGGTAAAAGAATTAATGCAAAAAATGGATGCATACAAAGCGCCTAAAATTGCACCTATAATAAATAAAGTAGTACGTTAAAATGACCATAAATTGTAAAGGAAACTTAGTTGATCTCTCATCACCAAAAGTGATGGGTATTTTAAATATTACTCCAGATTCTTTCTATGACGGCGGTACATATAAAAACGAATCTGAAATTTTAAATCAGGTTGAAAAAATGCTTCTAGATGGCGCAACTTTTATAGATGTTGGTGCCTATTCTAGTAGACCTGGTGCACAACATATTTCTGAAGAAGAAGAACTTAAAAGAAGTCTTCCGGTAATTAATTTATTACTGCAACATTTTCCAGAAATTATTATCTCTGTAGATACTTTTAGAAGCAAAGTAGCCAAAGAAACCATAAACGCTGGTGCAGCACTTATTAATGACATTTCTGGCGGAAAAATGGATGACAATATGTTTGCTACCGTTTCAAAATTACAGGTTCCTTATATTCTAATGCACATGTTAGGCACTCCGCAAAACATGCAGCAAAATCCAGTTTATGAAAATGTAACCAAGGAAATTATTTCTTTTTTTGCAGCCCAAATATATAAATTACGTCAACTAAAACTAAATGATGTTGTTATAGATGTTGGTTTCGGATTTGGAAAAACAATCGATCATAATTTTGAACTTTTAAAAAACTTAGCCCTTTTTAAAAGTTTAGATGCGCCTATTCTAACAGGGGTTTCAAGAAAATCTATGTTGTATAAAACATTAGATATTTCTGCACAAGAGGCCTTAAATGCAACTACTTCTGCAAATACCATTGCCTTACTAAATGGCACTAATATTTTAAGAGTGCATGATGTAAAAGAAGCGGTAGAAGCTATTAAAATTGTACATAAAATTCAATGATTTTTTTTTACTCTCTAGAAGTTCTTACGAATAGCGTCTTAATAAATAATTGATATTGTGCTTCAAATTATTTATTAGTAATTTAGCGCAAAATCCATCTATTTTCTATGTTCGATTTTATTGAATTTTCATTATTAGATATTTTAGATATTTTATTAGTGGCAACACTACTCTTTTATATTTATAAACTTTTAAAAGGTACCGTTGCCATTAATATTGTAATAGGTATTGCCTTTATTTTCTTAATATGGCAAATTACACAAGCCTTAAAAATGGAAATGCTAAGTGGTATTTTAGGCTATTTATTATCTGGCGGTGTTATTGCACTTATTATTGTATTTCAGCAAGAAATAAGAAAGTTCTTGTTAATGATTGGTACTACAAACTTTACCAATAAGAGAAATTTCCTAAAACAGTTGAAATTTTTACAGACAGAAATAGGTTCAGACATAGATACTGAAACTATTTTAGGAGCTTGTGAAAAAATGGCCAAAACGAAGACAGGTGTTTTAATTGTTATTGAAAGAACAAATAGTTTAGATTTTCTAATAAGTACTGGAGACAAAATGAATGCACTTTTAAATGAGGCATTATTAGAAAGTGTTTTTTATAAAAATAGCCCACTACATGACGGCGCCTTAATTATTAGGGACAATTATATTGTGGCAACCAGAGTTGTTTTACCAATTTCTGATAGTATAAAAATTCCATCAAGATTTGGTTTAAGACACAGAGCAGCAATAGGTGTTTCTGAAAAAACAGATGCAGTTTGTTTGTTAGTTTCTGAAGAAACTGGCGAAATTTCTTATATTAAAGATGGTGGTTTTGAACTATATACAGATTTTAAAGAACTAAACGAGAAACTGCGAAAAGACTTAATGTAATAAATGCATATCTCGTTAAGAAGCTATCTCTAAACTAAACTGCTTGTCATAGAGGTTCTTATAATAGCCGCCCTCTTTAACTAATAATTCAGCATGGGTACCTTCTTCTACAATTAAACCTTTATCCATTACAATAATTTTATCTGCTTGCTTAATGGTTGCCAATCTGTGGGCAATTACAATAGATGTTCTGCCTTTTGTAATGGTCTCTGTAGCATGTTGTATCATTTTTTCTGAGTATGCATCTACAGAAGACGTAGCTTCATCTAAAATTAAAATACTTGGCTTGCTAACGATATGCTCTTAAAAAGGCAATTAATTGTCTTTGCCCTGAAGAAAGCATTGCTCCTCTTTCTTTTACATTATAATCATACCCTCCCGGAAGTGTCATAATAAAATCGTGAATTCCAATTTGTTTTGCTGCCTTCCACTACTTCATCTTTAGATACAGTGCTATCCTTTAAAGTAATATTATTTAGAATTGAATCTGAAAACAAGAAAACATCTTGTAAAACAACGGCAACCTGCGTTCTTAAACTTTCTAACTTATAGGTATCAATAGCAATTTCATCAATACAAATAGTACCACTATCTATCTCATAAAAACGATTTAACAGATTAATAATCGTCGATTTTCCTGCACCCGTTGCACCGACAATAGCTACTGTTTGTCCGCTTTTAACATTTAAATTTATTCCTTTTAAAACTTCTTCTCCTTCGATATAACTAAAATGAACTTCTTTAAAATTGATATTCCCTTTTAAATTTTTTGCTTCTAAGGTTCCGTTTTTAGAGATAGCACTATCCGTATCAATAATTTTAAAAACACGTTCTCCAGAAACAATACCCATTTGTAACTGATTGAATTTATCTGCAATCTGTCTTAATGGTCTAAATAACATTTGTGCCATTTGAACAAAAGCCATTACAGTTCCCGGACCTGGCACTTCGCCAGTAATTACTTGCTTACTCCCAAACCAAACCACTAAGCCAATACCAACAGAAGATAAAATTTCTGCAATAGGAAAAAAGATAGAAAAGTACCAGATAGTTTTTACAAACGCCTCTTTATGCTTGTTATTAATATCTTTAAAATTATCATATTCAATTTTTTCTCTGTTAAAGAGTTGTACAATTTTCATTCCTGTAACTCTTTCTTGTACAAAGCCGTTTAAATTTGCAACCTGATTTCTAACTTCCTGAAACGTTGCTTTTATTGCTTTTTGAAAAACTTTTGTAGCGTACAATAGAATTGGTAGAACGGCAATGGCTATAAACGCCAACTTCCAATTGATGAAAAACATGACAATAATAACCGCAAACATTTGTAAAACATCACTTACAATGGTAAATACACCACTACTAAAAAAAGCTGCAATTGTTTCAATATCTGAAACCACCCTTGTTACTAATTTACCAACAGAGTTTTTATCAAAATAAGACATTCTAAACTGTAGAATATGTCTAAATATTTTTGCTCTTATATCTCTAATAATATGCTGTCCAACCCAATTGGCGTAGTAAATAAAAGTAAATCTTAAGACCACCTCTATCATTAAAACTCCAAACATTAATAAAACACTATGTATTAACCCTTCAGTATCTTTATTTGCAATATATAAGTCTACAGTGTCTTTAAGAATAATAGGTGTTAACAAAGCCACCCCAGACAATAGGATGGTAGAAATGGAGGCTATTATAAAATTGCGTCTATACTTCTTAGCAAAACTCATGAGTCTTAAAAAGATTTCCATATCAAAAGCATTTCCTGTCTTATTTGCCAAAATCTAATATTTTATGTGCGTTAAAAATAATCCTTTTGCCGGGACAGATAATCCTGCATTGCCTCTATTTTTACTTTCTATAATTCTCTAAATTCGTTTATTGAAATTTTATCCAAACCAACATCTACCAGCGTACCCACAATGGCTCTTACCATATTTCTTAAAAATCTGATTTGCAGAAATATGAAAGGTTAGTAAATTTCCTTCTTGCTTCCAAAACGCCTGTGTTACATCACAATTAAAAGTATAAACATCTGTTTTTACCTTAGAAAAGGTTTGAAAATCTTCATATTCTAAAAGAAGTTGTGCGGCTTCATTCATTTTAGTAAGGTCTAGCTTTTGTGAATGAATTTGCCAAGAAAAATCTAATAAGAACGGATTTCTACCCAACCAAATACGATACTCATAACTTCTACTTTCTGCATGAAATCTGGCATGATAATCGTCTGCCACCAAAAACACTTTATATACGGTAATATCGTTCGGTAAAATTGAATTTAGCTTGTGCACAACCTCTGCCTCTATTTCTATATCTGAATCAAAATGTGCAAACATTTGAGATGCATGCACACCTGTATCTGTTCTTCCTGCACCCACAACTTCAATTTTATCTTGCAGAATTGTACTTACCGCTAAGTTTAATTTTTCTTGTATAGAAATTGCATCTGGTTGAATCTGCCAACCGTGGTACTTTTTTCCATTATAAGAAAGTTCTATAAAATATCTCAATAAAATTATTTTTTGTGGGCTGTAAAATTACGGAATTTATTTTGTTATTAGTATTTTTGAAACTCGAAGAGACGTTAAACTTTTCTTACTGCTTTTAATGAAAAACATATTATTATTATCGGACACGCATAGTTTTATAGATGCACAAATTTTAAAGTTTGTAAAACAAGCAGATGAAGTTTGGCATGTAGGAGATATTGGCGACTTAAATGTAACGGATACTATAAAGAAACTAAAACCTTTACGAGCAGTTTTTGGCAATATTGATGATCAAGATGCTAGAGCAGAATTTCCTTTAGATTTAAAGTTTGAAGTAGAAAAAACAAGTGTTTGGATGACACATATTGGCGGTTACCCAAATAATTATTACAGAAGAATTAAAGAAGAAATTCATGCAAATCCCCCTAAAATTTTCATTTCTGGTCATTCTCATATTTTAAAGGTACACTATGATAAAAAACTAAATCTACTGCACTTAAACCCAGGTGCCGCAGGAAACCACGGATTTCATAAGATTAGAACCATGCTAAGATTTCAATTAGAAAACGGCGAAATTAAAAATTTAGAAATTATAGAATTGGCAAAACGTGGGTAAGATGGTTTTTGCTAAAAAATAAAAAACCGAGATAAATCTCGGTTTTTTTTCGCACTAAATATACTAAGGTGTTAGTATTATCGCAATCTATCTACAGATTTTACGAGATCTTCATCCTTTTTGATAGCTTTATTTGCCAAAACAAGAAGCAAAACAGCTAAAATTGGTACAAACATCCCAATACCTTTCTCCGAAACCGCAGCTTCTCCAGGTAAAGTTAGAGATACATAAATCAATAATCCTAATAAAATAAGGTTTATCAAAATTGTTAATCGACCGATAACAAATTGTAGTTTTCTATTCTTAAATAAAAAAATTGCTACAAAAGCTAGAGCTGCCGATGTTAAAAATAAAACAGGAATCGCTTTTAATAAGCTGATATCACTGTTTAACAAATCTAAAGCAAAAATACTTTTATCATTAGATTTCCACAAATTAAAAACAAAAATTATAACTCCAGAGATAATAGAAGTCAATAATAAATACACTGTTTGAATTCTTTGAATCATTTGATATTTCTAATAACAAAAGTAGAACATTCTTTTTTAAAAAGAAAATCCTTAACTAAAAAAAAATGTATATATTTGTTTAGCAATAATTACAAAAAACTTTTTTGTAGAACTATACTTAATTGCCAAATTCAAAAAAAACATACAAATCTTACAAAATCAAGATTCATATTTAACTTAATAATTTTATAATGTTCGAAATATCGGAACTGAAGGCAAAAACTCTTGCCGAGCTGCAAGTTGTAGCTAAATCTATTGGCGTTGCTAAAATAAGTCAATTAAAAAAACTAGACTTAGTATATCAAATCTTAGACACGCAAGCTGCAGATCCTTCTAAGGCAGCAAAAGCATTGGTAGCTCCTAAAAAAGAGGAATCTATAAAAATAGAAAAGCCAAAAAGAAAACGTGTTATTAAAAATCCTCAAGCAATTGCAAGACCGGTAGATGCAGAAAAACCTGAAATTATTGAAGAACCTACAGTTGAAATAGCAAAAGTTGAGCCTATCTGTAACTGAAAGACCAAAACCTAATCCAAGACCAAGAAAACCTCTTGTAAAAAAGGATGTTCCGGTTAATGAGCAGAAGAATGAAGTAGTTTCTAAGCCAAAGGAAGAAAAGCAAGAACAAAAACCTGCAAATCAACCTAACAAACCGCAACAAAATAGAAACAACCCACCACAAAGCAATAAAAATAAAAACCAAAATAGAGACAAAGCCAACAACAGTAGAAGTAATGGCAACAAGTCTACAAACAGGTATAAAGATCCAGATTTTGAGTTTGATGGTATTATAGAGAGTGAAGGTGTATTAGAAATGATGCCCGATGGCTATGGTTTCTTGCGCTCTTCAGATTATAACTATTTATCGTCTCCAGATGATATTTACGTTTCTCAATCTCAGATTAAATTATTTGGTTTAAAAACTGGTGACACTGTATTAGGAAATGTTCGTCCACCAAAAGAGGGTGAAAAATACTTTCCTTTAATTAGAGTGTCAAAAATTAATGGTTTAAATCCTAATATTGTTAGAGATAGAGTTTCTTTTGAGCACTTAACACCATTATTCCCAGAAGAAAAATTCAATTTAGCAGAAAAAGGAGTTCTTTATCTACAAGAATTATCGATTTGTTTTCTCCTTTAGGAAAAGGGCAACGTGGTATGATTGTAGCGCAACCTAAAACTGGTAAAACCATGTTATTAAAGGATGTGGCAAATGCTATTGCAGCAAATCATCCCAGAAGTATATCAAATTGTTTTATTGATAGATGAGCGTCCTGAAGAAGTTACAGACATGAAACGTAACGTGCGTGGAGAAGTGGTTGCATCTACTTTTGATGAACCAGCAGACAAGCACGTTAAAGTAGCAAACATTGTTTTAGAAAAAGCAAAACGCTTGGTAGAATGTGGCCATGATGTTGTTATCTTATTAGATTCTATTACACGTTTAGCAAGAGCTTATAATACCGTTGCACCTGCATCGGGTAAAATACTTTCTGGTGGTATTGATGCAAATGCATTACACAAACCAAAACGTTTCTTTGGTGCTGCAAGAAATATAGAAAATGGTGGTTCTTTAACCATTATTGCTACCGCACTTACAGAAACTGGCTCTAAAATGGACGAAGTAATCTTCGAAGAATTTAAAGGAACAGGGAATATGGAACTTCAATTAGATAGAAATATTTCTAATAGAAGAATTTATCCTGCAATTGATCTTATCAAATCTTCAACTAGAAGAGATGATTTATTACTGGATGCTAAAACTGTGCAAAGAATGTGGGTTTTACGTAAATACTTAGCAGATATGAACCCTATAGAAGCAATGGAATTTATTAACGATAGAATTAAATTTTCTAAAAATAATGATGAATTCTTAATCTCTATGAACGGTTAAAAAAATAAATACTTATTAAACAATAATTTATAAACCTTTTTGAGAAATCAAAAAGGTTTATTGTTTAAGGCTATCCTATAAGGATTTAAAGGAACTTTTATTACTTCGAATTATACTATCATAAGACCTAATATTTCCTTTTGCAAACTGCAATAAAACTAAAACATTAAGACATAAAAAATCCGTTCAACATTGATTGAACGGATTTTATTATTTAGTAAACTAATAGGTCTTAGTTAGAAACATACATATTAGCTCTGTTATCTTCTACATCTGAAGCTTTTTTAATTGCTTCGTATATTTTTGAAGTCATACCTTTTCTAGCTGAAGAGATTCTCTTTCTATTTACTTCGTAATTTGGCAAAGCAGTTGGTAATTCTCTTTTATTCAAAACAAAAGAAAATACTCCTCTATTACCTACCAAGCTATTATATACCTTCTCTAGCTCTGCACTATACATGGCACCCACAACTTTAGGTTCTGCACCAACACCAGATAATGAAGTATTTTTTAAATTTACGTTATTTGCGCTTCTTACCGTTGTATTGTTTGCTTTTGCAATTTCTTGTAAAGAACTTCCTTTTAATTTATCTGCAATTAAAACAGCCTTCTTTTCATTTAATAAAATAGGTCTTACACGGCTAATTGCTTTTTCAACAGACATTAAGCCTTTTTCAGTTTTTGCAGTTACTACAGCAACAACATAACTTCCTTCTAAATCAAAACGATTAAAAGCTCCTGTATCTGAATCTCCTTTAAAAGCCCAAGAAACAATTTGTCTTTCATTTCCTAAACCAGGTACATTTTCATCTAAAACCTTTAAACCACTGCAGATTTTAACGTATAATTATTTTCTTTAGCTAGCTCGCTGTAATCATCTGTTTTAGATATCGCTAAAGCAAATTGCTCTGCTTTCTGAAAGAAATCACTCTCTGTAGCTTCTGAAGGCACTATTTTAATTCCAAAAGTTGCTAGTTTTAAAACTGTTTGATTATTCCTTGTAGCATCTACTCTAATAACGTGGTAACCAAAAGGTGTTTCTACAATACCTACAGAACCTTTTTTATTAGTAAAAGAATAATCTCTAAAAGCTGGTGTCATAGAGTTATAATTAAACCAATCTAGATCACCTCCTTTTGCTCCAGAACCTATATCTGAAGAAAAGTTTTTGCCAAAGCAGCAAATTTTCTTCTATTTCTCTTTACAACTGAAAGAACACTGTCTGCTAATTTTTCTGCTTGTTCTTTTGTTCTTGTTACGTTTTGTGCAGCCCTTTGCGAACCAACAAAAGAAATTAAAATATGACTTGCCTTTACTGAATCTGGCATTTTAGCAACCTCCGTTATTTTAGAAATCTTAAAGAACCCTTGATCTTTATAAGGTCCAAAAACATCTCCTTTGTTTCCTGCAAAAATTTCATTCGCTACTGTTTGGTTCACAGATGCATTAAATTTATAGCCTAAATCTAAATTAACATCAGAACCATTTTCAGCTAAAAATTCTTTATAATCTGAAGTGTTTCTGAAACCAACTGTTGCATCGTTATTTCTATCTACGCCATTTTCTATTAAATTCGCTACATTTTGTTTTATTGCATCCTCATCTTCTGTAGTTGCCGTAATATCAAACTTAACATAAGATAAATCTCTTGTAGCTTCTACTTGAAACTCATTTTCGTTATCTTTAATATAAGCAGCTACTTCAGACTTCTTAATTCTTACTAAACTATCTGCAACACTGCTGTAAGGCACATAAACAAACTGACCACTTAATTTTGTGTTCTCAATTAAATATTCAGTCTCTCCTTCTTTTAAAGAAGCTCCTAAACCTGCAGTAACTAATTTATTGTAGGTATTGGTTTCTGCATTATCTTTAATTTGGTTCATGTAATTAGACCAAGCAGACCACAATTGCTTTGTTATTCTCTTTAGTATCGGCTAAAAATTGTTTAAACTTTAACTCATCAAATAAACCTGCCTCATTTTGAAACTGTGGATTATTTTGCACAGAAGATGTATTTATTACCTCATTCCAAACATCTTGCTCACCAATGGTAATTCCTGCTTCGTTTAACTGATTTTTATAAATTTTCTTTCTTAAAATATTACTCCAAACAGCTTTTGCTGCTTGCATTTCAGAAACTTTACTTCCAGATTGTTGCTTATATTGATCTAATGCTTCTGCAAATTCTTGAGTAGAAATTGCTTCTCCATTAACTTCTCCTACCTCATTTACTTTGCTTGAATTAAAAAAATCTCCTAAAGTAGAAGGATCTAATACAAAAGCAAAAAGTGCTAAACCTATTATGATAATTAAGAACATTGAACGTTCTCTAATTTTTGATAAAATTGCCATACATTTAAATTTATTAGGAGGCGAATATACGATTAGGGTTTTAATATTGCAACCTCTTTTTAAACTAAACAGTAAGTAATTTGGTAATTTTTATTAAAAGGAAAGAAATTCTATTTACGAATCTTCTAAATCTGTAACTTTAAGGGAAACAATATCTATTTTTGCACCACTGGTATTCAAAATTGTGATTTCAAAACCTTCTAAATCTACAATCTCGTTCTCTTCTGGTATATTTTCTGTGTGTTCTATAATAAAACCTCCTAAAGTTTCATAGGCTTCAGATTTAGGGATACTTAACCCGTATTCTTCATTTAAATAGTCTACCTCTAATCTTGCAGAAAAATTAAAAGTAGTTTCATTTATTTTTTCTTCTAAAAATGCTTGCGAATCGTGTTCATCTTCTATTTCACCAAACAACTCTTCTACAATATCTTCTACAGTTATCATTCCTGAAGTTCCGCCGTATTCATCTACAACCACAGCTACACTTTTACGTTTCCTCATTAAAATGTTTAGAACATTATTAATCATCATAGATTCTGGTACAATTTCTACCGAAAGTAAAATAGATTTTATAGTTTTTGGCTTTTTGAAAAGTTCAAAAGCACTAATATAACCAACTACATCATCCATCGATGATTTATAAACCAATACCTTAGACAAACCTGTTTCTATAAAAACACGCTCTAAATTAATTACTCTTTCATGAATTTCTACTGCCGTAATTTCAGTTCTAGGAACCATTACTTCTCTTGCCTTTACATTATGAAACTCTAAAGCGTTTTGAAAAATTTGAATTTCCGAATCTACCTCATCTGCATCATTACTTGTTTCTAACTGCTCTAAAATATAATTACCCAACTCTTCTTTACTGAAAGCTACTTGTTGTTTATCTGCACTTGTTTTAAAGAAAATACGAAGGAAAAAATCTGAAATAGCCGTAATAAAATCTGAAATGAAATGAAATAAAACATAAAATACGTAAGCGGGTACAGCAAATATCTTAAGCACTTCATTTGCATAAATTCTAAAAATAGCTTTTGGTAAGAATTCTGCAGTTATCAATATTATAATTGTAGAAATTATAGTTTGTATTAATAAGATAGAGAATTCATTAAAAGTCTCCAAAGGTAAAATTCCTAATAAAAATTTACCCATATAGTAACTATAAATTACTAATGATATATTATTTCCCACCAACATCGTGGTAATAAATTTTGAAGATTTTTGGGTAATTCTATTTAGAATCCGAGGAATAAACCCCTCCCTCTTTTTTTCTAATTCTATGTGAAGCTTATTTGCAGAAACGAATGCAATTTCCATTCCCGAAAAAAAGGCGGAAAGTATAATTGATAAAAATATTATAATAAGTTCAATTTCCATTCAGAAACTAATAAACTATTTATTTAGGTTATTTCTTTTTTCGACTTTTTTTCTAAAATGTCTTTTAAAGAAGAATACTAAGATAATAAAAAATGCAAAGCCTAAAAATAAATAAGACCTACTTCTCTCGGCGTTCCAACGAGTAATACCTTCAACTAAACATATTAACGCTACTATTAAGTATCCGTACTGAAAAAATTTCCAAATTCTATTCATGATTCTATTCTTTTGTTTCTATTCTACCTGTTGTCTTTTTTGCTAAATGTTTACTTAAATCTTCTTTACATTCAAAACCCACACCAATTATTGTATCATTTCCTTTATACATTACAAATGCTTTCTCAGAAACAAAATATTTTGTCTTTTGATCCCAAAACAATTGGTCTGTTTCTAATCTAGATTTATCTGTATGATTTACGACAACCACATTTCCCTTAATTTCTGAGACTTCTGTCTTCACATAAGATTGCGCATAATCGCCAATAATAGTTACAGAATCTTTCCCTTTATTAGTAAAATTTATAATTTTTATTCCTTTAGGAAACTCATTATAAGGGTGCTTTTTTCGATTGCTAAAATCTAATAATAAAGGTGTAATTAATTTAGATGTAATCTGACCAGAATCTTTATATACGTGAAATGCTTCTTTAGCTTTACCTATTGGTAGATTTTTTTCTTCTAAAAAATTACGAACTTCTTCCGTACTATTAGAACAAGAAAAAAGCATTGCAGTAAAATAAATTACTGCAATGCTTTTTGATAGTATTTTTTTGTTATTTTTCAAATAACTATATATTTGGTATGGTTACGGTTTCACCGATCCAACATTTGATTGTGAATTTTCCTCCTGGAACTGCAGTTGCATTAAATATGTCTTTTTGACTTGGCACATTTGCTCTGTATGTTTTAATATATTTTCTTGCTCTAGAGGAAATACTTGGATCTACAGCCGAAGCTCTTCTTGCCATGTTCAATGCAGCAACATATACCATTCTTTTTTCGAATAAGTTTTCACCACATTTATTTACACTAGATTGATATAACGTAGCTATAAATAAATAAGCCCTACCCGAACTTGGATTAAATCTTAAAGCTTCTCTAGCTAAACTTCTAGCTTTGCTATATTGTCCTCTATCTTTCGCTGCCTGAGCAAACTTTAATTTGTACTTTGCTTTCTTTAAAGGATCTGTTTCTAATTCGAAAGATTTAGTCCTCATCGCGTTAGCTCCAGCACTATCGCCGTTATCTTCTAAAACATTTGCTAAAAAAGAATATGCTTCTGGTGAGGGTGAAGCTTCTGCATACGCCCTTACTAATTTTTCAAATAACGGCTCTCCCTGACAACCTTTGTTAAACATTCTAGAAACTGATCTCTTTAGCCAAACTGCATTTGATTTATTAACTTCAAAATCTCTTTCATATAATGGAATTAAACGAACACAAGTAGCTATTTCAGAAATAATTGCATCCAAACCACCTTCTACTGTACCTAGAGCTTTTGAATTAACTGTATACGCTCTTTTTAATTGTTTACCTCTTTTATCTAAAACTAAAGTCGTATCGCTATACTTCACTAATTTTTTAGCATAGCCCTCTAATTTAATGTTTACATTTTCTAAAACATCATCATAGGTATCAAAAACCTTTTGCGGATTTGTATCTTTATTTCTATCGGTTATTCCTTGAAAATATATGTATAAATTCTTAACACCCATTTTAGTTGGATCTATAGCATATCCTTTTTCTAAAATTTTAAAAACTTCATCATCTGAAGCTAACTTATTCTCAAATAAATAGGTAGCATAGTCACTGTGAACTTTTGCAGGATTTTTAGTTGGGTAGTATTGTAATCTTTGTTCATATACTCTTTTTGCTAAAACAGGATCTTTTCTAACATCCTCTGCTAAAGTAGCACCAAACTTATAAATATTAACAGATAAATCTTTACAATTGTCCATTAAATATATCCAATTCACATATGCTTCATCGAATTTTTTAGATTGATAATCTCCCTTAAATAGATTATATTTAATAGTACATTCTCTATTTGCATCTTGAGCATTTGTTTCTACTGTTGTTATAAATAACATTGCAGCTAATAAAAACGTAATTTTCTTCATTGTAATAGTTTTATAAATATATTAATCAATCTTTCTTTTTCTGAACCAACCTTGCTGACCAGAAGCTGTCAAAGACAAACTAAGTCTAACATTAAAATAATTTTCTTCAATTAGATTATTAGAAGTTGTACCTCTTTTACCGTACTCTAATGCTAAATTAACAGTAGATAACTGTTTTAATGGTAATCCTAATCCAAAAGACATGCCAAAGTCGTCTATTGAAGTAAAATCTGTACCTGTCCCAGCGCCATCAACTGCCAAGTCCTATTTTTTCAAATCGTAAACCAGCTCTATAGGTAACTCTTTCCCAATAACTAGATATAGAATTTATTTTAGGTAAATAAAAACCCCCTAAAGATATTCTATTTGATTTTTCGTAGTTATAAGAAGAATTTGTAATATTCGTGAAACCTTCAGATTGCAAAGCATCTTGATTCTGATACTCTACACCTACGTGCCATTTGTCATGTTTACCAATACCAATACCCATAATAGATTTCATTGGTAATTTATATTTACCAGAAATCTCATTAGCATAGATTGTATCTCTTGCGATATCATTTACTCCTGAACCTATTAATGAATATAAATACTCATTACCGGTAGTATTTAAATCATTGCCTAATTTTACGGTTGCACCTGCATTGAAATACAGGTTACTCTTAAACATTTTCTGATACTGAGTACCTAAAGTAATTGCCCCTCCTCTAATAACGCTCTCTTCTTTATATTTTGAAGCTAAACTTACATTGGCTCTTTGGTTGGTAATACTGTTTTCTATTCTACCAAAACTATAATCTGCTTCTATACCAATTGCCAAAGATTTTGAAATTTGTATTCCAAAAGTACCATAAACTCTGTTTACACCGCCTTCTCCCGAATATAAGGTTATAGCCGATAGGTTTTCATCTTCATCAAAATCATTGTTAGATAATGAATAGCCAACAGAGGATAAAGGTTGTAAACCGAAAGAGAAACCTGCTTTCTTACCTAGCGGAAAACCTAAAGCAATGTAGTTTAGACTTGTAGAAACAGAGTTTTGCTTAGTATCTGCAGTTTTTAAAGTTAAATCATTATTTAAAATCCCTAGAGAATACGTTGTTTCTCTCAGAAAAGCAATTGCTGCAGGATTTGTAAAGTTTAAATACTTATAATGGTTAAAAGCAACTCCAATTCCACCCATTGCTGAATTTTCTGAAGTTCTTGGAGAATATTGTTCTCCAATTCCAAAAAAAGAATATGGTGAAGAGCTTGTACCTTGTGCAAACAAACTACTAGTTGATGTGGTTAATAAAAAAACTATTAAAACTTTTTTAATCATTTGTGCTGGTTAAATTTTAATATTTCATTTAATCCTTGAAGGAGAAAATTTTGATTGGCAAATATGCTACTTTTTAATTGTTTTGACAAGAAATTTGTGTCTCCTCCTGTTAAAACAACTGTTAAATCTAAATATTTAAGGTAATAGTCTTCAATAATGCCATTTATCTCATTTTTTACGCCATTTAAAACACCAGAAATAATACTCTCTTTTGTATTTTTTCCAATAAAATCATCCAATTCTACAGCTTCTATCAGTGGTAAATTTGCGGTAAATTTATTTAAAGCTTTATATCGCATTTTTATACCAGGAGAAATTGCACCTCCCAAGTAAGTAGCATTATTATCTACAAAATCAAAAGTAATGCAGGTTCCTGCATCAATAATTAAGACATTGGTCTTTGGGAATTGTTTTACCGCGGCAGCAACTAATGCTATTCTATCTACTCCTAAAGTATCTGGGGTTTTATATAAATTATTAAAAGGCACTTTCAAAGAAGCAGAAATAACTGTAAAATTGAAGCTTTCATTCAATTGCGCCATCTTTCTCTCTGAAATTGCACCAACATTTGATATGATTCCACCAGAAATTGCATACTTTTTTACGATTTTTTTAATTTCAGAAACAATTATTTTTTTATCAAAAATAAGTAGTTCTATCAGTTTATCTTCCTCAAAAACAGCAGCTTTAACCCTAGTGTTTCCAATATCAATTGCTAAGTTCATTTGCCAAATTTAGATAAAAAATAAAAATAGATTACTTTTTTTTAAGTTTTCTTTAGTAGATATGAAAAAACATTTTATATTTGCATCCGCTAAGGCAATGGTACCTTAGCTCAGTTGGTAGAGCAAAGGACTGAAAATCCTTGTGTCCCTGGTTCGATTCCTGGAGGTACCACAAAATTATCCCGTAACTCATTTATAAACAATGATTTACGGGTTTTTTGGTTTTTAGAGGTTGCTCCAAAGGTTGCTCGGGAGGTATAAAAAGATAACGGGAAAGGGGTTATATTGTGTTCTAAAAGTTAAGTTATTAATGACTAAAGTTACGTTTTAATAGAGCACGATAAATACACCGCATTAAAACCAAGGTTTCCAATAAATCGTTGACGGTTCAGTTCCAATTTGACACCTTCCTTAATAATCTCAAGCAGTTCCAGTAATTATTATTACTTTTGATAATATATCTATTAAGGCCATGATGAATTTAAGAATCCTATTATTAGTTATACTAATGACTGGATGTCATAAAAACGATCCAGCAGAAAACAATAACCCTGTAAACGGCACTTACACCAAGAGTATTGCTGTTAATGGTAAAGTTCGTGAATATTTGATTCATATACCAAATGCATACGATGGAACTCAATCAGTACCTATTATGTTAAACTTTCATGGTTGGAATATGTCCGCTAATGATCAAATGAATGTGAGTGATATGCGTGCTTTATCAGAATCTGAACAATTCATACTTGTTTATCCGCAAGGGTCTTTATTCTATGGTTCAACTCATTGGAATGTTGGTTCGTGGACAACGGGAAGTAGCTCTAATGATATAGGGTTTATTGGCGATTTAATAATTGAAATCACTAATAATTATAATATTGACGAAAATCGAATTTATGCATGTGGTTATTCAAATGGAGGGTTTTTTAGTCAAGAATTAGCCTGTCAATTTAGTGATAAAATAGCCGCTATTGGAGCCGTTGCTGCAAATATGAGTGAAAGAACAAAGAATACATGTAACCCAACTCACCCTACCCCAATTATTACAATTAGTGGCACCAACGACACTGTGGTTCAATACGATGGATCTGAACCAGAAGGGACAATATCGCACAGCGAAACGATAAATTATTGGATAGACTTCAATAATACGGACACCTCAGCGGTTATAACCAATTTGCCAAATAGCAGCGCTACAGACGGAAGTTCCGTAAATTTATTTCAATATTTCAATGGAGATAATAATGTTGAAATCGAACATTATAAAGTTATAAACGGAGGTCACGGTTGGCCAGGAGTGCTTGGGAATATGGATATTAACTCAAACTTTATTATTTGGAATTTTGTATCTCAATTTGATATTAATGGCAAAATATAATTGTTATGTTTTTGAGGTTCTGTTGCATCTATCAATTCTTTCATTAATTATCAGATAATTATTAACAGTATGAGAATTGACCACCATTGATTTATTAATTTTAACTCTTTGTTTGTAATAATCTGAATAAGAAACAGAATACCCTTTAGAATAACTAACCCTTTTATCTGCTCCTCCAAATGAGAACTATAATACAAGCAGAATTTCTTGATATTTATTTTCTGATAAATACTTTTTTGAATGTTTTAAACTGAATCGAATTGCTGCCTTTGAGAATTTTAGAACCTTATACATATTTCTTAAATTTTAATAATTAAAGCTAAGATATAGCGAGAATACCAGTTGCTCCAAAGGTTGCTCCGCAGGTTTAAATCCTTGTTATTTCATTTGACTTCTCTTTACTATTTTATCATGATTTAGTCATTATACTTTTGATTTTCATATACTTATAGAAAAAAATGTAAAATGAGGTAAAACCTAAAACTTCCTGGAGGTACCACTTAAAAACCCAAACTTTAGAGTTTGGGTTTTTTTGTACTTATATTTTGCTGTTTTCAGAGACTAAAGCAAGTCTAAAACATCATTTAAAATCGGATTTGTATTTTTTTGGTTCCAAATTACAGAAAGTGTTGTTTTTTGAGGAATCATATCTAACTCAATAAATTTAATCTTATGCCCTCTTTTTTGCGCCAAGGACTTCGGTATAATCGATATTCCAAAATTATTTTCTACCAACTTAAAGATAGAACTAGAATGTATAGTGTTATGAGAAATTAAAGGCGTAAAACCACAATCGTCAAAAATCTGCATTACTTTCTCGTAATATGAAGTACTATATTTAGCATCAAATAGAATAAAAGATGCTGCTTTAAATTGTGATAAACTTTTAAAGTTATCTTTATTTATTGGATGATCTTTTGGTAAAACTAAACAGAAATTTTCTTTTATAATGGTTTTAATTTCTAAAGCTCTTGGCACTCTTTCTAAACGTACGAAGCCAATATCTAAAGAGTAATCAAGCAATCCTTCAATTTGATTTTGGTTGTCTATTTCTTTAAGGTTAAATAAAATATTTGGGTGATTTTTCTCAAAACTTAGTAATAAATTAGGAATAACATCTTGCATAGCAGAACCTACATACCCAATTTTCAATGCACCCTTCTTGCCATCATGCAATAATTTTGCATTTTCTAAAGTATGTGAAAGTGTTTTTAATTGTAATTCAAATTCCACTTTTAAATATGCACCCACTTTTGTTAAAACAACCTTTCTATTGTGTCTTTCAAATAAAACAACCCCCAACTCTTCTTCCATAAGCTTAATTTGTCTGCTAAGACCCGGTTGAGAAATAAACAACTTCTCAGCTGCTTTTCGAAAATGTAATTCTTCTGCTACAGCCAAAAAATAACGGAGATGTCTTAATTCTATTTGATAACTCATAGTTCTTAATAATTACAATAAATAGTATTATAAAGCATCAAAAGTAATCATAACTTTGTTAACAGACAATTCAAATAAAATACAATGTTTAAATACGGAATAGATCAACTTACACTTCATAAAATACAAGACCTTGCAACCGGTGTTTTAAAAGCAACTATTCATAAAGAAGCAGAAGAAAAAATAATTTCTAGCAGAAGAAAAGTAGAAATAATTACAAAAAGAACGAAAGCCGTTTATGGTATAAATACTGGTTTTGGGCCTTTGTGCGATGTGCAAATTTCACCTGAAGAAACAAACCAACTTCAAACAAACTTACTAATTACGCATGCCGTTGGTGTGGGTGAAAATATAGACAAGCGTTTATCAAAAATTATGATGATTTGTAAAGTGCATGCGCTGTGCCAAGGATTTTCTGGTGTTCGATTAGCACTTAATAGAACGGATTATTTATTTTATTGAGCATGATTTACTGCCAACAGTACCTAAACAGGGTTCTGTAGGAGCGTCAGGAGATCTAGCCCCGCTTATCGCACTTATTTTTACCATTGATTGGTGAAGGAGATTTCTGGATAGGCACTAAAATTGTTCCTGCGAAAGAAGTTTTAAAAAAGCATCATTTAGCTCCTTTAGAATTACATGCAAAAGAAGGTTTAGGCTTAATTAATGGCACACAGTTTATTTTAGCCCACGCCATAACCGGCCTCCTAAAAATGGAGTATCTACTAGATTTAGCAGATATTTCCGGTGCTATGAGTA
>CAJIYW010000002.1 GCA_905181765.1 Flavobacteriales bacterium UBA6772 | reverse complement strand
TATTAACAATAGTAGCACCTAAGTTTTTCAATCTTTCGCTCACACCGTTTTTCATGTGCCCCGGTAAATAACCAATCATTGGTGTCATTTCATCTACAGCATCAGGGAATACAGCCATCTTGTATCCATCGTAAAGAAATTTTTGATTATCAAGTGTAGTAGATAATAATGCACCTGGTCCATGACAAAGCGTAATTGTAAATAAGTCTCTGTTGTGAGCCCAACTTAAGGTTTTTGCAACATTTCTATCTTCTGGAATTCCAATCATTGCTCCGTGTCCACCTGGTACAAATACAGCAGCATATGAACTATCATTTGCAAATGAATTCGTAATAAATTCAGTTAACTTTTTAGGCTGCTCAAAACTCGATTTATACTCGTTGTAAATTGCTTTTATATTTGCGTCTTCTTCAGGAAAAGCCCACATTTCAAATACAACAGGTTTACCAGTAGGAGTAACTATTTCAAAATCAAATCCTGCATTTTTAAGGTGTAACATTGGTACAAGTGCTTCTATTGGGTGATTTCCTGTAGAAAAGAATTTTCCATTTTTCATCTCCAAGTTTTTTTGCTCAGTGAAAATTACCAAAATCTTCGATCTACTTCCTTGGTATTTTGTGTACTTGATATCCTCAAAATCCGTTTTGGAAACAGTTCCTAATGATAAGGCTAAACTTGAAGGGCTATAGGAGCCATCCTCTTCAAGTTTAGGTTGAGCCATAAAATAGATTACAATAAATGCAAGTATAATGACACTTGCTAATCCAATTAATATTTTCTTAATCATAATTTTTGTTTTTAAAATTTGAAACAAAAGTACGGTGCTGGTATAAGATGAAATTAACCCTATGGTAAGAAAACTATTTTTTAGCATTTTTTACTCTTATACGACTTAAGCTCTGTTGAGTAATGCCTAAATAAGATGCAATGTGATAGTTTGGAGTGTATTGCTCAATATCGGGATATTGTTTCAGAAACAAATCGTATCTCTCCGGAGCAGTTAGTTGCAATTGATTTAAGATTCTTTTATGCAAACTGACCACATGACGCTCTAAGTTTTTTCGTTGAAAAGCTTCAAATTCAGGAAAAATTGAATATATCCCATTCAATTTTTCAGTATTAAATTCGATTATATCTGAATCAGTAATACACTCTATAGTTAATGTAGATAGTTCATTATTGTAGATGGCAATAAAATCACTAATCCACCAACTTTTGATAGCAAACTGTAATGTGTGCTCTTTCCCCTTTTTATCAATACAATAAGCTCTTATGCAGCCGTCTTTAACAAAATATGTGTTCTTTACGGCTTGTCCTTGACGAATTAAAACATCCCCTTTAGAAACCGACTTTTCTTTTGCAATAGAAACAACATATTCTTCCGCTTTTGGGCTAAGAGTTGTACTACTTTTTATTTTACTGATTTAGTCTGTAATTAGTCAGCGATTTTGAATTACTGCCAACGTTTCGGCTAAACTTCGTTTTAATGCAGTTTAGCCTTAGTTGTGATTAGTTTTTTAAATCCATCTTCTGACTTTCTTTTTATAGTCTAAATATTCTTGCCCGAACTTTTTTTCAAGGTATTGTTCTTCTTTTTTAACGGCAGTAAAGTATATGACTATTAGTGCAGGGATGAATGCAAAAATGGCCCAATAAGTCATGAAAATAAACCCTAAACCAACCGGACCTGCACATAATATTATATATACAGGGTTTCTAGAGTGTCTATATAGACCAGATGTAATTATTTTAAAGGTAGTTTTGGTTGGCTCTATTTCAGTCTCATTCTTTTTATAAAAATTGATCATATAGCCAAACCCAAGGAATGATCCAATTAAAATTAATACGCCCAAATATACGAGCCAGGAAGGACCTGTAATTGTTAACGGCTTTAAATAATTTATTAAACCCCCAAATAATCCAAATCCAATAAAGATTATTGGAGGAGGTATTTTGACTCCAGGATTATCATTGTTTATTTCTTTGTTCATACTTATCGTTAATTAAACACAATTGCTACGGCTATGGTTAGTACGGGAATTAAAAGTAATTAATTTCCGATTAAGCACTTAGCCAAAACTTTTTATTTTGTTTTATCTTTTTCTTTATAAAGCCAAATCAAAAGATTTGGCGGACTTGGTTAAAAGCTCTAAACTTTGGGTTAAGCACCAAAACCCGTATTAATTATAGCCATTGTTAGCTACTATAATTCTTATACTTACTTAATCTTTGTGGGTACACAACAAGCTGAATAAAATTAAATTCTAAATGTTGAAGGCTTAAATTTTTATTCAGATATTCAATGTTTAAATTTGGTGAATATCTTAAAGTTGTTCTCAACAACCACCAATCTCCTTTTATAAATGTTAAATTATTACTTAGTTCAATATTTAGTTCGATATTAGCAGGGTTTGGATAAACCTTTGAGTGTTTTAAATCAATTAAGTCATTTAATGATAATGAAGATGTATTCTCACTAGAAACAGAAAACCAACTCTCATTTCCATCTACCATATCATCTGTTCCATCTAAACTTGAGTCATAAGCAGTTATAGCATATTCAGTAGCTATATCTCCACCAGTAACTGTATAAGTTGTTACATTTCCTAAATCTACAGTAGTGCTATAAGAATATCCCGTAGGAGATCCATAATATAATTTATATCCTGCAATATCTGATTCTCCATTAGCTGACCAATTTAATACCACATCAGAACCTGAGACAGATTTAGTCACATTTGATGGTGGAGAAATTGGAGCTGTAGTGTTTAGAGCAGTTGAAAAAGGTGAGTAGTCAACGCTCCTAAATCAAAATCATCATGAATAATCATAAATCGCTGCTTGAATTTCTGATTCAGTTAATGTCCCCCAGTAATTGTTTTCTGCATTAATAGAATTGACGTTTGATTTTTAAAAAATAAGCTGTTAACTTGAGGTAAAAATTATTATTATAAAAACATGTCCTGTTCCATATTCAATATAGAGAATATATTGTCTAGAAGGATTGCCTATAAAGTATTATAGAAAGTATTTATTGCATGATAGAGCTGAAGAACTTCCAAAATTAAGCATGTTCCATTTGAAACTATTAAATTTGTTATCAAATCATTTTAGATGTTCACCTGTAAAATAGGAGAGCCAATTGGGAATAACTATTGACATCAGCTTTACTTGGGTATTAATATATTTTATGAATTTTAAATTTAACACCTGGAGATATTCCACAACATTCCTAAACACCAGATTGTTTAACAATAATATTTTTATGACATTCTAAAGGATAATCTATCAGCAGTTCGTTCCAGATCCATAAACTCTGTCCTAAATTTGACCATGACCATCCAGACTTGTTATAAACTATATTTTCACTATTAAAACACTATGAACTCTGAGTCCATAACCACCACCACCAAAATCAATACCAATATTATTGTCTTAGATCATATTTGTAGTAATATTTAAATTTTCAAAATCTCTTTGATTCATAATCAAGTCTATTCCATAATTAGTTTGCTGAAAAATTACTATTTTTAATAAATGTATTAGAAATATTTCCCGTAGTATCATCTGGGAGAATAAGTCTTCATATTCAGACCAAATTCCAGCTGTATTTCAGTAAAGTTGAATTATCAATTACAACCCCATCAGTTTTTCTGATTTCAAACTTCTAATTATTTGTATCAAATTCAGTATAAGAAACATGTAAACCAGCATCATAAAGTATAAACCTATATCAGCGTGCTTGAATAATACATATTTAAATTGAGAACCTGAGGAATAATTTTGGCTTCCATCAATGGCAGAGCCACCTGTTGGACGTATTCTTATTCCACTCCAGTCAGATTTTGCAGGAGATACTGAACTAGATTCAAAAGTAATCTTATTGCTACTAGTCCCAACAGCTGTAATAACTCCTTCATTTTTAATATAAAGTCCTGAATTAAATTTTACCGTAACCCCGGCTTCAATAGTTAAAGTAACTCCATCGGGCACTAAAACGCTTCCGGTTAAAATATAAGGGCTGTTAGCAAGCTCCAAGTAGAATCTGAAGTAATAACACCAGAAACATTAGTTTGTGCAAAAATTATTGTTGATAACAAAAGAAACAGGTTTGATAATAAAGTTGATTTTTTCATAGTATTTCATTGTATTGAAGCCAACGTTGTTGTATATGGTTTGTTGCGTGTTTCAAGCAACTAATTTAGTAAATAATTACCGACCAAGAAAGTCCGCGAGGACTTTCGTAAGTAGGCTAGAACTAGCAATAAATTATATACGGTGTTGTCCAGTGGCTTTTTATCTCTTCCATCTATTAATTACTTGTCTTTATAAATTCCGAAATAATGTTCACAGGATGATCCTTCATAAGAGTCTATTGAATCTGTTCCAAAATGACTGACGTTCCATTTCTTTAAAGCAACTTTTTCAGCACCAGTATAATTTCAACAGTGAGCCATTGATCTTAAAGAATCAGATCGATTATCTTTCAAATGCAGAATTGACTTACATTTAATAGCAGATTCAGATGCATGCTCCTTTGTGCCAATATTTAGGACGAATAGAATATCCAAGCTCCAAACGTTCAACATTTGGAATCGAGTGAATAAGTACTCCGCATAGACCTATTAATAGAATTGTCAGTTTATCTGATTAAAACATTCATTACACCGAAATCGTTTTGCGTCTCCAAGTTAACAGTTTCATCTCGAATCCATATTAATCACACATTGCTTTTTCCAGCAAGATTTGAGTCCATTCCTAAGCATTTTGCTACATGTTTTCCGTCGAATAAATTTATGCAATCATCAAAATCTTCCAATTGTAATAGGTCTGAAATACAATTTCTTTCTCAGCTTTCTATTTCACCATCTAGTTGCAAGTATATTCATTTAATGTATGCTTGGGTACAACGGTTTTGTGTATGATTTCGTTGCGTGGTTTAAGCACTAAAGTTAGCAAATAAATCACAGATAGAAAGTCCGAGAGGACTTTCGTAAGTAGGCTATAACTAGGAATGAATTATACACGTTGTTGTGGTTAGTACTTATTTTATTTACTTAATTTCAATATTCTAAATGCACCTTGAATTACCAAAATAAAAACGATTGTTCCGATAATCAAATCTGGTTTATTTGAACTTAACCAATTTACTAAAATTCCTGCGATTATTACTCCCAAATTTATAATCACGTCATTAGAAGTGAAAATCATACTTGCTTTCATATGAGCTTCTTCTTTACTTTTTGACTTTTGTAAAATGTAAAGACAAATTCCGTTTGCGATAAGTGCAAAAATCGAAACGATAATCATTGTCGAAAAATTCGGAAGTTTCTCGTCTCCGAAAAACCTCCTTAAAACTTCCACAAATCCGATAATCGCAAGTGTGATTTGAAAATATCCAGCAAGTTTCGCAATCCGCTTTTTCTTAATCAAAGTTCCGCCAACCGCAAACAAACTAATTCCGTAAACAAAACTGTCGGCAAGCATATCTAAACTATCTGCAACAAGTCCCATTGATTTTGAGATAATTCCTGTTGTCATTTCGATTATGAAAAAGGTAAAATTTATTGCAAGTACAGACCAAAGTAGCTTTTTTTGGTTTGCGTTTTCTTTAAATTCCGTTTGGTCGGTTTGTTCAGTCGAGATTTTTTTTCCGCCTAAATTCAGTTCGATAACGGACTTTTCGATTTGGTCAATTTCTCCGCTGTGAAAAACCGTCAATTTTCGATTAGTAATGTCAAAGTCCAAATTCGCAATACTTGAAATTCCGTCCAATTTCATTCGGATGAGATTTTCCTCTGAAGGACAATCCATTTTGGTAATTTCAAATACTGTTTTATTCACTCGGTTTCTGGGTTTTCGGTATTAACCACAACTGGTTATATGGAGCACAAAGTTCCCGTTTACGGGTCTCAATTTCCGGATAAGAGGAACTTTTGTTCTCGATTAGCATTTTTGTTTAAAGATAATAAAATCGCATCTAAAGGACTTTGAATTTCTAATAAATCTTTTTTTGCTATATGGGTGTAAATCATTGTTGTCTCTGGCTTAGAGTGTCCTAAAAGCTCTTGAATATGGCGTAAACTAACACCGTTTTCTAATAAATGAGTTGCATAACTATGTCTTAAAGTGTGCGGTGTAACATGTTTTTTTATACCAGCCAATGCAACGCTATTGTGCAAGAATTTACGAATACTACTTTCTGAATACCTTTTTTTATTAGGTCCTTCTATAAAATAAAAATGAGGCTTGTAAGTAATTAAATAGTTATTTAAAAGAGGTAAAAATGTCTGTGCTAAAACTACAAACCTGTCTTTTCTGCCTTTTCCAGAAACAACTTTTAGCTGATTTCTACCGATATCTATATGAGATAATTCTAAGGCAGTAACTTCACCAACACGCAAACCAGAAGAATATAATAATGCAATAATTGCTCGATGTTTTAAGTTTTTTGTTACCTGTAATATGGTAACAATATCTTCTGGCGCCAACACATTTGGTAATTTTTTAGATCTTTTTGGCCGGGCTAACTCTAAATCATTTATCATTGTTTCTGGGTAGAAAACAATAAATAATTTTAAGGCACTTATAAACTGCCTTTGAGTACTAATGGCATATTTTCGCTTTATAAAAACAACCTCTAAATACTCTTCTACACTTCTGCTGTCTAAAGAATTTAGATCTTTTTTTGTATGAAAAGCAATAAAGTCTGCTACAAAAAAAACATATGTATCAATTGTACTTTTACGATACCTCTTGCCTCTTAAATAGATAAAAAAATTATTTAAAAGTGTTTTCTGAATTTCATTTAATTGGCGCTTATAAAGATTTTTCTTCTGCAAGTGTTCTGAATTGATAACGGCTTTATTTTTAAGCAGTACAACTATTAAATTCAGATTTTCTGCTGTGTCTTCTATACACCAACATTTTAAGGTAGCGCTCCAGAAAGCATTCTTAAGGCTTCGCATTAAAACAATTAATACTTCGTTATATTTAAATTTAATAAGTATTCTAGACTGTTTTCTGTGCGTTTTTCGTTCTAAAAGAACAGTAGGGAGTTTTTTCATTTTTTTTGCAATTGTCTAAAAATAAGATTTTTTATTTAAAAATTAAATAGTTGCAATCAGTTTTTTTAGTCTTTAGGGTTAAATAAAAAAGATATGGGTTGTCTTCAGGTTGTCAAATAAATAGTTTGTAGATGCTTTAAAAGATAAATATCTTCTGCTTAGAGCATTTAAATTGGTCTCATACTCGCATCAATAGAAGTGTGTCTTTTAAAGCACCTATTTTGTTCAAGGAAACCATTCATTCTGTAAGTTAGAGTCTTATTTTAATAAGATATTCTTTAGTTTTTTTTAAATTATAAGAAGTAGCAACCTCGGCTCTACAGAGTACTAAATAAAGTTAGGCCTTTTTTATTGATGAAGCCACCTTTAGCAAATTTTCATAAATTCTTTCAAAGCATCATTTAATGCCAGCTTATTTTCAATATGAGGCATGTGTCCGTTTTGGAAAACAACAATTGCAGAGTTTGTTTTTTTAGCTTCGTTTAAAGAAGTTTCAAAATCTAAAACAGGATCTTTCTTGCCAATAATTAATAATTTATTAAAACTATTGTCAGTTAAAACGTGGTTTCTGTTTGTACGTAATTGCATGCCTTCTTGCGCAGCAATATAACCTTGCATGGATGTTTGTAGAGCTTCAAAAACGGCTAATTCTATTTCCTTTTTAAAGATGGTTTTGCTTTTTGGGCCAAACAAATTGGCAAAAGACATACGTACCATATTTCTAAAGTTACTAGTAATCATTTTGTTGGCACGCAAACGCAATGCTTTGCGTTCTGAAGTATCTTCATTAGAGGTAGCGTTCATTAAACACAGCCCTTTTACTTTCTGCGGATGTTTCTCTGCAAAAGCCAAGGCAATATAACCACCCAAAGAATGACCAACTAAAATACATTTTCGAATTCTTAACTTTTTTAAAACTGCTGCAATAGTTTCTGCAAATAACTCCATGGTATGAATATAGCCTATGACAGTCTGTTTTTCCATGCCCTAACAAATCAATAGTAACTACTCTGTTTCTTTTAGAAATCTCGGGTATAACGTTTTTCCACATAGTGGCATTCTCTAAAAACCCATGAATTAAAACAACAGCAGTTCCTGTTCCTTGATCAGAAAAAGAAATATTTGCATTTTTAAAAGTTAATGATTTTTGCATCACACAAAAATATGTATATTTCCGGCACGAAGACAAGAATTACAATGAACAAAACAAAAGAAATTTGGATTGCCGGTTTTGCACTATTTTCACTCTTTTTCGGAGCAGGAAATTTAATTTTACCGCCAACTTTAGGGGTAAAAGCAGGCGTAGATTGGTGGATTGTAGTTTTAGGATTCATTATTACGGGAATTACCATTCCTATTTTAGCAATTTTTGCACATGCAAAATTACAAGGAACATTGTATGATTTCGGGAAGAAGGTTTCTCCTGCTTTTAGCACGCTATTTTGTTTCTTAATTTATAGTATTGCCATAGCCATTCCGTCTCCAAGAACAGCTGCAGTAACGCATGAAATGGCAATTCAGCCATTTTTTGATACGCCGCCAATTCTAACAAGTATTGTTTATTTTCTATTAGTATTTCTGTTTGCGGTAAATAGATCTAGAATTATTAGTCTTAATTGGTACCTTTTTAACACCTATAATTGTGCTTATTTTATTGGTAATTATTGGTCTTTCTTTCTTTGCTTCTCCAGCTATTTTAGGAACATCTGGTTTTGAAAATCCATTTATAGACGGTATTTTAGAAGGGTATCAAACCTTTGATGCCATTGCCGGTGTGGTTGTAGGAGCCGTAATTATTATTTCTTTAGACTATAGCAATCATACTACCTTTGAAGCAAAAAGAACCTTAATTCGAAAAGCAGGTTTTATAGCAGGTACAGGTTTGCTCTTAATCTATGGAGGTTTAATTTTTGCAGGTGCTTTGTATGCATCAACATTTGCAGAAAATGCATCTAGAACCGAAGTTTTGGCAGGTTTAAGTACACAAACCTTGGGCAATTTCGGAACTACTTTTTTAAGTATTTTGGTTGCGTTGGCATGTTTTACCACTGCGGTTGGTATTGTAACAGGAACTGCAGATTATATAAAAGGTGTTTTTAATAATTCTAAAAAAGTATACATTATTACTGCTGCAATAGCTTCTATCATTGGAATTATTGTGGGTAGTTATCAAGTAGATTTTATAATTACATTAGCAGTGCCCGCACTCATGTTTTTATACCCAATAACTATTATTCTTATTGTATTAAACACACTGCCAGAAAAATACGCATCTAAATTGGTGTTTAGAGGCGTAGTTTTAGTAACTTTTATTTTTAGTATTACAGATTTTCTTGGGTTTATTATTCCTAGAGAAAATTTAACCGGAATTAAAAGTAGTATTCCTTTTGCAGAAAACAGTTTAGGTTGGGTATTGCCTGCTTTATTGGTTTTTGTGGTACTAAATCTAGTTCAAAAGAAAGAACACTAGTAAATTCAATTTTACTGCAATTTTTAAAACGTTAATAAACGCACTATCTTATCTTATAAAATATAAATAGGTTATTTTTGTACTCTAATTTGAAAGAAAAACAGTGTTAAATTACTATTTATATTCGCATACAACTTCTAAAGAATGGGTAACTTTTGTGCATGGTGCAGGAGGTAGCAGTTCTATTTGGTTTAAACAAGTACGCGATTTTAGAAAACATTTTAACGTGCTAATTTTAGATTTACGAGGCCACGGAAATAGCCAAATAAAACTAAAAGACACTTTTAAGACCAAGTATACCTTCGATTCTATTACTTTAGATATTGTAGAAGTTATAGATGCTCTCAAGATAGAAAAGTCGCATTTTATTGGTATTTCTTTAGGTACAATTCTAATTAGAAATCTAGCTGAAAAAAGGCCCGAATTGGTAAAGAGTATGATTATGGGTGGTGCTATCATAAAGATGAACTTTCGTTCTCAAGTGCTAATGAAAGTTGGTAATATCTTTAAATCGGTGGTTCCTTACATGCTACTTTATAAGCTCTTTGCATTTATTATTATGCCAAAGAAAAACCACAAGAAATCTAGATTGTTATTTGTAAACGAAGCAAAGAAACTATACCAAAAAGAATTTATCCGTTGGTTTAAATTAACATCAGAAATCAATCCATTATTAAGGTTTTTTAGAACAAAAGACATTCAAATTCCTACTTTATATGTAATGGGCGCAGAAGATCATTTGTTTTTACCTTCCATAAAAAATATTGTTGCAAAACATCTTACAGCTTCACTTTTTGTGATAGACAATTGTGGCCATGTTGTAAACGTAGAACAACCAGAAAGGTTTAACAACCATACCATAGGTTTTATAAATTCTTTGGCAGTATAATTCTGTTTTATACCTTTATAAATATTTTTTTTCTAAACATTAGGTAACCAATACTTAAGTAAAAAGCAACAACAGCAACCCCATATAAAAGAGAAGAAAAATTATCTGAAAGAAAAGATTGCACAAAAAAAGTATTGTACATAAAGCTATGTAGATTATTGTTACCTCCTGTTTTTGTTAGGTACATTGTTTTAGAGATAAAACTAGACAAGAAATAAATGGTAATTGCATTCATACCAACATACTTAAAAATGTTTCCAAACTTAATTTGTCTAATATCTTTTAAGTAATAAACTACTGCAAGAATTAAAGTTGCCCAACCACTAGTTACCAATACAAAACTACTACTCCAAATTGCTTTATTTATTGGGAACCAAATATTAAAAACAGCAACCAGAACCTAATAAAATAAATGCTATTATAAACAAATACTTAATGCTTTTAAAGTGGTCTAGATGCTTAGCTATTAGCACGCCAGATATACAAGTAACTATTGAGGGAATTGTACTTAATAAACCTTCAGGGTCATAATCTGCTTGCCACATATGTTTACCTAAAATATTTAAATCTATATAGTTTGCCCAATTATTAGGCGCTCTATCAAAAGTAGGTAAAGTTCCATCTGGGAATGGTATAAAACCTAACAATACCCAATACCCAATTAAAATAGTATTCCGATTGTAAATATTGTTTTCCATTTAAAGTTTAAATATAAAACAGATGAAACAAAAAACACAACTCCTATTCTTTGTAAAACACCAGGAAACCTGAGTATTTCAAATTCATTAAAAAAAGGAAAATAAGGTAAAAATAAATTCAGAAAAAAGCCCAAACCAAAAAGCTTTAAACTTCTGATCGCTATTTTTTTGTATGTTATAATTGAGTTTTTACTATTCTTATAAGCAAAGTAAATAGAGATACCCACAATAAATAAAAAGAATGGAAATATTAAATCAGTAGGAGTTAGACCATGCCATTTTGCATGTAATAAAGGGGGGTAAATAGTACTCCAATTCCCTGGTGTATTAACCAAAATCATTGCTGCAATCACAAAACCTCTTAAAACATCAACAGATTCTATTCTTTTTTTCAACATAAATTTAAGCCTTTTTTAAACCTACTTTATGGCCCCAGAAAGCATAGTAAAGAATAACCATATAACAAGGTAACAAAATCCAATATCCAAAAGAAGCAGCTTCTGCTAATGCGCTTCCTTCGTTTATTCCTGTTGCTATTAATTCTTCTTTTTTACCATCAACCAAAGCGCCATATAAAGGCGGAATAATTGCTCCACCTGAAATTGCCATAATTAATAATGCGGATGCAGTTTTAGTAAACTTACCTAAACCTGTTAAAGCCAAAGGCCATATTGCTGGCCAAACCAATGCATTTGCAATACCTAAAGCTGCTACAAAAAGTACAGATGTAAACCCTGATGTATACACAATACAAAAAGACAATATAATTCCTAAAATAGCACTCACCTTTAAAGCAAAAGATTGACTAATATATTTAGGTATTAAGAAAACGCCTAAAGCATATGTTACTACCATTGCCATTAATGTAAACAGTGTAAAAAACTTAGCTTCCTCTACTGGAATGTTTAAAGAAATTCCGTAAGAAATAATAGTATCTCCAGCCACAACCTCTACCCCTACATATAAAAACAAAGCTAAAACACCTAACCATAGATGTGGAAACTGAAAAATACTAGTTTTTGCTTTTTCTCCAGATTCAGAAACTTCAATAGGTGCTGCTTCAACATTAGGTAAAGGAGCTTTTCTAATTAAGATACCCAACAAAAACAATACAATTGCCATCACAATATAAGGTGTAATAACACTGTCTGCCATCGTGTTTAATAGACTTTCTTTTTCTGCTTCATCAACAATATTTAATTTTTCTTTAATACCATCTATTCCAGATAATAAAATTGCCCCAAATATTACAGATCCAAGACCTCCAGCCACTTTATTAGCAATTCCCATGATTGCAATACGTTTTGCGGCACTCTCAATAGGTCCTAAGATGGTAATATATGGGTTAGATGCAGTTTGCAACAAAGTCATACCTGCTCCTTGAATAAAGATAGCTGTTAAAAACATCCAATAAGTTCTTGCATTCGCCGCAGGTATAAATAATAAAGCTCCTATCGCCATTATTATTAAACCTAAAGACATTCCTTTTTTATAACCAACTTTATTAATAATATACGAGGCAGGTAAAGCCATTACAACGAAAGAAATATAGGATGCTGAAGCTACTAAATAAGATTGTGCATCTGTTAACTCATTTATGGTTTTCATAAACGGAATTAAAGCTCCATTGATCCAGGTAACAAATCCGAAAATAAAGAACAAACCTGCTATGATAAGTATTGGTACGAGTGTGTTATTTTTTGTTGTGGATGATTGTTGGGTAGCATTAGACATAATAATTATATATTTTTAATAATTTATAAACTTTAAAGTAAGTGAAATGTACGTATTAGTTAAATTAAATAAAAAACTAATTCTACCAATGACATGTAATTAATGTCAAACAGAATTATTTTAGAATCTAAATGATTTTATCTAGGAACTTAATCTATATTTAAGATAATACGTTTTGCATGATTTACGTATTTTCTACCAATAGGAATTTTAGTGGTCGCAATTTCGACTAAATTACCTTCTACACTTTTAACCTTATCTATTGCAATCGTATATGAACGATGAATTCTTATAAAATTACTATCTGGAAGTTCTTCTGTCATACTTGTTAAAGATTTATGTACAAGATAATTTCCTGAAGTTGTAAATACTTTAATGTAATCTTTTAAACTTTCAACATATAAAATGTCTTCAAATTTAATTTTTATTAGTTTTTTATCAACCTTCAAAAAAATGAAAGACTCATTACTGGAGTCCTCTTCTTTTTGAATTCCTTTTTGTAAATAAACTTGTTGCGTAATTTTATTAATCGTTTTTAAAAACCGATTAAAAGGTATTGGTTTTACTAAATAGTCTAAAACATTTAAATCAAAACTTTCAACTGCGTATTCTCTATATGCTGATGTTATAATAACATTTGTTTTTGAGTTTATTATTTCTGCAAAATCTAAACCGTTCATTTTAGGCATATTGATATCTAAAAAAAGTGCATCAACATTTCCTTTCTCTAATAATGATAATGCTTCAATAGGGTTATTAAATGTTTCAATAACTTCAAAATTCTGAAATTCTTTTAAATGATTTTCAACAACTTTAATAGCTAAAGGCTCATCATCTATAATTACACATTTTATTTTCATAATTTAAATATACTAAATTATAATGGTATTAATAATTCTACAATATAACTCTCATCCTCTGTTTTAATATCTAAGCTGAATTTATCTTTATACAACAACTCTAATCTCCTTAAAACATTTTGATTTCCAATTCCATGGTTTTTTTTGTTTTCAATAAATGAATTATAATTGTTAATAACAGAAAATCTTAAGACGTTATTACGACTAACTTCAAACTCTATCAAAACATTTAGTTTATTATTTTCGACTGCACCATGTTTAAAACAGTTTTCTATAAAAGGCAAGAATAATAAAGGAGGAACACTTTGGGTTTCAATATTACCTTGCATATTTATCTGTACACTTACTTTATCACCATACCTCAGTTTTTCTAAATCAATATAATTTTGAATATAATTTATCTCATTTAAAAGCTTAATTCTAGGTTCTTTTGCATCATATAAAATATACTCCATAATTTCAGAAAGTTTAAGCACAACTTCTGGTGCTTGTTTAGATCTCTCTAAGGTTAGAGCATAAAGATTATTTAACGTATTAAAAAAAAAGTGCGGTTGTATTTGTGCTTTTAAAAATTGTAATTCAGTTTTTAATTGATTTGCTTGAAGACTTTCAATCCTTTTTCTATCAAAAATCCAATCTAACGTTAACTTAATGGTTGTAGTCAATCCAACATCATAAATACCAATTAAAAAAACAACTAAAATATGATTAAATTCATATCCCCTTTGAGGAGTTTGAGATTCTGGCCAAACATTATTATTTATAAATATAAATATAAGCTCCGTTCTAATTACATAAAAAACAACTAATCCAATTAAAAAAAATAAAATATAGCTTATAATTTTTTTTCTAAAAAGCAACTTTGGAAGTAAAAAATAAACATGAAAATACGCTAAGAACATCCCTAAAGTAACAGTAACTATATTAGATTTAAAGGAATACCAGTAATCTTGATAATAGCTGCCCCATCTAACAACATTTAGAAGAAAATAACTAATCCAAAATATGAAATGATACTTAATTGGTATCTTATAACTTATGTTTTTAAAAGTGTTCTTCAATAAAAAGTAGTTAAAATTAAGACTAAAGAATGTAAATATAAGACATTAAAAAAAATAAAAAAACTAACAACCTCATCAAAAACTAATTAATCAGTAAAAAAACGTCATTCATTGTTCTTTTAATGTTGTTTGCATATAAAATTTTTTTCACCACCAATACAATTCTACTTTTTATTGAAGAATAATTTAATTAACTTAATTCATTTACATGAAAAAAATTTACACAATACTAATTGCTGTTTTTTCAATTGTTTTTACAATAAATGTACAGGCACAAGAAAAAAGTATTTCTGGCACAGTAACATCTAAATTAGATGGTACAACTTTACCAGGAGTTAGCGTTGTTGTACAGGGTACAACAAAAGGAACAGAAACAGACTTTGATGGTAAGTATACTATTAAGGCTTCTGTAGGAGAAATTTTAAGTTTCTCATCTTTAGGGATGAAAACAAAAACAGTTACCGTTACAGGTAGCACTACTACATTAAATGTAGTATTAGAAGATGACGCAAGTCAATTAGATGAAATTGTTATTACTGCACTTGGTATTAAAAAATCAAGAAAGTCTTTAACTTACGCTGCTCAAGATATTAAATCAGATGAGTTAAGCAGAGTAAAACAAACAAACCCAATAAATAGTTTATCCGGTAAAGTATCTGGTGTATCTATTACTAGAAGTGCATCTGGTGCTGGTGGATCTGTAAAGGTTTTAATGAGAGGTAATGCTTCTGTTGGAAACAATCAACCTTTATATGTTGTTGATGGTATTCCTTTATCAAACCCTTCTTCAGGACAACCAGGAGAAACTTTTGGAGACGCTGGTGGTGGAAACAGAGATGGTGGAGACGCTTTATCTTTAATTAACCCAGATGATGTTGAATCTTTAACTGTATTAAAAGGAGCATCTGCTTCTGCATTATACGGTAGTGCTGGTTTAAATGGTGTTATTTTAATAACAACTAAAAAAGGTAAAGATGGTGCTTTTAAAGTAAATTTTTCTTCAAACTTAACTGTTGAAAATGCTGCTTACATGATGGACTTTAATTCTGATGCTCAAAGTAATGTTGATTCATTCTTAGGAACAGGAGTTACAAGCATTAACTCTTTAAATGTTTCTGGAGGTACAGAAAAAGCACAAACGTATTTTTCTTATAGTAATACAACTGCTTCTGGAATTATGCCAACTAACAAATTAAAGCAACACACTATTAACGTAAGAGAAACTGCAAAGTTTTTAAACGATAAAGTTACTTTAAATGCTAGTGTTATGGCGTCTACTCAAGACATCGATAACAGACCAGTTTCTGGATTATACTTTAACCCTTTAGTAGGTGTTTATGGTTTTGATTCTCCAGGTGAAACTTTATCTGATTATTCTAATTTTGAGGCGTATGATGCAGGCAGAAACATCATGGAACAACGTTGGTTTAGAGGAACGTCTGATATTGAGCAAAATCCTTTTTGGATAACAAACAGAAATGCTTCAGAAGATAGAACAAAAAACTTTTAGCTTCTTTGAAGTTAAACTTTGTTATTAACGATTGGTTATCTCTTCAAACAAGAGGTACTTATGACAAATCTTTATTAGATTTTAACAAAAAGATTTACGCTACTACAAATGGTACATTAGCTCCATTAAATGGTAGATATATTGTTACTCAAAATGACTTCACTCAAATTTATGGAGATGTTATAGCTAACATAAATACAAAAGTAAATGATAAAATTTCTGTAAACGGGGTTGTTGGTTTAAGTACTACTAGATCTACTGCAGAATCTTTTAGAGGAGACTCAGGAACAAACGGAGGTTTACAATTTGCAAATGTTTTTTCTTTTCAAAACTTTAACGCTAACCCAGGTGTAGATTTTAGACAAAACTCTTTAGAAATTAGAGGTAGCTCTATCTTTGCGAGTGCAACTATTGGTTTAAATGACAATTTATTTTTAGACCTTACTGCAAGAAATGACTGGACTTCTACTTTACCAGAAGCCAACAATTCTTTCTTCTACCCTTCAATTGGTTTAACAGGAATCTTAAGTGACCTTGTTGATTTAGGAAGCAACGTTTCTTTTGCAAAAGTAAGAGCTTCTTATGCTGAGGTTGGTAGCGGGTTTGGTGCAGATCAAATTAGCCCTAATAGATCTATTAATTTTGGTGGAGGTATTAGTGGTACAACTCCAGTAAGACCATATCCAGGAACAACACCTAGACCACAAAGACAACGTTCTTTTGAAATAGGTACTGAATGGAAATTCTATGAAAACAGAGTAGGTTTTGACCTTGGGTACTATAGAACTAGTACAATCGACCAATTATTTCCAAGTACCAATGTAGTCGACAACAGGTTGTCGGTTCTGGAGTATGCAGGAATTAATGCAGGAGATATTTTAAACAAAGGTATAGAAGCTTCAGTTTTTGCAACTCCTGTTAAGAGTGAAGATTTCAATTGGACAACAACAGTTAACTTTTCTTTAAACAAAAATACGATTGAAACAATTAGTAGACACTGATCTTCCTGGTTCTGATTTAAGTTTTTTCACTATTTCATCAAAAGGTGTAAATACTTTCGGGTCTTACTTAGTTGAAGGAGGTTCTTTTGGAGATATCTATGCACAAGTTGTAAGAAGAGATGCTAACGGACTTCCTATCATAGATGGTGATGCTGTTCTTGCTGATGATACTGATTTAGTAGATGGTTTAACTAAAGTAGGTAACGCTAACCCAGATTTCAATTTAGGTTGGAATAACTCATTTCAGTACAAAAACTTTACATTAGACTTCTTAATTGATGGAAAATTTGGTGGAGAAACTGTAAGTATGACAGAAGCAATTGTAGAAGGATTTAGTAATAATTCTGCTAGAGAAACTGCTAACGGAACTGTAGATGTTGTTGATTTAGCAGGTACAACATCAACATTAACTGCACAAGATTACTACGGTAAAGTAGGTGGTAGAAATGGTTTTACTGGAGAATATGTATACAGTGCAACTAATGTAAGATTAGCCGAAGTTAGCAGTTGGATATAACTTTAACTTAGCTGAAGATTCTTTCTTCAAAAGAGTAAAAGCATCTGTAGTAGGTAGTAACTTATTTTTCTTTTACAAAGATGCACCACATGACCCTAACGTATCTTTAAGTACAGGAAATGCATTACAAGGTGTAGATGTTTTAGGTTTACCATCTTCTAGAAGTATCGGTTTAAACATTAATTTAACATTCTAAAAAATAACAAGATGAAAAATATAAATAAATTATTTGCTTGTTTGGTTGGATTAGGACTGGTTGTTACTTCTTGTAGTGATTTGGAGCAATTTAACGTAAACGACAAAAATATTACAGACGAACAATTAGAGGTAGATTTTCAACACGTAGGATCTAAATATAAGCCTGTTTTTGAAAGTATTTACCAATATAACCCAGCGTGGTCATATCAATTACAGCAAAATTTAAATGCTGATGTATATTCTGGTTATTTAACACCTCCAAGACCTTTTGTTGCAGGAGCAAATAACACAACATACAGTTTAGTAAGTGGATGGAATGGATTTATCTGGTCTGTACCTTATTCTTTTGTTATGAACAATGTAAAGTCTATTAGTGATTTAACTAAAGATGATTACCCAACATTATACGGTACTGCATTAATATTAAAGGTTGCTGCTATGCACAGAGTTTCTGATGTATTCGGACCAATAGTATATTCTAACTTTGGAGATTTAGAGAACGCTGGGGTTTATGATTCTCAAGAAGCTGCTTATGATGCTTTCTTTGCAGATTTAGATACAGCAGTAGCTAATTTATCAGCAGATATCGATAGCAAAGATTTTCAGCTTTCGATTTATCTTATGGTGGTGATTATAAACAATGGGTAAAGTTAGCAAACTCATTAAGATTACGTTTAGCTATTAGAATTTCTAAAGTAGATCCTGCAAAAGCAAAGTCTGAAGGAGAAAAAGCTTTGGCTCAATCTTTAGGAATAATGACTGCTAATGCAGATGGATTTTTTGTAAATGGTACTTTAGATCACCCATTATCTGTAATAGACAATGGATGGGGAGATATTAGAATGAATGCATCTATGGAATCTATCTTAACAGGTTATAACGATTCTAGAGCTACTAGTTTCTTTGATGCTCCAACAGATGTTAGTGGTGCAGTAAAAGGAGTTCGTGGTGGTATGCCTTTATTAAGTGAATATTCGGATGAATTAGCTCAAAAAGCTGCTTATATTGGTTTTTCTGCAATAAACGATAATATTCATACACCTAGAGTGCAGTTAATGACAACTGCAGAAGTTGCTTTCTTACAGGCAGAAGCTGCTTTAAGAGGATGGGCAAATGCTGGTGATGCACAAGCTAATTATGAAAGAGGAATTAATTTATCTTTCGAACAGCATGGTGCTAGTGGTGCAGCTGCTTATATGGCAGATAACACATCTACACCTGCAGACTATATAGACCCTGTTAATCCTTCAATGAACATTGCAGCATTAAGTACTAGCACTGTTGCTTGGGCTGGAGCTGGAACTAATGAAGAAAAATTAGAGAAAATTATTACTCAAAAGTGGATTGCTATGTTCCCAGAAGGACAAGAAGCATGGTCTGAGTATAGAAGAACAGGATATCCTAAAATTTTCCCTGTGGCTAGTAACCAAAGTGGAGGTACTATTGATACAGACATCCAAATTAGAAGAATTCCTTTTGTAGATAGTGAAAAATCTACCAATGCAGCAGGTGTAACTGCAGCTACTTCTCTTTTAGGAGGGGCAGATAATGGAGGAACAAGATTATGGTGGGATACAGGAGCATCTAACTTCTAATAAAATTTCATTTGTTTTTTAATTAATTCAGCCAGAGATATAGAAATATATTTCTGGCTGTTTTTTATGCGTAAAATGCTGTGTTTGGTCGAATAAATTAGAAAAAAGATGATAACTACATTACTTTTATACAAACAACAATAAACTGTACAAAACAAAACATTATGCTTCAGCAACTAGAAACAAAACACCAACCCGTAGGGCAATTTGAGGATACTAGATTTGAGAAAATCCACAATGTAACTTATAAATCATCTTTAGAAGCATCTAATTTAGTTGCGCAAGAAATTGCAAATTTAATAAGAGATAAACAAAGAGAAAATAAAAAATGTGTTTTAGGATTGGCTACTGGATCTTCTCCAATAAAAGTTTATGAAGAGTTAATTAGATTGCATAATGAAGAAGGTTTAAGCTTCGAAAATGTAATTACTTTTAATTTAGATGAGTATTTTCCTATGGATAAAAGTAACATTCAAAGTTATTTTTATTTCATGCACGAACATCTTTTTAATCATGTAAATATTTTACCAGAAAACATTAATATTCCAGATGGAAATATTTCTATTGATAATCTATATCAATATTGTATCGATTATGAAATGAAAATTAAAGATGCAGGAGGGTTAGATTTTCAGCTTTTAGGAATTGGTAGAACTGGTCATATTGGTTTTAACGAACCTGGTTCTCACCTTAATTCTGGAACAAGAATAATTACTCTAAATCATATTACAAGAATAGATGCTGCTCCTTCATTTTTAGGAATTGAAAACGTTCCAAGAAAAGCAATTACAATGGGAATTGGCACCGTAAGAGATGCTAAAAGAATTGTGCTTTTAGCTTGGGGTAGTAATAAAAGTGAAATAATTAAAGAAACTATAGAGGGAGAAATTAGTACTACTGTTCCGGCTACTTATTTACAGCAACATAATAACACCACTTTTGTTATGGATGAAGATGCATCTTCAGAATTAACACGTGTAAAAACACCTTGGTTGGTAAAATCTTGTGTTTGGAATGATGATTTAAAGTTAAAAGCTGTTACATGGTTAAGCAACCTTTTAGACAAGCCAATATTAAAATTAACAGACAAAAACTACAATGATAATGGTATGTCTGGGCTTTTAACAGAAGAAGGTACTGCATATGATTTAAATATTAAAATGTTTAATAAGTTACAACACACAATTACGGGATGGCCTGGAGGAAAACCTTTTTCAGATGATTCTAAAAGACCAGAGAGAGCAACTCCAGCAAGAAAAAGAGTTCTTATTTTTAGTCCTCATCCAGATGATGATGTAATTTCTATGGGAGGAACATTTGATAGGTTAGTTGCACAAGGTCATGAAGTTCATATTGCATATCAAACTTCTGGAAATATAGCTGTTTCTGATGAAGAGGCTCTAAAGTTTGCAGAAATATCTAAAATTTTTAATACTGATTCTAAGCAGGTTAATGATGTTATCGATTTTATCAACAGTAAAAAAGGAAATGACGTTATTGATTCTTTAGAAGTAAGAAAATTAAAAGGAGAAATTAGAAAAAGCGAATCTTTAGGAGCAACAAGGTATTTTAATGTACCTGATGAAAATGTTCACTTTTTAAATCTCCCATTTTATGAAACAGGAACTATAAAAAAAGGAAATTTATCTCAAGATGATGTAGCTATTATGATAAGTATTATTGACGCTGTAAAACCGCATCAAATATATGCTGCTGGAGATTTAGCAGATCCACATGGAACACATAAAGTTTGTTTAGATTCACTTTTCGCAGCTTTAGAAGAAATGAAAACCGGAAAAGAATACATGAAAGATTGTTGGGTTTGGTTGTATAGAGGTGCTTGGCATGAGTGGGATTCTCATGAAATTGAAATGGCTGTTCCTATGAGTCCAGATCAAGTTTTAAGAAAAAGACATGCTATTTTCTATCATCAATCTCAAAAAGATGGAGTGATGTTTCAAGGAGATGATTCTAGAGAATTTTGGGTTAGAGTTGAAGACAGAAATAGATTAACTGCCAAAAAATATAACGATTTAGGCTTAACTGATTACGCTGCAATTGAAGCATTTAAAAGGTATCATTTTTAACAATGAAAAGAATAGTCTTTTTTTAAAGTATTATTTATAGTTTTATTAATTGCAGTAAAAGAACTTCTTTAATTACGAATAATAAAACTGAATGAACGTGGAAAATGGTTTATACTGAAATTATTGAAAATTATTCTTTAAAATTAAAAGATTTATCAAATACCTCTTTTATAAAAATCATTAATAAAAGTTTTTTTTTAATCAAGAAAACTCAGACACAAAAAATTATTACAGTGTTGCTGGTTCTTATATTTTAAAAGATGATAACTATACAGAAACACTCAATTTCACAACTGTAGAAGCAATTAAAAAACATCAATTCTCATTCAAAATTGTAGTTAAAGGGATACTTTAATTCAATCTGGTATTGAAAAAGTAGCAGCGGCAGGAATTAACAGATACATCCGAGAAAAATACATAAAACTGAACTAATGAAGAAAATCATTTTAATATTATTTATTGGTATATTTCATCAAAATTTTTTTTCTCAAGAAAATTTAGAAAAAAAATATAATTTAATGCCTTGGCCACAAGAAATTGTTGAAAATAATTCTTCATTTAAAATCGATGAAAAATTAACTATTTCAATTTCTGGAGATGATTTAAAAAAAAGGGCTACAAACGCTTCAATTAAATTTTTAAGAAGGTTAGCAAACAGAACTGGTGTTTTTATTGATGTTGGTTTCCCTATAAAAGATAAAAAAACATCCATAGTAATTAGTTTTGATACAGTATCTAATTTATCAACAGAAAGTGACGAAACTTACTCTTTAGATATAAATGCAAGCAACGTATTAATAAAAGCAACAACTGATGTTGGTGCTTTAAGAGGATTAGAAACATTATTACAGCTTGTTAATTTCAATAATTCAGGTTATTATTTCGAAGGAGTTTCTATTAAAGATTCACCAAGATTTGTTTGGAGAGGCTTAATGATAGATGTTGCGCGACATTTTCAGCCAATAGAAGTTTTAAAACGTAATTTAGATGCAATGGCTTCTGTAAAACTAAATGTTTTTCACTGGCATTTAACTGATGATCAAGGTTTTAGAGTTGAATCTAAAGTGTATCCAAAATTACAAAAGATTGCCGCTGATGGCTTATATTATACGCAAAATCAAATTAAAGATGTTGTTAAATACGCTTCTAATTTAGGTATTAGAGTAATTCCAGAATTTGATGTTCCTGGTCATGCATCTGCAATATTATCTGCATACCCACAATTGGGAAGTAAAGATGATTACAGCTATAAAGTTGAGCGTTTTTCAGGAGTTTTTGATCCAACTTTAAATCCTTCTAAAGAAGTTACCTACCTTTTCTTAGAAACTTTATTTAACGAAATTGCTCCATTATTTCCTGATGAATATTTTCATATTGGAGGTGATGAAAATGAAGGAAAACATTGGGATTCAAATACAGAGATTCAAAAATTTAAAAAGAAACATAATTTAAAAAATAATCACGAACTACAAACCTATTTTAATATCAGATTAGAAAAAATATTAAAAAAATTAGGTAAAAAATTAATGGGTTGGGATGAAATTTTAACGCCTTCTACCCCAACAACAGCTGTTATTCATTCTTGGAGAGGAAAACATGAAGGTTTAAAACAAAGTACATTAATTGAAGCTGCAAAAAAAGGGTATCAAACGGTTCTTTCTGCAGGGTACTATATTGATAGAATGTTGTCTGTAGAACACCATTATTTAGTTGACCCTATAGGAAACGCTATTTTAACTAAAGACGAGCGTAAAAGAATTTTAGGAGCCGAAGCAACAATGTGGAGTGAGTTAGTTACACCACTTACAATAGATTCTAGAATTTGGCCACGAACTGCAGCGATTGCAGAACGTTTTTGGTCTGCAAAAGAGGTAAATGATCTAAAAAACATGCAAAAGAGGCTGAAGGTTATTAATTTTCAATTAGAAGAACTTGGCATTACGCACATTAGAAATAAAGATGTAATTCTAAGAAACATTAGTAATCATCAGAATATAGAAGCCTTAAAAACTTTATCTAAAATTTGTGAACCTATAAAAATTTATTCTAGGAATAAAGGAGGCACAGAGTACAAAACATTTTCTCCTTTTACATTATTTGCAGATGCCTGTTCTGCTGATGCTGAAGACGCTGTCAATTTTAATAATCAAATTGATTTATTTTTAAAAAATAGAGATAGAAATAGTTTGAGTAAAATAACTAACTATTTGAAAAATTGGTCAACAAATTATTCTGATCTACAGAAAATCAATCAAAATCCGATAACGAAATCTTTAGAACCATTATCAAAAAACGTATCTCAAATTTCTAACTTAATTCAAACTACTCTACAAAATCAAAGAATTTCGAAAGTAAACTTGAAGAAAGCAGATAATCTTTTAAAAGAACTTAAAGAACCTTGTCAAGATGTAGAATTAGCCATTTTAGGATCTTTAAATAAGTTAATTAACTTCTGTAAATCGAAATACCTAATTAACTAAAACATAAACATTATAAATGCTACTGCAGAAACTTCTTTTGTCGCCCTTATTATCAATTAAATAAGAAAGCGTTATATAATTCTAGCAAGAAGTATCACGTGTTTTTAAGTTGGGTAAGTGGTGCGTTCGATTTGTATTTGCAAGATGAATTTAACGGATTGCATGTTTTTTTTACTGAAGGGAATTTTCATATTAAAAATGAAGTTGAGAATGTAAAGGTTATCGTCGAAATTAATTTAGAAAGTAAAGTTCTAGAAAATGGACAAATGATATTTGACAAAATAATATCTATTTATAATCTTTTATTAAAAAACTAACAAATGATATTAATTGCAGAAAGTGGTTCAACAAAATGTGATTGGGTTCTTTTAGACTCTTCTAAAACAGTACCTACAAGAATAAGAACAAAAGGATTGAATCCTGCAATTTTAAAAAAGAAGGAATTAAAAAATATTATTTCAGAAAACGCTGATTTAGCTAACTATAAAGAACAGGTAAAGTCAATTTATTTTTTTGGAGCTGGTTGTAATACGTCTAAAAACAAAAATAACGTTCATCTTGTTTTAAATTCATACTTCAATAAAGCAACTTCCCTTGTAGAGGAAGACACAATGGCTGCTGTTTATGCTACAACAAATACACCTGCAGTAGTTTGTATACTAGGTACTGGTTCTAATTGTTGTTTTTATGATGGAGTATCTATTATTAATAAATCGACATCTTTAGGATATATCGTAATGGATGAAGGAAGTGGAAACCACCTTGGGAAGGAGCTTTTGAAAGGGTATTATTATCGTCAAATGCCAGAAAATCTTCGCATTTTATTTAAAAATAAATATGACTTAAAAGAGAAAAAGGTGATTAAAAAACTCTACCAATCTAAGACACCAAATAAATATTTAGCCAATTTTGCGCCATTTGTTTTTGAAAATGAAGAACATCCTTTCATGAAAAAATTGATTAATGAGGTAATGGATATATTTATTAAAAACCATATATTACAATACTCAAAAGAGTTAGAAACTGTGCCTCTGCATTTTGTTGGTTCAATTGCATTTCACGGAAAGGAGTGCATTTCTAATCAACTGAAAAAACATGGATTTAACGCCGCTAGTTATATACAAAGACCCATAGATAATTTAATAAATTATATAAAAGCAGAAAATTCTATTACCTAATTTTGGAGATAAAAGTATAAAAATGAAATTAAAGCATAACAAAAACATATTTCCTTTAGTAATCGTTCTAATTTTATGCTTTCAATGTTCAACAAAAAAAGAAAAGGAAAGCACCACCCTTTTTAATTTAGTTGATAATAACAAAACTAATATTCATTTTAAAAACACGGTTAAAGAAAGTCTCTACTTTAACTTTCTAAATTACGCCTATATTTATAATGGAGGAGGTGTTGCAGTTGGAGATGTTAATAATGATGGTTTAGAAGATGTGTACTTTACATCTAACCAAGAGTCCAACAGATTATACTTAAACCAAGGCAATTTAGAATTTAAAGACATTACTGTAAAAGCAAAAGTTTCTGATAATATTGGTTGGACAACTGGAGTTACAATGATTGATATAAACAATGATGGTTGGCTAGATATTTACGTCTGTAAATCCGGTTCCTTAAAGAGTCATCAAAATAGAAAGAACAAACTTTTTATCAATCAAAAAGACAATACTTTTAAAGAAAACGCAGCAGGTTATGGTTTAGATCATTTTGGATTTTCTACACAAGCTTATTTTTTCGACTTTGATAATGATGAAGATTTAGATATGTATTTAGTGAATCATCGTAAAGACTTTAGAAATAATGTAAATATAGACCAGAGAATTCAACAAACTAAAGAAGATTACAATTCTGATCAATTATTTAGAAATGACGGATCTACATTTACAAACATTACTAAAGAAGCGGGAATACTTAATAAAGCCTGGGGGTTAAGTGCTTCAATTGGCGATTTTAACAATGATAATTTACCAGATATATTTGTAGCTAACGATTTTTTAGAACCTGATTTTTTGTACATAAATCAAGGGAATGGCACTTTTAAAGACGAAGCATTAACCCATTTTAATCATATTTCTTCCAACAGTATGGGTTCTGATTTTGCTGATATTAATAATGATTTACAGCCAGATTTAATTGTGTTAGATATGATGGCAGAAGATCATATTCGTGGAAAAGAAAACATGGCAACAATGAGTATTTCTAATTTTAATCAATTGGTAGATATAGGGTATCATCATCAATATATGTCTAATATGCTGCAACTAAATAATGGAAATGGAACGTTTTCAGAAATTGGTCAATTAGCAGGAATTGCAAAAACTGATTGGAGTTGGGCCCCATTAATTGCAGATTTTGATAACGATGGTTTTAATGATGTGTTTGTAACTAACGGAATTGAGCATGATTTATCGAATCAAGATTTTAGAAATCAAATGAGAAACAACATTAGAAACCGTAAGAAAGTTTCTTTAGAACAGGCAATTGACATGATGCCTTCTCATAAATTAAGTAATTATATTTTTAAAAACAAACAAGACTTAACATTTGAAAACACTTCTAAAAAGTGGGGTTTAGATGCTAAAATAAATTCTAATGGAGCCGTTTATGTAGATTTAGACAATGATGGAGATTTAGATTTAATCGTTAATAATCAAGCAGAAAAAGCTTCTGTTTACAGGAATAATTCTAATAAAAGTTACGTTACTTTTTCTTTAACTGGACCCACAAAAAATATATCAGGAATTGGTGCAGTTATAACTGTCTTTTCTGATGGATTACAGCAATCTAGGCAACAATTTGTAAGTAGAGGTTTTCAATCATCTGTAAGTAATAAACTTCATTTTGGTTTAGGAGAAAATACAAAAATTGATAGTGTTTTAGTTGATTGGAAAAACGGTAAATCTCAAAAAATAACAAATATTAAAATCAATTCAAACATAAAAATTGATTATAAAAACGGATCAGAAAATGGACTTATTGAAAACTCAAAAAACAGTTTATTTGAAAAAATAAATGCATCAGAAATTGGAATTAATTATCAGCAGAAAGAAAATAATTTCAATGATTTTAAAAAGCAAATATTATTACCTCAGAAACAATCAGAAATGAGTTCTCCTCTTGTAATTGGAGATGTTAATAATGATGGTTTAGATGATTTTTATGTTGGAAATTCTAAAGGTGAAAAAGCAGCTTTATTTATTCAAAAAGAAAATGGAAGATTCACTGAAACAAACAATAAATTATTCAATCTAGAAAAAGAGTTTGAAGATACTGATGCAAAATTTATAGACATTGATAATGACAGCGATTTAGATTTATATATTACATCTGGAGGTTATGAAGTTGAAACAAATAATAAATTACTGCAAGATAGAATCTACATAAACAATGGAAAAGGTCGGTTTAAAAAAGGGGAACTTCCAACTGCTTTAAACAATACAAAAGGAATTGCCTTTGCAGATTTTGACAAAGATGGTGAACAAGACATTTTTGTGGGAAGTAGAGTGAAACATGGTCAATATCCATTATCTGACAAACCATATTTCCTAGAAAATAAAAATGGAAAATATATCAATGTAATTGATGAAAAGTTTGATAACATCTCAAATTTAAGAATGATAAATGATGCTCTATTTTCTGATTTTGATAATGATGGAGACCAAGATTTAATTGTTGTTGGAGAATGGATGCCAATTACATTTTATGAAAATAAAGAAAGTAAATTCTATCTAAAAGAAATTGATGGAATTACTAATGTAAATGGATGGTTTCAAACAATTACAGCATCCGATTTAGACAAAGATGGAAATGTAGATTACATTATTGGTAATTGGGGGAAGAACAATAAATTTCATCCAACAGAAGAAAAACCCTTGCATATTTATGCCGATTATTTTGATGCTAATTCTAGCTTTGATATTGCTTTAAGCAAGGTTTCGAAAACTGGAGATTTATTGCCAATTCGAGGTAAAGAATGTTCTACACAACAGACTCCTTTTTTAGATGCTAAAGTAAAAACATTTGCAGAATTTGCTTCAGCTACGATGCCACAAATTTATGGTTTAGAAAAGTTAGATAACGCATCGCACTTTATTGCGCATAGTTTTGCTTCTGTTATTTTAAAAAATAAAGGAAATGGGCAATTTGAAATTATAGAATTACCAAATGAAGCACAATTTTCGCCAACTTTAAATATTGAAGTTGCAGATGTAAATAACGATGGTTATTTAGATATTTTTGGGGTAGGAAACATAAACGACTCAGAAGTAGAAACCATAAGATATGATGCTTCTAAAGGCTATGTTTTGTTAGGAAACAAAACTGGAAGTTATCAGTTTTTAAATGATAATAGTTACTTTAATAATAAAGAAGCAAAGACAATTGAAAAGATTATAATTGATGGTACTTTACATTTTATTACACTTAATAAAAATGATGAACTCACCATTTTAAAAACCAATAACGCTAAAAGAAAATAAATTAAGTTTTATTAGTGCTGGTTTTGCTAATTTTTATTGGTGTAATGAAACAAGAGGTTTTTGAAGACTCAATTGTAACGGAGAGGATAAAAAAAGCGAGTATTTCAACCCGCTTTGTCTTACATGTGTAGCGTTTAACCTTGCATAATATCTTCAATCTCATCTGCTTCAATAGGTATATTTCCCATTAAATTAAACGGTGTTCCTTTTTCTTGAATGACAACATCATCTTCTAAACGAATACCAAAACCCTCTTTAGGAATATAAATTCCAGGCTCTACAGTAAATACATTATTTGCTTGCATTGGTTCGTGGAGCAATCCGTAATCATGGGTATCTAAACCAATGTGGTGCGAAGTTCCGTGCATAAAGTATTGCTTGTATGCGGGCCAGTTTTTATCTTCATTTTGAATATCAGCTTTGTCTAGTAAGCCTAGTTTTAGTAATTCTGAAGTCATAATTTTACCTACTTCTACATGGTATTCTTTCCATAAAGTTCCAGGAAGTAACATGTTTGTAGCTTCTTTTTTAACATGGTTTACAGCATTATAAACTGCTTTTTGTCTTTCAGAAAATTTTCCAGAAACAGGAATTGTTCTTGTTAAATCTGATGCGTAATTTGCGTATTCTGCAGCAACATCTAATAAAATTAGATCTCCACTTTTACATTGCCTATTGTTTTCTATATAATGTAAAACATTTGCGTTGTTTCCTGCAGCAATAATTGGTGTATATGCAAATCCTTTAGAGCGATTTCTAATAAATTCATGCAACAATTCAGCCTCAATTTCATATTCCCAAACACCTGGTTTTGTAAAATTTAAAAGTCTACGAAATCCTTTTTCTGTAATATCGCAGGCCTGTTGCATTAAAGCCAATTCAATTGGGTCTTTTACAGCGCGCAATCTTTGTAAAATAGGATTGCTTTTTGCTACAGAATGTGCAGGGTATTTTGCTAATAACCATTTTGTAAAACGATCTTCACGCGTTTCAGTTTCTACATTTGCTCTATAGTGTTCATTAGTATTTATATAAAAAGTATCTGCGTAAGAAGTCATTTCAAACAATACTTTTTCTAGATCTTGTAACCAATATATTGTTGCAACACCAGAGGTATCAGTTGTTGCTTTTTTTGTTAATTTTTCACCTTCCCAAACAGCAATATGTGCATTGGTTTCTGTAACAAACAAAACTTCTCTTAAATTTTCATTCGGACAATCAGGAAACAACATTAATACACTTGCCTCTTGATCTACACCACTTAAATAAAAGAGATCTCTTTGCTGTTCAAATGGCATTGTGCTATCTGCACTTATTGGATAGATATCATTTGAATTGAAAACAGCTAAACTATTTGGCTTCATTTGTGAAGCAAAGTTTTTACGGTTTTTTATAAATAACTGTGGATCTATTTTATCGTATTTCATACAAGTAAATTTATATTCAAATACAAAGGTAGCAATAATTAAAAAACCCTCTCTGCTTTTAAAAACAGAAAAGGTTTGAAGTATATAATTAAAGAAGTTACTTATGTTTTAATAACGCTTCTTTTTAGGTGGATTAGATCTTCCTCTTCCAGAAGGTTCAGAGGGTTTGTTTCCTTTAAAATGAGGTTTGCTTTTTGGTTTGTTTCCTTGAGAAGCTCCTCCTTTATTCTTTTTACCAAAAGAACCTTTACTTTGTGATGCTGCTCTTTTTGGAGGATCTGTATCTGTTGGTTCAAAACCTTCTACAATAGTAGAAGCTAATTTCTCATTTAGTAATTTTTCTATTTCACTTTGGTATTCACTCTCTTCACTACATACTAAAGAAATTGCTTCTCCGGCAGCTCCTGCTCTTCCTGTTCTACCAATTCTATGCACATAATCTTCTGGTACATTTGGCAATTCAAAATTAACAACATGCGGCAATAAAGGAATGTCTAAACCACGCGCTGCAATATCTGTAGCAACTAAAATTTTAATAGAATTATCTTTAAAGTTTTTTAATGCTTTTGTTCTTGCACCTTGACTTTTATTTCCGTGAATAGCGGCTGCAGAAATTCCTGCTTTTACCAACTTTTCAGTTAATTTATTGGCACCGTGTTTTGTCCTTGTAAAGATTAAAACCTGATTCCAATTCCCTTCTTTTATTAACTTTATAGTAAACTCTGTTTTTTTGCTTTTATCAACCTTATAAACCTTGTGGGTTACTTTTTTTGCTGTTGAATTTTGCGGAGCCGTTTCTACAGAAACAGGGTTTCTTAAAATACCCGAGGCTAACTTTTTAATATCATTAGAAAAGGTTGCAGAGAACATCAAGTTTTGACGCTCAGCAGGCATATAGCTTATAATTTTGTTAATGTCTCTAACAAAACCCATGTCTAACATTCTGTCTGCTTCATCTAAAATTAAAACTTCAATTCTTTTAAATGAAAGCGCTTTTCTATCATGTAAATCTAGTAATCTACCCGGTGTTGCTACTAAAATGTCTACACCACTTCTTAAGGTTGCAATTTGTGGTTTTGCGTTTACACCACCAAAAACTACTGCAGATTTAATATCTACATATTTACTATATTCTCTTACGTTGTCTTGCACTTGTGCAGCCAATTCTCTTGTTGGTGTTAGTACTAAAACACGTAAAGGCCTGTATTTTGGGTGTCTTGTTGCTACTAAATGCTGTAAAACAGGTAAAGTAAAACCTGCTGTTTTTCCTGTTCCTGTTTGTGCCGAAGCTAAAATGTCTTTTCCTGCTAATATATGTGGAATTGCTTTTTCTTGAATTGGTGATGGTTTGGTATATCCTTTCTCTTCAACTGCTTTTACCAACGGTGGAGATAAACCTAAATCTTTAAATGTCATAAATAATATTTACGAAAGCAACTTTATGTAGTTGTTTCAACCCACAAAGATACATTCTTTAAAGTTGGAGAAAAATATTTACGAGAACTCAATTTTATGTTAATAATTTTGATATTGAAATTACAAGTGGTAATTTCAATTTTTTAAATTAAACCTAAGCTCTTATGAAATCTTTTTTCACACTTTTAATGCTTTGTTTTTCATTCGTATTAACCGCACAAACACCAACAAACTCAGATATTATACAAAACTCCCTTGAGAAGAAGCATCAAATGATGAAATCTTCACTAGTAAAAAATGTGGCATTTACCAACATTGGGCCAACGGTAATGAGTGGTCGTGTGGCAGATGTTGCTGTAAATCCTAATAATACAGCAGAATTCTATGTAGGATATGCATCTGGAGGTTTGTGGTATACAAACAACAACGGAACAACTTTTACACCTGTTTTAGACAATTCTCCAACGCAAAATATTGGTGATATTGCAGTAGATTGGTCTTCTGGAACCATTTGGGTAGGTACGGGCGAAAAAAACTCATCTCGCTCTAGTTATGCCGGAATTGGAATGTTAAAGTCTACAGATAATGGGAAAACTTGGATAAATGTTGGCCTGCTAGATTCGCATCATGTTAGTAGAATTTTAATTAACCCTAACAATACAGATGAGGTTATTGTAGGCGTCATTGGTCATTTATATTCTTCAAACTTAGAAAGAGGAATATTTAAAACAATAAATGGTGGAGAAACATGGACAAAGACCCTATTTATAAACGAAAATACAGGAGTTATTGATGTTGCAGTTGCGCCAGAAAACTTTAATATTATGTATGCTGCTTCTTGGGAAAGAGAGCGTAAAGCATGGAATTTTGATGGGGATGGAAATAGTTCGAGTATTTACAAAAGTATAGATGCAGGAAACTCTTGGACTAAGATTGCAGATAAAAGCGGATTTCCAATAGGAAAAGGAGTGGGTAGAATAGGATTGGCTGTTTTTAATGAAAACACGGTATATGCTTTGCATGATAGCCAGTTTAGAAGGCCAAAAGATGAAGCTAAAAAAGCTTCAGACGACCTTTCTAAAGAAGATTTTAAAACAATGTCTTCTGCAGATTTTTTAAAATTAACTGATAAAAAACTAAACACATATTTAAAAGATAATGGCTTTCAAGAAAAATACAGAGCAGAAAATGTAAAACAAATGGTACGTGTTGGCTCTGTAAAACCAATAGACTTGGCAAAGTATTTAGAAGATGCAAATGCGATGTTATTTGACACCCAGGTAATAGGTGCAGAAGTTTTTAAAACAACAAATGGCGGTATTTCTTGGAAGAAAACACATGATAATTTTCTAGATGGTGTATACAGTTCTTATGGCTATTATTTTGGTGAAATTAGAGTAGACCTGCAAGATGAAAGCGGAATATACGTTTTAGGTGTTCCAATTATAAAGTCTAAAGATGCGGGAAAAACATTTACTTCAATTAGTAAAGAAAATGTGCATTCAGATCATCAAGCATTATGGATAAATCCTACAAAATCGGGTCATATTTTAAACGGGAATGATGGGGGTTTAAACATGTCTTATGATGATGGTAAAAACTGGACGAAGTTAAACGACCCTGCAGTTGGGCAATTTTATTCGGTGTATGCAGACAATCAGAAAAATTATAAAGTATATGGTGGTTTGCAAGACAATGGTGTTTGGGTTGCAGACAATAATTCAAAAATTAACAAGGGTTGGAAACAATCTGGTAAAAATCCGTACGAATCTATTATGGGCGGAGACGGCATGCAAGTGCAGGTAGATGATAGAAACCCTGATATTGTTTACACCGGGTATCAGTTTGGAAATTACTACAGAATTAATCGAGCAGCAGGCACGCAAAAATACATTCAACCAAAACATGTGTTAGGTGACAACCCGTATCGTTTTAATTGGCAAACACCCATTCATTTATCAAAACACAACCAAGATATTTTATATTTAGGAGGAAATAAATTGCACAGATCATTGAATAAAGGAGACGATTGGGAAACAATTTCTGAAGATTTAACCACCGGTGGAAAAAAAGGAAATGTGGCTTATGGAACCTTGACCTCAATATCTGAAAGTCCATTTAAATTTGGATTAATTTATACAGGATCAGATGACGGAAACATCCATATAACTAAAAATGGCGGAGGTAGCTGGGTGGGCATTTCTAACAATTTACCTCAAAACTTATGGGTGTCTCGGGTAATTGCTTCAAAATTTAAAAAAGAGCGTGTATACGCGACTTTAAATGGGTATCGTTTTGACGATTTTACAGCCTATATATATGTTTCTGATGATTACGGGCAAACATGGAAAAATATTGGGAATTCACTTCCTGTAGCTGCAGTAAATGTAATTAGAGAAGATTCTGAAAACGAAAACATATTATATGTAGGTACAGATAATGGTTTGTATGTTTCTTTAAATGGCGGAGGTTCTTGGGAAGCATTTAGTAATAATTTACCAAATGTTGCAGTACATGATTTGGTAATACAACCAACAGCAAAGCATTTAATTGTAGGAACGCACGGTAGAAGTTTATACAAAGCAAACGTTGCTGCACTTCAAAAAATGAATGCTGCTGTTTTAGAAAAAGCTATTCATGTGTTTGCAATTGAAAATGTTAGAAAAAGTAAAAATTGGGGTCGTTCTTGGAGTCAATGGAGAACGGCAAATACGCCAGAAGTTAAAATTCCTTTTTATTCAAATTCAAGTAAAAAAATAACGATTGCTATTTATTCGGGAGCTATAAAAGTGAATTCAATTTCTGTTGCTGCAGATAAAGGGTTTAATGAAGTTGCTTTTGATGTTTCTTTTTCTAAAAAAGGGAAAAAAGCTTTTGAAAAATTAAACAAAAACGGTGAATTAAAGGAAGCTAAAAATGGTGTTTTCTATTTATTAAAAGGAGTATACACTGTAAAAATTGAAAGCTCTAAAAACACTTTTGAGATCAAATAAAATAAAGCAATAGACCTCATGGTTTTTTAAAGTTGGTGAGGTCTTAAAAAGTAGAAACATAAAACACGTAGTGCGTTTTAATCCTTATTTCTAGTGATTTACTCAAAGTAATAGCAAACATAAGCGGTTTTTTAACATTTGTTTTAACTTAATCGAAAAGGAAGCTATTTAAAATTGTTCTAAATTTTAGCGAAAACGTTATAAATTCTTTGCAACCAAAATTCTTTAGGCGTATTTTTGTACTCAAAATTTTAATTAATTATACAATGAGTGGATTTTTTAAATCTTCAATTGGAAGAAAAGTAGCAATGGCGCTTTCGGCGTTTTTCTTAATGTTCTTTCTACTTCAACATTTAGCAATAAATATTTTATCAGTTTTAAGCCCAGACACTTTTAACGAAGTATCTCATTTTATGGGTACAAATCCTTTAGTTCAGTTTGCATTGCAGCCTGTATTAATTTTTGCGGTTGTATTTCATTTTGTAATGGGCTTTGTTTTAGAATTAAGAAACTCTAAAGCAAGAAAAGTATCGTATGCAAAAAACAATGGTGCTGCAAATTCATCTTGGATGAGCAGAAATATGATTTGGAGTGGGATTACAATTTTAGCTTTTATTGGTTTACATTTTGTTGATTTTTGGTTTCCAGAAATCAATACAAAATTCATACAAGGAGATTGGTCTGGTACAATGGAAGGTATAGAAGGTTTCCGTTACCACGAAGAATTGGTTCATAAATTTGCAAACCCATTAAGAGTAGGTGCTTATGCCTTTTGCTTTGTGCTTTTAGGATTGCACTTAGCACATGGTTTTACTTCAGCATTTCAATCTATGGGAGGTACTGCAGGAAGAAAGAAAACACTACAAAATATTGGTAAAGCATATGCTATAATAATTCCAGCAGGTTTTATTTTTATTGCTATTTATCATCACTTAAACCATTAATCGTATACAATTATGGCTTTAGATTCAAAAATACCAAAAGGTCCCATTAAAGATAAATGGACAGATTATAAAAATCATATCAATCTTGTAAATCCTGCAAATAAACGTCATATCGATGTGATTGTTGTTGGTACCGGTTTAGCAGGTGGTTCTGCCTCTGCAACGTTAGCAGAATTAGGTTATAACGTAAAAGCATTTGCTTACCAAGATTCTCCAAGAAGAGCGCATTCAATTGCAGCACAAGGAGGAATTAATGCAGCAAAAAATTACCAAGGAGATGGAGATTCTACTTACAGATTGTTTTATGACACTGTAAAAGGAGGAGATTACCGTTCTCGTGAGGCAAACGTATATAGGTTGGCAGAGGTTTCTGCAAATATCATCGATCAATGTGTGGCACAAGGAGTTCCCTTTGCACGTGATTATGGTGGTTTGTTAGACAACCGTTCTTTTGGAGGAGTTTTAGTTTCTAGAACTTTCTATGCAAAAGGGCAAACAGGACAACAATTATTATTAGGAGCTTATTCTGCAATGAACAGACAAATTGCTCGTGGAAAGATTGAAATGTTCAATCGTCATGAAATGTTAGATGTTGTTGTTGTAGACGGAAAAGCAAGAGGAATTATAGCAAGAAATTTAGTTACGGGAGAAATTGAAAGACATTCTGCACATGCAGTTGTTATTGCTTCTGGTGGTTACGGAAATGTATATTTCTTATCTACCAATGCAATGGGTTCTAATGTAACTGCAGGTTGGAAAGTGCATAAAAAAGGAGCCTATTTTGCAAATCCTTGTTACACACAAATTCACCCAACATGTATTCCTAGATCTGGAGATTATCAATCGAAGTTAACGTTAATGTCAGAGTCATTGAGAAATGACGGTAGAATCTGGGTTCCAAAGAATTTAGACGATGTGAAGGCAATTAGAGAAGGAAGTAAAAAACCAACAGAATTAACGGAAGATCAAAGAGATTATTATTTAGAAAGACGTTATCCAGCATTTGGGAACCTAGTGCCTCGTGATGTTGCATCTAGAGCAGCAAAAGAGCGTTGTGATGCAGGTTATGGAGTAAATGCAACTGGTGAAGCAGTATACTTAGATTTTGCGGCATCTTTTGAACGTTACGGAAAAGAGCAAGCAAAGATTCAGAATATTTCAAACCCTTCTGAAGCAAAAATAAAAGAATTAGGGCAAGAAATTGTAAAGGCTAAATATGGTAATTTATTTCAGATGTACGAGAAAATCGTAGACGAGAATCCGTATGAAACACCAATGATGATTTATCCTGCAGTGCATTATACAATGGGTGGTGTTTGGGTAGATTATAATTTGATGACTACAATACCTGGTTGTTACGCAATTGGAGAAGCAAATTTCTCTGATCACGGAGCAAATAGATTAGGTGCTTCTGCATTAATGCAAGGTTTAGCAGATGGGTATTTTGTATTGCCATATACGATTGGAGATTACTTAGCAGATGATATTAGAACTGGTAAAATCTCCACTGAAAGCTCAGAATTTGAAGCAGCAGAAAAAGAAGTGACAGAAAGAATTGAATTCTTTATTAACAATGAAGGAACACATTCTGTAGATTATTACCACAAGAAATTAGGTAAAATTATGTGGGACAAATGTGGGATGTCTAGAAATGCTGAAGGTTTAGAAATAGCTATTGAAGAAATTTCTGCACTTAGAAAAGATTTCTGGCAGCACGTAAATGTACCCGGAACGAGCACAGAATATAACGAGCAATTAGCAAAAGCAGGTAGAGTAGCAGATTTCCTTGAATTAGGAGAATTATTTGCAAAAGACGCTTTAGTAAGAGAAGAATCTGCCGGAGGACACTTTAGAGAAGAGCATCAAACAGAAGACGGTGAGGCAAAAAGAATTAAAGAATTTCAGTTTGTTTCTGCTTGGGAATATAAAGGCGAGCCAAAAGATGCTGTTTTACATAAAGAAGAATTGGCTTACGAGAATATAGAAGTTAAAGAAAGAAGTTATAAATAATAGAGACATTATGAATTTAACACTTAAAATTTGGCGTCAAGTAGATGCAAAGGACAAGGGAAAAATGGTCGATTACAAAGTGACTGAAATTTCAGGAAGTATGTCTTTCTTAGAAATGATGGATGTTTTGAACGAGCAGTTAGTAAATGCTGGTGAACAACCAGTAGCTTTTGATCATGATTGTAGAGAAGGAATTTGCGGAATGTGTTCTATGTATATTAATGGCGAAGCACACGGACCCGATAGAGGAGTAACAACCTGTCAATTACACATGAGAATGTTTAAGGATGGCGATACAATTACTATTGAACCATGGAGAGCAGGTGCTTTTCCGGTAGTTAAAGATTTAGTGGTAGACAGATCTGCCTTTGATAGAATACAACATGCAGGTGGGTATATTTCTGTAAACACCTCAGGAAATACGCAAGATGCAAACGCAATCCCTATTTCTAAACAAGCAGCAGATACAGCAATGGACGCAGCTACTTGTATTGGCTGTGGTGCTTGTGTAGCAACGTGTAAAAATAGCTCTGCAATGCTATTTGTTGGAGCAAAAGTATCTCAGTACGCTCTGCTTCCACAAGGACAAGTAGAGGCTGCAGACAGAGTTAGAAACATGGTGGCACAAATGGATTTAGAGGGTTTTGGAAATTGTACAAACACCGGCGCGTGTGAAGTAGAATGTCCAAAAGGAATTTCTTTAGACAACATTGCTAGAATGAATAGAGAGTTAATGAAAGCTTCTATTTAATTCTTGTCATTACCGGCAAAAATAAAACAACCTTAAATTGAATACCTCAATATATTTTTGAATTTTAAACATCAAAAAGCCCAAAACTAATTTGTTTTGGGCTTTTATTGTATCAGTATTTTACTTTACTCCTTTAAAAAATTCTTCAGGACTTACTTCTAGAAGTTCTAAAATTTCAAACAATCTTTCTAAATCTAATTTGGTCTTACCTTTTTCTATTTTAAAATAGCCGCTTTCACCTATATTAATGTGTTCTGCTATGGTTATTTGGGTAATACCTTTATGCGATCTGCTAGCTATAATTTTTTTTAATATTTCAAAATAATTAGATTTTGCATTTGATTTTTTTTTCATTTATCTTTCTTTCTTTTTATGCTTTGAGAATTTCACTCTTTTAAAAAATATTCAAGCTCTACTTTTAAAACTTCAGAGAGCTCAAGCAGACGCCTAATATCTAATTTGGTTTTGCCTGTTTCCATTTTAAAATAACCACTTTTGGTCATTTCTAATTCATTAGCAATATCTGTTTGCGATAGACCCAATCTTTTTCTTCGATGAATAACTTTTTCTAAAACATCACTTAATACGGCTAGTTATCTTTTCTTCTTTTTCAATTTTTTTCATGTTTAGTAATTTGGAAAAGTTCCTAAACAAACATAGTAAATAATAATAAATATTTAACTTTCCTTTTTGGACTAGTTGCTATGAACAACTTATAAAGGCTTATGGGTTTTGTTGAATATAATTGGATATTTAGACTCTTTTTAATGTAATTTTTGTGATTAAAACAAAATAAGTAGCAAATGTTCAAATGTTTATTTATGATAATTAAATTGATTTTAAATGTGAAATTCATAATAATAAAAGAACGTCTCTAAAACATTAACTTTAAAGATGTTTCTTTTTATAAAATGTAATTTTTAGTACTTCTTTTTTGTTTGGGCTAAGTTAGATATGAAAGAGATGGTATTATTTTGCAAATAATAGCCTAGTTAAATTTGATTTGATAAAAAGATCTAAACTTTAAAAAGTGTATTATCAAAAATTAAATTCTTGAAAAATTAAAGCTATTTTCTACCAAAATCTGCTGGAATTTCTCCCCAAGCTTTCGTCTCCCATTTAAGTATAGGATTTTTAAAAGAATTATTTTTAAGCCAGCTTTCGGCTCTTTTAATCAATTCAAGTAAATCTTTGTTAGAAGCATCAAAATGAAGATTCGTTTTACATTGTTTCTTTTTCACCCAACTCATGGCAATTTTAGAATCAGAATAAATAGGAATATCTTCTTTATTTTTACTTTTTAATAATGCAATTCCATGAACCAATGCTAAAAATTCACCAATATTATTGGTACCTTTTTTATAAGGTCCTTTTATAAAAATCTCTTGTTTGTTATGGGTTAAAACACCTCTGTATTCCATTTTCCCAGGGTTCCCAGAACAAGCTGCATCTACAGAAATACTCTCTAAATTAGGACTTCCATAGGTTGCTTTTTCGGCAGAGGAAAGTGTTGGTTTTTTAGTTTTTTGTCCTTTGTAGTCCTCATAGTTTTTCGAGAATGCAATTTCAGCAGCGTCTAAATCTGCAAAAGATTTGTATTGCGCACTTTCAAAGCCATCAATTTGTTTTTTACAGACATTCCAAGACGTATAAATACCTTTTTTACGCCCGTTCCAAACTACATAAAACTTTTTTTTACTCATGTATGGCTAAAATTACTTCTTCTATTACCTTCGGAAAGTGACGCTGTTCTAAAATATGAATCTTTTCTGCAATTGTTTCTGGAGTATCTTGGGTATTTAATTCGGTTTTTGCTTGAAAAATTATGGCACCTTCGTCATAATTTTCATTTACATAGTGTATTGTAATTCCGGTTTCATCTTCATTATTTTGTTTTACTGCCTTATGAATATGTAGTCCATACATTCCTTTTCCACCATATTTTGGCAATAATGCAGGGTGAATATTAATAATTTTATTTGGAAAAGCAGTCACTATTTTTTGTGGGATTCTCCATAAAAACCCAGCAAGAACTATAAAATCTGCTTCATTTTTTAAAATATTTAATACGGTATCTGAAACAGAAAAATCGTTTTTATTAAAATGCAAACATTTGGTTTCTAAATTCTTACATCTATCAAAAACTTTTGCATATTCATTATTACACAACACATTAGTAACTTTTGCAGTTTTAGTGTGCTTAAAGAATTTAATAATATTCTCTGCGTTCGATCCTGAACCAGATGCAAAAATAACAATACGCTTCATACCTATCTATCTAAGGTACAAAAAAAGGGATAATTATTAACAAACTGATTATTTTAAGTAAAGATTAAATTATTTTATTTACTTTTAATAATCATTTTAGGTACAAATAATTAGTTATAATTAATAAGAATTGTATTTTTGCCAAGATTTAAAATTTAAAATTAAAAAATTATGTCAGACATTTCATCAAGAGTAAAAGCTATTATCGTAGACAAATTAGGCGTAGACGATAATGAAGTAACAACGGAAGCTAGCTTCACAAACGATTTAGGAGCAGATTCTCTAGATACTGTTGAGTTAATTATGGAATTCGAAAAAGAATTTGATATTCAAATTCCAGACGATCAAGCAGAAAATATTGGAACTGTAGGTCAAGCAGTTAGTTATATAGAAGCAGCAAAAAAGTAATACTTATATGCAATTAAAACGAGTTGTAGTAACTGGACTTGGAGCATTAACGCCCATAGGAAATAATATTGAAGAATATTGGAACGCTTTAGTTAACGGAGTTAGCGGAGCAGCACCTATTACGCATTTTGATGCTTCCAAGTCCAAAACTCGTTTCGCTTGTGAAGTAAAAAACTTTAACCCTACAGATTTCATCGATAGAAAATCTGCTCGTAAGATGGATAAATTTACCCAGTATGCTATGGTTGCTTCAGATGAAGCAATAGCAGATGCTGGTTTAGATTTAGAAACTATTAATAAGTTACGAGTTGGTGTTATTTGGGGAGCAGGAATTGGTGGTTTAGAAACGCTTCAAAATGAAGTTTTAAACTACGCTGCAGGAGATGGGACTCCAAAATTTAATCCTTTCTTTATTCCAAAAATGATTGCAGATATTGCCCCAGGACATATTTCTATAAAATACGGATTTATGGGGCCTAACTACACAACTGTTTCCGCATGTGCTTCTTCTGCAAATGCTATGATAGATGCATTAAACTATATTCGTTTAGGATATTGTGATGTGATTGTAACAGGAGGTAGTGAAGCCGCAGTTACGATTGCAGGAGTTGGAGGATTTAGTTCTATGCAAGCCTTGTCAACAAGGAATGAAACTCCAGAAACTGCTTCAAGACCATTTGACGCTAGCAGAGAAGGTTTTGTTTTAGGTGAAGGTGCAGGAGCGCTTGTTTTAGAAGAATACGAATACGCCAAAGCAAGAGGCGCAAAAATTTATGCAGAGGTAATTGGAGGTGGAATGTCATCTGATGCTTACCATATTACAGCGCCACACCCAGAAGGTATTGGTGTAATTGCTGTAATGAAAAACTGTTTAGAAAATTCTGGCATAAAACCAGAAGATGTAGATCATATTAATACACATGGTACTTCTACTCCGCTTGGAGACGTTGCAGAATTGAAAGCAATTTCAGCTGTTTTTGGAGAGCATGCCAAGAATATTAATATCAACTCTACTAAATCTATGACTGGCCACTTATTGGGTGCTGCTGGTGCTATAGAGTCTATTGCTGCAATTTTAGCAATGAAACACAGTATTGTACCACCTACAATTAATCATCAAAATTTTGATGAGAACATTAATCCAGATTTAAACTTAACCTTAAATAAACCTCAAAAGAGAGAAATTAAGGTTGCGATGAGTAATACTTTTGGTTTTGGAGGGCATAATGCATGTGTAGCTTTTAAGAAAATAGACGAATAATCTATGAATTTTATTCGCAAAATAGTTCAAGTGCATTCTAAAGAAGATGCAGTATTGCACGGCGAATTAAAAAAACTACTAAAATTTTCTCCAAGAAAAATAAATAAATATAAAAAAGCTTTTACCCATAGATCTGTTCAAATGACAGATAAAAAAGGGAACCCTATTAATTATGAACGTTTAGAGTTTTTAGGAGATTCTATCTTAGGTTCTGTAATTGCAGCTTATTTGTATAAAAAAGTTCCTTCAGGTTCAGAAGGATATCTTACTCAAATGCGCTCTAAAATTGTAAGCAGAGAGCATTTAAATGAACTAGGAAAAGACTTAAACTTAATTCGTTTTGTAAAAAGTAATATAGACCAAGCAAACATTGGTGATAATATTCATGGTAATATTTTTGAAGCCTTAATAGGTGCTATTTTTATGGACAAGGGATATAATTTTTGCCAGAAATTTATACATCAAAATGTAATTGTACCGCATGTAGATATTGCGAAGTTAGAAGGTAAAATTACAAGTTATAAAGGCTTAATTATAGAATGGTGTCAAAAACAAAAGAAAAAATATACTTTTGATACGTATGAGGATTCTGGCAATGACCCCGTAAAACATTTTAGCGTTAAAATAAGTATTAATGGTGAGCAAATTGCTAAAGGAAGGGCTACTTCTAAGAAAAAAGCAGAAGAACAGGCTTCAAAAAGAGTATATTTTGCTTTTCAAAATGAAATTTCTTTAGATTAAAGCGATAACGTTTTCGTGAATATAACTTAGCATACTCGCTAACAAACCACAAACTATTAGTAATTTCGCATGATTGATCATTTAGAATAAATTTAGAATGTATGCAAATTCATGCTTTAGGTTTAGGAGATTTTTGTGAAGAAGAATATTCTCTAATAGGGATTCATACAGCTTTAGAAGACTATAAATTAGCTTATTTACTAAATAAAAATTTAAACACGCATTTTTCTAAATCTCAAAAAAATTTAGAGTTTGAAAGCAATAAAAAGAGAGCATCATTTTCTATCTATAATTTCTCTAGTAAAAAGTATGACTTTGATTGGTTTTTAATAGCCAATAGTTTTAAAAGAGAAAATCAAACAGAATCAAACGAATTACTGTTAACAACTGAAACAAAAACGTATCTAATACCAGAAAAGAAAAAAGTAGATTTTTTTATTAAAATTTCTGGGGAAATAAGTTTTGAGTTTTTAGCAAATGCAGTAAATAAAATTAAAAACATTGAACAGATTATAACATCCTATTCAATAGATAAAAACACCTTAAAGTCTAAAGACTTTTTAATATTTTAATATGACAGATTATAAAAAAACAAAAATAGTTGCTACCCTTGGGCCAGCAACAGATTCTAAAGAAATTTTAACAAACTTAGCCCTAGAGGGTGTAAACGTTTTTAGAATTAATTTTTCGCATGCAGATTATGATAACGTGAGAAAGACGGTAAAAACCATTAGAGAAATTAACGAAGAAAATGGTTTTAATGTTGCCATTCTAGCAGATTTACAAGGTCCTAAATTACGTGTTGGCGTTATGGAAGATGGTGTAATTTTAGAAGATGGTGCTTCATTTACGTTCACAACAGAAAAGTGTATCGGGACTAAAGAAAAAGCATTTATGACCTACCAACGTTTTCCAAAAGACGTAAAAGTTGGTGAGCAAATTATGGTGGATGATGGGAAATTACTATTTGAGGTAGTTTCTACAGATAAAGACAAAGAAGTAGTAGTAAATGTAATTGTTGGTGGACCTTTAAACTCTAAAAAAGGAGTAAACTTACCAAATACAGCGATTTCTTTACCAGCTTTAACTGAAAAAGATAAGGAAGATGCAGTATTTGCATTGGGTTTAAATGTAGATTGGATGGCATTATCTTTTGTAAGAACGCCAGAAGATTTAAGAATGTTACGCGATTTAATAGATGAGCATTCTGATTATAGAGTGCCTGTAATTGCAAAAATTGAAAAGCCAGAAGCAGTAGCAAATATAGATTCTTTAATTCCTTATTGTGATGGTTTAATGGTTGCTCGTGGAGATTTAGGAGTAGAAATTCCAATGCAAGATGTACCATTAATTCAGAAGAAATTGGTAAGACGTGCAAAAAGAGCAAGAATTCCTGTAATTATTGCAACGCAAATGATGGAAACAATGATTGATAACGCTGTTCCTACAAGGGCAGAGGTAAATGATGTTGCAAACTCTATTATGGATGGTGCAGATGCAGTAATGCTTTCTGGAGAAACTTCTGTTGGAAAACATCCAATTAGAGTAATTCAAAAAATGTCAGAAATCATTAATGCAGTAGAAAATTCTAAAATGATTAAAGTACCACAAGAAGCACCACATATTAGAACAGATAGGTTTATAACAAAATCTATTTGTCATCATGCTGCTTCAATGGCAAATGATATCGAAGCAACTGCAATTTCTACTTTAACTAATAGTGGGTACACAGCTTTTCAAATATCTGCTTGGAGACCACAATCTAAAATATTAGCATTTTCTTCAGAAAAAAGAATTTTAGGGAAACTTAACTTACTCTGGGGTGTAAAAGCTTTTTATTACGATAAAAATTTAAGTACAGATGATACCGTTGTAGATATTAATAAAATTTCTAAAGAAAAAGGATTTGTAAATACAGGTGATTTGATGATTAACCTTACTTCGATGCCAGTGGAAGCAAAAGGTATGGTAAATACACTAAGGGTTTCTGCAATAGACTAAAACACTATTTAATATTCATAAAAAAAGCATCTTGATTTTTCAAGATGCTTTTTTTATGGAGCATCTTTTAAAAGTTCAATTGTTTGCTTATTATAATGGCATCATTTGTTACAAAAGGCATCGGCATCATATCTTCTGCTCTTGGTTTTAGGTTGAAGTTTTTATTGGTGCGTAAATCATAAGAAACCTCATTTAAGGTAAGCTCTAAATTTTGATCTACGTTTACAGAGAAAGAAAGTGTTACTTCTTTGTCATTATTTCCTAAACGATAAACTAAAAAAGTACCGCTTTTTAAACTGTGTTTCTTGCCTTTGTTTACGAGTTCATCGTTTACTTTAAATTGATATAAAGTTAATTTACTTTTAGTTAAAAATTGTAGTATATTTATTTTTCTTTTTGGAGTAATTGTCAATTCTAGAAAACGTTTTTTACCAATTAAAGTATCTAGTTCTGTTTTAATTTCTGAAGATGAAATTGCTTTATAAGCTGTTTTTTTAGTATAGTTAAAGGGCGTGTTATACTTGCTTTTTGTTTCTGCATTTTCAATTCCTCCTTTTGTGAAATCGTCCTTAAAAATTTGCTTCGTATAGGTATCCAAAGTAGTATTATAGGTTCCAAAATAAGCAGTTTTGGTATCATAATTCTCAATATAAACAAGGCTGTTCGGTTTTTTATTATCAACAGAAAACCCACTATTATAGGTTGCAATTATAAAAAAGAGAAGGGCTAAAAAGCCGGTCCATTTTTGCGTCCAAAAAGACTTTTTTTGATGAAAGGAAAGTATCATTAATCCAAAAACCAATGCTATAAAAAGACCACTTACAAAGAGTATTTTTAAGCCCAAACCAACAGGGAACATTTTTACCATTGGAGCAAATATATAGATTGTTGGTATTGATAATATCGTAAATAAAACGCGTTTAACACTGTCTTTTAAGTTTAAGAAAATAGCAATAGCTAAAATTAGTAGCGCACTAATAACTGGGATTATAAAAAAACCAGCACCTCTTAAAGAACTACTAATTATAAAATTAAGCACCAACCAGAAGAAAAGAGGTGCTACTAATAAATTGGTTGTTTTTTCTTCTTTTGAAGTGCGTTTATAAATTGTAAAAAGTAACCACAAATTTAAGAATACAAAAGCAATTATATATTGATAGCCATTATAGGTAAAACCATGTAATATGTCATTGTAATGCGGATGAATAATTAGAAGTATTTCCCACAATCCATAAGAAATTCCACCACATAAAATTAAGGATACTACAAAAGGAATAAAACCCTTAAGCACCCCTTTAATGTCTATTTTATTTAAAGAAAAACCAAAAAATAATAAGATTAGAAAAAGAATAGTACAAAGAATAACCATTGGAAGTACCCAAGAGAAAGGATACGTTGCTAATTTAATGATTGGGAAGTTTACGTACACAAAGTCTTCTTCTGAAGTTAGGTTTGTTAAATCTGAATTTGAAAAATAATTTAGAGAAGTAGTAAAATAATCTGCTTGGTGTAAAAGTGTTTCTTTATCTAAACGCTCATAAGAATCTTGTGCGGTATGATAATCGAAATGATCTCCAATAAACGCAAAGTTAAATCCGTTAATATTTGCATCTTCCCTAAAAATCGTTAAATCCGTGTCATTAGGCAATTTTTTATAAATAGAGTACATTAAAGAATTTGCGGCAGGAAAATTGGGTTTGGCTGCTAAAAACTCAGATAGTAGTTTACTGTTTTTTCCATTAGTTTCCATTAGCATATAACTAGGACCGCCACTTCCCCTCGCTTCAAAATTTAAAACCAGGCCAATATCTTTTGTCCATGGATGCTTGTCTACAAATGCCTGAGCACCTAATAAGCCTAATTCTTCAGCATCAGAAATTAGGATAATTAGATCGTTTTTTGGTATTTCATTTTTGGCTAAGAAAGCTCTTAATCCTTCTAAAATTGTAACAACTCCAGAGCCAGCGTCACTTGCACCCAAAGAAGAATGCGGACTAGAATCGTAATGGGTTAACAATAGCAATGCTTTTTCTGAACCAGTTCCTTTTAATTTTGCGATGATATTTTCTGCTGTAGTGGCTACGAACCATTTTTTATTGATGGCGGTTTGTGTTTGAATTTCAGTTTCAAAACCCATTTTTTGCAATTCTGAAACAATGTAGTTTTGAACATTTTTGTGTTCCTTAGAACCGGCATAATGCGGCTCTTTCGATATTTTTTTTAGATGGTTAAGAGCATTTTCTAAGGAAAACTCGGTTGCTGAATTACTTTTAGAAGTATTTATTGAAGGTTTTAAATCAGCAAAACTCCAATAAATGACCCCCAATATTATGAGTATGGAAACAATGGTAGAGATTCTTTTCATGGAAAAAATTTATTTTTATAAATATAGGAAATTAAAAAAACTTTTATTTTAAATTAAAATTCGCTAACTTGAGTAAAACTAAACAACACCATTATGGGAATTAAAAGTTTTCAAGGGAAAAGAGAAACCAATCAGGAAAAGATAGGCACACAGATTTTAGTTTCAGATTACATGACTACCAATTTAATTACTTTTAAAGCGGAAGACTCTTTAGATCATGTTATAGCGCAGTTAATTGCTCATAAAATTTCTGGGGGACCTGTTGTAAACGATAAAAATGAATTAATAGGTATTATTTCTGAAGGAGATTGTATTAAATATATTTCCGATAGCATGTATTATAACATGCCTATGGATAGAACGAATACAGTTGAAAAGAATATGGTTTCAGAGGTAGAAACTATTGATAAAAACATGAATATTTTTGATGCAGCAACTAAATTTATTAGCTCTAAAAGAAGGCGGTTTCCAATTGTAGAAAACGCGAAACTTATAGGGCAAATTAGTCAAAAAGATATTTTAAAAGCGGCTCTAAAAATGAAGGGGAATAGCTGGAAGTAAGTTCTTTATTTCTAATACAGTAGTGCTCTTTTTTTTAATTCTTTTACCGCTCTTTCCGAATCAGTAAAAACGTATCATTCTCTAATGCTAAATACCCTTCATTGTATACATACAAATAGGTGTTTCCTGTTTTGGTTTTATAGACCGAAGTAAAGAACTGAAAATCGAAACCATTGTCATATAATTTAGTCCTTGTTACTTTTGTTTTACCAGAAACATTTAATTCAGATAAAATTTTATAATTTTTTCTAAGCCGATTGTTAATGTTTCTAATGAGGTTTTTACTGTCTTTATTTACGCTATTATTGTGCGAATTTCTGCAATAATCTGAACAGAATTTCTTATCTACTCTGCCTTTTAACGGCTCTTTACATTCTAAACACGCTCTATTTTCCATAGAGTAAATATACAATAATTTATCTATTTACAAACGACTACAAACAATTACAACCGAAAGTAATTGTTTTGTAACCGAATAAAATTAGAAAGGTGTCGCAACTTTGCAGGGTCAAACAAATTGACAAAAATTAATTATAAACTCGCACTTAAAATAAAAGTGTTTAAAAAACTTATCTTATGAATACGTTAAGAAACAAAGTACAGTTAATTGGTAGATTGGGTCAAGAGCCAGAAATAGTAACTTTTAAAGATGGTAACAAAATGGCTAAATTTTCTATGGCAACAGATGATAGTTACAAAGACAAAGAGGGTAACAAAGTAGAACGTGCTTATTGGCATAACATTGTTATAAAAGGCGGTCTTGTAAACGTAGTAGAAAACTATGTAAATAAAGGTCAGGAAATTGCGATAGAAGGTAAATTAACCAATAGATCTTATGATACTAAAGAAGGTGAAAAAAGATATGTTACAGAGATTTTAGCAAATGAATTGTTGCTTATGGGTAGTAAGCAGTAAAGTTATTTTTATTTAGAAATTATAAAATCCGTTTAGCTAAGCGGATTTTATTTTGGCATAAATTTTGTAATTATAAAAAGAAATATTACAATATGAAAACTATAAAATTTTTATCCATCTTAGTCATATTGCTTGGTTTTTCACAATGTGGAGGTAGTATATTAGTTAAAAAATCAACACTTAAAGTAGAAAAAGCATTTTATAATAAGTGGTTTGGTGGCCAACCAGGAGTTAGCGGAACAAAGGTAGAGATTCACTTAAAAGATGCATCAGAAGTTATTTTTGTTGCTTTATATTTTCAAGGAAAAAGAACCAAGGTAGAAGTCTCTCAAATGGAGAAATTTACCAGAGTTATTGCTCATTTCTCGACTTCAAAAAGAAAGAATAGAAATCTAATTTTAGACGCAGATATGACAAAAGAATTAGAAAACACACTACCTAGCTTAGAAGAATTTCCTTTTCAATTAAAAGAAAATGAGGCTATACTTAGCTATAAAAAAGAGAATAAAACGTTGTATTTTAAGATTGAAAATATAAAAAAAGTACAATCGATTGCGTTTCCTTCTATGAATAAAAAATAAGTCACTGCTTTATTTTTAGTATAAGAACCACTAAATTTTTAGTGGTTTTATTTTTGGCACGTATTTTGAATATTGCTTAGCATAACCCTAAAACTAAAGCATATGAAATTTTTAAAACTACTTATTATTACAGGAGTGCTTTTAAGTTCTTGTTCCACAGTTTTTGAAGATGACTTTAGAGAACAAGAAATTTCTTTGGAACAAGTTGTTTCTAAATATGATTTGTGGTATGTAGATTACCACAAAACAATTGGTACCGGAGACATACCTTTTGTATCAAGAGCATTTACATTATCCTTTTTAAACGGAATTTTATATGCAAATAATAATATTGCAGATATTGGCTTTACGGGAAATGGCTTAGGAATAGATGTTGGGTCTTATAATACCTTTTCAGGAGTTTTAGAGACAATACATGATCTAGATGGTAGCAACGATTTTGAAGTTACAGTTACTTCTTTAAACGAAATTAGATTGTATAATTATAGACAAAATGTTACCTATTTTTTAATAGGATATCAAACAAATACGTTCGATTATGACCGGTTATTTTACGAAAATATAGAATATTTTTTACAAGAATATGATGCTTGGGAAAAAATACTTACTGCAGGCGGTGTAGTAAATCCTTTTGATGATGAGAACTATTTACGGTTTACTCCAGAGAGTATAACAACCTTTTACAGTTCACAAGACAACTTTGGCACGCAAGTTGATTATGTGAATTGGAGTTACGTTGGTGGATATGAAGTATATGATGTTTTGGGCTTTCAAAATTTAAAGATATTAACTCTTAATTATGATGGTGGAGATGTTGAGGAATTTGAATTGAGTGTTGTAAATGACGGAAAGATTCGTTTATATAATTTAGCTTCAGAAGCTACATACGATTTTGAAGGAAGAGGTTATATACAGTATTTGAAAGGAGATACTCCTAAAAAAAGTAGGGAAGCTACGGTAAGAAATTCCGATAGAAAACGTACTAAAGTAAGGAGACAAACAAAAAAGAGAAGAGAAAGTTTAAAGTAAAGTTTGGTTAGTTGATTTTTAGTTGGTTTTTTCCTTAAGAACCAATTGAAAGATAAACCGTCCTGAGGAGGACGGTTTTTTCTTTGTTAATAATTGATGAAAAAGTATCTTTTTTAAAGTTAAAAACAATACCTAGTTTTCATAATTTTAGGAACTCTATAATTTTTGTGAATTCAGAAATTATGCAAGTATAAAGATAACATCAAAAAAATGAAACCAACAGCATTTATAACCGGTGCAACTTCTGGAATTGGAAAAGCTACAGCAGAAATTTTTGCAAAAAACAATATTCGTTTAATTCTCTGCGGAAGAAGAGCTGATCGTTTAGAGAATCTTCAACAAGAATTAGGTAAACTTACAGACGTTACCACCTTACAATTTGATGTTTCGAAAAGAGACGAAGTTGAAAATGCTATTAAATCGCTTCCAGAGAACTTTAAGAGAATAGATATTTTAATTAATAATGCAGGCAATGCACATGGTATGTCTAGCATACAAGATGGAGATATTGATGATTGGGATGCAATGTTAGATATCAATGTAAAAGGATTACTCTATGTTTCAAAAGCAATATTTCCGCAGATGATAGCAAGAAACAATGGTTTCATTGTAAATATTGGCTCTATAGCTGGCAAAGAGGTGTATCCTAATGGAAATGTGTATTGTGCGTCTAAGCATGCTGTAAACGCTTTAAATAAAGCGATGAGAGTTGATTTAAATAAACACAACATTCGTGTTTCTGCAATTCACCCAGGAGCTGTAGAAACAGAGTTTTCAGAAGTTCGTTTTAAAGGTAATTCAGAAAAAGCAAAATCAGTTTATACAGGATATAAGGCGCTGCAAGCAGAAGATATTGCAGACATTATTCATTTTGTTGTTACAAGACCGTATCATGTAAATATTGAAGATTTAGTGGTGTACTCAACGGCTCAAGCAAGTCCAACCATTCTAAATAAAAAACAAGAAAAATAGATTCAAAAATAATTATTGGATGCATGTCTTGGGGCACTAGTGGCAAACAGTTTTCTATAAAAGAACAGGCAGATATGATTCAGTTTTGTGTAGGAAACGGGAACCATGCATTCGATCACGTAGATATCTATGGAGATTATACTACAGAAGCAACTTTTGGAAAAGGGTTGATAGAAAGTGGGGTTCAAAGCCCTAACATTTAGCTAATTTTTAAATCCGGAATTTAACTAATAAACAAAGAAACGGGTCGGACTGTTAAACACTATAATTATACGAAAGAATACATTATTGCCAGTGCAGAACCTTCCCTAAGGAATATAAAAGTCAAACCCTTCTGTAAATAAGAATAATATTTTTTTGTAACTTACCTTCACAATTTTAAACCATCTACTTATGCCAAATTATATTTTAAACGTTAACGGTAAGCAAGTTGCTGTTTCTGCAGATGAAGACACACCTTTGCTATGGGTTTTGCGAGATGAACTAAATTTACTAGGCACTAAATTTGGTTGTGGTATTGCTCAATGTGGCGCTTGCACTGTGCACATAAATGGTATTGCTTCAAGAAGTTGTCAACTACAAGTCTCTATATTAGATGATGTGAAAATTACTACAATAGAGGGTTTGTCGATAGACGGAGAGCATCCAGTACAAGAGGCTTGGAAAGAGATAGATGTGCCACAATGTGGGTATTGCCAAACAGGACAAATTATGACTGCTTCTGCATTTTTAGTAGAAAATAAGCATCCGTCAGAAGCAGCAATAAGAGCTGCTATGCAGGGTAATATTTGCAGGTGTGCTTCTTATAATAGAATAGAAAAAGCGGTATTGGTGGCCTCAAAAAAAATGTCATAATTAACAAGAAGTCCTGTGAGGTTTTAAGAAGAAGCATCCGTAAAACTGTCATTCCCATGAAAACGGGAGTGGTAAAATTTAGAAAAAATGAAACTACACGAAAAAGATAACTTTAGTCGCCGTAATTTTTTAAAGACATCTATTTTAGCAGGTGGCGGAATGTTAATTGGGTTTAATTTATTGACTGCATGCAAACTAGATGCAAAAATGCCAATAGATATTGCAAGTTTAAATTTTAACGATTTTAACGCATTTATTAAAATTTCTGACAAAGGGTATGTAACCATTTTTTCTCCAAACCCAGAAATCGGCCAAGGAGTAAAAACATCTATGCCAATGCTTATCGCAGAAGAATTAGATGTAGATTGGAAAAATGTAACAGTTGCACAAGGAGTTTTAGACACAAATAATTATACCAGACAATTAGCGGGAGGTAGTCAATCTATTCGTTTTGGTTGGGATGCGCTTAGGCAAACGGGCGCAACGGCAAGACAAATGTTGGTAAATGCTGCAGCCGTAAAGTGGAATGTAGACGCAGCAACCTTAAAAGCTTCTAAAGGAATTATTACAAATAAAAATGGAGAAACATTAGGGTATGGAGATGTTGTAAAAGAAGCTGCAGTATTAAAAGTACCAGACGGGGTAAAGCTAAAAGACCCTAAAAACTTCACCATTATTGGGCAAGAAATAGTAAATGTAGATATTGATAAAATTATTACAGGAAAACCATTATTTGGTTTAGATTATAAAGCGGCTGGAATGGTGATTGCTTCTGTATTAAGACCTCCTTCTTTTGGTCAAAAATTAAAAAGCTTTGATGCGGCTGAAGCGAAGAAAGTGAACGGAGTAATAGATGTAATTACTATAGGAGATAAAGTTAGAAAATTTGCAGAATCAGGCAAAAGTAACTGGACAGTTAAATTATCTAAAACAGACAAGGTAGTTGTAATTGCAGAAAACACATGGGCCGCAATAAAAGGTAAAAAAGCACTCTCTGCTATTTGGGAAAATGAGAGCCAATTAGAATCTACAGAAGACCATGACAAGGCTTTAACTGCTATTTTAGAGGGTAAAAATTTGAACATAAAGAGAGAAGATGGTGCTGTAGAAAATGCATTTTTAATAGCAGACAAAGTAATAGAAAAAACATACCATTCACCTTTTTTACCGCACAATTGTATGGAGCCAATGAATTTTTATGCAAACGTAACTGCAGAAAAAATTCACTTAGTTGGTCCTGTACAAACACCAGAGTACGCAGCAAAAGTTGTTGCAGATTTATTGGATTTTGATTTGGATAAAATCCATTTAGAAATGACAAGAATGGGAGGTGGCTTTGGTAGAAGGTTGTATGGAGATTTTGTATATGAAGCTGCAGAAATATCTAATTTCATTAAAAAACCAGTAAAACTTGTTTCTACAAGAGAAGATGATATGACTACAGGTATTTATAAACCTGCTGTGAAATATAGAATTAAAGCAGCTTTAAAGGGAGGAAAAGTAACTGGGTATCATTTAATAGAAGCCGCTATTGGTAGTAATATGTATGGCTCTATTCCTAACTTTTTTCCTGCAGGATGTATTCCTAATTATAAAGTAGAAACAGGTAATTATAAGAGTAATATTACCACGGGTGCTTGGCGTGCGCCTTACACAAATTTTTTAGCTTTTGCAGAACAAAGTTTCTTTGATGAGCTGGCTACAGAACTAAATATAGATGCCATTCAATTGCGTTTAGATTTATTACAAAATGTAAAAAACACAACTGATAGCCGCATAGAATATTCTGGTCAAAGAATGGAAGACACTATTAAATTAGTGCGAGAAAAAGCAAATTGGGGAAATACAAAAGAAGGAGTTTACCAAGGCTTTGCAGCATATTATAGTCATAATACACATGTTGCCGAGATTGCAGATATTGAGCTAAAAAACGGTTTACCAATTATTAAAAAAGTTATAGTTGCTGTAGATTGTGGTATTGTTGTAAACCCAACAGGTGCAAGAAATCAAGTTGAAGGAGGGGTTTTAGACGGAATTGGACACGCAATGTATAGCGATTTCTCTTTTAAAAATGGCCAACCAGAATATAAGAATTTTGATACATATAGATTGATAAGAATGAATGATACTCCAAAAGTTGAAGTTCATTTTGTAGAAAATCAAAATTCGCCAACAGGTTTAGGAGAGCCAGGTTTGCCTCCTGCAGGAGGTGCTGTTGCCAATGCCATTAATGCCGCTTTAGGGAAAAGAATGTATAGACAACCTTTTATAAAACAGCTAAATAAAACGAATATTCTAGGTTAATACATGCATTTTAAAATAGGATACACTTGTGTTTTTAAATAAATCTTAAGAAGAATTTTTTAATTAAAAGTAAATTTCTTGGGCCAATCTAAATGTATTTGCATGGGCATTTACTATAATATTAATATCTAAAGAATAACCACCACCCATAGAACACATTACTGGGATTTTTAAATCGAAGCAAGTTTGTAACACGAAGTTATCTCTTTCTTTACAGCCGTTAATAGTAAGTCCTAGTTTGCCTAGCTTATCTGTTTCAATAACATCTACACCACACAAATAATAAATAAAATCTGGTTTTTCTTGCTGGATGAGTTTTGGAAGTATTTCTTTTAAGATCGCTAAATATTCAGCATCTTTTGTGGCATTTTTTAGTGCAATATCTAAATCACTTTTTTCTTTAATAAAAGGATAATTACTTTTTCCATGCATAGAAAAAGTAAAAACAGACGCATCATTTCGAAATATTTCTGCAGTTCCGTTTCCTTGATGTACATCTAAGTCTACAATTAATATTTTTTTAGCCAAACCTTTTTGCTGCAAGTATTTTGCACCAATTGCTTGATCATTTAACATGCAAAAAGCTTCACCACGATTAGAAAATGCGTGGTGCGTGCCACCTGCAATATTCATTGCAATTCCGTTTTCTATTGCAAATTCAGAAGCTTTCATCGTTCCATCTGCAATAATCATTTCTCTTTCTATTAAAACTTCAGAAAGTGGAAAGCCAATTTTTCTTGCTGCTTTTTGATTTAATGTAATATTTAATAAATCGAAAAAATATTCAGGATCATGAACGGTAAAAAAATGCTTGTAATTTGGAACTTCTGGTTCGAAGAAATTCTCTTCGGTACAGGTTCCTTCATAGATTAATTGTTGAGGTAAAAGGTCATATTTCTCCATAGGAAAACGATGCCCTTCTGCCAACTGATGTCTGTAAATAGGATGATTTGCTATTTTAAGCATTAGCTAACTGCTTGTCCGTTTTTAACTTCTTTTGTAGGGGATACAAAAGCAAGTTTACCGTCAGGAGTATCGGTCATTAAAATCATTCCCTGGCTTTCTACACCTCTAATTTTTCTAGGTGCTAAATTTACTAGAACAGACACTTGCAAGCCAATAATTTCTTCTGGTGAAAAACTTTCTGCAATTCCAGAGACGATAGTTCTTATGTCTATACCCACATCTACTTTTAGTTTTAAAAGTTTCTTAGTTTTTGCAACTTTTTCAGCCTCTAAAATAGTTCCTACCCTAATGTCTAATTTTGTAAAATCTTCGAATTCTATCGTTTCTTTTTGTGGCGCTGTTACTTTATTTTCTTGCTCATTCGCAATTTTAGTAGCTGCTAACTTTTCTACTTGTGCTTCAATTTCTTTGTCTTCAATTTTAGAAAATAATAATTCAGCTTTATTTATTTGGTGTGTTGCTGGCAATAAAACTGTATTTTCAGTTACATCTTCCCAAGACAAGCTTGCACTAATATTTAAAATATTTTTTAATTTTGTAGCGCTAAAAGGTAAAAAAGGTTCAGAAACCACAGCTAATGCTGCAGAAATTTGAAGTGCAACATACATGATTGTTTTTACGCGTTCTTCATCTAATTTTATAACTTTCCAAGGTTCTTCATCTGCTAAATACTTATTTCCAAGTCTTGCTAGACTCATTAATTCTTGGCTAGCCTCTCTAAAACGATACCTTTCAATAGACTTTCCAATGGTAAGTGGAAATTCTTTGATAGCTGCTAAAACATCTTCATCAATTTCAGAAAAGTCATTTGGTTCGGGCACAATTCCGTTATAATATTTGTTCGTTAAAACGACAACTCTATTTATAAAGTTACCAAAAATGGCAACCAGTTCGTTGTTGTTTTTTGCCTGGAAATCTTTCCAAGTAAAATCGTTGTCTTTACTTTCTGGTGCATTTGCAGTTAATGTATAACGCAAAACATCTTGCTGATTTGGAAACTCTTCTAAATACTCATGCAACCAAACAGCCCAGTTTTTAGAAGTCGATAATTTATTCCCCTCTAGATTTAAAAATTCATTTGCAGGCACATTGTCTGGTAAAATATAATCTCCGTGTGCTTTTAGCATAGAAGGAAAAATAATACAGTGAAAAACAATATTGTCTTTCCCTATAAAATGAACCATTTTAGTATCTTCTTTTTTCCAATAATCCTCCCAGTTTTTACCTTCTCTTGCAGCCCATTCTTTGGTAGATGAAATATAACCAATAGGTGCATCAAACCAAACATACAAAACCTTGCCGTCTGCTCCTTCTAAGGGAACAGGAATTCCCCAATCTAAATCTCTAGTAACCGCTCTGGGTCTTAAACCGTCTTCTACCCAAGATTTTACTTGTCCGTAAACATTTGGTTTCCAATCTTTTTTATGACCTTCTAAAATCCATTTACGCAAAAAATCTTCGTGTTTATCTAAAGGTAAAAACCAATGTTTTGTTTCTTTTACGGTAGGTATATTCCCTGTAATTGCAGATTTAGGGTTTATTAAATCTGTTGCGTTGTGAGAAGTACCACAGCTTTCACATTGATCGCCATAGCTTTCTTCAAAACCACATTTAGGGCAAGTACCCACAACAAACCTGTCTGCTAAAAACTGATTTGCTTCGGCATCATATAACTGTGCAGAAACTTCTTCAATAAATTCTCCATCATTATACATTTTTGTAAAAAAATCTGAGGCAGTTTCATGATGAATCTTAGAAGAGGTTCTAGAGTAATTGTCAAAAGAAATTCCAAAATCTAAAAAAGATTTTTTGATGATACCATGATATTTATCGATGATAACTTGCGGAGACACCCCTTCTTTTTTTGCTCTCATAGGTATGGCAGCGCCATGCTCATCTGAACCAGAAATATAGGCAACATCTTTACCAATTAAGCGCAAATAGCGCGCATAAATATCTGCAGGAACATACACACCTGCTAAGTGGCCAATATGAATTGGACCATTTGTATAAGGCAATGCTGCGGTAATTGTATATCTTTTTGGAGCACTCATGTGTTCTTTGTATTGATTTTGGACTAATTATTGAGAGACAAAAGTACAAAAAACCGAGTTTTAAAAGTCATTGAAAATAGATACATTTACATTTAATAGATTTTTAGATTCCCAGACATTAGAAAATAGACTTATTTTGAAGAGACTTATAGTATTTACTGCATTTTTATTAACGATTTCGGCATCGATAAACGCACAAGAAAAAACGAACACATTAAGAACACCCTCGTATCTTAAAAAAGGAGATACTATTGCTATTGTTGCTCCTGCAGGAATTTTAAAAAAGAGAATAACCACTGTTTTGGAAGCAAAGAGATTAGCTGAAAAATGGGGTTTACATGTTGTTTTAGGGAAAAATATATTTAATCAAAATAATCATTTTGCGGGTACAGATGCAGAAAGAGCTTCAGATTTTCAAAGTGCTTTAGACAATAAAAACATCAAAGCAATTTGGGTAGCTAGAGGAGGTTATGGTTCTGTTAGAATTTTAGATTTGTTAGATTTTAGTACTTTTAAACAGTTTCCAAAATGGATTATTGGATATTCGGATGTCACCGCGTTCCACGCCCATATTCATAATTTTGGAGTAGAAACTATTCATGGAATGTTGGCAACTAGTTTAGAAGAAAACCCAGAAGAAATTATACAGACTATTGCTAGTTTTAAAAAGGCTTTGTTTGGCGCACCACTTTCCTATACAATTCCATCGGATAAGGACAATAGAATTCCTTTATCAGAAATAATAACCGGACAATTAGTAGGTGGAAACCTCGCAATTGTAGCTTCAATGTTAGGTTCAGAAAGTCAATTAAATACAGATGGTAAAATTCTTTTTATCGAAGAAATTGGCGAGTATAAATATTCAATAGATAGAATGTTACAGAGCTTAAAACGTGCAGGTTATTTTACAAAAGTAAAAGCAGTTATTGTTGGAGATATGTCTTCTATAAAACAGAATTCTACGAATTGGGGAAGTTCTGTAGAGCAATTAATCTTAGAGGTTGTTCCCCAAGATATTCCTGTTTTATTTAATTTTCCTGCAGGACATGAGCCAGATAATAGAGCTTTAATTTTTGGAAGGAATATTCAGTTAGTAGCAGACAAGGAAAGCTATTCAGTTATATTTAGTAACAATTAAACGAATGGCAGATCATAACGAGCTTGGTAAAAAAGGAGAAAAATTAGCGATTGATTTTTTAATTAAAAATGGTTATCAAATCCTAGAAAAGAATTATCGTTATTTAAAAGCAGAGGTAGACATTATTGCTAAAAAAGAGAATGTTTTAGCAGTTGTAGAAGTAAAAACAAGGACCACAGATTATTTTGGAGACCCACAAGATTTTGTAAACCCTAAAAAGATCAAATTATTACTTTCTGCAATAGATTATTATGTAATCGAAAAAGATTTAGATGTAGAAGTTCGTTTTGATATTATTGCGATTATTCATAAAGACAACAAAACAAAAATCACCCATTTAAAAGATGCTTTTTTATACTTTTAAAGTTGTTTTATGAGCGTTTCTAAATCTTTTAGTGCAATCGGATTCGCAATTATTTTTTTATTTGAATCTAGCACAAAATAAGTAGGTGTAGTATTTATGTTATAAATTCTAGCAGTTTTGTTATTCCATTTATTTAAACCTAAAACATGGTGCCAATTAGGTAGCGTAATTTTCATTTTTTCCCAATCTAAATCATTTCTCTCCATGGCAAAGGCAATTACTTTAATATCTTTTTTACCTTGTAAAAATTTGTGTAGCTCTGGAATTTCTTTTAAACAATGAGAACATCCTGTACTCCAAAAAACTAACACATAGTTATTTACTTCATTTAAGTTAGAAAGCTGGAATTCTTTACCGTTTTCTATCCAAGAAAAATCAGGGGCTATACTGCCAATTGCTGTTGCTAATAATTTCAACTTTTCAGTTTTAAATTTATCATTTTGCATAGATTTTGGAAGGGTATTATAATAGTTTTCAAAAAGAAAATCTATCATTTCTAAGTTATTCGCTTCTTCGAACTGTCCGATTAAAAATTCAATTATATATTTTTTAAAAACGGAATCTTCAATCTTGGTGAAAACAGTTTCTAAAGCGCTTTTATAAAGTGATTGCTGGGTTGTTTCGTCCTCTGAATAGTTTATGTAAAAGATATAATCTGTAATTCTATCAACTAAAAAAGAAGAGTTTATCAGCGTTTCATTTGAAAACTCTATATGATCAAAAAAAGTGTCTAGAATAGCAGACATGTATTCTTTTACATTGGTTTTAAGCTCTGGCGGATTTACTCTAAAACTAGCCTTAACAAAAGGGTAGATATATAGTTTTTGTGTGCTTTCTAGGTATGCTTGTTGTGCATTATTTATTTTGAGAAGTGCCGCTTTATAACTTTTTTTTAAATCTAATTTAGGATTTCTGATTGCTGTAACTTGCAAGGAGTCTAATTTTTGTTGCTGCTTAGAAATATCTTTTAAGTAGTTTTTATAAATTATATTTTCTCTTGATTTAGAAAATAAAATAGCTTGTTCTGGGTAATCTGGGTGAAATGTAAAACTTACATCTTCCTTATTAAAGATAAAATCTACAAAGCTTATTCCACGTGTTCTATAACGAACTCTATAAGTGCCAGCTTTTGCAGTTGCGGCTAATTCAAATTTAAAAATATTAATAGCTTTTTTTTTACCATCAATTAAAAGAGTATCTTTTTTAATGGTTGTATTCTGAACAAATTGTTGTGTAGCGCCTTCAATTTTATATAAAATTACCCAATCTTTATCTAAGCTATTTGTTAAGGTGCCATTTATAGAAAATTGGGCCTGTGCAAATGAAGAGATAAAAAGAATTAGTAGGATTAGTTTTTTCATTTTTGCATATTTTTTAGCTGCTAGAAAAATTAAGTTTAAGGAGCATCTCAAAAGTACTATTTCTTCTTGAAATTTGGTATATTGGGATTCATAAAAACCAAAGCATGTATTTTTTTAACAAAATAATTTGGATTACTGGTGCTTCTTCGGGAATTGGAAAGGCTTTGGCAATAGCGCTTTCCAAGCAGCAATGTAAACTTATTTTGTCATCCAGAAATAAGACATCTTTAGAATTGGTAAAACAGGCATGTGATCATCCGGAGCATATAAAAATTATTCCTTTAGATTTAGAAAATTATATGAGTTTAGCATTAGTGGCAGCAGAGGCAATAAAAGCTTTTGGTAAAATTGATATTTTAATAAATAATGGAGGTATAAGTCAGCGTTCTCTAGCTGCAGAGACTAATATTCATGTAGACAAGCGAATTATGGATATTAATTATCTAGGAACCGTGGCATTAACCAAAGCAATTTTACCTCATTTTATTGAAAAACAAGAAGGTCAGTTCGTAACTACTACTAGTATTGTTGGTAAAATTGGTACACCTTTGCGCTCTGGTTATGCAGCAAGTAAGCATGCTTTGCATGGTTTTTTTGACAGTCTTCGTGCAGAAAATCATCAAAACAATATTGTAGTTACCTTGCTTTGCCCTGGTTTTATAAATACTAATATTTCTAAAAACGCATTAATAGGTAATGGCGCACCGCAAGGAAAAATGGATGTTGCAACAAGTAATGGAATGTCTCCAGAGCGTTGTGCTAAATTAATTTTAAAGGCTATTAAAAATAAAAAAGAAGAAGTGTGTATTGCAGGCGCAAAAGAAAAATTAGGAGTGTATGTAAAACGGTTCTTCCCAAAGCTATTGTCTGTATTAATAAGAAAGTTGCGTGTTACTTAAGCTTCTAAATAAGACAAGACATCAAAATAATTTACAATTGCTTCTTTCATTAAAACCGTCTGTTCACCTGGCTTTAAATTAGGTAATTCTGTAATTATTTTATAGTGTGGCCAACTATCATCATCATAGTAATCAAACTCATAATAACCATAAGGTTCTAGTAATTTGCAAATGGCAATATGCATTAAGTTTACTTTTTCATCTTTTTTATAACTGGTGCTTTCTTTACCTAATTCTTGCACGCCAATTAAATAGATAATACCATCCATATTTAACTCATCTCCATCGGCAAATTGTGCTGTTAGTTTTGCAACTAACAAATCCCATTTTTCTTTTAAGTTAATTACTTTTTGCATTGTATTTGGTTTTAATTTCACAAAGATACAATGTCCATTTTTAAATATTAAAAAAAAGATGTAGGTTTGAGAAAATTTATGAAATGAATATATTTGATATTGTTATTGCAGCACTTTTAATATTTGGCTTTGTAAGAGGAGTTATGAAAGGCCTGTTTGTTGAAGTTGCTTCTTTAGCCGCATTAATAGGGGGTGTTTATGGTGCAATACATTTTTCATATTTTATTGGAGACTTTTTAAAAGAGGCCGTTTCTTGGGATCAAGAATATGTTTCCTTAGCCGCATTTGCAGGAACTTTTATTACAATCATAGTTACAATTGCGTTGCTAGGTAAAATGCTTACAAAGCTAGCAGACTTTGCTGCATTGGGTGTTATTAATAAGATATTAGGTGGTGTTTTTGGGGCGATAAAAATAGGATTAATTTTAAGTGTTATTTTTATTTTTTTTGGAAAAATGAATGACACAATTCCGTTTGTAAAAAAAGAAACTTTAGATGAATCGATTTTATATGCTCCCGTAAAAAAGATTGCGCCAACCATATTTCCTTCAATTATAAAGAATGAAGATGAACTAGTAATTCCGGACTTGAATATATAGCATATAATAGTATTAAAACTAAAGAGTATAAAAAAACCGAGATTAAAATCTCGGTTTTTTTTATATTAAAGTAGTGTTACTTTTCCGCTACTGATGTGGTACACACCACCAACAATTTTAATTTCTTTCATGGCCTCCATTTCTTTAAGAATTGGGCTTTTTTCTCTAATTCTCTCTATTGTTAAGAGTACATTGTTTTCAATTGTTTTGTCAACAAACCCGCTGTTTGAAGAGTTGTGCTCTCCAGTAACTTCTCCCTCAGATTTTTTTACCGCTGGTTGTATATTGTCTAACATGGCAGTAATATTACCTAGTTCTACATGGTCGCAGGCAGCTTTGACGGCCCCACAACTTTCGTGTCCTAGTATAAAAACCAATTTACTTCCGGCTACCTTGCAAGAATACTCCATGCTTCCTAAGATATCTGTGTTTTCAAAATTTCCTGCAACTCTTGCTACAAAAACATCACCAATAGTTTGGTCGAAAATTAATTCTACAGGCACTCTAGAATCTATACATGAAAGTACAATTGCTTTTGGATGCTGCCCAGTTGTAGTTTGTGTAATTAATGCTTTGTGATCTGCTGTATTTGCTTTGTTCGCTATGAAACGAGAATTTCCCTCAATGAAATCCTCTAAGACAAGCATTGGTGTTAATTTATCTTGTACTTCTTTTGTAATTGCTTTGATTATGTGCGACATAATTTTTTAATTTTAAGATTCGTCTGTTATATTTTCTTTTATCCATTGAACACAAGGTGAAAAACCTTTAAAAATGTGTTCTTTTGGTATAAAATCTGGAATGATATCAATTCTTTCCATCATATATCTAGGTTGTTGTAATAAGTTAACAAACAACACTTCGATATTTTTTTTCTTTAGATCTTGCAACATATCTTCCATAGCATACAGACCAGATTGATCCATATATTGCATTCTACCTAAACGCATAATTACGGTTTTTGCAGATTCAGGAATCTGTTGTGAAAGTGCTTGAAATTCACTTGTAGAACCAAAAAACAAAGGTCCTTTAATGTGCTTAATAAACACCTTTTCTTTTAAGTTTTCTGGAAAATCAATTTCATCTGCCCAAGATTCTTCTTTTAATGATTTTACATTTGATCTTTCTGCAGTTAAATCACCAATTTTTTTCATAAACATTAACGATGCAATTACTAGACCAATTCCAACGGCATATACTAAGTTCCAGAAAGTAGAGAGTAGTAAAACTACAATCATAATTAAAACTTCAGAACTCAGTTTAATGGGTCCTATTTTAACATCTCTTGGTAAATATGGTATTGCTTTTAATCCTTTATAATCCATTACACCAATACCAACCGTAATTAATATACCTGCTAAAACACCTGCTGGAATTTTAGAAGCAATCGGTCCTAAGCCCAGCATTATCAATAGCAACATAATTCCTGCAATCATTCCAGAAAGTTTTGTTTTTCCACCAGCATTTATATTTACTACGGTTCTAATGGTTGCACCTGCACCTGGAATACCTCCAAATAAGGCTGCAATACTATTTCCAATTCCTTGTCCAATTAACTCTTTATTTGGCTTGTGTTTGGTTTTAGTCATATTATCTGCAACGACACTCGTTAATAGAGAATCAATTGCACCTAGGAGGGCTAAAGTTAATGCTGTAAAAATATAAGGTGTAATACTAGAGAGGCTAAACCCAGTAAAAATTTCCCATTTGGGAATGGGAATTCCACTTGGTATTTCTTGAATAGTTCTATAGTCTAAACCAAAGCCAACGGCAACACTAGACATTACAACTAACGCAACAAGTGTGCTAGGTACTTTAGTGGTAATTCTTTTAAAACCATAGATTATAAAAATAGTTCCTAGTGCGAGCATTAATTCTAACCAGTCAATATTTTGAACAGCTCTTGGCAATGCTTTAATTGCGCCTAAAGCACCAGAAGTTTCTTTTGCAGCTAAATTTTCTGATTCTTTTAAGATATCTGCACCTGAAATTTTATCAGCTCTTTTAATGGTTTCCTCAAAGTTTTCAATAACTAAAATCTTCTCACCAGCCTCTTCTTTTAGAAGATTTTTTAAAATTACTTCTTTGGCCTGTGGCTTGAAGGTTTCTACGAACACAGTATCTTCTTTAGGATAATAGCCAACAGAAGGCAATATTTGCGTAAGTAATATAATAAGACCAATTGCGGTCATAAATCCAGAGACCACTGGGTATGGAATGTATCTAATGTATTTACCCAAACCAATAACACCTAATATAATTTGAAATAACCCGGCTAAAATAAAAATAGTTAAGATGGCTGGCAAAGCCTTGGTAACATCTCCGTCATTGGCAGCAACAATACCCGCAATTACAACCATACTAACAGCTGTCATTGGCGCGGTTGGGCCAGAAATTTGTGTATTTGTTCCACCAAATAAGGCTGCAAAGAAACTAATAAATATAGCACCGTACAATCCTGCACTTGGCCCCAATCCAGATGATACACCGAAAGCCAAGGCTAGTGGAAGCGCAACAATACCTGCAGTAATACCACCAAAAGCATCTCCTTTTATGTTTGAAAATAATTTTTTCATAAAAAAATAAATTATTTAACCCATCGGTATATATACGACAGGTATAAAGTTAAAGTTAAAGTTAAATTTTGTGAGTTTTTTTGAAAATTTACAGGAATTCAGGAGGAGGATACGTATTCTCTTGATAAATATCTGTGTATTTTTTTAACCGGTAGTTTAGTAAATTTCTTTTTTTTAAAGAATTAAAAAGGGAATCAGTTTTTTTTATTTCAGAACTTTTTAAATCAAAATTTTTAGAAATTTCCTTTTGATTATTTTCCTCTTCACCAACATTAAAAAGAATAGAGATGTCAAAACTATCTTCTACAACCGATAGTATTGTGGGACTCACAATAAACAGTGTAAAAATAATAGTAAAGACAATTGCTATCCTTTTTTTCATCAAGTGTTGTTTAAAATTCTTTAATTTCTTCGGAAATTATCCAGCCTTGTTTTCCATCTGCTAATTTAATCTTTTTCCAATTATCAATAGCATCTAATACAATTACTTTTGCACCTTCATGCAATATAAAAACTTCTTCAGAGTTCAGGGTTGGCGCATTTCTAATTGCTGTTTTCTCTGCAAAAACAATTGCTTCTTTTTTATTTTTTGCTTGATTGTATTGATTACAGGTAATAAAAACGACAAAAAGTAACAGTATAAAGCTAAATAGACTTGTACTAAAGTAGATTCTTTTTTTAGTAGGATCATATCCAAAGTAAAATAATAAGAATAAAATAGCGGTTAAAAAAGAAAAAATAACAACAACTATTGCCCATTCATCAAACGATAATTTTTGTAAATAATTTTTATTAAATTTTTGAAAAATAGTTTTCGGGACCTCCTTTATATTGTCTAAAGCTAGCCGTTGTGCAAATATTAAATTGTTTTGAACATCAGTGTTTAAAGGATCTAATTTTAGCGCTTTTTCATAGTAGAATATAGTTGGGCCAACTTTATTTAACTTATAATGTGCATTTCCCAAGTTTAAGTATAACTCTGACGAGATTGCATCTAGGGTTTCAATTTCTTTATACTTTTTAATAGCTTCTTCAAACGCACCGTTTCTGTATAGCTCATTAGCAGAAACAAATAAACTATCTGCATTTTGACCACTAATACTATTGGCAATTAATAACAATAAAAATAAAATATTTTTCATCTTATAACTGTTTATCTAATTGAACAATAACTGCTTTTGCACGCTCAAATTCTTCTTTCATCTCAGTTGCTGTAAAAGGAGTGTAACGAGCGAAATCAGAATTTTTTAATACTTCAATAAATTGGTGAATTGCAGTTGCTTCTACATTTTTACCTTTTAAAATTTCGGTAATTCTTTCTTTACTTATTTCTGCAGTTTCAACGCCTAATTTTGCCTTTAAATAATTGTGTAGAGCACGCTCTAAGGCTTCATAAAACGCTTCTTTTTTACCCAATTGTTTTTGTGCCTTAGAAAGATATTTTTTAGCTAATTTTTCTGCTTTTCTAGTTTTATTACCCAAAATATCATTACTTCTCTCTTCATTCTTTCTTACCAATAAAAACTCCGATAGGAATTGCAATTAATGGCAATAAAAATAAAACATAAAAGAGGTTAGATTTAAAAAAATCTATTTTTTTAGCAGTTATGAAATTAGTTTTAGTAGCGATATATCTAAAGTTTTTCCCAGTAGAAATAACTTCTTGTTTTCTTACAGAACTGGTATCTAAAGTAATTAATTCTTTTCCTTCTTGCACATCTACAAAAAAATCTTCTGTAGCAATTGTTTTGTATTTTTTTTCTTTTGGATTAAAGTAAGAGAAAGAAATACTTGGTATTTTATACTTTCCTTTGTATAAAGGAACTACTGTGTAGGTGTCTGTTACAGCGCCAGAAAGACCACTTGCATTTACACGCACACGTTCTTTTCTTTCTGGTTGGTACATTTCCAATTCCGCAGGAGTTTCTACTGTTGGTAATTCAAATAATTTTAAGTTTCCTTTTCCAGAAATTTTTACTTGTACCTGGCTAGTTTCATTTGCTTTTAAAATATCTTTACTTAAAGCAACACTAAAATTAAAGTCTCCAACTGCTCCTGCAAAGTTTGCTGGTTTTCCTTCTAAAGGAAGTGACTTAGGACGAATTATTTTTTTAGTAGAAGCAAATTCTCGTCTAATATTCTTTGTGATTGCATTTCCGAAAAAATCTGCACGTCCAGATGGCACTCCAATTACAATATCCATTCTCATTGGATCTATAGAGAGTTTTCCTGTTTTTGTTGGAATTAGAAGTGCTTTTTGAAGCACAATATATCTGTAGTTTTCCCCATTGTATTTTCCCATTTTTACTGGAAAACCATTTACTTTAATGTCTTGATTCCAAAAACCGTTATACTTTGGCGCTTCTGAAATAGAAGTATCATAAACACTTACATTTTCACTTACATACAGTCTATATTCTACATAAATTCCTTCACCAACATAAGGGTTAGCTTTAGATATTTCTGCTACTAAATGAATGTTTTGCTGTGCAACATAATTTGGGTCATTTGGGTTTTTAGGAATTTCTACAGGATCTAAAACAATTACTTTAACAGGTTCAGACTTTATAAATTTACCACCAATTTTTATAGATGCACTTGCAATAGAAAAGGCTCCTTTTCTTTTGGGTTGAATAATGTAGGTGTACGATTGGGAAAAGGTTACTTTTCCATTAATCCAAGATTGACTAACAGATTGACTTGGTCCGCCAACAACTCTAAAATTAGTAAATTTTGGGGGAGAGAAATTATCTCCTCCCTGCTTATCAATAGAAAATTCTATCCGTAAACGCTGGTTTACACCTAGTTTGTTTTTACTAACTTTTGCCTTTAAGGTAGCTTCTTGTGCAACTAAAGAAATACTTAGTAAACAAATAAATAGAGATATGTAAAATTTCAACTTCATCAACTTTTTCTAAAACGTAAAGCTACCAATCTTTTTCTTGTTTTACCTTTTTACCTTTTGCTTTTTTAGCATTCATTTTCTTTTGGGTTTTTTTCTCCTCATTATTTAAGCTTTCTAACAATTGCTTTACTTGCTGAGGTGTCATTTTACCGGGTTGTGGTTTTGGTTTTTGTGGTTCTTTCTTTTTATCTTTTTTAGGGTCTTGTTTTTTATCCTTGTCTTTATCTCCTTCACCGTCTTTGTCATCGTCTTTTTTATTCTTGTCTTTTTTATCTTTGTCCTTATCGTTTTTATCCTTCTGATCTTTGTCTTTTTTATCCTTATCCTTATCCTTATTTTTGTCTTTGTTTTTGTCGTCTTTTTTATCTTGTTTTTCTTTGTCTAATAATTGCTGTGCAACGGCTAAATTATAACGAGTTTCGTCATCTGTAGGATTGTTTCTTAAGGCACTTTTAAAAGCATCTACAGCCCCCTGATAATTTTTAGACTCCATCATAGCGTTTCCTATATTATGAAACGCTTCGGCTTTAATACCCTTGTCGGTTGCAGTTTTTGCAGTTAATTCATACTGAGGTATTGCTTCTTTGTAATTTTTATTTTTATACAATGCATTTCCTAAGTTGTAGGATGCCTTATCGTAATTAGAATTACTCCCCAATGCTTTTTGATAGGCTACAGAAGCATCTGTGAATTGTTCTTTTTGATACAATTCATTTCCTTGACGCAGCATTTTCCTTGCAGTTCTTTGCTGTGCAATAGTATCTTTTTGTGCTGCTATTTCTTTAGATGAAAAGAGCATTAAGAAAATGATAAACAGGTATTTTAATTTTTTCATTTAATTTTTTGTTTTCTCTTCGTTAAATAAATCCGCTTTTTTTAACCATTTTGTTTTCTTTTCAAACAAGAAAACATCCATAATTAAAAAGAATAAACCCAATCCTAAGAACCATTGAAATTGATCTTTATAGTCAGAAAACTGCTTGGTCTCAAACTCGCTTTTTTCTGCATTTGCAATAATCTCTGCAATTTCATTTACAGGATTTTCAGTAATATTGCCATCAATATATTTTCCATTAGCGGCATCTGCAATTCCTTGTAAAACTGCTGGTTTACGTTTTGTAATTACAGTTTCACCTTTGTTATCTTTTTTATAACTATTCACAGCACCATTTACACGTATAGGAATTGGCCCACCTCTATCTGTACCAACGCCAACAGTATAAATTTTTACACCTTCGTTTGCTAAGTTTTGCGCAACCTGCTTTGTTTCTTCTTGGTGATCTTCCCCGTCTGAAATAATAATTAAAAATCGGTTGGTTTGCTCATCATTATTATAATATGTTTTTGCTAATTCTAATGCGCCATTAATATCTGTTCCTTGACTAGAAACCATGTCTGGATTTGCGTTTTGTAAAAACATACTAGCCGCGGCATGATCTGTAGTTATTGGTAATAATGGATATGAATTTCCTGCATAAATAATAATACCAACTCTGTCTGAACCTAATTTATTAATTATTTTAGAAATAATTTGCTTTGCTTTCTCTAACCTGTTAGGGGCAATGTCTTCTGCCAACATACTTTTAGAAACGTCTAAAGCAAAAACAACATCTACACCTTCTCTTTTAACTGTTTTTAATTTCGTTCCCATTTTTGGGTTGGTCAAAGAAATTATTAAAAAGGTAATACCCACTAATAAAGTTACCAATTTTAAAGTAGTTTTAAAGCTAGATGAATTTGGTGCTAATTTTTTGAGTAATGTGCTATTAGAAAAGGCGCGTTGTGTTCTTTTTTTCCACCATAAAACCAACAAGAAAATAACAATCATTGCCGGAATAATTGTTAGTAGATAAAAATAAATTGGTTCTTCTATTCTGTACATTATTTTTTAATTGAAAGATTCAATTTTTTATATAAAACTTTTGAAAATTGTATTTCTTAAAATGAATTCTAACAATAAGAATCCTAATCCTAAGAGCACAAAAACTCTAAACTTCTCTTGATAATTGTAATACTTAAACTCTTCTATTTTTGTTTTTTCTAGGGCATCAATTTCGTCATAAATTTCTTTTAAAGATTCATTGTCCGTTGCCCTAAAATATTTCCCTTCGGTTTCTGTTGCAATTTCTTGCAATAGTTTTTCATCTATTTCTACTTGTTGCTTTCTAAAATTCAGCTTGCCTGTTCTAGGGTCTTTACTCCACGGGAAATCTGCCATCCCATTCGTACCAATTCCTATGGTATACACTTTAATTTTCAACTCTTTTGCCAATTCGGTTGCCGTTCTTGGATCTATATTACCAGAGTTATTTACACCATCTGTAAGTAAAATAATTACTTTACTTTTTGCCTTACTTCCTTTTAGTCTGTTTACACCCGAACCTAACCCCATTCCAATGGCTGTTCCACCCTCTAGTTGTCCCCATTTCAATTCAGAAATTGTACGTTTCACAATTCCTTTATCACTTGTAATTGGGGTTTGTGTAAAACTTTCACCGGCATATACCACAATACCAATTCTATCGTTTGGTCTTCTGTCTACAAAATTTACAGCTACTTTTTTAAGTGCCTCTAATCTATTTGGCTTTAAATCTCTAGCCAACATGCTCGCAGAAACATCAATAGCCATTACAATATCAATCCCTTTATTCGTTTTTGTTTTCTTGCTTACAGACACATTTCTAGGTCTTGCTAGCGCAATTATAATTGCAGACAAAGCAAGCAGTCTTAACAGGTATAGAATTGGTTTTAATTTTGATAAAAATGAGCTAACTTTAAAACCTTTTACACTCGGCATTGTTAAAACAGCAGTATCTTTTTTACGCATAAAGAAATGCCAAACTGCTAATAGTGGTATTAGTATTAGTAACCAGAGAAACTCAGGGTTTAAAAATTCGAAATTACTCCAGTTCATCTTCTTTTTCTATTATTTGTTTAGGCTTTAAGTGTCCTATAATAAATTCTGCATCTCTTCTGTCGTCTTCAATTTCAATAGCTAAAGGTTTCGACTTGGCAAACTTTACTAAATCAGCTTCTCGTAATAAGTCTTTTAACTTTTTTATTGTTTCTTTTGAAGTTTCTATACTATCTAAGTTCTTAAAATCTTTTATCATTGCTAGCACTTCATCAGTAGTATTTTCTAATGCAGGCACTTTTAATTCACGCTCAATATAGCCACGTACAATTTCTGTTAATTCAGAGTAATATTCTTTTATTTTATTGTTTTGCCACAAGAGCTTTTCGTCTAATTCATTCAACCTTAAAATTGCCTCTTCAAAAGGAGGTAAGGTTCTATAGGTTGGTGCATCTTCGGTTTCTTTTCTTTTTTTAATTACAAACCAGTAAATCCAGAAACCTATGATCGCTAGAATTGCTAAAATAAGATATATGTAGATTCTAAAATCATCGAATGTATAAGGTTCTTTTTTAATAGATTTTATTGGAAATTTTTTCACTTTTGCAGTATCTATTGCAATTGTTGCTATATTTATTAAAAGAGAATCCGTTAAAAAAGCCTGATTTTTGACAAAGATTTGTTGTTGCGGAATGTAAAATGCTCCACTATCAAAGCCTGTTAATATGTATCTTCTAATGAGGCTGTTTTTAATAGTATCTATTCTTGTAGAATCGATAACCTCTAAACCTTTTAGTTGGATTTTCGGAATGATTACATTCTGAGTTTCATCTACCGAGATTTTTAATTGAAACTGCTCACCAATTCTAATGTTGGTAGTATCAATTTCTGCTTTAACCATTGGTTTTTGCGCAAAACTTATGGTTGAAATAAATAGTAATATATAGAATATTTGTTTTTTCATTTGTAAGACTATCTTCCTTTGTGTTTAAAATAACCTAATAATTTTTTCACGTAATTTTCATCAACTCTTGTGTTTACGCTTCCTGCACCACTTCTTTTAAACATGTTTGTGTAATAGTCTGAAAGTCTTATTGCATTTGCTTTGTAACTTGTTCTTACAGATCTTGATGCAGTATTAATTAATTGCACATTGCCGGTTTCAGCATCTAACATTGGCACCATTCCTAAATTAGGAATTTCGGCATCATGTTTATCATAAACTCGAATACCCGTTAAATCGTGTTTTTTTGCTGCAATTTTTAGTGTCTTTTCATAGTCATCGTCCATGAAATCTGATAACATAAAAACAATCGCTCTTTTTTTCATTACACTAGATAGAAACTTTAAAGCTGCTGCAATGTTTGTTTTTTTACTTTTTGGTTTAAATTCTATGAGCTCTCTAATAATTCTTAAAACATGACTTTTTCCTTTTTTAGGAGGAATGAACAACTCAATATCATCAGAAAATAAAATTAAACCAACTTTATCATTGTTTTGAGTTGCAGAAAAAGCCAATGTTGCGGCAATTTCTGTGACGGTATCTTTTTTAAACTGTGTAGCTGTTCCAAATAATTCAGAACCAGAAATATCTACTAAAAGCATCATCGTTAATTCACGTTCTTCTTCAAAGACTTTAATATAAGGTTCGTTGTAGCGCGCGGTAACGTTCCAGTCAATTGCTCTAACATCGTCACCAAATTGGTATTGTCTTACTTCAGAAAAAGTCATACCACGTCCTTTAAAAGAGGAATGGTATTCACCTCCAAAAATATCATTAGACAAACGTTTTGTCTTAATTTCTATCTTCCGTACTTTCTTAAGTATCTCTTTTGTATCCATTTATTCAATTGTCAGTTAACATGTATCAATTATTAGTTTCACCTTTTAAACGTATAATTGTTTTTTGATAATTGTTTATGGTACTTCAATTTCATTAATAATATCGTTTATAATGTCAACAGAAGTTATGTTTTCTGCTTCCGCTTCATATGTAATACCAATTCTGTGACGCAATACATCGTAAACTACTGCCCTAACATCTTCTGGAATTACATATCCTCTTCGTTTAATAAAGGCATAACATTTTGCTGCTTTTGCTAAATTTATACTTCCACGAGGAGAGGCTCCAAAACTAATTAAGTCTTTTAATTTTGATAAGTTATATTTTTCTGGATACCGTGTTGCAAAAATAATGTCTAGAATATATTTTTCGATTTTCTCGTCCATATAAACCTCATTTGCAACTGCTCTTGCTTTTATAATTTGGGCTACAGAAACTACAGGATTTACTGTGGCAAAGCTACCGGATAAATTCTGGCGCATAATAAGTTGCTCATCTTGTAATTTTGGATAATCAATGACCACTTTTAGCATGAATCTATCTACTTGTGCTTCTGGCAAAGGGTAGGTTCCTTCTTGTTCTACAGGGTTTTGAGTTGCCATTACTAAGAAAGGCTCATCTAACTTAAAGGTAGTATCTCCAATAGTAATTTGGCGCTCTTGCATTGCCTCTAATAAAGCAGATTGTACTTTTGCAGGTGCTCTGTTAATCTCATCTGCCAATACAAAGTTTGCGAATATTGGACCTTTTTTAATCATGAAGTCATTTTCCTTCATGTTGTAAATCATGGTTCCAACAACATCTGCAGGCAATAAATCTGGTGTAAACTGCACTCTACTAAAACTTGCTTGCACCGCTTTAGATAGTGTGTTAATTGCCAAAGTTTTTGCTAATCCAGGAACTCCTTCCAGTAAAATATGACCATTACCAATCAACCCGATTAATAAACTTTCTATCATTTGTTTTTGTCCAACAATTACTTTATTCATTTCTAAAGTAAGAATATCTATAAAGGCACTTTCCCTTTCAATTTTCTCGTTAATTGCTCTTACATCTACATCCATTATATATTGTATTTGGTGTTATTTTTTTTATTGGAACAAAACTACAATTTTAACATATTTATTTTTGTTAAAAGTAGGTTAAAGATGATTCGTTAATTTTTATTACTTTTAGAGAATTATTGAGCACTAAATTTTTTATGGAAAAGTTAACGGATAAGTTTTTATGGAAAGCATTAAAAGAAGGAGACCTAAATGCGTTTTCTGTGCTTTTTGAGAGCTACTATCCAGATTTACATAGTTACGGATTAAAAATATCTAAAAATACTGCGCTTACAGAAGATACGTTGCAAGACTTTTTTTTATATGTTTTTGAGCACAGAGAAAATTTAAGTGATTTAGATAGCATTGCACCCTACCTTTTCACGTCCTACAGACGTTTTTTATTAAAGGTAATGAAAAAAAACAATAAATTAACGCATACCGATTTTTCTGAAGATACTTTTGTGGACCTTCAATTTACGGCAGAAGAGATAATGACAGAGCAAGAAACAACCATTTTTAAAAACAAAAACTTGTCTATTTTATTAAATAAGTTACCAAGTAGACAAAAAGAGGCCATTTATTTGAAGTATTACAGCGGTTTAAAAGCTTCAGAAATCTCAGAAATAATGGGTATTAACTATCAGAGTGTAGTAAATACATTGCACAAAGCAATAAAAAGTTTAAAAGAAGAAATATCTATTATAAAACTATTTAAGCTTTAACATAAAATTAAGGGTATAAAAAATAGAATAGTATCTTATATAAGTAGCAAGAGAAAATTAAGAGATGATCAAAAAACAATACAATACCATAAACGATTTTTTAGAAGACGTGTCTTTTAAAAATTGGGCATTACAAAATAATGGTACAGACATAAATTTTTGGGAATTTTGGATTGCAAATAATCCAGAGAAAAATGAATTGGTAAACAAAGCGAAAGACCTTGTTCTAGGTGTTTCTTTTAATAAGGAAGTAGTTAGCAAAGAAAAAGTTGCTTTTGAATGGAAAAAATTAGAAGCTAAAATTCAGGAAAAAACAAAAGCACCAAAAGCGTCAAAATCAAAAGTTCTATTTTTAAGAAAATTTAGTGCAGCAGCATCCATATTATTATTATTCTCTTTGGGCTTCTATTTCCTAAATAGTAATTCTAAGATTACACATAAAACTAATTATGGCGAAATATTAAACATTAAATTACAAGATGGTAGTGATGTTACTTTAAATTCAAACTCTAGTCTATCTTACTATAAAAACGAAAGTAGAAGAGTTTGGTTATCTGGAGAAGCATTTTTTCAGGTTGATAAAAAAATCGTTACTCAGGCGAAGTTTTGGGTAATCACAAAAGATTTATCTGTAGAAGTATATGGCACTTCTTTTAATGTAAGTACAAAACAAGAAAAAACAGCTGTTTTCTTAGAGGAAGGAAATATTTGGCTAAAACTTAAAAATGGTGCGGACAAAAAAATGATTCCTGGTAATTATATTTCGTATTCAGCTGAAGAAAATAAAATTTTAGAAGACAAAAATATTTTCAATCCAATTATAAAAACAAGTTGGAAAGATGGGTCTTTGCTTTTTGAAAACCTATCTTTGGAAAAAGCGATGGAGAAAATAGAAGAATCTTATGGATATTCTATTGTTTTTAAGGATGATAACAGCAAAGATATATTAATAACAGGAGCAGTTCCTATTACAAATATAAATATCTGTATAAAAGCCATTGAAAAGTCTGCAGGTGTGCTCATTGTTAAAAAAGAGAACAGGCTTATTATTAGCAAGAAGTAGCTATAATTCACAAAAGTAAATGACAAAAAAATTAGTATTTCTAAAACTTATATTAATTGTCTTTGTATCGTTTATATTTCAAACTGCGCTTGCTCAAACCAAATCTAAAAATACAATACCATTGGCGGCATTGCTAAATAAAATTAGTAATACCCATGAGATTTTCTTTACTTACAAAGCCAATTTACTTTTAAATAAAAAAATACAAGAAGCCGGCTTTAGAAACCTATCTTTAAAAGCATCTATATCTTTACTTGAAAAACTCACCCCTTTTCTTTTTGATGATTTAGGAAACAACTATTTTGTGATCTATTCTAAGGAAGAGGCAGCTAAAAAGAAACTTTTATCTCAAGGCACTACTTTTTTTTCTAAAGATGCTGTTATAGACAGTACATTTAATAACAACCAAATAACAGTTAGAGGTATTGTTTTAAGTTCAGATAATACACCTCTAAGTGGTGCTGCTTTGCAAGAAACAGCATCTTTAACGGGAATAACAACAAATAGAGACGGGACTTTTGAGTTTAGGGTTCAGAATAAAAACACCATTGCCATTAGCTTTTTAGGTCATGAATCTAAAACACTAAACTTAAAACCCAATGTATTTCATTCAATTGTTTTATTATCTGGACAAGATTTAGATGAGGTGCAAGTAGTGGGTTCTAGAAATAAAAAAAGAGTTGCTAATGACACCCCTGTAGCTATAGATTTTATTAATATTGAGGATACCTCCTCTAAAAGTAGTCAAGTAGAAATTAATCAATTTTTACAGTATGCAATTCCTTCCTTTAACGCTACTAAACAATCTGGCGCAGACGGTGCAGATCATATAGATCCTGCAACAATTAGGGGTCTAGGACCAGACCAAACATTGGTTTTAATTAATGGGAAAAGAAGACACAAGGCATCTTTAATAAATTTATACGGTACAAGAGGAAGAGGTAATTCAGGTACAGATTTAAATGCAATTCCGATTTCGGCTATAAAAAGAATAGAATTATTAAGGGACGGTGCTTCTGCACAATACGGTTCAGATGCTATTGCGGGTGTTTTAAATATTGTTTTAAAAGATTCTGACAATGCTTTAACTATAACTTCTACTTTAGGTTTTAACAATGCAGATACCAATTCTATTTACCCGAACAGAGCAGATGGTTTTACTTATAAATTGGGGTTAAACTATGGTATGAAAATAGTTAAAGGAGGATTTGTTAATTTTTCTGCAGAAGCGCTATCTGCAGATAAAACAATAAGACCAGCAACCCTTGCAAGAGATAAGTACGGACAGGCTGCGGTTAAAAATGTTAGCTTTTTTTTAAACGCTGAAATTCCTCTTGATATTAACACTAAATTTTATATAAATGGGGGTGTAAATTATAAAAACACAGAAGCTTTTGCTTTTTCTAGAAGAGCGAATACTGCAAGAAATGTGCTCGATATTTATCCCAGCGGCTTTGATCCATTAATTACATCAAATATTATAGACAATTCAGCATCCATTGGTTTGCTTACAAGTTTTAAAGAATGGAGTGTTGACTTGAATAATACTTTTGGTAGAAATAATTTTCATTACTTTATAAAGAACACTTTAAATGCTACTTTAGAGGAAAACTCTCCAACAGAGTTTGATGCAGGTGGGCACCAATTAATTCAAAATACTACTAGTATCGATTTTTCTAAATATTTTTTAGCAGCGCCCTTTAGTTATAACATTGCTATGGGTTTAGAGTATAGAATAGATGCTTATAAAATATTTTCTGGTGAAGAAGCTTCTTATAGCTCCTATGATATGAACGGAGATTTAATAAACTCTAGAACACCACTTTTAGATTATCAAACGTATAATGGAGGAATAAGACCCGGCGGTTCTCAGGGTTTTCCGGGGTATGGTCCAGAGAATGAAGTAGACAGAGAATAGGTCTAATTTTAGTGTTTATTTAGATACAGAAATAGATTTTTCAGATAAATTTATGCTTGGGTCTGCTTTGCGTTTCGAATATTATAGCGATTTTGGTAGCACGCTAAACTACAAACTTGCTTCTAGATATAAAATAACCCAAAAATTAAATTTAAGAGGTTCTTTTAGTACTGGTTTTAGAGCACCTTCTTTGGCACAAAGGTATTATAATTTAACTTTTACAAACTTTATAGGAACTGAAGCGTCAGAATCTTTTTTAATAGCAAACAACAGCGCTATTGCCAGAAGATTTAATATTGATGAATTACAGGAGGAAAAAGCTAGAAATTTTAGCTTAGGGTTTACAGCAAAACTAAGTAAAACCTTTAATGTGGCAATAGACGCATATTATGTAGCTATTAAAGATAGGATTATTTTGAGTGGTAATTTTGATGCTTCAGATTTAGGCGTAGGAATAGACAATGTTCAATTTTTTGCAAATGGCGTAAATACAGAAACTACTGGCGTAGATTTGGTTTTAAACTGGGAAAAGCAAATGGAAAACAGTCAACTTTCTATAGACCTTTCTGGTAATATAAATAATATGATTATTACCCATATTAAAAACAAAGCATTAGATCAAGAAACTTTTTTTGGCACTAGAGATCAGCAGTATTTATTGGCCTCTGCACCCAAAAGTAAATTTAATTTGGGGATAAATTATAGTTATAAAAAATTAGAAACATCGGTAAGTTTTACGCGGTTTAGCCGAGTAGATTTGGTAGATTGGCAAATAAGTCAAGATATATCAAACTTTAACAATTCAGAAGCAGAGAGAGCTGCTGCCGCTGCTGATATTTATGATCCAAAAATAACAACAGATGTGCATTTTAGTTATCATATAACTACCGCAGTTAATTTACAGTTTGGTGCTAATAATTTATTGAATGTATACCCAACTAAACAAAATAGTTTTACAGATAGTGGTGGCTTATGGGATGCTACACAAATGGGAACAAACGGCTCTTTCTATTACACAAAATTGAACATAAAACTATAAATACTTCAGGTTTTACTGTGTTCGCTCTTTTTTTTTAAAAATAAATAAATTTTAAAGGGTATATTTTTTCCTTTCCTGTCTTATATAATAAATAAGGCTTTGCATCTTTAAGGCTGCAGAGGTTATTTAAACATAATTCTTAACTAACAATTTATTTATGAAACAAAGATTTTTTTTAAAAGCGTTTACAATTGCTTTTATGTTTATGCTACCTTTAGGGTTAATGGCACAGACAATTAAAGGAAAAGTAACAGACACTTCTGGAAGTGCGTTGCCTTACATGAATGTTCTAGTAAAAGGAACTTCTACAGGAACTACAACAAGCGATTCTGGTGAATTTAGTTTAACAGTAAAAAGCTTACCAGTTACTATAGTAGTATCTTCTATTGGTTTTAAAACTAAAGAAGTAACAGTAACAACCAATTCTTTTTTAACGATTGCAATTGAAGAAGGAGATGAATCTTTAGGCGAGATTATCGTTACAGGATCAAGAACACCTCAAAGAAGTAACACGAAGAGCCCATTGCCAATAGATATCGTATCTGCAAAAGATTTAGTGTCTACAGGTCAAACTACTTTTGATAAAGCGTTACAATACAAAATTCCATCATTTAATACGGTACAAACTCCGGTAAATGATGCGACTTCTTTATTAGATCCGTATGAAATTAGAAACATGGGGCCAAGTAGAACTTTGATACTTATTAATGGTAAACGTAAAAATTTATCTGCTTTATTGTATACGCAAACTTCTCCAGGTAGAGGTGAGACAGGTTCAGATATCTCTGGAATTCCTATCGATGCAATTAAAGATATTGAAGTATTAAGAGACGGTGCTTCTGCACAATACGGTTCTGATGCAATTGCTGGTGTAATAAATATTATATTAAAAGATAGCCCTGACGGAGGTTCTGCTACACTAAGAACAGGAATTACTTCTGCAGGTGATGGAGAAATGTTTGGCGTTTCTGTTAACAATGGTTCATCTATCGGAGATGACAAAGGATTTATCAACTATACAGTAGACTTTTCTAAAACAAGCGTATCTAATAGACCAGGAACAGTAGATGCTGCTGGTGAAGCTGGAGATTTTGAAGCAGATATTGCAGATGTTCAAGAATTTTTATCTAGAAGACCAGATGCTGGAAACATTAATGGTTCGCCAGAAACGGCTGCCGCTAAGTTTTTAATAAATGGTTCTTATACTTTAAGTGAGCAATCTAATTTATATTTTAATGCTGCTTTTATTAATAAAAAAGTAAACTCTTTTGCAAACTATAGAACTCCGTATTGGAGAACAGTAGATGCTTTTCCTTATTTAGCAGATTTTTATCCTGGAGATAACCCAACAAATGCTGGTGGTTATGACGGGTATGTGCCTACTTTTGAAGGAGATTTAAATGATTATAATGCTACAGTTGGTGTTAAATCTGTAATTAACGATTGGAATGTAGACGCTAGTTTTACTACTGGTGGAAACTCTCAAACGTATAAAGTAAATGATTCTCACAACAGAAACGCAGTATATTCTCCTTCTACTTGGGTAGATGCGAATAATGATGGTGTAGTTGACAATGGTGAGATTACTGAAGGAGCTCAATTATACAGAGAAAACTCTAAGAAATCTTTTGATCCAGGAGGAACAGGATTTTATCATAATGTTGGAAACTTAGATGTTTCTAAGATTCTTACAGATAACGTAAGTGTTGCATTTGGTTCAGAGTTTAGATACGAAACTTTTGAGGTGATTGAAGGAGAGTTAGCTTCTTATGACGGTGGTGGTGCAGATTCATTTGCAGGAAATAGCCCAGGAAACTCAGGAAAATTTACCCGTTATAACTTTGGTGGGTATGCTTCTTTGAACTGGAACCCTTCTGAAAATTTAACTTTAGACGGTACTATAAGATCTGAAAACTATTCTGATTTTGGAAATGCGTTTGTATGGAAAGCAAGTGGAGCGTATACTATTAGTGATAAGTATACATTAAGAAGTTCTTTATCTACAGGGTTTAGAGCACCTACGTTACACCAAATTTATACACAAAAAGCACAATATAGTTTTGTTCCTGGACAAGGAATTCAAGTAGGTGGTTTGGTAAACAATGTATCTTCCAAGCAGGTTTAGTTAGGTATATCCTAAATTAGATGCAGAAACTTCTACAAACTTTACTGTTGGTTTAGGTGGTAAAGTAAATAGAAACTTAAGTTTACAGTAGATTATTCAATATTAGTAAAGATAGAATGTTTTATTATAAAATTCGGAAAAATGATGACGACGGGTAAAGTATTGGTACACACCTTTAGACATCTTAAGAGATAATAATTTATCTGATTTAAGTTCTTCTCAAATGCTTTAGATACAAAAACTTCGGGAATTGATGTAGTGATTGGATATAACAAAATTGAAGCAGGTGAAGGAATGTTAGGCTTCAACTTATCTGGAAACTATGTAATAGAGAATGCAAGAGATGGGGCAGTTAAAAATCCATCGATTGTTTCTGCAGCAGGACAGTCTGTAGTTAATGCAACGCAAGAAGCATTATTCTTTACTTCTAGACCAGAAATGAAGTGGATTTTAGGAACTACTTATGATATTAACAAATGGGGTTTCAACTTAAATAACACTTATTTTGGTAAAACTACGTTCAAACAACAAGGAATGGATTCTAACTTAAGAACAGAATTCACACCTAAAGTGGTTACAGATTTGGGTATTAATTATAACGCAACAGAGAAATTAACTATTGCCTTAAATGTTAACAATTTGTTTGATGTATTACCAGAATGGTCTTTCAAAGCAGAAAATGCTGCAGGAAGTGCTCTTTTAGGTGATGCTGCTTTTATTAAAAACCAGTCTAACTTAATTACTTTTAACCAACGTTATTCTCAAATGACATATGATGGTTATCACTTTAGTCAGTTAGGTACCATGTTTAATTTATCTTTAAACTACCAGTTTTAATTAAAATTAAAACGTAAGAATATTAAAATGCTACTCGAAAGAGTAGCATTTTTTTTGAGCAATACTAGATTAGAGTTGATTCTCGGAGGATATAACTTTCTTTAAAAACAGTAAATTAAGTATAAGGGTACTTAAAGCAATTTATTGTGCGAAACACTATTGTTTTATGTTTACTATTAAAGATTTGCTTATATCAATAGAAAAAGCTCGAAATAGTTGTATTTAGGTTTGTTTTTACCTTTATAAAAATATTTAATCAAGCACTTTTATTATTATATAATTATACTCTATTAAAAATAATTTTTAAAGGGTTTTACGCATTTATGAAAAGTAACATTTGTTTAAATTTATCATTACAGAAATAGACTTAAAGAATATGCCTTCCATTAAAGCACATGCATCTGTAGGTTTTACAAACCTGAAAGATTACAAATAGCTGGTAATAATTGGAGAATAGTTTTCTTAAAAGTTTAGTATTTTTTTAAATGAAGCTCGTTTTCATTAAATACACCATACGTGAAGTATTGAATCCAATCACCTAAATTTATATAGGTAGAATTTTCTTGTAGTTTAATTTCTAAAGGAAGGTGTCTATGACCAAAAACAAAATAATCATAGTGTTTAGACGCTAATTTTCTTTTGCAGTATTGCACCAACCACTCCTCTTCTTCGCCTAAAAACTTGGCATCTTCCTCACCAGAAATTAATTTATTTTTTACAGACATGTATTGTCCAAGTTTTACACCAATATCTGGGTGTAGCCATCTAAATAGCCATTTAAAGAAAGGAAACGTAAATACTTTCTTCATGCGTTTATATCCCTTATCCTCAGGTCCTAGACCATCTCCATGGCCAATAAGCATTTTTTTATTATTGATACAAAATTCTTGTGGCGCATGATATACAGGAATATTTAACTCTTTTTCAAAATAGTCATTCATCCATAAATCATGATTCCCAACAAAGAAATAAATAGGAATACCTGCATCTTTAAGTTCTGCTAGTTTTCCTAAGACTCGAACAAAACCTTTAGGAACTACAGTTTTATACTCAAACCAAAAGTCGAATAAATCACCTAATAAAAAAACAGCTTCTGCATCTTCTTTTATGTATCTAACCAAGCAACAAACTTTTTTTCTCTAGGAAAACTTGCTGCTGCAGTGGGCGCACCTAAATGCTGATCCGAAGCAAAATAGACTTTTTTATTGTCTGAGATATTTATTGTTATCATTGCTACAAAGAAAAGCTATTCTTGTATACTTTCCAACTCCAATACTTTTTGCAGCATTTTATCCTCTTGATGTATAATTCTATAGAAGCCAAGGTCTCCAAATAGTACATTAGCTATAGACGCATTTAAATAACGTTTTATGCTTTTTTTCTCTTCAGAGGTAGGATTTCTTCGGTTTTTTACAGCAATTAAAAAAGCATTATAAATAGTTTCATCTGTATCAAAATTGTCAATAAAATCGTCAATTTTCCATTTTTCTAATTCCGTTCTCTTGTTATCTACATAATCAAAAGCAAAACTATTAATTTTATAAAAGTTAAAATTGGTAAGGGTAGAAGAGGTATCTATTCCTACAAATACATCCGGTATAATACCACCACCGCCATATACTATTTTACCTTTAGGAGTTTTAAATTGTAAAGAATCTATTACTTGAATACTATCTTGACTTAGCAATTCTCCATTAGCGATTCTTTTCTCGTATTCCTGATAATAATTTTTGTTTCCGTTACCAGAATATGGTTTTTGAATAGAACGTCCGGTAGGCGTGTAATAACGAGCCGTTGTCAAACGAACCGCAGAACCATCTCCTAGATCCATTTCTATTTGTACAAGACCTTTTCCAAAAGAGCGTCTTCCAATAATTGTTCCCTTGTCGTTATCTTGTAAAGCGCCAGCTACAATTTCTGAGGCAGATGCAGAATTTTCATCAATTAAAACATACAAACCACCTTTTTCAAAATCTCCTTTTTTGGTAGCAAAAGACTCATCAATTTCATCTTTATTATTTTTTGTAAAAACAATTAGTTTGTCTTCCTCTAGAAACTCATCTACAATGCTATTTGCAATATCTATAAAGCCACCACCATTGCCGCGAAGATCTAATACTAGATCTGTCATACCCTTCTTTTTTAAGATATTTAATGACGTCTTAAACTCTGTGAAGGTGTTTCTTGCAAAACGATCTAGTTTTATATAACCAATAGAATCATTTAGCATATATGATAAATCTACACTTTTAATATTTACACTGCCGCGAGTAACAATTACATTAAAAAGAGAATCTGTACTTTTTCTGTAAATTTTAAGATTTACCTCTGTATTATCGGCTCCTTTTAAATATTTAGGAACAGCATCACTTATAATTTCTCTACCAAATAAAGTATCTTTATTTGCCATTAAAATACGGTCTCCTGCTTTTATGCCTGCTTTTATACTGGGCCCACCTTTTATAGGTTGCACTACAGTAATAGAATCTGAAATCATTCTAAACTGAACACCAATACCCACAAATTTACCCTGCATGTTCTCTTTTACGGCTTGTAGTTTTTCTTTTGGGATATAGACAGAATGTGGATCTAGCTCGCCCAGCATTTGGGTTATCGCACCATCTAGTAGATTGTCTGTACTCACTTTATCTACGTAATCATTTTCAATAAAATTAATAAGTCTTTTAATTTTTCTTTCTTGGGATGCACTTTTAGATACGGTAAAAAATTAGTGGCATCTTCGCCAAAAGACATACCTATTAAAATTCCAAAAACTACAGCAATTGAAAGAAAAAGTGGAAGGTTTTCTTTATTCATAAGGTAGATTAATTATTTCTATACCGGCTTTTTCTAAAAACTTTATTCCAGCATCATCTTTATACGCATTGGCGTATACAACTCTTTTTATACCTGCTTGGTGAATTAATTTACTGCACTGTGTGCAAGGAGATAACGTAACGTAAAGGGTTGCGTTTTTTGCAGATTGTGTAGAGCTAGCAACTTTTAAAATGGCATTTGCCTCTGCGTGTAAAACTTCCCATTTTGTAGCTCCGTTTTCATCTTCACAACAATTATCAAAACCTGTTGGCGTTCCATTAAAACCATCAGAAATAATCATTCTATCTTTTACAATTAAGGCACCTACTTGTTTACGCTTACAATGTGAAAGTTTTCCCCACTCTAAAGCCATTTTTAAGTAAGCTTTGTCAAATTTTAATTGCTTATTAGCTGTCATAAATACGAAAGTAAAAAGATTAATAAGATTGAACCGTTAATAAGTAGTAAATTTTTATAAAAAGTTACTAATTAGATTACCAAAAAATTCTGTTTAGCATCATTTGAATTGCAAATCCTATTACAATTGATGAGCAAACCAAAATCCAGTCTCTTTTGTTCACTTTTAAAATATTTTGAAGAAAAGCACCAATTAATAAAATTCCTACAACTATAATTATTTGAGCTGCCTCTATACCCAATGAAAACTCTAGTAAAGGAAGAATTTTGTCCTCACCTCTACCAATCATCATTTTAAAATAATTAGAAAAGCCTAAACCATGAATTAAACCGAAGAGCAGTGCAAGAACTAAGTTTATCTTGTGTTTTCCACCGGCAGCTTGTTTTGCTGTAAAAATATTTACAGTACCCGTAATAAAAATGGTCACAGGAATTAGAAACTCCACCAGTTTCATGTTTACACTTAGAATTCCAAAAGCAGCCAATGCTAGTGTTATAGAGTGCCCAATTGTAAAAAGAGTTACCAACCAGACTATTTTCTTAAATTGATTAAAGCTGAATACAACAGCTAAAACTATTAAAAATAAAATATGGTCGTATGCATTGAAGTCTAAAACATGGTTTAGACCCATTTTAAAGTAGAGAATAAAATCGTTCATTATTATAGTTATGATATCGTTTCAAAGATAGGAAAAGAATAAACTATTTACTTTATTATTTTTTAAATACAAGATAATTTTTACGAATGATTTTACAGAAGAACTTCTGAAAAAGCTTAAAAATACAAGATGTTCATTTTTTTTAGGATATGAGGCACTTCTGTTTATTTCACCCTCTATAAAATCAATGTAATTGCAAGAAATCATATGATAAGCTTTAAGGTATACACTATCTTTGTTTGGCATGTTTAAAACATTCATTTAAATATGAAACGGTATTTTTACCATAATAAATAATGCCTATTTTTTCTAATTTCATTGAATAAAGCAGTTATGAAATATAATAAAGCGATAGTATACATGATTATTAGCGTAATTGCGTTTGCTATTATGAA
>CAJIYW010000001.1:0-662500 GCA_905181765.1 Flavobacteriales bacterium UBA6772 | reverse complement strand
GTAAGTAAAATAGCTACAATTTCTGAGGTTAGAAAGAAATTAGTCTCTGAACAGCAGGAAATGGGTAAACAAGGAGGTATTGTGATGGACGGAAGAGATATTGGTACAGTAGTTTTTCCTAACGCACATTTAAAACTATTTATGACGGCTTCTGCAGACAAAAGGGCAATGAGACGCTATAATGAATTGATAGCTATTGGTGATAATGTTTCTTTTGAGGACATTCTTTTCAACGTTCAAGAAAGAGATCGAATAGATTCTACTAGAAAAGATTCTCCTTTAATAATGGCTGATGACGCTATTGAATTTGATAATTCTGACATGGGAATTACAGAGCAATTTGATAAAATTTGTTCTGTAATAGATAGAATTATTTTATAATTATAAAAATATATTTACTCTTTATGCCCTGATTAATTATTTTTTGAGTTTTTTTAAGGAACAAATAAAACGAGTATTGAATACAGGAAAGAGCTTCTTTAAAAATATATTTATGGAATATTTAAAAATTTATGAGTTTGGAGCGAAATTTTCCATTTTGGATTTTTCATCACATAGTCTACAATTAAAGGAGTCATTTTTTCTTTTTTACTCCATTCTGGTTGTAAATATAGCTTACATTTTCCACTAATTTTCCCGGCTTCTTGTTCAGCAAAATCGAAATCAGAGGTATTATGAATAATCATTTTTAACTCATCTGCTTCTGGATAACATTCGGCTAAGGGTAATTTTGTTTTCTTTGGAGATAGACAAAACCAATCCCATTTTCCAGAGAATGAATAGGCTCCAGAAGTTTCAATATGTGTTTTAATATTATTTTTTTGTAAAAGATTTGTAATATAATCCATAGACCACATTAATGGTTCACCACCTGTAATAACAACAGTATTTGCATTTTTGGTAACGTTAGCCACAATAGTATCTGCTAATGTTGGTGGATGCAAATCGGCATTCCAACTTTCTTTTACATCACACCAATGGCAGCCAACATCACAACCACCAACTCTAATAAAGTAAGCAGCAGTTCCTGTATGAGAACCTTCACCTTGTATTGTGTAGAATTCTTCCATTAGAGGAAGCATTATTCCTTTATCAACTAAATCTTGTGTATGTTTATCCATCTTTATTAAATCACCAAATAGGTATTAAAAAATGCAAAGGTAGTTTTTAGACACTCATTTTACGAATTTTCACAAATGAAATAAGTAGAATATGATATAAATTAGCTAGTTTTTATTTCACAGGGCTGTCGATTGGTTGATATAAATATTATGACCATTAAAATTAGTCTAAATATTTAAAATTAGTTCCTATATTTCTATTAATTAAAGTAAATATTTAATATCTAATACCTTTAAAATCAAGTATTTTTTGTAAATTTGCATTCCTTTTTACAAGAACAGATTCAAGAAAGGAAAAGTAAACAAAAATCATAAAAACATCTCTTGCTGTTTTAATTGTTAAGAATCTGTAAAACAATAAGATACAAAAATTATTTTCAGAAATGTCTGAAGAAACAAAAAACACTGAAGAGCAAGTAGTTGCTACTGAAGTACAAGAAACGGCTACTGAAGCTGTTGTAGAAACAGTTGTAGAAGCTGTAGATCCAAAACAATTTTTAGCAGATTTTAACTGGCACAAATACGAACAAGGTATTGAAGCTGTTGATGAAGCAAAATTAAAAGATTTTGAGCAAGCGTTGGAAGGAACTGTAGGTTTCGTAAACGAGCGTGACGTAATCGAAGGAACTGTAATCAGAATTACTGATAGAGATGCAATCATCGATATCAATTCTAAATCTGAAGGAGTTATTTCTTTAAACGAATTTCGTTACAACCAAGGTTTAAAAGAAGGTGATACTGTTGAAGTATTAGTTGACAAGAGAGAAGATTCTTCTGGACAATTAGTATTATCTCACAAGAAAGCAAGAGTTATTAAAGCATGGGAACGTGTTAATAATGCTCATGAAACTGGTGAAGTAGTAAACGGTTTTGTTAAATGTAGAACAAGAGGTGGTATGATTGTAGATGTTTTCGGTATCGAAGCATTCTTACCAGGATCTCAAATTGATGTTAAACCAATTAGAGATTACGATCAATACGTAGAAAAAACAATGGAATTCAAAGTTGTGAAAATCAACCATGAATTTAAAAATGTTGTAGTTTCTCACAAAGCGCTTATTGAAGCAGATATTGAATTACAGAAAAAAGAAATCATTGGTCAACTAGAAAAAGGACAAGTATTAGAAGGTATTGTTAAAAATATTACTTCTTATGGTGTGTTTGTAGATTTAGGTGGTGTAGATGGTTTAGTGCATATTACAGATTTATCTTGGTCTAGAATTAACCACCCGAATGAGGTTGTTGAATTAGATCAAAAATTAAACGTTGTAATTTTAGATTTTGATGATAATAAATCTAGAATACAATTAGGTTTAAAACAATTATCTGCGCATCCTTGGGAAGCTTTAAACGATACTTTAAAAGTAGGTGATAAAGTTACTGGAGAAGTTGTAGTAATTGCAGATTATGGCGCATTTGTAGAAGTAGAACAAGGAGTAGAAGGGTTAATTCACGTTTCTGAAATGTCTTGGTCTACACACTTACGCTCTGCACAAGATTTTGTAAAAGTTGGTGATAAAGTAGAAGCGCAAGTTTTAACTTTAGATAGAGAAGACCGTAAAATGTCTTTAGGTATCAAACAATTACATCCAGATCCTTGGACAGATATTACAACTAAATATCCTGTAGGTTCTACACACACTGGTACTGTAAGAAATTACACAAACTTTGGTGTTTTTGTAGAATTAGAAGAAGGTATAGACGGTTTAGTATATATTTCTGATTTATCTTGGACGAAGAAAATCAAACATCCATCAGATTTTGTAACTGTTGGAGACAAGTTAGAGGTTCAAGTATTAGAATTAGATGTAGAGAACAGAAAGTTAAACTTAGGTCATAAGCAAACACAAGATAATCCTTGGGATGCACATGAAGCTACATATGCAATCGGTTCTACACATGAAGGAACTATCAAAGAAAAGAATGATAAAGGAGCAGTAGTATCTTTCGCAGATGGCGTAGAAGGTTTTGCACCAACAAGATTCTTAGAAAAAGAGGATGGTTCTAAATTAGGAAAGGGAGATACAATAGCATTTATTGTATTAGAATTTTCTAAAGAATACAGAAGAGTTGTCGTTTCTCATACTTCTATCTTTAAAGAGGAAGAAAAGAGAAATGTAAAAACAGCTGTTAAGAAATCTGCAGATGCAGAAAAAACTACACTTGGAGACATCGGTGGTTTAGCGGCTCTTAAAGAGAAAATGGAAGCGGGTACGGGTGCTAAAAAGAAGAAATAATTTTTTTTAAGTAACAGTAACTATTTATAGTATTTGAAAGCCGATGCAATTTGCATCGGCTTTTTCTTGTTTTAAATTTAACGAATGTAAACAGCATAAAGCGATGTTTATCTCAATGCTTGTTTTGTGGGAAAAGGGATTTAAATTGATTTTTGTGTTCTCTAAAAGCGCTGTTGTTGAGCGCTTTATTGATGTTTACACTTCATGTTAGAGCTTAAATAATTACAATAATTACTGAGGTAACTACATAAAGTTAAAATAAATATCTTAGACTTTTCTACGTGTTAAATTATTTTAAATAACCACTTAATAGAATTATCTTTGTATTGTTAATTAAAAGGTAAAAGAAAAAGAATGACATTAATAAAATCAATATCAGGAATTAGAGGAACTATTGGAGGTAAAACTGCCGATAATTTAACACCTATAGATGCTGTGAAATTTGCATCTGCATACGGTGCATTTATCATTGCAAGAAACCCTGATAAGAAAAATATAAAAGTAGTAATAGGAAGGGATGCACGTATTTCTGGGAAAATGATTTCTAGTTTGGTTGCGAATACCTTAGTTGGTTTAGGGATCGATGTTATTGACTTAGGACTATCTACAACACCAACAGTAGAAGTAGCTGTGCCGTTAGAAAATGCAGATGGCGGAATTATTTTAACAGCATCTCATAATCCGAAACAATGGAATGCCTTAAAATTACTAAATGAAAAAGGAGAGTTTCTAAACGGAGCAGAAGGAGAAAAAATTCTTGAATTGGCAGAAAGTGAAGCTTTTGAATTCGCAGATGTAGACAATTTAGGAACCTATTCGAAAGATAATTCGTATTTAGTAAAACATATTCAAGAAGTTTTAAACTTAGAGTTAGTTGATGTAGAGGCTATAAAAAACGCAAACTTTAAAGTAGTAGTAGATGGAGTAAATTCTACTGGAGGAATCTTTATTCCTGCTTTACTGAAAGAATTGAATGTAGCATGTATAGAATTATATTGTACTCCGAATGGAGAATTTCCTCACAATCCAGAACCTTTAAAAGAACACTTAACAGATATTTCTGAATTAGTTGTAAAAGAAAAAGCAGATTTTGGAATTGTTGTAGATCCAGATGTAGATAGATTGGCGTTGGTTTCTGAAGATGGTTCTATGTTTGGTGAAGAGTATACTTTAGTTGCTTGTGCCGATTATGTTTTAGGAAAATTAGGTGGTGGAAATACGGTCTCTAATTTATCTTCTTCTAGAGCATTAAGAGATGTTACGCAAAAACATGGAGGAACGTATACTGCAAGTGCAGTTGGTGAAGTAAACGTGGTACTTAAAATGAAAGAGACAAATACGGTCATTGGTGGAGAAGGAAATGGAGGAATCATTTATCCTGCTTCTCATTATGGTAGAGATTCTTTGGTTGGTGTTGCCTTATTCTTATCGCACTTGGCAAACAAGAAAATGTCTTGTAAAGATTTAAGAGATTCGTATCCAAGTTATTTTATGAGTAAAAATAAAATTCAATTGACGCCAGAGATAGATGTTGATAAGATTTTAGAAACAATGGCGTTAACATATAGGCATGAAGATGTAAATACAATTGACGGTGTGAAAATAGATTTCGCAGATGAATGGATTCATTTAAGAAAGTCGAATACAGAGCCAATTATTAGAATTTATACAGAAGCAAAATCTCAGCAAGCAGCAGATGATTTAGCTGTTCGTTTTATCAATGAAATAAAGGAGATTATTTAAAAATTATTAAAATTTTGAAAACATATATTATCATTTTAGGTGCACTTTTTTTCTAGCGTTACTGCTACAATAGGGCAACAGAACGCACTAGTTACTAAAAAGAATAAGATTACAAACAAAGGTAAATTTTTTGTGTATTGGGGATGGAACTGGGCAAGTTATTCTAATTCTGATATTCGATTTCAAGGAGCCGACTATGATTTTACATTGTCTAACGTAAGAGCACAAGATCGACAAACTAAATTTTCCGTTAATAGTTATTTTAATCCTGCTAATATTACTATACCACAAACAAATTATAGAATTGGATATTTTTTTAAAGAAAATTATACGGTTTCTATTGGCGTAGACCATATGAAATATGTGATGGTAGATGATCAAAATGTTACAATTGATGGAGAAATTAACATAGGTAATGCAAGATATGACGGTACTTATATGGGTGAAAATATTCAATTAGCAGAAGATTTCTTAAGATTTGAACATACAGACGGTTTAAATTATTTAAATATAGAGGTAAAACGTTTTGATAATATTGACCATTGGTTTGGTTTAGAATTAGATAACCTGCAAATAAACATTACAGAAGGTTTTGGAGCTGGAGTTTTGTATCCAAAAACAGATACGTCGTTAATAGGTAAAGAAAGACATGACGATTATCATTTGTCTGGTTGGGGTATTTCTGGGGGTGCAGGTTTAAATATAACTTTCTTAAAGCATTTTTATATTCAGGCAGATTATAAGATTGGATATATTAATATGCCAGATATTAAGACTTCTTTAAGTGCTGTAGATTCTGCATCACAAAGTTTTTACTTTTTTCAAAACAATATCTTAATAGGTGGTAAGTTTCGCTTGTTTTAAAGAATAAAATAATGAGCTGAGAACAGTGTTTTAATCAGTTTAGAGAAAATATAGTTTGCATATATCAAAATTTCAATCATCTTACGGTGAACAAGATTTAATATATACAGGCTGGATTGTTACTGGACGATTGTATTATCCTATAAAAAATTAAAACACTACATAAAGTTAGTTCTTTCGAAGCAAATAGATACTCAGAAATGGCCACTTTTGGTGCTTTATTTACTTATGAGCTCCATAGGGTTAGGTTTGGTAAAAGAATGGTTTAGCTTTTAGTTATTGAAACTTAGTAGGAACTTTATCTCTGTGCTTAAATCTTTTGTGAGACCATAGATAATATTCTGGCTGCTCTAAAATATTTTTTTCTGTTAACTCTGTGTATAAATCTGTAATTTGATAGTCTTTAAACTCTTTTGGTGTATCTGTAATTAATTGGAATTCGGTTGTATAATATCCTCTTTTTACTCTTTTAGTCACATAATTAATTACTACTAAATCAAATCTTTTAGATAACATTTCTGCACCTGTATGAATGGGTACTTTAATATTGAAAAATTCTCTCCAATAATATGTTTTATGCAGTTGTGGAGATTGATCACTTAATAAAATATATGCACCTTGTTGTTTGTCTGAAAAACGCTTTTGCATCCCTCTTACCATTTCTGAAGTTTTATAACCAATTACGCCAAATTTTTCTCTAGAATCTCGAACTGCTTTTTCATAATAAGTGTTATTCAGTTTTGTATAAGCACCATACATATCAATATTTAAGACCTTTGGTAAGCTAATAGACCATTCCCAATTTGATTGATGTGCACCCATTAAAGCAATACTTCTTCCTTCTGCTGCATATTTATTTACCAATTCAGGATTGCTGTATGTATATCTTTTCAAAATTTCTTTTTCAGAAATAGAAAACGCTTTTACACTTTCCACCATTAGGTCCATTAAATGTTTAAAGAATTTTTTTCTTATTCGTAAAAGTTCTACTTCAGGTTTTTCTGGAAAAGCTAGTTTTAAATTATCTAAGACTACCTGCTTGCGATATCTGAAAACATAATAAATTAAAAAGTAAAAGAAATCAGATTTCATATATAATATTCTCATAGGAAGTCTAGAGAGTATCCAAATAATAGGATAGGTAATCGCAAAAAGAATAAATTGCATAACAGAATTTTAGTTCTGCAAATATCGTATATAAATTTAAAACGAAAAGAGATTTTAGTAATCCCTTTTTATTATGTTTGTGGTATGATAGAAAATATAAATAGCGCCGTATTATTCATTATAATAGCCAATGTTTTGGTTTCTATGAAAGGCTTTAGTGATTATAATTTTTTGAATACATATAAATTTCAAATAGGAAAAATTGTATCTGGGGAAAAAATACGAATGCTTACTTCTGGTTTTTTGCATGTAGATTGGGCACATTTAGGATTTAATATGTATGCTTTATACTTGTTTGGAGGTATTGTTGCTGGCATATTAGGAATTCCTAATTTTCTAATAATTTACTTTCTAAGCTTATTAGGAGGTAGTTTTTATTCTCTTAAATATCATAAAAACGAATCTTATTATAGTGCTGTCGGTGCCTCTGGTGCCGTTTCGGGTATTGTGTATTCTTCGATACTATTATATCCAGAAATGGAGTTGTATTTATTTTTTATTCCGATACCAATTCCGGGTTATATTTTTGGAGTAGGCTATTTATTATACTCTATTTACGGCATGAAAAAACAAATAGGTAATGTTGGTCATTCCGCACATTTAGGTGGCGCAATTGGTGGCTTTGCAATTACGCTACTATTAAACCCTTCTTTATTTTCTACAAATACATTTATGGTTGGTTTATTAGCCGTTCCTATTATATTGTTGCTGTTATTTGGAGATAAATTAAAAGCTTTATAACTAAAAAGCATGTTCTTTTGAATCGCTAATTGATTTCTTAATTTGCTAAAAATAAAGCATTAAAAAAGCCTTATTATTTCTAATAAGGCTTTTTGAGCGAAAGACCAGGTTCGAACTGGCGACATTCAGCTTGGAAGGCTGACGCTCTACCAACTGAGCTACTTTCGCATGGTAAAGAGCTACAAATATAGAATGTTTTTTAACATCTGCAAGTATTTTTTTTAGAAAAAAAAGCATTTTTTTAATCGCTTTCATACTGAAACAGTTAGCTTCTAAAAGTGATGTTTTTTTTCTTTTTAATTTGGCAATTAAAGATGATATAGGAGTTTTCGTTAATTAAAGAAGCCTCTTAATTGTAAAAAACATTTTTTTAATCAAAACCGAGGATCACCAGCAATGCCCATTTTTTTAGACTTGAGTATATTCATGCTACAAAAATCAAAACGATTAGAAATTTTACCATAACAGGCATAAATTCCCATACCATTTATAGGATATAGACTCACAACATCCGTAAAATGTACTGCATCAAAATAATTACCATCTATATCAATAAAAGTACTTAGACGCATGAGTTTTCCTTGAGATGTTTTATTGAAACGTGTAGTCACTAATTGGCCGTATAAAAGTACATTCTGATTTGTAAATTGTTGCATTTCTTTCGCTTTTATATGCGGACAAAATGTATCTGTTACTAATGAGAAATAATTATGAATTGAAAACCCGAGTAGTTCTATTTCATCATATACATTTTCTAACCAATGGTTACTTAGTGGCGGAATTTCATAATTCTGGTGTTGCGAATGAAACAATTTCACTTGTTCTTGTACTTGCTTTGTTTTTATGGTATTTAGTTTGAAAGTCGCTTTCCAAAGGAGTGCTGTTTTGGGTACTTTCATACCTCTAAAAGCATTGATACGAATTAGTGCCGTTAATTGTTCTATAGAGATGGCTATACGATCCATAAAATTATCTAAAGAAAGAAAATCACCAAACAATTGACGTTCTGTTAAAATACGCTGAATGGTTAATTGTTCCACATTTTTAAGATATCCAAAACCCAAATAAATCGTTTTTCCTTTTACCTTATTTGCATGATCGCTGTGGTTAATGCAAGGAAGCTCTATAAGTGCACCACACATTTTAGCTTCATGTATATAATGTTCTGCGGAATAAAAACCACCACCATTATTTAAAACAGCTGTCATAAATTCAATAGGGTAGTAGCATTTTAAAAATAGACTCTGATAACTTTCTACTGCATAGGAAGCCGAATGTCCTTTCGCAAACGCATAGCCTGCGAAACTTTTAATCTGATTCCACACTTCAAATATCAAAGCATCTTTATGTCCTTTTTTTCTGCAATTAGAAACAAATTTATCTTCAACAGCTTTAAACTCTTCCACAGAACGGTATTTACCGCTCATACCTCTTCGCAATACATCAGCTTCACCCAGGGTTAAGTCTGCAAATTTATTAGCAACTTTCATCACATCTTCTTGGTACACCATAACACCATAGGTTTCTGGCATAATTTCTAATAATATAGGATGTGCTTCTTTTCTTTTCTCAGGAAACCGATGCCTTTTAATAAACTCTTCTTTCATGCCAGATCCCGAAACGCCGGGTCTAATAATAGAACTTGCAGCTACTAAACCCAAGTAATCTTGTGTTTGCAATTTCTGCATCAATCCACGCATGGCAGGAGACTCGACATAATACGCACCAATTGCACCACCTGTTTTTAATAAATTATTAATTTTTTTATCTTTCTTAAAACGCTCAATATCTGTAATATCTATTTCTGGAGCATTAGGATGATTCTCTTTAATAATTGCCAACGCATCTTTAATTTTTGCCAAACCGCGTTGTCCTAAAATATCGAATTTAAAAACACCTACATCATCTGCAATGTTCATATCAAACTGAACGGTCGCAAATCCTTTTGGAGGTAAACTTGTAGCAGAATAATAATGAATGGGTTTGTCTAAAATTAAAACTCCAGCAGAATGTACACTCACGTAATTAGGAAAGCCCTCTATGAGTTTGCCATATTTTAACACCAGTTTAGAAATGTCATCTAGTTTATGGCCAGCAACTCTTTTACTTAACTTGTCAATTTCTTCTTTTGGTAAACCGAATACTTTTCCTAATTCTCTAACAACGGCTCTGTATTTAAAGGTATTATAGGTTGCTAATAAGGCAACATTGTCAAACCGATCAAAGATATATTGCGTTACCGTATTTCTATCTTTCCAGGAAAAATCAATATCAAAATCTGGTGGAGAAGCTCTAAACGGATTGATAAATCGCTCGAAATATAAATCTAATTCAATAGGATCTACATCTGTAATTCCAATAATATAGGCTACAATACTATTGGCACCACTTCCTCTACCCACATGAAAAAAGTTGTTTTTCTTCGCGTAATTTATAATATCATAATTGATTAAAAAGAATGAAACAAACTTCAATTCTATAATTACTTTTAATTCTTTCTGAAGTCGTGCATGTACTTTCTCTGTTGGAATTGGGTATCGTTTATGAAGTTTGTCATTACAGAGTTGTAATAACATTTTACAATCTTCATCAAAACTATGGCAGTACACTTGTAAATTCTGATTTTTGCGGGCTGTATCAAATCCGAAGTCGATAGTACATTGTTGCAAGAGTCTTTTTGTATTGGTAATTACAAACGGGAACTCTTTAAAGTATTTCTGTAATACATCTGCAGAACGCATTATATCTGTTTCTAAGCACTCTTCTGTTGTGGGTAGTTTACTTAATAAGGTATTGTTGTCTATGGCGCGTAAAAGTCGGTGTGCGTTAAAGTCTTTTTTATTTCGGATGGTTACTTGCTGTTGTATCACCAACTTATCTTCATGCTTTTTTAAATAGGAAAATCGGAGTTTATTTATTTCAGCAATAGAAATTCCTATAAATTCATTTTCAGCAAAAGAAGTAAGATTCAACTCTAACACTTTTTCAAAAGGATAGATAATAAACACCTCTTCTAGAAGATTTTGGTTTCTCTGGAATGGTAGTTTTTGATTCTAAAAAAGAAGATAAATAGCGGTTGATATTTTCAAAACCTTTATTATTCTTCGCAATGGCAATAAACTGCTGGGTATTTCCATTTCTAAAATCGACTCCAATAATAGGTTTTATGTTTTGTTTTTTAGCCTGTTGCACAAAATTCATACAAGCAGAAGTATTGTTGATGTCTGTAAGCGCAATACAATTTACATTATTCTCTATGGCAAGTTCTAGCAGCTCCACTTCAGAAAAGGTTCCGTAGCGCAAGGAGTAATAAGAATGACAATTTAAATACATGTACTATTGTTTTCTATGTGCTAAAACCAAAGGAGGTTCGCCGTTAAACGGATTACTAAATCGACCGATGGATTTTGCACCCATTGCAGATGCTCTCATAATACTTAGTTCGCCGTATTTATTTCGAACAGTATCCATTGCATTGTATAAGTCTAGCATTTGTTCGGTATCATCAAAAAGATTTATTTGATAATTACCACTCACAATATCAGATACTTTTACACCTACCAGACGAATAAGTAAACGTCTCTGATATAATTTTTTAAACAATTCTAGTACTGCAGGAATAATAATATGATCTGCACTTGTATACGGAATCTTTATCTGTTTACTATAGGTGTTAAAATCTGAATACCGAATTTTCACGCTTAAAACTCCCGTTAATTTATCGCCTTTTCTTAGTTGATATGCCAAGTTTTCTGCCATTGCAAATAGGGTTGCTTTTAGTTTTACCATATCAATAGTATCTTTGTTATAGGTTCTTTCTGTAGATAAAGATTTGCGTTCATGAAAAGCAATAATTGGCGGATTGTCAATACCATTTGCACGTTTCCAAATCGTTTTTCCGTTAGCACCTAAAACACTTACCATCATTTCTAAAGGCATTTCTTGAATTATTTTTACTTTATCTACTCCAAGATTTCTTAATGTTTGATAGGTTTTATTTCCAACAGAAGGTATTTTCCGAATAGATAAAGGCGCTAGAAAGTCTTTCTCAAAACCTACATTAATTAATAATTGATTGTTCGGTTTTGCTTCGCCAGTAGCAACTTTAGAAACTATTTTATTTTGCGACATTCCGAAGGAAATAGGCAATCCTGTTTCTTTGATAATGGTCTGTCGCAATTCAGAAGCATATTTATAGCTTCCAAAAAAAGCATCCATCCCTGTAAGATCTGCATAGAACTCATCAATACTTGCTTTTTCGAAAATAGGCACTTTCTCTTTGATAATTTCTGTGACTAAATTAGAATATCTAGAATACGTACCCGTATCTCCTCTAATGGAAATTGCTTCCGGACACAGTCTTTTGGCAATTTTCATAGACATGCCAGAATGTACGCCAAATCGTCTTGTTTCATAACTACAAGCTGCAACAACACCTCGGTCTCCGGTACCACCAACTAATAAAGGTTTTTTTTGTAACCTACTATCAATCAATCGTTCACAAGAGACGAAGAAAGTATCTAAATCGAGATGTAAAATATTTTTTTTCACAGTACAAAATTAGCTACAAATTCGTACATTTGTTGCTCAATATTGTAGCATTATGAATAATTTATCAAAAAACATAAAACATTTAAGAGGGTTAAAGAAGTTAACACAAGAGTCTTTGGCAGAAGAATTATCTGTAACAAGATCAAGAATAAGTTCTTATGAAGAGAATAGGTCTTCACCAACCATCGATTTTTTAATTGATTTTTCTGCATATTTTAGGATTCCAATTGATATTATCATAAAAAATGATTTAACAAAAGCAAAAGATGTTTCCTTTATTGAAGTAGGAAATAAAAGAGTATTGTTTCCTATCACGGTAGATCATGACAATGAGAATTTAATTGAAATTATTCCTTCTAAAGCATCTGCAGGGTATTTATTAGGATATGACGACCCAGAATATATAGAACAATTAGAAAAAATAAAGTTGCCCTTTTTACCTACCGGAAAACATAGGGCTTTTCCCATAAAAGGAGATTCTATGCTGCCAATGAAAGATGGTTCTTATGTAGTTGCAGAATTTGTAGAAGACATTAAAAATGCAAAAAGCGGGTACTCTTATATTGTTGTGACAAAAGATGATGGAATGACGTATAAGCGTTTAGACAATTTAATAGAGGAGAAGCAATCTTTTTTATTGAAGCCAGACAACTCAAGTTACCAAGCATACGAAGTACCTGTTACTGAGGTTTTAGAATTATGGAAATTTACCTGTAGCATTAATACACAAGAATATGAAGAACATGAGTTAAAGCTGAGTAGCATTATACAGATGTTTAACGGCTTAGGAGTAGAGTTAGAAGCTTTAAAAAAATCTTTGGTTTAAGGTTTTTGATGTTTTTTAGGGTGAAACACACGGAATGCTATTCGTTAAAAACTAGTATTAGTGCAGTTATACTTGTCATCTTAAATTATTTTTTATTTTAAATGACTAGTATTATAATGTATTTATATAAAACTCGATAGCTCAGATTTGTAATCTATACCAATATTTATTTTAATAATACCTTCAACTCGTTATGGTGCGAGAAAGATGCTTGTACCAGCCTTTATTTAGTACTCTTAGGCGCCGTAAGTTGTTCTTATTATAAATTGTGTTTAATTTTGAAAAGGAAGTTAACAAAATTTGAATATGAAGCAAAAAAAAACAGTTTAGAGTGAACTAAACTGTTGTTTTGTAATTGGTTAAAATTTGTAGCGAGAACGGGATTTGAACCCGTGACCTCAGGGTTATGAATCCTGCGCTCTAACCAACTGAGCTACCTCGCCATTGTTTTTGCGAGTGCAAATATAATTACTTTTTATAGATTATCAACATGTGTTTTTAATTTTTTTTACATAGAATTAATAGCTATATTGCTCGCTCAACAAGATTAATAATGGAAAAAATACAATTTGAATTAGAAATCCCTATTCATGCATCTCCAAACATGCTATATCAATATATTTCTTCACCTTCTAATTTACAAGAGTGGTTTGCAGACAAGGTAAACTCTAGAGGTAAAATATTTAGTTTTGTGTGGGAAGGTACTGAAGAGTTAGCTGAGTTAGTAACAAAAAAGGCAAACGAAAGAATTCGTTGGAAATGGTTAGAAAGTGAAGGTGACAACAGCTTTTTTGAAATTAGAATTGAAGTAGATGCCTTAACAAAAGATGTTTCTTTAATTGTTACAGATTTTGCAGACGATGAAGATGAAGTAGAGGAATCTAAACAGCTTTGGGAGAATCAAATAGAAGAATTAAGACATACAATTGGTGCTTAGGAGAGTACTAAAAAGAATATTAAAAACCAGCAGAATTGCTGGTTTTTTTATGTTTAAAATCTAAGTAATTGTAGTAATTTTGTAATTCTTAAAAATAAAGTAATGATTAATTTTAACGGCGAATTATTATTCAAAGAAAATATAAAATTAACTACAGATAATAGAGGTTTTAAATACGGAGACGGCATTTTTGAAACGATCAAAGTAGTAAACGAAAAAGTGATTTTTTGGGAAGACCATTATTTTAGATTAATGGCCTCTATGAGAATGTTACGTATGAAAATTCCGATGGAGTTTACATTAGAATTCTTAGAAAAAGAAATTTTAAAAACAGTAGCTGTTTTAGAAGACGGTGCTAGCTTTCGAGTTCGTTTAAATGTTTTTAGAAAAGACGGTGGTTTGTACACTCCAAAAACGAACGCTATTGATTATCTTATTGAAGCATCAGAAAGTAATTATAAAACTAAAGAAACTTACGAAATAGATGTTTTTAAGGATTTTTACAATTATTCTGGTCTGTTATCTACAATAAAAACAAATAATAGAATGCTAAACACATTGGCAAGTATTTATGCCAATGAAAACGATCTGGATAACTGTATTTTAGTTAATGAGCGCAAAGGTGTTGTAGAAGTTGCAAATGCAAATATCTTTATTGTTAAGAATAACATTGTTAAAACACCTGCCTTAACAGAAGGTTGTATTAAAGGTGTTGTTAGAAGTAAAGTGATAGATATTTTGATTAAAAACAAGGATTTTACTATTGAAGAGACTGTTATTTCTCCTTTTGAAATTCAGAAAGCAGATGAGGTTTTTATTACCAATGCAATTATGGGCATTCAAGCAGTAACTAAATATAAGAAGAAGTCTTTTAATACAGATTTAGCAGGTAAGTTACATGCTAGCTTAAAAGTTTTACAGATTACAGGGATTTAGTTGAGGTTAAAATCTTTTGGTGCATTTGCCCAAAGCTTATAATTTCCACCTTTTTCTAGCAATTTATTTTTCCAAAGGCTCTCTTCGTCGTTAGAAAAGATATTGTCAAAATCATTTTCTGCAACAAACCAAGAATTCTCTTCTAGTTCTTCTGTTAGTTGATCTTTGTCCCAACCAGAATATCCTAGAAAAAAGCGAATTTCAGATGCTGCTAATGTTCCTTCATTTAATAAATTTTTGAGCTGTTCAAAATTTCCGCCCCAAAAAACACCATTTGAAACTTCTACACTATCATCTAATAGTTGCGGTATTCTATGTACAAAGTATAAGTTATCTTGCTCTACAGGGCCACCTTGGTAGATATTAAAAGAACAATTTATATCTGGTAATAAATCGTTAATACTATACTCTAATGGTTTGTTTAAAATAAAACCTACAGAATTAGTTGCTGTATGCTCAGTTAACAAGACAATAGCTCTATTAAAAGAATTGTCATTTAGAATGGCAGGTTCTGCAACTAATAACCTGCCTTTTTTAGGGTGTAGTTTAGACATGTAATTTTTTTATATTAAATGTAAGGAAAATTTTAAACAAAAAAAAACTCTCTGAGAAGAGAGTTTTTATATAGTTTAAGACTGTAATTCTTAGTTTACAGCTCCGCTTAATCCAGCTCCTGCTTTAAACTTTGCTACATTTTTAGCAGCAATTTGAATTGTTTTTCCAGTTTGAGGATTTCTTCCACTTCTTGCAGCTCTATTAGATACAGAGAAAGTTCCGAAACCAACTAAAGCAACTTTTTCACCTTTCTTTAAAGAAGATGTTACGTTACCTGTAAAAGATTCTAATGCTGCTTTAGCAGCTACTTTAGAAATTCCTGCGTCTGCAGCGATTGCATCGATTAAATCTGATTTGTTCATAATAAATTGATTTTTTAATTATTAAATAATGTTGTTTTTTGCTTAATAGCTTAACAAATATAGACGGATTGTGGGCTTATGCAAATTTGAGTGCTAAAAAAGCCCCTTTTTGTTAATAAAAGTAGGTCAATTGTTAACAAACCTAGTGTTGTAAATCAAAAAACGCTACAAACCGCACTCATAGAGGCTTTACAACATTTTAGCTTCTGATGAGAAAGAATACCCATTTAGTAAACTTTTAGCATCCATTTTTTTCTTACCAGAAAGTTTAATTTCTTCTATGATTATGTATCCTTTACTAACAGCTACTTTTAATTCTTTTTTGGTAGCTATTATTCTTCCAAAGGTAAAATTATGATTTGCTATTTCTTTTTTAACAGCATAAATTTTGGTGGAAATTTCTTCGTCGTTATTTTTAATAAGTGTCCAAGCTGCAGGAAAAGGATTTAAACCTCTAATTTTATTATAAATACTATCTAAAGAATCAGACCAGTCTATTCTCGTGTTATCGGGACTTAATTTAGGAGCAGATTTTTCTTCTAAATCTGGTTGTTTAGTTGTCTTTACATTCCCCTTACCAATATAATCTACTGTTTTAGAAACTAAGGTTGCACCTAAATGCATTAATTTGTCGTGCAGAGTGCCAACAGTTTCATCCGCTAGAACTTTAATTTCCTCTTGCAGGATAATTTCACCGGTATCAATTTTATCATCAATAAAGAAACTAGTAGCGCCTGTTTTTGTTTCTCCATTAATGATAGCCCAATGTATAGGAGCAGCGCCTCTATAGGAAGGTAACAAAGAAGCATGTAAATTAAAGGTGCCAAATTCTGGCATTTTCCAAACTGCTTTTGGCAACATTCTAAAAGCAACCACAATTTGTAAATTAGCATTTATAGCCTTTAACTCTTGCAAGAAGTCTTCATTCTTTAAATTAAGGGGTTGTAGAATGTTTAGGTTTTGAGAGTGTGCATATTTTTTTACTGCAGATTCATTTAGTTTTCTTCCCCTTCCTGCTGGTTTATCTGGTGCAGTAATAACACCAGCAATAGTATACTTGTTTTCTACTAAATGTTTTAAAATGGTTACAGCAAAATCTGGTGTACCCATAAAAATGATGCGTAAATCTCTCATACTTATATTTTTAGTTGAAATTTATTTTGATTATTGATTGCTATCTTGTCTTCAGATAACAAAACATGCAAATGTATTAAAATGTCTTTTTCAATAATATTTAAAAGACTACTAATTTCTTTAGAAGACAAATGTCCTTTTTCTTTTAAAAGGGAAATTATTTTTGATGGTAAGTGTTTTGTATCTATCTTCTTATTTCCAATACAAACGTCGCAAATACCACAGGTGCTTTCTTTTTCTTCATCAAAATAAAAAAGTAACTGCGTACTTCTACAAACTTTATTATTAGTAACAAAGTTTATAAAATGTGTAGCTTTTTCTTTCTTTAAATATAAGAACTGTTTTATTTCTTTAGAAAAGCGATTAATTGTTTTATCATCTTCCCTTGGCAGCAAGAAAGTTAAAGAAATAGTTCCGTTTACCGGAGTATAGGTTACCAAGTGTTGTTCTTCTAATATTTTCAAGTTCTTTATTACTTGAGTAGAAGTAATACCTGCTTTCTTAGCAAGGAAAAACTCATCTATTTTTATTTCATCTTCAAAAAGCCCACCGTATGTTCTTAGAAGTACATTTATAAAATTCTTAAAAGCACTATTGTTTTTAGAGAAATTTAAAACCGTGTAGTGCGTTCCAATAACTTTTAAGGTAGCTCTTTTATTGAAACTAGTATTCATCTCAATAATCCCGTAGTTAACTAGTAGCTTTAGAATTACATCTGTTTTTAAAACTTGAAAATTATACTTTTTACAGAATTCAAGGAAATTAAACGAGAAGGTTTCTTCTAAAATTTCTCCGTTTGCAATTCTAAAAAATTGATATAATTTTTGATGTACTTCCTTAATTTCTAAAATACTAGGTATGGAGTTTTCTGCATGTTGTTGCTGTAAATAAATATCATTTTCATTATATAACAACACCCCAAAAGATTTTTCTCCATTTCTGCCAGCTCTCCCTGTTTCTTGAACGTAGTTTTCTGTACTAGAAGGTAAATTATAATGAATTACTAAGCCTACATTTGGTTTGTCTATTCCCATTCCAAAGGCATTTGTAGCAATAATAATGGGTTTTTTTTCAGTCATCCAATCGTTAAAAGCAGATTGTTTTTCTAAGGCAGACAAACCTGCATGGTAAAACGTGCTTTTAAAATTATTTGCATTTAAGAAGTTGGCAAGTTCTTCTGTTTTTTTTCTTGAGTTTACATAAATAATAGCAGGAACTTTTGTTTTTGTGAAAATTTGCAGCAATCTGCCTAGTTTGTCTTCAATTTTAAAAACTTGGTATGCTAAGTTTTCTCTAAAAAAAGATTTTTTAAATGTCTGGTGGTTCGATAGCTTTAAGTTATTTGAAATGTCTGCAAGTACCGTTTTATTAGCAGTAGCGGTTAAAGCAATAAAAGTAACAACCGGTAGTATTTCTTTTAAAATTTTAATATTCCTGTAAGAAGGTCTGAAGTCGTGGCCCCACTCAGAGATGCAATGTGCTTCATCTATAGCAACTAAGTTTACATCTAATTCTTTTATTTTTTGCTGAATTAAATCAGATTGCAACCTTTCTGGAGAAATGTATAAGAATTTTACTTTTCCAAATTTAATTTGATCAAATAGTGTTACGATTTCATTTTGATTGCTGCCAGAGGGAATTGTAACGGCCTTAATGTCTCTCTTTTTAAGATTCGCTACTTGGTCTTGCATGAGTGCAATTAAAGGCGAAATAACAATACAAACACCTTCTTTTGCCAAAGCAGGTATTTGAAAGCAAATAGATTTTCCGCCTCCAGTTGGCAACAACGCGATAGCGTCTCTGTTTTCTAATACACAGGTTATAATTTCTTTTTGAGGTGCTCTAAAAGAAGTAAAGTTCCAATATTCTGCTAATATTTTTTCTGGTGAAATCATCATTCGCAAGAAAGCGAATTAATAATAAAACTAGTGCGTTCTTCAACAGAACCAAAAGGGACATTAATTAACTCATACCCTAATTCTGAATAGGCTGTTATGAGAAAAGCATCAATCTTTACAGATTCCTCAAAAGATTCATAGCGTTCATTATCTGTGATATGAATTTCTTTCCAAGGAGAAAAATGAAAAATTTTGGTATATTTATAGGTATTGCTTTTTTTGATAAAATAATCAGGATATATCGTATTAAAATAATTCATGTACGCATGCACGTCAGGTATTCCTCTATCAAAAAAAACAATTTCTTCTTTTAAGTTTTGGGCTTTTCTGTACTGTTCCTCTCTTCCCTCTAAAAGCATTTTACTGAAGAGTAATGGCTCTGTTAAAAAAAGTTGCTCAATACCTTCTTTTTTAGCTTTTAGAATAACTTTTCTAGAAACTTCGGGCATACAGTAGAAACCTCTTTTAATAAGCTCATTTATAATAGTTGTTTTCCCAGTTCCAGGACCACCAATAAGAACAATTTTTTGTTGCATCTTACAAAAATAAATCATTCCCTCTATAAAACTAATTTTTAATGTAGTTTTGTGGCCTAAATATTTATAAATAATTTTGCGGATTTTAACGTTTATATATGAGTGATAAAGACGATTTTTACAGTAAATTAAAGATTCAACTAGATGATACTACAGATTTTCCTGCAGATTATTTGTATAAATTTATAGTGCCAGCTTCAGATAATCAAGTTGCAGAGGTAGAAAGTGTTTTCAATAACACAGGGGCCGTAATTAATACAAAAAACTCTAAAACGGGCAAATATGTAAGTGTTTCTATAATACTGAAATTGAATTCTTCAGATGAAATTATTGCATATTACAGAAAAGTAGAAAAAATAAAAGGAATTATATCCCTATAATAAATTATATCATGAAAAATAATATTTTATCAATTTGTACCTTATTAGTCGCTATGAATGTTTTTTCACAAAACGAGAAAACTTTAGTTACTATCAACAAAGAAAAAACAACAATAACAGATTTTAAACGGATCTACGAAAAGAATTTAGATGCTATAGATAGCGAAGAAGCTAAAGATGTTACAAATAACCTAGCTCTTTACATTAATTATAAATTGAAAGGTGGAAGAGGCATATCTTTTAAAGTTTGACACGCTACCTTCTTATAAAAAAGAAATAGCGTCTTATAGAGACCAGCTTGCTGCGCCTTACTTGCAGGACACTACTTTTATAACTGAATTAGTAAAGGAGGTGTATCTTAGAACAAAAAATGAGGTAAAAGCAAAACATATATTAATTAGAACTTTAAAAGATGCTACACCTAAAGACACACTCATTTCTTTTAATAAAATTACAACCATTAGAAATAGAATTATTAATGGAGAAAACTTTGAAAAAGTAGCAGTAGAAACTTCAGAAGATACTTCTGCTCAAGGCAATGCAAAAAAAGGTGTAGAAGGTAACAAAGGTAACCTCGGTTATTTTAGCGCTTTTAATATGGTTGCGTCTTTTGAAGATGCAGCTTACAAAACCAAAGTTGGTGCCGTTTCTATGCCATTTAGAAGTAAGTTTGGATATCATATACTTAAAGTTTATGATTTTAGAGCAGCTAAAGGAGAAATAGAAGCAGCACATATATTAATTTCAAACAGCACTAAATCTAGTAAAGCTAAAATTAATGAAGTATACAAAAGACTCCAGAATAAAGAGACCTTTGCTAAATTAGCGAATGAGTATTCAGACGACAGAGGCTCTAAAGCTAAAGGAGGTAAACTAGATAAATTTGGTACAGGTAGAATGGTGAAACCATTTGAAATTGCTGCTTTTTCTTTAGAAAATGAAGGTGATTTTTCTAAACCGTTTAAAACTCGTTTTGGTTGGCATATTGTAAAGCTTCTTAAAAAACATCCAATAAGATCTTTTGCAGAAATGAAACAAGAGCTTACTGCAAAAATAAAGAGGAGTTCCAGAATGCAAATGTCTGAAACTGCCGTTATAAATAAATTAAAAAAGCAATATTCAATTGTAGAAAATGAAGAAGCTAAAGATATCTTAAACAGAAAAGATATTAGAACCATATCAAAAGATTCTCTTCAAAATAATATTATATCTATTAATGATAGCAATATTAAACAGGAAACCTTTGTTGAATACTTGAAAAACAGAAGAAATAAACCTATTTATGTATTGTTTGAAATGTTTAAAAATCAAGAGATTTTAGCATATTATAAAAAGAATTTAGTAAACACAGAACCAGAGTATGCAAACGTTTTAAAAGAATATGAAGATGGTTTGTTGTTGTTTGAATTGATGCAGCAAAAAATATGGAATAAATCCTCTAAAGATACTTTAGGCTTGAAAACTTATTTTCAAATAATAAAGAAAAATACGGTACAAAAGAATTGAAAAATATAAAAGGGGAGGTAATGAATGATTATCAAAATTTTTTAGAAAAAGATTGGATTGCAGATTTAAGAAAAAAGAGCTCAATTAAAGTGAATAAGAGACAATTAAAAAAACTAATTAAATTTTACGATAGGGAGTAATGCGACTTTTAACCATATTTTTTTGCGTTTTACACTTGCTTCTTGTGACTATATTAAGCTGCAGGAGAAGGATGCACCTACATCAGAAATTATAGCAATTGTTAATACAGATAAATTATTTAAAGAAGATTTAAAAGATTTCTTACCTAGAAATATTTCAAGAGAAGATAGTTTAATATTGGTTAAAAGTTTTATTCAAGATTGGGCTATAAAAAAACTATTGCTAGATGCAGCAGCAAATAATAATTCGCAAGAATCTTTAAAAAATATTAATCAACCTTGTTCAAGATTATAAAGAAAGTCTGCTTATAAATAATTTCAAAGAAGCCTTAATAAAACAGCAATTAGATACTATTATTTCTGATGATGAAGTTGAGGCCTATTATTTAATAAATAATGAGAATTTTAAATTAAATGAGGTTTTAGTAAAATCTAAATATTTGTATTTTGATGCTTCTGTAATTAATAAAAAGGAAATTAAAGTTTTTTAAATCTGAAGAAATTGAGGATGCAGAAGAATTAGAAAGACAGCAATTAAGTTTTAAAATGTATCAATTGAATGATTCTATTTGGACAGAATTGGATAAGATTTTGTTAAAACTTCCTTTTTCTAAAGAAAATCTGTTAAAAAAATCAAAATTCATTCAAAAACAAGATTCATTAGGTTTATATTTGGTGGCTATAAAAGACGTTTTACGAAGAAATGATATAGCACCATTAAGTTATATTAAACCAACAATCAAGGAAATGATTTTACACAAACGTAAAATTGAATTAATAAGAAATATTGAAAAAATAATAGTAAAAGATGCCACAAAAAACAATAATTTTAAAATTTACTAAACTACTTTCTATTGTTGTCCTTTTCATAGCAACAACATGTCAACTGAATGCTCAAAAAATTAAAATTGATGGGGTAGCAGTCGTTATTGGTAAAAATATCGTTTTAGATTCAGATATTGCTAAGTTTAAGCAAGAGGTAGAGCTTAGAAGTGAAGGAAAAATTACAATAACAGATTGTGAAATGTTAGAGGAGTTAATGCAGCAGAAACTACTTTCTCATCATGCAATAATAGACAGTATAACTGTTTTAGATGCAGAGGTTAATAGTAAAGTTGATCAGAAGTATTCAGTTTTTCACGCAAGAATATGGTTCTTTAGATAAAGTTATTGCGGCCTATGGTTTTAATGATTTAGATGATTTAAAAGGAGAACTTATACAATGTTCAAAAAGATAATATTTTAGTAGAAAAAGAACAATTAAAAATTACTGAAAAAGTAGATGTTACTCCAGAAGAAGTTCGTTTATACTATAATGGCTTAAAAGACAAAGGAGAGTTACCAGAGTTTACTGCAGAAATAGAACTTGCTCAAATTGTAATGAATTCTGATCCTACCTTAGAAGAAAAGAATAGAGTTATTAAAGAGTTAAATGAAATTAGACAAGCCGTTATAGATGGCTCAAGTTTTAGAATGAAAGCTATTATTAATTCTAAAGATCCAAGTGTTACTCAAAATGGAGGTAGAATGGAGGTAACTAAAGAGTCTGGTTTTATTAAAGAATTTAAAGAAGTTTCTTTTTCTTTAGAGAAAGATGAAATTTCGAAGCCTTTTAAAACGCTTTTTGGGTATCATATTATTCAATTACATGAGGTTAATGGAAATACCAGAATAGTTTCTCATATCTTATTGCAGCCAGAAATACCGGAAGCTAGTTTAAAAGAAACGCAATTGAAGGTAGAAGAAATTAAGAGGGATATTGAGGAAGGTAAAATTACTTTTGAAGAGGCTGTAAAGAAATATTCAGATGATAAGGATTCAAAGAATAACGGTGGAGTTATTATTAATAACTACACAGGAGAAACTAAATTTGATTTAACAAGAATGGACCCTGCGATGTATGCTAGGGTAAATGATTTAAATGAAGGAGGTTTTACAAATGTTTTTTATGATCAAACTAGAAGTGGAGAAAAAATGTATAAGTTCATTTTAATGAAAGAAAGAACAGATACGCACATAGCAGATTTGGTGGAGGATTATGTTAAGGTTCAAGATCTTGCTTTGAGAAAGAAAAAAGAAGAAATTATAGAAAAGTGGTCTAAAGATAAAATTAAAGATACGTACATTAAACTAGGAGAAGATTACAAAAAGTGTTCTTTTCAAAAAAACTGGAAAAAAGTAACAAGCAGATAATGTCAGACGTTAAAGCAGTAATTAATTTAGTTGCCAAATTCGAATTATTAAAAGCCGAAATAGAAAAAGTAATTATTGGCCAAAAAGAAGCCGTAAACTTTACCTTACTATCTATTATTTGTGGAGGTCATTCCTTATTAATAGGTGTGCCTGGTTTGGCAAAAACATTATTAGTAAATACCGTTTCAGAGGCGTTAGGTTTAAACTTTAAAAGAATTCAGTTTACACCAGATTTAATGCCGTCAGATATTTTAGGTAGTGAGATTTTAGACGAAAACAGAAAGTTTAAATTTATTAAAGGTCCTATTTTTTCCAACATTATTTTAGCGGATGAAATAAATAGAACTCCACCAAAAACGCAAGCAGCCTTGCTAGAGGCTATGCAGGAGCGCTCTGTAACTATCTCAGGAAATCATTATAAATTAGATCTACCATTTTTTGTGTTAGCAACCCAAAATCCAATTGAGCAAGAAGGAACTTATCCTTTACCAGAAGCACAATTAGATCGTTTTATGTTTTCTATTAATTTAGAATATCCAACTTTTGAAGAAGAGGTGCAAGTCGTAAAAAGTACAACTTCTAATATAAAACAAACTGTAAACCCTGTATTTTCAGGTGAAGAGATTGTAGAAATTCAGAAATTAATAAGAAAAATACCCGTTGCAGATAATGTTATAGAATATGCGGTAGGTATTGTTGCTAAAACAAGACCAGGGTCTCATAAAGCAACACAAATAGTAAAAGATTACTTAGACTGGGGCGCAGGACCAAGAGCCTCTCAGAATCTAATTTTAGGAGCTAAAGCACATGCAGCAGTAAATGGTAAGTATTCACCAGATATAGAAGATGTAAAAGCGGTAGCAATTCCTATTTTATCGCATAGGATTGTGAAAAATTATAAAGCAGAAGCAGAAGGAATTTCTATTACTGATATTATCAATTCTTTGTTGTAAATTTCACCTATTGTTCCTTAGAAATGTTTTCAAAGAAGCTAAAAACATTTCCTCCATAACGTTTATCATAGATATGTTTTTCATGAGTTGTTAAATCGGTGTGTTTAGAGTGCTCTACTATTAAAACACCACCTTCATTTAAAATTTCTCTATCGAAAACTAAATTTACAATCTTTAAAAATTGTTCCTCCTCAAAGTCATAAGGTGGATCTGCAAAAATAACATCTGCTTTTAAAGGTGTTTTTTCAAGAAATTTATAGACATCACTTTTAAAGGTAGTTATGTCTAAATCTAGTTCTTTTGCAGTGGTATTTATGTATCTTATACAACCAGCATGCCCATCTACAGAATAGATTTTTTTTGTACCTCTAGAGGCAAATTCATAACTAATATTTCCTGTACCAGAAAACAAATCAATTACAGAAATAGCATCAAAATAATATGTATTATTTAAGATGTTAAACAAAGATTCTTTTGCCATATCTGTTGTTGGTCTAACAGGTAAATTTTTAGGCGCAGATAAACGTCTTGATTTTAATTTTCCAGAAATAATTCTCATGAGCCTAATAATATAAAGTTAGAATGTGAAGCAATATTTAGTTCGCTAAATAGGGTGTTATTGCTTTCTAGAAAATAAACGTTTTTAATGTACTTGTAAGTTATTTTATAAATAGCGTCTTCCAAATTAACTTTACCAGTAAAATGTAATGAGAATTCATTTACGTTTAGGTTTAACTGTTCTGCTACAAATAAAATATAATAAATAAAATCTTCTTTAGTGTCATAGGAAAAAGTATTGAAAAGAATTAGTTGGTTGTTTTCTATAACCACAATGTCTAATGAATTTTTTGAAACATTCACAAACATTGTCTTCTCTATATTATTTGTGCTATTTAATAATTTTTCAATTAAGACAGTACTATGGTGCTTGTATTCAAATTCGCCAAAATTTTGAAATAAATAATTATTTATATTTACATAAGGAATATAAACATTTTTAGATTCTAGTCCTTCTAAATGATCAAAAGCGATGTAATCTATAGTTAGTTTTTTTATATTAAAATTTAGATAAGAGGCCAACTCTTTTTTATTAAAATAACGATTAGGGACTAATACAGAAAGGTTATTTTGATGAATGACAATAACCGATGAAAAATCTTTTTGTAGCTGCGTATCTGTATTGAAAATATCCTTAATTTTTAATAATAAATTCTCAGGTGTTACTTGTGAGTTCTCAAATTCATATTCACGAAAGTACACCTCCTTTTTAGAGATTATATTATAAACGGAAAAAGAAAATCCATCCAAATTAAATTGGATGGATAACTTATTTTCTATTATCGTTTTCAAAGTTGTGATGTTGTTATTCTGTTTTATCACTTTTCTTGTCATAAGAAGGAGGCCAGTTTCCAGCAGTAGTAACCTCATCTAAAGAACCTACAGAAATATTTTCTCCTTTAATTTGATCTGAAGCCATAACTTCTAACTCCTGTTTTACTAAAGAAGCGTTCATACCTTCTAAAAGAGCTTTTTTCGGAGTTTTAGCCATAAAAGTTGGTACAAGTAAGCCTTGCACTTTTTCTACAGTACCTATTTCAAGATCATATTCTACTCCTTCTAAACTAGGAACTGAAAACATGTTTGGATAATCCTTGCCTTTAAAGTATTTTAAAACTGGTTCATAACCAATTGTATCTGTTACTCTTATTTCTATTTCATCTGTAATACCACCACCTCTATTAACAGTTTCTACAATTGTTTTAGTAACGGTTAATGCTAATTGAGCCGAATCTATGAACTTAATTAAGAGTGCTTTATCTTGTGTGTAGTTTCCATTTGCTTCATAAAATTTTACTTCAGCATCTCTAATTATTTTTAGATTTTCTACAACTTTAGAATACCTTTTAACCTTATTTTGATTAAAGTTAATAGGCTCCATAATACCATTGTAAATTTTAAAACCTAAAAATATCGCTAGTAATAACAATAGAATAGATGGTATCCATCTTAATTTTAAAGGTAAATATCTAACTATAACTATAGCTATAAATACTGCGGCTAAAACTGCAGCTAAAATCATTCCTAATAATCCCATTTTTAGTTTTTTTTTAATAGTCTTATCGCAAATCTACAATTTTTTTTCAATGATAAAAACTTTTATTTACAATTCAACGTATCTTTGATACTTTAAATAATATATGATAGAAATACCTGTAGATTTTAACAAAAAAATGTTGGAAAAATTCCCACATGACCCCACAATTAAGCAGCGTAAGTTGTTAACATTATTAAGTGATTTTATTTTTAACGAAAATAAAAATGCTTTATTTCTTCTGAAGGGATATGCTGGAACAGGGAAAACAACCACCATTGGTACGTTTGTAAATTCTTTATGGACTGCTGGTAAAAAATCAGTTTTATTGGCACCCACAGGAAGAGCAGCAAAAGTAATTTCATTATACTCTAAAAAACCTGCATTTACAATTCATAAAAAAATTTATTTCCCTAAAAAACAATCAAATGGCTCTGTTGCTTTTGTTTTACAACCTAATAAACATACAAATACTGTGTTTATAGTTGATGAAGCTTCTATGATTCCAGATGGTAGACAGAATCAGCAATTATTTGATTCTAGTTCTTTGTTAGATGATTTGATTTCTTATGTTTATTCAGGAGTAAATTGTAAGTTGATTTTTATTGGAGACACTGCTCAATTACCTCCAGTTAAGCTGAGTGTTTCCCCTGCTTTAGAAAAAGATACATTAATATATGATTACCATAAGGAAGTAATAGAAATTGAGTTAGATGAGGTAATGCGGCAGCACGAAGACTCTGGAATTTTGGCAAATGCAACTGCTTTAAGATTGTTATTAAAAAATGAAGATGAAAAATTTCAGTTTGATGTTGATTTTGCAGATATTGAGAGATTAGAGGATGGTTATGATATTGAAGATGCAATTGTATCAGCATACGAGAGTGATGGTGTGGAAGATACGGCATTTATTGTGCGCTCTAATAAAAGAGCAAACGAATATAATCAGCAAATAAGATATAATATTAGGGGCCAGGAGAATGAGATTTCTGCGGGAGACTATATCATGATTGTTAAAAACAACTATTTTTGGTTACCAGAATCTTCTACAGCTGGATTTATTGCAAATGGGGATATTTGTGAGGTTTTAAAGATTCTTTCGATTAAAGAGTTGTATGGTTTTAAATTTGCTGAGGTAGAAATTAGAATGATAGATTATCCTGAAATGCATCCTTTTGAAACGGTGTTATTATTAGATACATTAACTAGTGAGAGTCCGTCTTTAACCTATGAAGAATCTAATAAATTATACCAAGCAGTTAAAGAGGATTATGCGCACGAAAAGTCTAAGTATAAACAATTTATGGCTATTAAAAAGAATGTATATTTTAATTCTTTACAAGTAAAGTTTTCATATGCAATGACCTGCCATAAATCTCAAGGTGGGCAATGGAAAACGGTTTTTATAGAACAACCTTATTTGCCAGATGGTGTTTCTAAAGAGTATTTTAGATGGTTATATACAGCAATTACAAGAGCACAAGAAAAGTTGTATTTAATTGGTTTTAAAGATGATTTTTTTACTGAATAGTTAGTGTGAATTAGAGAGAATTATATTGAAATTTCGCTTGATATTTAAGAGGTGAATACTACTATTCTTTGATAAATACTTGTTATTATAATTAATTCAACTAGAAAATAACTCACTTAAAATACGTGTTTTCTTTATTTAGTTAGAGAAAAAAGTAATATTTTTAAGATTCGAAAAAATACACATGAGTACAGATAAAATATTTACCGCAGAAGATTTTGATAATTTAGAGAGCACTGAGGATTTATTAGAGTTAATTAAACAAAACAGTGGTTTGTATAAAAAGGTGCGTAAAACACTTTCATATACAGAAGAACTTCGTCTGTTGCAGATAGAATTGGTGAAATTACAACGTTGGGTTTCTAAGAAAAATAAGCGTGTTGCTATTATTTTTGAAGGCAGAGATGCTGCAGGAAAAGGAGGTAATATTCGCAGGTTTATGGAGCACTTAAATCCGCGTTCTAGCAAGTTAGTGGCCTTAAACAAGCCAACCGAAGTAGAAAAAGGACAATGGTATTTTCAACGTTATATAAAAGAGCTTCCAAACCCAGGTGAAATTGTTTTTTTTGATAGAAGTTGGTATAATAGATCTGTAGTAGAGCCTGTTATGGGGTTTTGTACACAAAAACAATACAAAGAATTTTTAGTGCAAGTACCAGAATTTGAACACATGATGTATGAAGATGGTGTTATAATTATTAAATTTTGGTTGTCAATATCTAAGGACGAACAATTAACAAGGTTTGAAGAAAGAAAAGAAAATCCTTTAAAGCGCTGGAAATTTAGTCCAGTAGATAAACAAGGACAAACACTATGGGATAAGTATACGCATTATAAATCAGAAATGTTTTCTAAAACACACACTTCATACAGTCCTTGGATGATTATAAAAAGTAACGACAAACAAGTTGCGAGATTAGAGTCTATAAGGCATGTGATCTCTCAATTTGATTACGATGGTAAGGAAGAAACTAAAATTACATTAACACCAGACCCTAACGTGGTTATGCGTTATTTTAGGTCTAATAGTAATATAGATTAATGGTATGGAATTAAAATTAACGGATCAAGAACTACGTAAGTTAAACACTAAGAAAGGTCTTTTAGCACTTTTATCTAAAGACCCTTTGAGTATTGAAAGGAGCTTAAGATATGTAGATTATGGGAAAAAATTAAAAAAGCTTCAAGTAGAACTTATACGTTTACAAACTTGGGCAATTAATAATAACGAGCGTGTAATTATTGTTTTTGAAGGAAGAGATGCTGCTGGTAAAGGTGGCGCTATTAGAAGATTAACAGAGCGTATTAATCCACGTCATATGAGGATTGTGGCTTTAAGTAAACCAACAGAGGATCAGCAAACACAGTGGTATTTTCAAAGATATGTAGCTCAGTTTCCAAAAGCAGGTGAGATTGTTTTTTTTGATAGAAGTTGGTATAATAGAGCTGTTGTAGAGCCGGTGAACGGTTTTTGTACTGCAGAAGAATATGAAGTTTTCATGAATCAAGTAAATGATTTTGAAAAGATGATTTTAGAATCTGGAATTCATTTAGTTAAAATTTATATGTCGATTTCTAAAAAAGAACAAGCCAAACGTTTTGCAGATATAAAAAGCAATCCGTTAAAGCAATGGAAAATGACTAAGTTAGATGAAAAAGCGCAAATTTTGTGGGAACAGTATACAGAATATAAAAATGCAATGTTTCAGAAGACCAATACTAAGATTTCTCCTTGGAAGGTGATTAGAGCAAACAGAAAAACAGAAGCTCGAGTAAACGTAATTAATCACGTTTTGAATAGTATTCCTTATGACAAAGATTTAGAAATTTAATTTAGTTTTTTTTTAACTTCATTAAAAATAAAAAATATTTCTGCCGCAATTTGTTCATTTGTTTTTAAGTAGGCCAATTCCTCTTCGGGTGTTTCGTCAGAAAATTTGGGATCTACAAATGGTAAATGAAATCGTTCTAGAGCCGCTGGTATAAAAGGACAATTTTCATCAGCATTATTACAAGTTGTAATTGCTATAAATGGGCTTTTGTTTGTTTTATCATCAAACCTTTTAGAAAAACCAAGAATAGAACTTTTACTTTCCTTAAAAGTAATTGAGTATTTAGGGTTTTCATGAGAGAAATCTGCTACTGCAAACTCGAAGCCAACAGATTGTAATGTTTTTACTGTATTTTTATAAAAAGCTGTTACTTCAGTTCCGCCAGAAAAAGCATGTATATTTAAATTGAAATAGTTTGCTGCATAAAACGTCCAAACTTGCCCTAATTGACTTCTTCTAGAGTTATGCGTGCAAATAAAGTTTAAGTTTACAACGTTGTTTTTAGTGTATTCTTTTGTGACTTTTTCAGAAATTTCAAGCAATACTTTTTTTCTATCTTCGGCTAGTTTTATTTTTTTTGAGGCAAGAGTAAAGAAGTTTTCTGTAGAAATGATAGAAGTTTTAGGCATATGCTTATTTTTGCTGTAAAATTAATGACTTTTATTTAAAATCAGATTAATATAATGTTAAGAAAGGGTATAGAAATTGGAGATAAAGTAGCTGTATTAGACGATGTTTTAAAGGGCGAAGTTACGGCTATTTCAAAAGATTTTGTTTCTATTAGAACTTTAGATGGTATGATTTTTAATTTTAAAGAGAAAGAATTAGTTGTAATTGAAACAGAACAGCATGAGTTAACAAAGTATTCAAATATAAATAATGACTTCTTAAAAGAAAAGATTGATCAATCAAAACCTAAAAAAAATCTTTTTAAAAAGCAAAACAAAGAGGTTATTATGGAAGTTGATTTACACATTAATCAACTTACAAAATCTTTAAAAGGAATGGATAATTATGATATGTTAAACTTACAATTAGATACCGCTAAAAGAAAGGTTGAATTTGCAATTCAGAAGCGGGTTTCTAAAATTGTTTTTATTCACGGAGTTGGTGAAGGGGTTTTAAAATCTGAATTACAAGCTCTTTTAAATAGATACCCTGTAAAGCATTATGATGCTTCCTATAAAAAATATGGTTTAGGAGCCACAGAAGTATATATTTTTCAAAATACAGTCTCATAAAATTAACTTATTTTTAAACTATGAATGCTATTTATTTAGACAACGCAGCAACTACAAGTATGTATCCAGAAGTTATAGAGGTGATGCAAACTGCTATGGTAGAAAATTTTGGAAATCCTTCATCTACGCATCAATTTGGGAGAAAGGCAAAATCTTCTTTAGAAACTGCAAGAAAAAATATTGCAAAGCATTTTAATGTTTCTGCAGCCGAAATTATTTTCACCTCTAGTGGCACGGAGGCAGATAATTTAATTTTGCACAATGCAATTCTAAATTTAGATGTTACTAGAATTATTACTTCAAAAATAGAGCATCATGCGGTATTACATGCGTGTGATTTTCTTCAAACGAGTGAAAATATAGTTGTAGAATATGTGAATGTAGATGCATTCGGAAATGTAGATGTTCTGCATTTAGAAAAACTTTTAAAAGCATCTAAAGTGAAAACATTGGTTAGTTTAATGATGATTAACAATGAAATTGGAAACCTGTTATCGGTTCATGAAATTGCAAATGTCTGTAAATTAAATAATGCGCTATTTCATTCAGATACTGTGCAGGTAATAGGACATTATAAAATAGACTTGCAAACGACAATGATCGATTTTATGGTTGCAAGTGCTCATAAATTTCACGGACCTAAAGGGGTGGGATTCGCCTTTTTTAGAAAAGGATTTGGTATTGTTCCAATGCTTCATGGCGGTGGTCAAGAAAAAGGTGCAAGATCTAGTACAGAGAATGTGCACGCAATATTAGGAATGGAAAAAGCATTAGAAATAGCACATAATACTCTTGAAGAAGATAAAATACACATAGAAAACTTAAAAATTTATTTTATTACTGAATTAAAAAAAATATCAAAAGACTTTCAATTTAATGGGCATTCTGGCGATTTAGAAAAGAGCAGTTATACTATTTTAAGCGTTCGTTTTCCAACACAAAATGAGATGTTGTTATTTAGTTTAGATTTGGCAGGAATAGCTGTCTCTGGAGGTAGTGCTTGCCAATCTGGAAGTAATAAAGGTTCTCATGTATTATCAGAAATTCTAAAAGATGGTGAAGAAGACAAAACGTCTATTCGTTTTTCATTCTCTAAGTTCACTAAAAAGGAAGATATTGACTGTACTATTTTAAAATTAAAAGAATTGTTTTAAAATGTTTTTATTAAATTTTAAGAATAGAAATAATCTTATATAGTTTGTTATAAAGTCAAGAAAAAAGCCGAAACTTAATAGTTTCGGCTTTTTTATATAAAAATTATTATTTCTTTTTTTGTTGCTCTTGCGCTTGCTTCATGGCGTTGTCTATTTTTTGTCTAAACTGACTCTTCTTCTTTTCTGGTTTCTTTTTGTTTTCTTCTATCTGAGCATGAATTTTATCTTCATCTATTACATAGTTTTTAATAACCAACATAATTGCAATGGTTAACAAGTTAGAAACAAAATAATACAAACTTAAACTACTTGCGTAATTGTTAAAGAAAAATAACATCATAATAGGAGAGAAGTAAATCATGTACTTCATCATCTTACTCATATCTGGCATTCCTTCTTGCGCAGGTGCTTGCATATTTGCTTGCTGACTTTGGTTCATTTTCATGTAAAAGAAAATAGCAATCGATGCCAATATTGGAAATAAACTTACATGGTCTCCATAAAATGGAACTGTAAATGGAAGTTGATAAATCGTATCATAAGATGATAAGTCATTTGCCCACAAAAAACCTTCTTGTCTTACAGCTAAATTTGTTGGAAAAAACTTAAATAAAGCAAAGAATACAGGCATTTGTAGTAATGCGGGTATACAACCAGCCATCATGCTCACTCCAGCTTTTCGCTGAACTGCCATGGTTTCTTGCTGACGCTTCATTGCATTTTCTTTACCAGGATACTTTTCGTTTAATGCAGTTAACTCAGGTCTAATTACCTTCATTTTTGCACTTGATAAATAAGACTTATATACTAAAGGAGACATAATCAAACGAACAACAATCGTCATTAAGATGATAATTAATCCATAGTTTGATAAAAGTCCTTTTAAGAAATTAAATACAGGGTAAAATACAGTTCTATTTAAAAACCCAAAAATTCCCCAACCTAAATCTGCTGTTTCATCTAAACCAGTTCCCTCATAAGTCTTCAATAGATTATAATCACTCGGTCCGTAAAACCATTTCATGTTATAATTTAACTCTCCGTTTGTTAAAGCTAATGGCGTCTTTAACGCGTATCTTTTAGTAAAAACAGTATCTATTTCTTCATCTTTAACTAAATCTGTAGATGTAATTGTTGCGTTATTAAAAGGGGTATCAGTTAATAAAGCAGAAGAAAAGAAATGTTGTTGGTAAAAAACCCAATCTATATTATTTGCAATTTCTGTATTTCCTGGTCTAATATATTCTAATTCTCCTTCTGATTTATAATAATACCAAGAATACATTGTATTCTCTGTTTTTAAACTTTTTTCATGTCTGTAACCATCTAAAGACCAATCTAAATTAATAGGGTTTGAGCCGTTAATTACATTACTTAAGCCCTGAGAGCGTATTGAGAAGTTTACCATGTATTCTTTTGGCTTCATTTCATATCTATACTCTAAAAATTGAGTTTCAGATACTTTTAACTTCATAGAAACAATTTGGATATCGCCGTTTGTTGTTAATGTTGGTGCGAAGAATAAATCTTTAGTATTTAAAATTCTATTGTCTGTGGTGCCAAAATTAATATTAAAAGAGGCATTGTTATCTTTTATCAAGTATAAAGGAAGCGAGTCGTAGGTTTTAAAGTTTTTAACTAAGGCCTCCTTAATTTGACCACCTTTATTGTTTATTGTTAATTTTACAACCTCATTTTCTAAGACAGAAAAACCCGCAGTAGCGTTTATTGCACTTTCAGCAAAGGCACCTAATTGATTTTTTAAGTTTAGTTGTTTTATAGAATCATTTTCAATAGCAGTTGTATTTGAAAAAGCATTGCTTGTATTGTTATTTGATTCTGGAGATGTTACTATTTCAGTATCAGTAGTGTCATTAGTAGTATCTATGGTTGGCTCTTGTGTGCTCATCCACCAAAAAATGATACCCCCTAATAAAATCATTCCAATAAAAGAATTTACGTCGAATTTTTTCTGTTCCATGTGTTTTTTTAAAATGTCAATTTGTCATTTTTTACTAATTACTGAAAGTAAAAGGCGACAAATGTAGCGAAATTGTAGTGTTTTAAGTCGATTTTGCTGTGATTATTGTTAATACATTATATAGTTCAAATAGCGTTCCCTTTCAGATGAACTTGATTTAGTATCTATTTTTTAGATTGTTTCAAAGCAGCTTTTATGAAATCTACAAATAAAGGGTGCGGTTCTAGAACCGTACTCTTATACTCGGGATGATACTGTACACCAACAAACCAAGGATGAGAAGAAATTTCTACGACTTCTACTAAGCCTGTTTTTGGGTTCATTCCTGTGGCTTTCATTCCAGCAGTTTCAATTTGTTCTAAATAGTCATTATTAAATTCAAATCTGTGTCTGTGGCGTTCGCTAATAAATTCAGATTTATAGGCCTTAAATATTTTTGAATCTTTTTTTAATTCACAATCCCAAGCCCCTAGACGCATGGTTCCACCTTTTTCGGTAACACCTTTCTGACTTTCCATTAAATTAATAACTGGATGTTTTGTGCTTTTATTCATTTCCGTAGAACTCGCATTTTCTAGACCTAATATGTTCCTAGAATATTCGATAACCGCCATTTGCATTCCTAAACAAATTCCGAAAAAAGGAATGTTGTTTTCTCTGGCATATTTTACAGCTCTAATTTTCCCTTCGATACCTCTATCGCCAAAACCAGGAGCTACTAAAATACCATTTACACCTTCTAGTTTTTTTGCTGCATTCTTAGGTGTTAAACCTTCAGAATGTACCCAACGCACTTTTACTTTTGTTTCATTAGAAGACCCGGCATGAATAAATGCTTCGGTAATCGATTTGTAAGAATCATGTAATTCTACATATTTACCAATTAAGGCAATTTCTACTTCAGATTTCGGGTTTTTATGTTTCTTTAAGAATTGATTCCAAACTTTTAAAGCTGGTTCTCCTTTAGAAGAAAGCTTTAATTTATTTAAAACAACCGTATCTAAACCTTGCTCTAACATTAAATTTGGTACATCGTAAATTGTTTCAGCATCTATAGACTGTATAACATCTTCTTTCTTAACGTTGCAAAATAAAGCTAGTTTACGTTTTATATCATCAGATATTTCATGTTCTGTTCTACACACTAATATATCTGGACTTACACCACTTTGCATCAACATTTTTACTGAATGCTGAGTTGGTTTTGTTTTCAATTCTCCTGCAGCAGCTAAATAAGGCACCAATGTTAAATGAATAACAATGGCATTTTCAGAACCTTTTTCCCATAGTAATTGACGCACAGACTCTACATAAGGTAAAGATTCTATATCGCCTACTGTTCCTCCAATTTCTGTAATTACAATATCATAATCTCCGGTTTCACCTAAAAGTTGAACTCTACGCTTAATTTCATCTGTGATATGCGGAATTACTTGTACTGTTTTTCCTAAAAACTCACCTTTACGCTCTTTATTTATTACAGATTGGTATATTTTACCAGTAGTAACATTATTTGCTTGAGAAGTAGGTATGTTTAAAAAACGTTCGTAATGCCCAAGATCTAAATCGGTTTCAGCACCATCATCCGTTACATAACATTCACCATGCTCATAAGGGTTCAACGTCCCTGGATCTATATTAATATATGGGTCTAGTTTTTGGATGGTTACAGAAAAGCCTCTTTCTTGCAATAGTTTTGCTAAAGACGCTGCAATAATTCCTTTTCCAAGTGATGAAGTTACGCCCCCTGTTACAAAAACGTATTTAGTGTTACTCATGGTATTCTTAGGTTTGCGTAAAAGTACTAACTCTAAAAATTCTGTCAAATAAAAAAGGTAAAAACATTTGTAAAAATGTGCATTTTTGTTCAATCGAAAAATATTTTAATATTTTTCCAAATAGTGTTTGTCAAAAATAAAAACAGTTGTATATTTGCCCACGCTTTAAAAGAGGTAAATTTCTGAAAGCAAAAAAAAGTAATCAAGAAGATATTTAAAAATACATATAATGCCGAAAAGAACTTACCAGCCATCAAAAAGAAAGAGAAGAAACAAACACGGTTTCAGAGAAAGAATGGCTTCAGCTAATGGAAGAAAAGTATTAGCTAGAAGAAGAGCTAAAGGAAGAAAGAAAGTTTCTGTGTCTTCAGAATTTAGACCAAAAAGATAATATAATGATTAACATTTGTTAATAATTAAGGTGTTACTATTTTTAGTAACACCTTTTTTTATACCCAACAACTAACTATTTTTGTAAAACATAACAACACAACAACTTACAACTAAAAACAATGCCAAAAAGAAAAGACCTCAATTCAGTTTTAATTATTGGATCTGGACCAATTGTTATTGGACAAGCCTGTGAATTTGATTATTCTGGTTCACAATCTTTAAGATCTTTAAGAGAAGATGGAATCGAAACGATTCTAATTAACTCTAATCCCGCAACAATTATGACGGATCCTTCAATGGCCGATCATATTTACTTATTGCCTTTAACTACAAAATCGATCATTCAGATTTTAAAAGAGCATCCACAAATTGATGCTGTTTTACCAACAATGGGTGGTCAAACTGCATTAAATCTTTGTATCGAAGCAGATGATAAAGGAATTTGGAAAGATTTTGATGTAAAATTAATAGGTGTAGATATAGACGCCATTAATGTTACAGAAGATAGAGAGCAGTTCAGAGAATTAATGATAAAAATTGGAGTGCCAATGGCGCCTCAAGCAACAGCTACATCTTTCTTAAAAGGAAAAGAAATTGCACAAGAATTTGGTTTCCCATTAGTAATTCGTTCTTCATACACTTTAGGTGGTGCAGGAGCCTCTATTGTATACAAAGCTGAAGATTTTGACCATTTATTAAGTTTCGGTTTAGAAGCATCGCCAATACATGAGGTGATGATTGACAAGGCGATGATGGGATGGAAAGAATACGAATTAGAATTATTGAGAGATAGAAATGATAATGTTGTAATTATCTGTTCTATTGAAAATATGGATCCTATGGGAATTCATACTGGAGACTCTATAACAGTGGCACCGGCAATGACGCTTTCTGACAAAACATATCAGAAAATGCGTGATATGGCAATTCATATGATGCGTTCTATCGGAGATTTTGAAGGCGGTTGTAATGTGCAATTTGCAGTTTCACCCGATGATAAAGAAGATATTATTGCTATTGAAATTAACCCAAGAGTTTCACGTTCATCTGCATTAGCTTCGAAAGCAACAGGATATCCTATCGCAAAAGTAGCTACAAAATTAGCTATTGGGTATACTTTAGATGAATTAGAAAACGGAATTACAAAATCTACATCTGCTTTATTTGAGCCAACATTAGATTACGTAATTGTAAAAATACCACGTTGGAATTTTGATAAATTTGAAGGTTCAGATAGAACTTTAGGATTGCAAATGAAATCTGTTGGAGAGGTAATGGGAATTGGGCGATGTTTCCAAGAAGCATTGCACAAAGCAACACAATCTTTAGAAATTAAGAGAAATGGTTTAGGTGCAGATGGAAAAGGATATACAGATTATAACCAAATTATAGAGAAGTTAACCTATGCGAGTTGGGATCGTGTTTTTGCTATATATGATGCAATTTCGATTGGAATTCCTCTGAGTAAAATTCATGATATCACAAAAATAGATATGTGGTATTTAACTCAATACGAAGAGTTGTTTCAACTTCAAAAGGAAATCTCTACCTATAAAATAGATACTATTGAGAGAGATTTACTTTTAGAGGCAAAGCAAAAAGGGTATGGAGATAGACAAATAGCCCATATGCTAGGTTGTTTAGAGAGTGCGGTGTATACAAAGAGAGAAGAGCTAAAAGTGCAGCGTGTTTTCAAATTAGTAGATACTTGTGCTGCAGAGTTCCAAGCAAAGACACCTTATTACTATTCAACTTTTGAAAACGAAATAGAAACGGCAGATGGTGAAATTATCATTGCCAACGAGAGTATTGTTACACCAAAGAAAAAAATTATTGTTTTAGGATCGGGTCCAAATAGAATTGGGCAAGGAATTGAATTTGATTATTGTTGTGTGCACGGTGTTTTAGCAGCAGCAGAATGTGGTTACGAAACAATTATGATTAATTGTAATCCTGAAACTGTTTCTACGGATTTTGATACAGCAGATAAATTATACTTTGAGCCTGTTTTTTGGGAACATATTTATGATATTATTCGTCATGAAAAGCCAGAAGGTGTTATTGTACAATTAGGTGGTCAAACAGCTCTAAAATTAGCAGAGAAATTAACTAAATACGGAATTAAAATTATAGGAACTTCTTTCGAAGCTTTAGATTTAGCAGAAGATAGAGGTAGTTTTTCTACTTTGTTGAAAGATAATAATATTCCATATCCAGAATTCGGAATAGCAGAGACTGCAGAAGAAGCTTTGGTTTTAGCAGATGAATTAGATTTTCCAATCTTAGTAAGACCCTCTTATGTTTTAGGAGGACAAGGAATGAAAATTGTAATTAACAAAGAAGAACTAGTTGAGCATGTTATAGATTTATTAGGTAGAATGCCAGGTAATAAATTATTATTAGATCATTATTTAGATGGTGCAATAGAGGCAGAGGCAGATGCAATTTGTGATGCAGATGGTAATGTGTACATCATCGGTATTATGGAACATATAGAGCCTTGTGGAATTCATTCTGGAGATTCTAATGCTATGTTACCGGTTTTTAATTTAGGTGATTTGGTTATGCAGCAAATAAAAGATCATACACATACTATTGCAAGAGAGTTAAAAACTGTTGGTTTAATTAATGTTCAGTTTGCAGTTAAAAATGAACTTGTTTATATTATAGAAGCAAACCCAAGAGCATCTAGAACGGTTCCTTTTATAGCGAAAGCGTATAAAGAACCTTATGTAAACTATGCAACAAAAGTAATGCTTGGTCATAACAAAGTAACAGACTTTAATTTTAATCCTCAATTAGAAGGGTATGCAATTAAGCAACCGGTATTCTCTTTTAATAAGTTTCCGAATGTGGATAAGAAATTAGGGCCCGAAATGAAATCGACGGGAGAAAGTATCTTATTTATAGACAGTTTGAAAGACGATGAATTTTATAATTTATATGCAAGAAGAAAAATGTATTTGAGTAAGTAATATTCATTTTATTATTATAATATCGCATCCAATTCGAAATTTAGAATTGGATGTTTTTTTTTGATATATTTATTTTTGTTTAATGAATTTAACAAAACTTTAAACAATATTTTTAAAAATTAATATATTTATCTTTTACCTTTGAGTTAAATTAACAAATAAAACTAAAAAAATGAAAACAAGAAACGTATTAATGGCTTTTGCAACAATAGGACTGTTTGCATTTGCATCGTGTAAAACTCCTAAAACAGAAGAAGTAAAAAAAGAATCAATGCTAGCAATGGCTGATGTTGTACAAACGCCTAATATCGTTGGAGTAGCTGTTGGAAACGAAAACTTCTCAACATTAGTAGCTGCCGTAAAAGCAGCAGGTTTGGTAGAAACTTTAAGTAGTGCAGGTCCGTTTACTGTTTTTGCACCAACAAATGATGCTTTTGCAAAATTACCAGAGGGTACTATTGCTACTTTATTAAAACCAGAAAGCAAGGCTACTTTAACAAGCATTCTAACATACCATGTTGTTGCCGGGAAATTTGATGCAGCAGCAGTTGTTGCAGCAATTACAGCAAACAATGGTTCATTTACAGTTACTACAGTGCAAGGTGGTACTTTGGTAGCATCTTTAGATGGTGGAAAGGTAGTATTAAAAGATGAAAAAGGAAACATGTCTACAGTAGTAATTGCAGACGTTGCAGCTTCAAATGGAGTGATACACGCTATTGATAGTGTTGTAATGCCGAACTAAACATTGTTCAAAATTTTATATTAAAAAAAGCCTTTAATTTCTTGAAGGCTTTTTTGTATTTGCAATGGAATTTAAAATATTCCTTAGTATGACACTTTAAGAATATTTAATTTTTATCAGCAATGAATGCGGTAAGTGTTTGTTTTAAAGTAGCAACAGAATTTTGGCAATTTCACTGCAGGTAGCAGCAAAAAGTAAAGTAGCTATCTAAAAAATTCTTTCGATTTTTCCCAATACACATCCATTTCGGTTAAAGACATATTCGAAAGCTCTTTGCCCTCTTCTTTTGCAGCTTTTTCTAGAAACTGAAATCTATTTATAAATTTCTTATTCGTTTTTTCTAAAGCATTTTCAGGATTTACGTCAATAAAACGCGCATAATTAATCATAGAGAATAAGACATCTCCAAATTCTTTCTCCGTATTTTCTTTATTTCCTGCTTTAATTTCTTCATTAAGCTCTGCAAGTTCCTCTTGTACTTTTTCCCAAACTTGTGCTGGTTTTTCCCAATCGAAGCCAACACCTGCAACTTTTTCTTGAATTCTACTAGCTTTTACAACTGCAGGTAAGCTTTTAGGAACGCCTTCTAAAACAGACTCTTTGCCTTCTTTTAATTTTAATTGTTCCCAATTTCGTTTTACATCTTCTACATTATCAACTTTTACATCACCATAAATATGAGGGTGTCTGCTGATGAGTTTGTCAGAAATTGAGTTCGCAACATCGCCAATATCAAAAGCTTTTTTTTCGCTACCAATTTTAGCATAAAAGACGATGTGTAAAAGAACATCTCCTAACTCTTTTTTTATTTCAGGTAAATCATTTTCTAAAATGGCATCTGCAAGCTCATAGGTTTCTTCAATAGTAAGATGGCGCAGACTTTCTAAGGTTTGTTTTTTATCCCAAGGGCATTTCTCACGAAGTTCATCCATGATATCTAACAAACGACTAAAGGCAGCTAATTGTTCTTTTCTAGAATTCATTTTGAGTTGCAAACTTTTAATTTATTTTAGCTTTCGTTTTTACTTTAAATAGTAACAAGCAAAAATAAAACACTATTTACTCTTTTTCGGTCTCTTCTTTAGTAGCTTCAATTTTAGAAAAATCCATTCCAGAATTCACCAATAAATTAAACCATTGAATTACTTTCTTAATGTTCGAAGTATATACTCTTTCAGCATCATAATCTGGTAAAACGTCTGCAAAAAATGCTTCTAATTTCTTCCACTTTCTTTGTGAGAAATAGCTTCTTTACCCTCCGTTTTTTCATACATTGTTTTTAGAACCTTCAATAAAGGAACATCCTCTTCATAGGTGTAAATAGCAATATTTTCTAATAAGCTAACATTTTGTGTTGCGCTAATTGCAGCCCGTTTATCATCTCCCAAACCAGCAACAATTATTGCGCTTTTAGATTGAGAGATTACTTTAAATAATCCTGGTTTACCGCTAACTGCTATAATTTTATTAAATTCCATATCTTTTATATTTTTTGTCCTTTAAGACTATTTACCTTTTTTTGCATTTGGAAAACGCATTCTGTAATCTGCGCTAATTTTTCCTTTTGAAATGTTCTCTAATTTCTTTTTAATGATTCTTTTCTTTAAAGTAGAGAGCTTGTCTGTGAACAAGATGCCTTCAATGTGATCATACTCATGTTGAAAAACTCTTGCAGCTAATCCTTCTAAAGTTTCTGTATGTATCGTGAAGTTTTCATCTTGGTATTCAATAGTTATTTTTGGTTGACGAGAAACATCTTCTCGCACTTCAGGAATACTTAAACAACCTTCGTTAAACAACCACTCTTCACCTTCTTCTTCTAAAATTTTGGGTTGATGAAAACTCTATTAAAAGATTTTAATACAGTTCTTTCTTCTTCAGATAAATTATCATCTTCTGCAAAAGGAGAAGCATCAATTAAAAATAAACGGATTGCTTTGCCAATTTGAGGAGCAGCTAGACCAACACCAGAGGCATTGTACATCGTTTCTTTCATATTGGTGATCAATTTTTCTAAATCAGGATATGCTGCATCTATAGCATCAGCAACTTTTCTTAAAACAGGATCTCCGTAGGCAACAATTGGTAAAATCATTTATTTTTATTTAAAAAGGTCTGCAAAAATACGATTTAGTATAGTGAATTACGAATTTTTGAATTACGAATTTTCAAAAACTAAGTGAATGTTTTAATGCTGGCTGTATAAGTACGATTGTAGTATAATAGTAGCGCTAATTTCATCAACTATAGCCTTGTTTCTTCGTTGTTTTTTCTTCATTCCGCTGTCAATCATTGTTTGAAAAGCCATTTTAGATGTGAAACGTTCATCTATTCTTTTCATTGGAATTTGAGGAAATAATTTTTCTATTTTTTTAAGAAAAGGAAGAATAAGGGCTTCACTTTCACTATCAGAATTATCCATCTGTTTAGGCAATCCCATTAAAAATAATTCTACTTTTTCTTTAGATGTATATTCCTTTAAGAAAGACAATAAGTCAGATGTATTTACCGTTGTTAAGCCAGAAGCAATTATTTTTAATTCATCTGTAACCGCTATTCCAGTTCTTATTTTTCCAAAGTCAATCGCTAAAACTCGTGCCAAATTGTATTGTTTTTTACAAAAATAACTGTTAATTATTAATATTGAGGAAATAACTTAAATATTATCAATTAGTTATTTAATAGAACGTTTTGAGTTAGAAATAACAACTTTAGAATTTAAACAAGGATACCTAATATGTTTAAAAAATGTATATTCGCTTCAGTTTTTATAGATAGATTTATATTTACAGAAATTATATAACTAAAATGGAGGAAATTAGAGAAATTATAGAGTCAGCTTGGGAAAATCGTGAATTATTAAAAGATCAAAACACGATTGATGCCATTAGAAAAGTGGTTGATTTATTAGATAAAGGAACTTTAAGAGTTGCTGAGCCGGTCTCAGACGGTTGGCAAGTTAATGAGTGGGTTAAAAAAGCAGTAGTGCTTTATTTTCCAATTCAAAAAATGGAAACCTTAGAAGCTGGAATTTTTGAATATCATGATAAAATTCCATTAAAAAGAAATTTTGCAGAAAGAGGAATTAGAGTAGTACCAAATGCAGTTGCAAGACATGGGGCTTATATTGCGCCAGGAACTATCCTAATGCCAAGTTATGTAAATATAGGAGCTTATGTTGATGAAGGAACTATGGTTGATACTTGGGCTACAGTTGGTTCTTGTGCGCAGATTGGTAAGAATGTACATCTTTCTGGTGGTGTAGGAGTTGGTGGGGTTTTAGAACCATTACAAGCAGCACCTGTAATTATAGAAGATGGAGCGTTTATTGGCTCTAGATGTATTGTTGTAGAAGGTGTTAGAATCGAAAAAGAGGCTGTTTTAGGGGCAAATGTTGTATTGACGATGAGTACTAAAATTATAGATGTAACGGGAGACGAACCTATAGAGATGAAAGGTAGAGTTCCTGCACGTTCTGTTGTAATTCCTGGAAGTTATACAAAGAAGTTTGCGGCTGGAGAATACAATGTACCATGTGCATTGATTATTGGAAAAAGAAAAGAAAGTACTAATAAGAAAACATCTTTAAACGATGCTTTGCGTGAATACGACGTAGCAGTTTAAGATTTATAAAGTTTATGACAAAAATATCAGCAATAATACCTACATTAAATGAAGAAATTCATATAGCTGATGCTATAAAATCAGTAAGTTTTGCTGATGAAATTATTGTCATAGATTCTTTTAGTGAAGATAAAACAATAGAAATAGCTGAGAAGTTAAATGTAAAAATTATCAAGCGGGAGTTTGATGATTTTTCTTCTCAAAAAAACTTTGCTATAAACCAAGCATCTCATGATTGGATTTATATTTTAGATGCTGATGAAAGAGTTACTCCCGAAGTTGAAAAAGAAATAATAGAAGCCGTTAAAGACCCAAAAGACTTTGTAGGTTTTTATGTAAGAAGAGCTTTTTATTTTGGTGATAGAAAGAGTGAACTATAGTGGATTTCAGAGAGATAGAGTTAATTCGACTATTTTTAAAAGAACGTATTGTAAATATACATGGGGATCTAGTACATGAGAGAATTACAGCCAAAGGTAGATTAGGATTTTTTAAACATAAAATAGATCATTTTTCTTATAGAAATTACGATCATCATATTTCAAAAATTAACAAAATCATTACTGCAGGCTATTAGAGCAAAAGACTTACATGAGGAAGGTAAATAAAGTCACTATTTACCATGTGGTAATAAAGCCAGCTGCAAGTAGATTTTTTATCCATTATATCATTCGCCTTGGATTTTTAGATGGTTTTGCAGGTTTCTTAGTTGCTAAAACACAAGCTTATGGAGTTTTAACAAGGTATGTCAAGCTGTGGTTATTAAGTAGAGAGATGAAATAATTTGAACTTACAAAATTTAAATATTGATATTTCAATTGTAATTGTAAATTACAAAAGTTGGAATCATCTTTTTAGTTGCTTAGAATCAATACAAAATATAAAATTAGAGTACATTACGATTGAAGTTATAGTTGTAGATAATTGTTCTAATGATTCTAAACTTAATGTTTTTAGAAACGATTTTCCTAATTTCAGTTTTTATAGAAAATTCTGGTAACAATGGTTTTGCTAATGGTTGCAATTTAGGTGCAAAAAACTCTTCTGGAGATTATTTGTTTTTTTTGAACCCTGATACTATAATTTCTAAAGAATCCATTTTAGAAATGTAATACTTTTTTAAATGAAAATAAGAACGTTAGGTATTGTTTCTTGTAATCAGATCAATACAAGTGGTTTATATGAGAAAAATGTTCGTTTTTTTCCCTGATCTTAGCACTCTTTTTGGACTTTTTAGAGCACTAAATAAAAAGAAATTGAATTCAAAAATTTCTCTAAAAAACGATGTTCTATACCCAGATTGGGTTTCAGGAGCAGTGCTTCTTATAAACAGGGCTTGGTTTGATAAAATTAGTGGTTGGGATGAAGATTTTTGGATGTATTACGAAGACGTAAACTTATCAAAAAGGTTTCTAATTTAGGCGGTAAAGTAGCTTTGTTAGCGAATACAGAAATTATTCATAATCACGGAGGATCGTCAAGAATTAATATAAAAACCGCTTCCATAACAAAAACAGAAGTATTAATCTCTAAACATGTATATATTCGACATAATTATACAGGAATAAAACATTTTATTTTGCAGTTTTTAGTGGTTATGAATAATTTAATTGGAAAAATTATAGCTGCACTGATAGGTGTTCTTTTTTTCTTTATTCCAAAATTAAGATTAAATGTATATTTGTGTTTTAATATTATAAAATATTACTCTAGTTCAGTATTAAATAGAACTTGGTTAAGTTATAGATCATTAAATCACCCAAATAAAAACTAGTGCTACATGAATATTAAAGATACATCTTATTACGGACACACAAGACCAGAAATGTTGCCGTTTATTCCGAAAAATGCAAAAAGAATTTTAGAAATTGGCTGTGGACAAGCTCATTTTTCTTCTCAATTAGTTAAAGATGGCGTAGAAGTTTGGGGAATAGAACCAGATACTAAATCTGCTAATGCGGCTTCTGTAAAAATTTTTAAGGTTTTAAACGGAAGTTTAGATGACAAAATGAATGATATTCCAAATGATTATTTTGATGTAATTATTATGAATGATATTTTAGAGCATTTGTTTTATCCTTGGGAAGATTTAAAAAGGTTAAAACCAAAATTAGCCAAAAATGGAGTCATGGTTTCGTCAATTCCAAATGTTAGGTATTCTAAAAATATATTTAAATTAATTTTTAATAAAGATTGGAAATATACTGAAGCTGGTATCTTGGATAATACACACTTTCGCTTTTTTACGAAGAAAAGTATTATTAGAATGCATAAGGATTGTGGGCTTTCTATCCAGAAAATTAAAGGTGTTAATAGAACGAAATCTTTTCTGTATTTTCCTTTTGCCCTACTTTTTAATATTTTAACGTTATTTTCTCAAACCGATATGTTTTTTATGCAATATGCCTCTGTGGCTAAGAAAATTAGTCAGGATTAATGTTTTTTAGAAACGAAAAAGGGAAAGGGTTGATCTATAAAATAAAAGAGGAGTGTAAAATTAGTAATTATTTTAAAAATTAGAGTTATTTAAAATGTTATATTGGGGGTATTTGTTTTTTATTATTAAAATATAAATATTTATCTGATAAACATTTAAAGTTTAATCCATTTGTTGTGCAATCATAGGTTTATCTAGTTTAATATCTTTAATTATATTTGATTGTAAACTAAACAAACTTGCTTTTTTAGAGATGTTCGTTTTTTCATAGTAAAATCCTTCTTTTATAAGACCAACAGATTTTTCTCCTTTATTTTTCGTGTATACAAAAGCAGCAGTGTTTATTAAAGTACTATCTAATAAATTTCTTCCTAAAGTGTAATTTGTATATTCTATTTTAGCTAAACTTGTAGCTGTCGGGAAAATATCTATTAGTTTTGCGTACTTATCTATTATCTTTAGGTTTTATATATTTTGGAGCATGAATAAAATACGGAACATGATGTAATTGAATTCCTAAAGCATCTTCATTATTTTTTAAGAAATTTAGTTTTTTCATTCCACCTCTATGATCTCCAAAAAAGACAAAAATAGAATTATCATAATAACCAGATTCTTTTGCTCTTTCTAAAAAACGAGCAACATTAAAATCTAAATAACGGATTCCATTTAATTGCCCTAAAGATCTAAAACCTCCTTTTAATAAGGTGTTTTTATCAATTTCATTTTCTAAAATAGGTGTAAAACTTTCTTTTTTATTCTGGCACTGTAAAAGGCATGTGATTTGTTGCTGTTTGAATATAAGCAACGAAAGGTTTTCCTTTTTCATGTAATTTTTTTAATTTCTTATCAGCTTCTTTAAATAAGTCATAGTCATCAATTCCCCAAACATCTGCTCTTTTCCTCTCATCAAAACTACCTTCTTCATAAATTTTTAATTCTTTTATATTTGATTGAAATACACCTCTAATATTTGCCCAATTTGCAGAGCCTCCTATGAAAATATGATTTTTCATATCCTTTAAATTGATCAAAAATAATACGTTGATCTATAATCATAGGGTTTCTTGAGGCTGTTTTTACATCTTCAATATCTGGTAAGCCTGTAATACTGGCAAAAACACTACCAGCAGTTCCTGGTTTATGAACATAAAATTTAGAAAAACTTAAACTTTTTTTAATAATCGAATCCATTTTAGGAGTGCAATCTAATGGATTTCCATATATGCCCATAGTTGCAGTTCCCACTGATTCTAGCATTACAAAGACAATATTCGGTTTCACTTTATACGGATTTTCAAAAGTTACCTTTTTTTCAAAATTAATGGTGTCTTGTGGTAAATTTAAGTGTTTCGCAATTACTGGGTAATAGTTTTTAAATTCTTCAAGATTTACACCTTCACTTCTAAAGGCAAAACTATCAAAGAAATACAGAACAGGGTTTAATGTAAATTGATTTATCGCATTATTTTTAGAGAAAAAAGCTTCACTCCAACGCAAAGGATAATGCGTTATGCTATTAAAAACTCCAAAGGATAGTATTAGAAATGTAAAAGCAAAGAATACTGCCTTTAGTTTATTTGTTATTTTTTGATATCCTTTGTTAAATATATTAAATATTAAAGTAGCATATTTATAACTAATAAAGCATAAAATTGTCAATCCAAAAACTCCCTTGTATATTGGATAACTTTCAATTAAAACCTGGAAGGATATTTTAAAATTACTTAAGAATCGCAATGAAGAGGCATCTAAACGGATAGCTAAATACTCATAGTATCCGAAGTCAAATAGATAAAATAGCGTTAAAATCAAATAGGAAAGAGTAATATAAATAGCAGCTATTCTTTTATAAATAATGCTTTTAAAAAAATTATGATTAATAATTAAAACGAATATCGCAAGAGGGAAAAAAGTAAGAATGGCAAGTTTTAGATCAAAACGAAGACCTAGTAACAACGCTTTTTGTATTTCTTGGCTAGATACATTCTCTAACGATGCAAAAAAGGCGTAGAAGAGTCCTCTAAAAAAAGCAATAAAAATGAAAAGAAAAAAAACATTTGTAAAAATGTATTTTATGTAATTCGGAATTTTTTTAAACATGTCTATTATATAGGCTTGCAAAGGTACTATTTTTAGCATTACTTTGAATAAACTAGTATGTCAATTTTGGATTGTGTTGGATTATAGCCTAAATTTGCGGCAAAATAAAATGAATACAAATTAATGCAAAAGCAATTCTTTACAGAGGCCATCTCATTAGAAATATTTGAAACGATTTCTAAAGCATCACAACAATTAGGCTTAGAAAGTTATGTAATTGGTGGTTTCGTGCGAGATTATTTTTTAAAAAGAGGTACTGCAAAAGATATTGATATTGTTACTATTGGGAGCGGGATAGACCTTGCAGAGAAAGTGTCTAGTTTGTTATCTAATAAACCCAAAGTGCAGATTTTTAAAACCTACGGCACTGCAATGTTGCGTTACAAGGATATTGAAATTGAGTTTGTTGGTGCAAGAAAAGAATCTTATTCAGAAGAAAGTAGAAACCCGGAAGTATCTGAGGGAAACTTGCAAGACGATCAAAATAGGAGGGATTTTACTATTAATGCTTTGGCATTAAGCTTAAACGAGACTAATTTTGGTGAATTACTAGATCCCTTTAACGGAATAGATGACTTAGGAAACGGCATTCTTAGAACGCCTTTAAATCCTGATATTACATATTCTGATGACCCTTTAAGAATGATGCGAGCAATTCGTTTTGCATCACAATTAAATTTCAAAATTGAAAAAAAATCACTTGCTGCAATTACTAAAAATTCAGAACGCTTAGAAATAATTACAAGAGAGCGTATCTTAGATGAGCTAAATAAAGTAATGTCATGCGAAAAACCATCTATTGGATTCTTGTTGTTAGAAGAAACGAAATTATTAGCTCAAATTATACCTGAATTAATAGATTTAAAGGGGGTAGAAGAGGTTGAAGGGCAAAAGCATAAAGATAATTTTTATCATACCTTAGAGGTGGTAGACAATATTTCTAAGAATACAGAAGATGTTTGGTTACGCTGGGCAGCTTTATTGCATGATATCGGTAAAGCACCTACCAAAAAATTCAGTAAAAAGGTAGGTTGGACTTTCCATTCTCATGAATTTGTTGGCTCTAAAATGGTTTACAAACTATTTAAAAATTTAAAGATGCCCTTGAATAACAAAATGAAGTTTGTTCAGAAGATGGTGCTATTGAGTTCTAGACCAATTGTTTTGGCAACCGATGTTACCGATGCAGCTGTAAGGCGTTTGGTTTTTGATGCCGGTGACGATATCAATTCTTTAATGACGCTTTGTGAAGCAGATATAACTACAAAAAACCCAAAAAAGTTTAAACGCTATCATCAAAACTTTGAAGAAGTTCGTTCTAAAATTAGGGAAGTAGAAGAAAGAGATCGTGTGCGTAACTTTCAACCGCCAGTTTCTGGAGAAGAGATTATTGAAGCGTTTAACTTAAAGCCTTGTAAAGAAATAGGGCAAATAAAAGAAGCTATCAAAGAGGCTATTTTAGATGGTAAAATTCCTAATGAACATCAAGCTTGTTTTGATTTTATGATAGAAAAAGGACAAAGTTTAGGTTTAACTTTAGCTTAAAGATTGCATGGTAACCAATTTGAAATATTCGCCTTTTAAAGCTAATAACTCTTCATGTTTGCCTTGTTCTACAATTTTTCCTTTCTTCATTACCACAATAGTGTCTGCTTTTTGGATAGTAGATAAGCGGTGAGCAATTACCAGAGAGGTTCTATTTTGCATCATTTTTTCTAGGGCAGTTTGAACCAATTGTTCAGATTCTGTGTCTAAAGCAGAGGTTGCTTCATCTAAAATCATAATTGGCGGATTCTTTAAAACAGCCCTTGCAATAGATAAACGTTGTTTTTGTCCCCCAGAAAGTGTGTTTCCACTGTCGCCAATATTTGTTTTGTATTTTTCTGGTAAATTCTGAATAAATTCATCTGCATTGGCAATTTTAGCAGCTTCTAAAATAGCTTCTTCTGTTGCAGCTTGCGTTCCTAACTTAATATTGTTTTCAATGGTATCATTAAACAGAATAGAGTCTTGAGAAACAATGCCCATTAAACCGCGTAACGATTTTTTTGTAAGGTCTTTGATATTTTGATTATCAATAAGCACCTCTCCCTTATTAACGTCGTAAAAACGAGTAATTAGGTTTGCTAAGGTAGATTTACCACTTCCAGATTGTCCAACTAAAGCAACCGTTTCGCCTTTATTAATGGTTAAAGAAAAGTCCTTTAAAACAAAAGTGTCTTTATATTTAAAAGAGATGTTTTTGAATTCAATTTTATTTGTAAAATCCATCTTTTACAACTGCATTAGGTTTGTCTTTAATATTATTCTTAGTATTTAAAACAGTCATAATTCTTTCTGCAGAAGCTTCTCCTTTCTGAATGTTGTAGAATGTTGTTGTAATTAATTTAATAGGATTTAAAACCGTGTAAAATAGCACAATATATCCCATAAACTCATCTGGTTGCAAAGGACTGGTATTCGATAAAACTTCTGTACCACCATACCAAAGAATAGCAATGATAGTTGCAGAACCTAAAAACTCACTCATAGGAGAAGCCAATGTTTGTCTGTGAAAAACACTAGTCATCAATTTTTTAAAACTTAAAGTAGAGTTGTTAAATTTTGTCTCAATTACTTTCTCAGCATTAAAACCTTTTATAATTCTTAAACCTGTTAATGTTTCTTCTATAAAGGATAAAAAATTACCGGTTTCTTTTTGTGCTTTCGCTGAATTCGCTTTTAATTTTTTGCTGATAGATGAAATTATAAATCCAGAAACAGGCAGTAAAACAAAAACAAAAAGTGTTAGTTTTACACTCATTAAAAGCATAATTGTTATCGAAATAATAACAGTTAGAGGCTCTCTGACAATAACCTCTACAGATGTTAAAATAGAGTTTTCTACTTCTTGTACATCAGAAGTCATACGTGCAATGATGTCTCCTTTTTTCTTTTCTGAAAAGTAGGCGATAGGTAATTCTACAATTTTGTGATACAGTTTATCCCTTAAATCCTTTACAATCCCTGTTCTTAAAAAAGTAATTACATAGGATGCTAAATATCTAAATAAGTTTTTAAAAAAGAAAAGAGATAACGCCAATAAACAGATGAAAAGAAGCGTTTTTATTTGTCCGTTATTTTCAATTTTTTGAGAAATAAAAAGGTAAAAGCTATCTTTTAAATAATTTCCAATACTTAAAAGACCGTCATATATTGGTTCTTCAATAATCTTTTTATCTGTGCTAAATAGTATACCTAAAACAGGAATAAAAGCCAAAACAGAAAGTACATTAAAGATTGCATAAAGTATGTTGAACAGAATGTTTAAAATTGTAAACTTCCGATACTTTTTTTCATATCTTAAAATGTCCTTAAAATAGCTCATTAATTTAGTTTCATTTCTTTTATAATTCGTTGAATTTTAGCATCTAAATCCGCTTCAATCTTTAGAGCGTTTTCTTTGCATCTAAAAAAGTGTTTACACTAAAATAGAACTTTATTTTAGGTTCTGTACCACTTGGTCTTGCAGCTATTCTTGTGCCATTAGCAGTTTGATAAATTAAAACATTAGATTTTGGTAAATCTAATGTTGTTACTGCTCCAGTAATTAAGTTTTTAACAGTAGATGCTTGGTAATCGCTTAGCGATACTACTTGTTCTCCATCAATTTCTGTTAACGGATTGTTACGCATGTCACTTAACATTTGCTGAATTTCTGCAGCACCGTCCATTCCTTTTTTAGTAATCGATATTAGATGCTCTTTGTAAAAATTATTTCTATGATAAATAGCCAATAATTCTTCATAGAAAGAGCTGTCCGTTTTGTTTTGCATATGCAGCAATTTCACAAGCTAATAAAGTAGCGGTTACCGCATCTTTATCTCTTACAAATTCGCCAACCATATAACCAAAACTCTCTTCACCACCGCCAATAAAATCTAATTCTGGAAAATCTTTCACCATTTTGGCAATCCATTTAAAACCAGTTAATCCAATTTTGGTTTCAACGCCGTAATTTTTTGCTATGGCACCTACTAATTCTGTGGTAACTATTGTAGAACCTATAAATTGTTTTCCGTTTATTCTATTTTCGTCTTTCCATTTTCTTAACAAGAACTCTGTCATTACAACCATTGTCTGGTTCCCATTCATTAGCTTCATGTTCCCATCGGTATCTCTAACAGCAACGCCTAATCTATCACAATCTGGGTCAGTACCAATCACAATATCCGCACCAATTTTGTTTGCTAAGTCAGTTGCCATTTTTAAAGCTTCTGGTTCTTCTGGATTTGGTGATTTTACAGTAGGAGAAATCACCATCTGGTATCTCTTTGTTCTTCAACGATATGCACATCTGTATACCCTGCTTTTGCTAAAGCATCTGGTACGGAAACAATAGAGGTGCCGTGCAAAGAAGTAAAGACTACTTTTAATTTTTTTCGATCGATATCTGGAGACAAAGAACCATTTTTTACAGCCGCGGCTATAAATACGTCATCTACCTCTTTACCTATCGTTTCAATTAATGCTTCATTTGCAGTAAATTTAATTTCAGAAAAATCTAAAGCATTTACGTTTCCTATAATTTTACCATCATGCGGAGGTACAATTTGTCCGCCATCTGCCCAATATACTTTGTAACCGTTATATTCTGGCGGATTGTGAGAAGCTGTTAAAACAATACCTGCATCACAATTTAAATGTCGCACCGCAAAGGATAGTTCTGGTGTCGCTCTTAAATCTTCAAATAAATAAACCTTTATATTATTAGCAGATAAAACGTCTGCAACAATTTTTGCAAACTTTTTACTGTTATGTCTACAATCGTAAGCAATAACTACTTTTAATTGATTCTTGTGTACATTTTCTATTAAGTAATTAGACAAACCCTGTGTTGCTCTACCTAACGTATATTTGTTAATCCTGTTGGTGCCTGCGCCCATAACTCCTCGCATTCCACCTGTTCCAAATTCCATGTTTTTGTAGAATCTATCTTCTAAATCAGGAGCATTAGTAGTAATTAATTGTTCAATTTCTTGCTGCGTTGCTGCATCAAAAGTAGCACTTAACCACTGCTTTGCTTTGTCTAGTATTTCACTCATTTTTAAATATAAATTATGGTATTAAAATGCAAATATACATTTTAGAAATTGAGTTTTTCTTTTATTGAATAGTGTTTTTCGTTACTTTTAGTCTTAATTATTAATTCGCCAATAAAACCTGCTAAAAATAATAAAGTTCCTAAAATCATTGAAGTTAAGGCAATAAAAAACCACGGATTGTCTGTGATTAGAATTGTTTTAATATCATTAAATACTTTGTATAATTTTAAAACACCAATGTACAATGCGGTTGTTGTTCCAAATAGAAACATCAATGATCCCCAAAGACCAAATAAGTGCATTGGGCGTTTACCGAATTTAGATAAAAAGGAGATGGTAATTAAATCTAAAAAGCCATTTATGAATCGGTCCATACCAAATTTAGTAACACCGTATTTTCTTGCTTGGTGTTGTACTACTTTTTCACCAATTTTAGTAAAGCCCTCGTTTTTAGCCAGTACAGGAATATAACGGTGCATTTCTCCACTAACCTTAACCGTTTTAATAACGATATTTTTATAAGCTTTTAAACCACAATTAAAATCGTTTAGCTTTAAGCCAGATGTTTTTCTAGCAGCTGCATTAAATAATTTTGAAGGAATGTTCTTCGTAATTAAATTGTCATACCGTTTCTTTTTCCATCCAGAAATAAGATCGAAATCATCTTTTATTATAAGGTCGTATAATGCTGGTATTTCGTCAGGATTGTCTTGTAAATCAGCATCCATTGTAATTACTACGGCACCTTTTGCCATTTCAAAACCGGCATCTAAAGCTTGAGATTTTCCAAAGTTTTTTTGAAAACGAATTCCTTTTACTTCGGAATTTGATCTGATAATTTTTCAATTACAGCCCAAGAAGTATCTGTACTACCATCATCAATAAAAATAATTTCATACACAAAACGATTGGATTGCATAACCTTTGCAATCCAATCGTGTAATTCTTGTAAAGATTCTTCTTCATTAAGAAGAGGTATTATTACCGAAATATCCATATGTTAATGTGAAGTTTAAAAGCGTAGGCCCTTAAATTAAAACCTATACTATCTAAAGATATTGTTTTAATACGTTTCTTCCTCAGATTTTTTCATGATTGCAGCAGCAATTGCAGCAACAATAAAACCACCAACAGCGCTACCAATGATACCCATTGCAGCTATTAAAAGAGGCGACTTAAAAGCTTCACTCATTTTATTAATAGCTTCAATTTGTTCCTCAGTTTGTCCTTGATCTAGTAATTTTTGATTTGAAACTTCCATAACCTGATTTAGAAAATCTGGCTCTATGAAATTCATAAAAAGATAATTATAAATGGTACCAATAAGCGCAGCTACTATTGCAATTCCTACACCAATTTTAACTCCTTGTCCCCAAGTTAAAAAACCTTCATTCGTTTCTTTGTATTTTTTTATTCCAAATACAATCAAACCAATAAATAATATTCCTGAAACTAAGGATATAGACCAATGTGGATCTAAATGCGTTCCTAAGGCATAAGTAATAAGACTGATTAGCAAAGTTGCAACACCGAGGTAAATACCATAATTAATAATTAAACTTTTACTGTTTGTAGAATTTTCCATTTTTTTTTTAATTTAGTTATTTTACAAATATATTCTTTTCATTGAGATAGTTTTGTTTTTTATAATTATTATATAATATCAAAACAATAGATTAGTAGTCAATACCTTAAAAATGTTACCAAAAAATTAGCATTTTTTTAATTGTTTAAATAAAAAAAGCTTGTAAATTTGCACTCGGCAAGTTCTACACAACTAGCTCCCTTTGAATCCTCCAGGGCGGGAACGCAGCAAAGGTATTAGGTTGTAGCGGTGTGATGTAGGTAGCTTGCCATTTTTTATGCCTTAAATTTTCGTTTAGAATTTTCTTTATTTTCCTTTATAATATTTACCAGTCTCTTTTTTTGATTTCTTAGCTTACTTTTTCGATATTTGTATAATTATTGAACCTTTTAATTATTTCATGTTTTATGAGCAAAGTTGTTTTAGTCACGGGTGCTTCTTCTGGTATCGGAAAAGCGATTGCTACTTTTTTATTCGCAAAAGGGTATATAGTTTATGGTACAAGCAGAAATCCAAAAAATGAGAAAGAGTTTTCTTTTGAGTTGATAGCTTTAGACGTTTTAAAATTAGATACAATTAATACTGCAGTCAATTATATTCTCGAAAAGGAAGGAAGATTAGATGTGTTAGTAAATAATGCAGGAATGGGTATTACGGGGCCTGTTGAAGAAACCCCTACAGACGAAATGCGTGCCGTTTTTAATACCAATTTATTTGGCGCTATCGATGTTATGAAGGCTGTTTTGCCACAAATGCGCAAGCAAAATGCTGGAACTATTATAAACGTAACGTCTATTGCTGGGTATATGGGTTTGCCTTTTAGAGGACTTTATTCTGCTACAAAAGCTGCTTTAGAAATTGTAACAGAGGCTGCAAGAATGGAAGTTAAAAATTTTGGAATTCAGATTGTAAATGTGGCTCCTGGAGATTTTGCAACCAATATTGCAGCAGGAAGATACCACACACCAGTGTTTGAAAACTCCGCTTATAAGGAAGATTATCAAACGAATTTAGATTTAATGGATGCGCATGTTGGCGGCGGAATGGATCCGCTAGAAATAGCAAAAATTGTTTATAAAATAACCAATACAAAACATCCTAAAATTCATTATAAAGTGGGCAACTTTATGGAAAAATTCTCCATTTTTTTAAAGCGAATTTTGCCAGATAATGTGTACGAAAAGTTATTAATGAATCATTATAAATTATAACAAGAGTTCTTGTTTATAAGTAGTAGAGAAATAGTTCTATTTCACTTCTTAATTAGACTTGCAAGTTCTTATCTTTGCATGAGGAATTACCGTATTTTTTTGAGTTCTTTTATGAAAAATGAACAAAAATTGAGTGCAAGCATCTCGACATTTAGGGAATTCCTAAAAAAGAAACAATTACAACTAAATAGATACAAATGAAATTTTTTATTGACACGGCAAATTTAGAGCAAATTAAAGAAGCGCAAGCTTTAGGGATTTTAGATGGTGTAACCACAAATCCGTCTTTAATGGCTAAAGAAGGAATTACTGGTGAAGCAAACATTATTAACCACTACAAAGCCATTTGTGAATTGGTAGAAGGGGATGTTTCTGCAGAAGTAATTTCTACAGATTTTGATGGAATGGTAAGAGAAGGTGAAGCTTTGGCAGCATTGAATCCACAAATTGTGGTAAAATTACCAATGATAAAAGATGGTGTCAAGGCATGTAAATATTTTTCTTCTAAAGGAATTAAAACAAACGTTACTTTAGTATTTTCTGCAGGTCAAGCATTATTAGCTGCTAAGGCTGGTGCAACATACGTATCGCCATTTATCGGACGTTTAGACGATATTTCTACAGATGGTTTAAATCTAATTTCAGAAATTCGTTTAATTTATGACAATTACGGATTTGAGACTCAAATTTTAGCTGCTTCTGTGCGTCATACAATGCACATTATAGATTGTGCAAAATTAGGTTCTGATGTTATGACTGGACCATTAAGTGCAATTGAAGGTTTGTTAAGACATCCATTAACAGATAGTGGTTTAGCAAAGTTTTTAGCAGATTACCAAAAAGGGAATTAACCAACGCAGTTAATTTTTTATGAAAAAGTCAGAAAGTAAAAAGGTTTTCCTTTAAAACTTTCTGACTTTTTTCGTTTTTAAGAATTCTCTTAATAATAAAACATTATAACTTGCAAACTTTGTACCTTTGTACCCTTATATATGTATCCAAAAAAAGAACTCGCACAAATTGTAATTTCAGCTTGCGCTCAATTTAATATTGAGACGGTTGTTGTTTCTCCAGGTTCAAGAAATGCGCCACTTACCATAGGTTTCTCTAGTCATAAAGAGATAGAGACATTAAGTGTTGTAGATGAACGTTGTGCTGCATTTTTTGCTTTAGGTATTGCGCAACAGACGCGAAAACCTGTGGCAGTTTTATGTACTTCAGGTTCTGCTTTGTTAAATTATTATCCTGCAGTAGCAGAAGCGTTTTACAGCAATATCCCGTTAGTTATTATTTCTGCAGATAGACCAAAACATTTGATTGATATTGGAGACGGACAAACTATTCGGCAAGAAAATGTATTTGCAAATCATATTTTATTTTCTGCAAACTTAATAGAAAACCCGAAATACAAAACCCGTAATTCTCAACTAATTGGTGAGGCTTTGCAGGTAGCTATATCACAACAAGGTCCTGTGCATATAAATGTTCCTTTTGATGAGCCTTTGTATGAGACAGTGCCCGTATTGAAGGCATATAATTTTCCCCATATTTCTTTAAGTTCGTTAGATAATTCTCATATCAATTACGAAAAGCTTTCGAAGTCATGGAATGTTGCCGAAAAGAAAATGATACTTGTAGGTGTAAATTATCCTGATGCAGATTTACATTCATTAATGGATTTATATGCAGAAGATGACTCTGTTTTAATTTTAACAGAGACAACTTCTAATTTGCATCATGATAAAGCTATAGATTCTATTGATCAGTTGATTTTTTCTCTATAGATGCTGAGTTTCAAGAATTAAAACCAGATATTTTAATAACATTTGGAGGTATGATTATCTCTAAAAGAATAAAGAAATTTCTTAGAGATTACCAACCAAAGGAGCATTGGAATATTGATGCTAGAAAAGCAACTAATACCTTTTTGTGTCTGTCTGAATTTATACAAATAAAACCGGTAGATTTCTTCTCTCATTTCAATGAGTTTATAAGACCTTTAAAAAGCGATTATCAGCCAAAATGGATTGCCTTTAGAGATGAAAGAAGAGAAAAGCATCTAGCGTATTTGAAAAGTATAAAATATTCAGATTTTTCTGTTTTTGAACAAGCTTTGAATGCCATACCGGAGAGTTGTCAGTTGCAAATTAGTAACAGTTCTATTATTCGATATGCACAGTTATTTTCGATGAAAGCTACTGTAAATATTTTTTGTAATAGAGGAACAAGTGGTATTGACGGAAGCACAAGTACAGCTATTGGAGCTGCATATGCTACGGAGCAACAAACCGTTTTTATTACAGGAGATTTAAGCTTTTTTTATGATGGTAATGGGTTATGGAATAGTAACATCCCTAAAAATTTTAGAATTATTATAATTAATAATTCTGGTGGCGGAATTTTCAGAATTATTCCAGGCCCAAAAGCTACAAATGCTGCACAATATTTTGAAACACCACATTGCTTAACAGCAGAATATTTGTGTAAAATGCACCAGTTAGAATATCAAAAAGCATATTCTACAGAAACAGTAATAAAAGAATTAAGCAGATTTTTCGAAACATCTGAAAAACCAAAAATATTAGAGATTTTTACGCCAAGTGCAGAAAATGACCTAGTTTTAAAAGATTATTTTAAATATATACAATAATGGATTTACAAGAAGATTTACAAGAGGGAGAAATGAATTTGAAAGAAGGAGACAAAGTAAGCTTGGTAATTGAAACTGAAACAGGTTTAGGCTATACTGTTTTAATTAATGAAGAATTTGATGGTTTGCTTTTTAGAAGTGAAGTTTTTCAAGCTTTAGAGGAGAACATGGAAGTTACTGGGTATGTGAAAAATATTCGTGAAGATGGGAAAATCGACGTTTCTTTGAGGCCACAAGGTTTTAGAAATGTAATAGATTCTGACGTAGATAAAGTACTTACAAGATTAAAAGACAGTAAAGAAGGATTTATTTTAATTACTGATAAGAGTTCGCCAGATTCGATACGTTTTCATATGAAAATGAGTAAAAAAGCATTTAAAAAGGCAGTTGGAAATTTATATAAACAGAAACTAATTGTTATTGAAGAAGATAGAATTGTGTTGGTGAAATAAGTATCCAGTAGGCAGTAAGTGGGTTTTTTTATTTAGATTTTTTTATTTTAAGGCTGAATATTTCTTTATTCTTCATGTATGTTTTTTAATTTTTAATTACTGATTACTCAATCTTAAAATATTCTCGTAATAAGCGTCGGCATTTGGGTCTGAAGGATTCATTTTTCCATATCCAATTTTATAATATTTTATGGCTTTTTTTATGTTTTTACCTTCTTCGTAATAACGTCCAATATAATAGTCACCTAAAGGAGATGACGGGAATATTTTCAAAATCATTTTTCCAAAATTTAGTAATTGATCTCCGTTCTCTTTTTCGATAATTATCTTTTCTACAGTAAAAATATCTTGCTCTCTAATTCCTAGATTACTTCCAAATAAAAAATCAATTTCTAAATATTTATTTTCTAAATAATTGATGGCATCAAGAGGGGAGAGGTCTTTTATATTTTTGTCAAATTCTTCTTTAGAGATTGCAGAATAAATTTCAAAAACTTTTGTGAGGGCCCTAGGAACGGCTTCAGCAATCGCAGAAGTGCTATTTTCTGTATTGAAAGTGTCATTAATAATATGAAAATTATTAAGCTCTTCACTAGAAAGGCCTTGTTGTAATTGATTAATTAATGTTTGTTTTCTATTAGAAAAGATATTAGAATTATTAGTGTAAAAGTAAAAAGTATTGTCTTCCTTCTGAAATCTTGCTAATTTATAAGCTTGCATTTGGCTAGCTATAAAATCTGAAAAAGTAGGATTAATGCAGATATAAGCATTAATAATAGGTGTTTGTTCTCCTAAAAAGGAAGTTATTAAATTTGCAGAGGTTCCTTCACCAATCAAAGTGATAAAGGGTGAAGTATTATAAGAACTTTCTATTTCAAAAATAACTTCATCTTTAATGAAATTATAAAAATTTTTATTATTTTTAGTTAAGTTGCCATTATCAATATTAAAATAGGTGTCTTTTTTTCGGGTTTTAGCCATGTTAATCCCAACAATAATTTGTTTTGGCGCCTTGTCTTTTGCTGCAAATAAGACTGCATTACCTAAGTAAAGATCAAATAGGTATTCAGCATCAAAAACAATTGCTAGCGGATAGTTTTTTTCTTCATCCTTATCATAACCTTCTGGAAGGTATATTTTGATTTCTCTACTGTGGCCTAAATAGTCTGAGTCAATTGTTTTTTTTATAATTATCTGCGAATATGAACTAAAGAAAAATAATAAAAATATTAATGGCAGGGATTTCTGAATCATCATTTAGAATGTTTATTTTTGTCAGTAAGAATGTGTTGTTCTCTTTTAGAACGTCTAAAATACAAAAATATGATACAACCCAAGTGGAAAACTGTAAAGGAGTATGAAGATATTACCTATAAAAAGTGTAATGGAGTTGCAAGAATAGCGTTTAACAGACCCAATGTAAGGAATGCATTTAGACCCAAAACAACTAAAGAGTTGTATGAGGCATTTTATGATGCAGGTGAAGATGTAAATATTGGTGTTGTATTGCTTTCTGCGGAAGGACCAAGCACTAAAGATGGTGTGTATTCTTTCTGTTCTGGAGGTGATCAAAAAGCACGTGGTCACCAAGGTTATGTTGGAGATGACGGTTATCATAGATTAAATATTTTAGAGGTACAGCGTTTAATTAGGTTCATGCCAAAAGCAGTTATTGCTGTTGTACCTGGCTGGGCAGTAGGTGGCGGACACAGTTTACATGTTGTTTGCGATTTGACTTTAGCCTCTAAAGAGCATGCTATTTTTAAACAAACAGATGCAGATGTAACTTCTTTTGACGGTGGTTATGGTTCTGCGTATTTGGCAAAAATGGTAGGTCAGAAAAGAGCAAGAGAAATATTCTTTTTAGGGAGGAATTATGCTGCGCAAGAAGCGTATGATATGGGCATGGTAAATGCTGTAATTCCGCACGAAGAATTAGAAGACACGGCATATGAATGGGCGCAAGAGATTTTAGAGAAATCTCCAACATCTATAAGAATGCTAAAATTTGCTATGAATTTAACAGATGACGGTATGGTTGGTCAGCAAGTTTTTGCAGGTGAAGCAACGCGCTTGGCATATATGACAGAGGAGGCAAAAGAAGGAAGAGATGCCTTTCTGGAGAAGAGAAAGCCTAATTTTCCTAAAAAATGGATACCATAGTTATCTGAAAATCTAAAATTTATAATTAATTACAATGAAATCACAAATAGTAACATTTCTTATAAAATGTCCAGATCAAAAAGGATTGGTAGCTAAAATTACTACGTTTTTTTATGAAAAAGGATTTAATATTTTAAGTTGCCAGCAATATGCAAATGCTATCGAAGATACGTATTTCATGAGAATTCGATTAAATGCGGCAGGGACTAATATTTCTAAAGAAGCATTAGAAAATAATTTTATAGAGTTGGCAGTACCTTTAAAGTTGGATTGGTCTGTGAATTACGGGGATAAGAAACAAAATATGGCCATTTTGGTCTCTCATACGAGTCATAACTTATATGATTTGTTAGAAAGACAAAAAGAAGGTTTGTTAGATTGTAACATTACAATGGTTATTAGCAATCATGATAAATTAAGACACATTGCAGAAATGTTTAAGGTGCCGTTTTATTATCTTCCGGTAACAAAAGAAACCAAAAAAGTACAAGAAGCGCAGGTGATAGAATTATTAGATGCTAACAAAGTAGATCTAGTAATAATGGCAAGATATATGCAAATTTTATCCTCAGACTTTATCAATCATTATCCAGAGAGAATTATAAATATTCACCATTCTTTTTTGCCTGCTTTTCAAGGCGCAAACCCTTATAAGAAGGCTTATGAAAGAGGTGTAAAGCTAATTGGTGCAACTGCTCACTATGCAACAGAAGATTTAGATGAAGGGCCAATTATAGAGCAAGATGTAGAACCTGTAACGCATGAAAGTACACCAACAACTTTAAAGAGAATTGGTGCAGACATCGAAAGGTTAGTTTTGGCGAGAGCCGTAAAAAACCATTTAAACAATCAAATTATAGTTTCGGGAAATCGAGCAATTGTATTTCCAGAAGCTGGGGAGTAAATTCGTTTTTAGTTAAATTTGATTCTACTTACTTCTCTCAATTATTGATTTTTTTAATTTTCAAGATATACAAATGAAAATAATCTGTATTGGGCGCAATTACGCAAAACACATTGAAGAATTAGCCAATGAAAGACCAGAAAGTCCTGTTGTTTTTTTAAAGCCAGATTCTGCTATTTTACCAAGAAAAAATCCATTTTTTATTCCTCCTTTTTCAGATGAAGTACATTATGAAGTAGAGGTTTTAATAAAGATAAATAAAGTAGGAAAGCATATTGATGCAAAGTTTGCACATAAATATTTTAACGAAATTGGTTTAGGAATCGATTTTACAGCAAGAGATGTGCAAGCAAAGTGTAAAGAAAAAGGATTACCTTGGGAGAAGGCAAAAGCATTTGACGGAAGTGCAGTTATTGGCGATTTTTATCCGAAGGAACAATTCGATTTAGACAATTTAAAATTTCAATTATTAAAGAATGATAACCTAGCACAAGATGGAAACACCAATGCAATGTTATGGAAAGTAGATGAGTTAATCTCTTATGTATCTCAATATTTCACTTTAAAAAAGGGCGATATTATTTTTACAGGAACTCCTGCAGGTGTAGGTAGAGTTGTTGAAAATGATACCTTGAAAGGAATTATTGAAGGTAAAGAGGCGTTTAGTATTAGAGTTAAATAATAGGGGAAGGCTTTATGAGTTTTTAATTCCGAAATATCGGGACTGAGAGATCTGAAATCAGTATACAAGTATGAAAGCAGAAATTATAACCATAGGAGATGAGATTCTAATTGGACAAATTATAGATACCAATTCACAATGGATTGGTCGGCAATTGAATAAAATCGGAGTTTCAGTATATCAAATAACTTCTATTCAAGACGATAAACAACATATTTTAAACGCTTTTAAAGAAGCGCAAGAGCGTGTAGATATTGTAATTATTACAGGTGGCTTAGGGCCAACAAAAGACGATATTACTAAAAAGACAATTGCAGAATTCTTTAATGACACAGAGATAATAGTATACCAAGAAGTTATAGATCATATTAAGTGTTTGTTTAAAAAAATGAACCATCCGTTTCGAGAAATTCAAAGAACACAAGCAAACTTGCCTTCAAAAGCAACACTTTTAAAAAATAGTTTTGGGACAGCACCAGGTATGTGGTTTTATGAGAATAATACCGTTTTTGTTTCACTTCCTGGGGTTCCTTATGAAATGAAAGGACTAATTACTTCTGAAGTGTTGCCTCGAATTCAGCAACAATTTAAATTACCTTTCATTATTCATAAAACAATTATGACCTATGGTCAAGGAGAAAGTACTATTGCTGAAAGAATAGAAGATTTTGAGAATAATTTACCGCCAGTGCTTAAGTTAGCTTATTTACCTTCTTTCGGTAGAGTGCGTTTGCGTTTGTCTGGAAAAGGAGAAGATAAAGCAGTTTTAGAGGCGCTATTAGATGCAGCAGTTGCAGAAATTTATCAGTTAATTCCAGAAATTATTACAGGTTTAGACGATGATACTTCATTAGAAAAAACAGTAGGAGCATTGCTAAAAGAAAAAAATAAAACCATCTGCACCGCAGAAAGCTTAACTGGCGGAAAAATTGCAGCTACACTAGTTTCTATAGCGGGCGCATCTGCTTATTACAAAGGAAGTTTTGTGACTTACAATGCAGCAACTAAAATAAGTTTGCTAGACGTATCTGCAAAGACTATAGAAAAGTATTCTGTTGTAAGTAAAGAGGTGGCTTTAGAGATGGCAAGAGGCGCAAAAGAAAAGCTACAAACAAATTATGCAATTGCAGTTACAGGAAATGCAGGACCCACCACAGATAAGAATGACAAGAGTTTAGGAACTATTTTTATTGCATTAGTAAGTGATTCTAAGGAAGTTGTAGAAGAATTTAATTTTGGTCAGCCAAGAGAAAAAGTAATCAATAGAACCGTGAGCAAATCCCTAGAAATTTTACAAAGAGAAATTCTTTAAAAATTTATTAAATTGTTTTGTTCAGAATTAGAATTATATGTAGATTTGCACCTCGTTTAGAGATAACAAAAATAAATACTGTCGAAAAGATGTCTAGAGTTTGTGAATTAACAGGAAAAAAAGCAATGGTTGGGAACAATGTTTCTCACGCTTTGAATAGAACAAAGAGAAAGTTTGACGCTAATCTAATGACCAAGCGTTTTTTCATTCCAGAAGAAGATAAATGGGTTACTTTAAAAGTTTCTGCATCTGCTTTAAAAAATATTAACAAGAAAGGAATTTCTGCAGTTATGAAAGAAGCGAGAGTTAACGGATTTTTAACTAAATAAGCTCAAGCAGATTAAAATTATACAGAAATGGCAAAAAAAGGTAATAGAGTTCAAGTAATATTAGAATGTACAGAGCACAAAGGAACTGGGAAACCAGGTACTTCTAGATACATTACAACTAAGAACAAGAAAAACAGTCCTGATAGAATGGAGATTAAGAAATTTAACTCTATCCTTAATAAAATGACTGTTCACAAAGAAATTAAATAATTAAAATATCTAGAACTCCGAAAAGAGCATATAGATTTAAAACATTTAGACAATGGCAAAGAAAACAGTAGCATCTTTACAAACTTCTTCAAAGAGATTAAGTAAAGCTATAAAAATGATTAAATCTCCAAAAACAGGAGCTTACACTTTTGTAGAAGCAATCATGCAACCAGAAAAAGTAAATGACTTTTTAGCTAAAAAGTAAGTTTTACTTAACAAAATATATAAGGCTATTTTCTAATTTAGAAAGTAGCTTTTTTTATGCCCTATTATTACGTATTTTTGAACATTATCTAAAGTCTGCGCCTAGAGTTTTTCTGCCTGCCGAAAGTAAGTTTTTTTACTTTCATTATTTTGAAGTAGGTTTTTTAATTCCTTTTGTAATTTTAATTGACAAAATAAATGTAATCTAAGGTAAATAATTTTTAAGTAATAACTTGACCAACCCAGCAAATGGTTCGTTTTTTAACAGATTGTTTGTGTTGTATAAAACATAAAAATGAGTTTTTTTAAAAAAATATTTTCGAAAGAAAAAAAGGAAACATTGGACAAAGGTTTAGAAAAAACCAAGACTAATTTCTTCGATAAATTAACAAAAGCAGTTGCAGGAAAAGCGACTGTAGATGAAGATGTTCTAGATAATTTAGAAGAGGTTTTAGTAGCTTCTGACGTTGGGGTAAATACTACCTTGAAAATTATTAAAAGAATAGAAACTAGAGTTGCGGTGGATAAATATGTTGGTACAGATGCATTAAACGTAATTCTTAGAGAAGAGATTGCGGGTTTACTTTCTGAAACTAATGTTGGTAATGAAACCGAGTTTAGTGTTCCAAAAAGTAATACACCACATGTTATTATGGTCGTTGGGGTTAACGGGGTTGGAAAAACTACTACAATAGGAAAACTGTCAAGTCAATTTAAAAAACAAGGATTAAAGGTGGTCTTAGGGGCTGCAGATACTTTTAGAGCAGCAGCAATAGATCAATTACAAATTTGGGCAGACAGAACAGATGTTCCAATTGTACGTCAAGAGATGGGTTCAGACCCTGCTTCTGTAGCATTTGATACTTTAACATCCGCTGTAAAACAGAACGCAGATGTTGTTATTATAGATACCGCTGGTAGATTGCATAATAAAGTTAATTTAATGAATGAATTGACTAAAATTAAGCGCGTAATGCAAAAAGTAATTATAGACGCACCACACGAAGTTTTATTAGTATTAGATGGTTCTACAGGTCAGAATGCATTTGAGCAGGCAAAACACTTTACATTGGCAACAGAAGTAACTTCTTTGGCAGTGACCAAGTTAGACGGTACCGCAAAAGGTGGTGTTGTAATTGGTATTTCAGATCAATTTAAAATACCCGTAAAATATATTGGTGTAGGAGAAGGCATAGACGATTTACAAGTTTTTAACAAACATGAGTTTGTAGATTCTTTTTTTAAGTAAGATTTATATTTTAAAATATAAAAAAATCCCGATTAGGATTTTTTCTATAGGCTGTATTTTGATTTAGAACTTAATATTTGATTGCGTTTTTTAAGTAAATAGTGAAAGTGAATATTAATCCATGATTAACTTCATTGTTGTTATTTTATTTCTTGAATTAATATTTAAAAAATAATTACCGGGTTGAATATTTAAATCTATTTCAAATATTTAGAAAAATGCCTAAAAACTATCAATAGAAAGAATACCAATTGTTTAAAAAGCACTATTTTTGCAATCTTAAAAGAAGAATACAGAACAGACGGTCTAAAGCTTTGATCAGCAGGCCAAAAATACAGATATGCGTACAAAAACCATCAAACAAAATAAGATTAACGTTGTTACTTTAGGGTGCTCTAAGAACATTTACGATAGTGAAGTACTAATGGGACAGTTAAAAGCCAATGGCAAAAACGTAGTGCATGAAGACCCAGAAGATGATGGAAATATTGTAGTAATTAATACCTGCGGATTTATTGGTAAAGCTAAAGAAGAAAGTATTGATACTATTTTGCACTATGCAAAAAGAAAAGAAGCGGGTGAAATTGATAAGGTTTTTGTTTCAGGTTGTTTAAGTGAACGTTATAAGCCAGACTTAGAAAAAGAAATTCCGAATGTAGATCAGTATTTTGGAACACATGATTTACCAAATTTATTGAAGGTTTTAGAAGCAGACTACAAACATGAGTTAATTGGGGAGCGTCTAACCACAACGCCAAAACATTATGCGTATTTAAAAATTGCAGAAGGTTGTGATAGACCTTGTTCATTTTGTGCTATTCCTTTAATGAGAGGAAAACACGTTTCTACTCCGATAGAAGATATTGTTACCGAAGCTACAAAATTAGCTAAAAAAGGGATTAAAGAAGTAATGTTAATTGCACAAGATTTAACTTATTACGGTCTAGATATTTATAAGAAAAGAGCGTTGGCTCAATTATTAGAAGCCTTAGCTAAAGTAGAAGGGATTGAATGGATTCGAATGCATTATGCATTTCCTACTGGTTTTCCTATGGATGTTTTAGATGTTATGAAACGCGAACCTAAAGTGTGTAATTATTTAGACATCCCGTTACAACATATTAATACCGAGTTGTTAAAGTCTATGAAGCGCGGCACAACGCATGAGAAGACAACAGCTTTAATTTATAAGTTTAGAGAAGCTGTGCCTAAAATGGCTATTAGAACTACTTTAATTGTCGGATATCCTGGTGAAACAGAAGCAATGTTTCAAGAATTAAAAGATTGGGTAGAAGAAATGCGTTTTGAGCGTTTGGGTGCTTTTGAGTATTCTCATGAAGAAAATACAGGTGCGTATGTTTTAGAAGATGATGTGCCTGCAGAAGTAAAGTTTAAAAGAGTCAATGAAATTATGGAAGTACAGTCTCAAATTTCCTGGGAACTGAATCAAGCTAAAATAGGGAAAACCTTTAGATGTTTGTTTGATAGAAAAGACGGAGAATATTTCTACGGAAGAACAGAATCTGATTCGCCTGATGTAGATAATGACGTTTTAGTAGATGCTAGAGAGCATTATGTGAAAATTGGTGAGTTTATTGATATTGAAATTCATGAAGCTGGAGATTACGATTTGTATGGAACACCTGTTAAAAAACAAGAAAGACCTACTTCTTTAAATCAAAAGAAAAATTAGTATCTAAATAATTTTTTATTTTAGGACATCAGAATTCAATAAGAAAACAGCGTTGGCAACAAACAGTTTCCCATTTTCCCAGAAAGATCTAAATAACGGATTGTCTACCATATAAATTATACTTCCATTTCCCATTTGTTCTTCACCAAATAGTAAAGATTTTGAAACTTCTTTGCTAGCTTTACTGCCTGCATAACCAGAAACGTTTTTTGTTTCTTCATTAAAGTATCCAACATTATATCCTTCTTTTAAGTAACTGTAAGAAGTTCCGCTTAGTTTTAACGAAAAGTAATTTTTTCCATAACCAAAAGCTAATGGATGTGAGTTATCTAAAGTGCCTTTAAAAATACTTCCCGTAATTAAATCTGCAACACTTTCCCGCACTCTATCGGAAAAAAGGGTTAAATTATCTGAGATACTGTCTTTTTTTTCTTCAGGTTTTTTTGTTTTTAAAGCGAAATCATCTGTATCTGCAAAACTTTGTAAGGCATTTCCAATGGCAAGCACAGTTCCACCAGCGCGCGTCCACTTTTTCACTTTAGTTAAGGTTTTTTTGTTTAGCATATCACTATAATTTCCACTTGGTAAAATAAGTACGTCATAAGTGCTTAAATTTGTACGACTAAAATCACTAGAATTAATATTAGTAATTGGGTATTGTAATTGCGTTTCAAAGAAATGCCAAACTTCACCAAAACTTAAAGAAGAGGTTGCTTTACCAGAAATTACCGCAATTTTTTGTTTCTTAATTGGTTTTACTGAATACGATCCAAAATCCACACCCGTTTCAGAAAACCCTGTAGAAACCGCTGTTAAATTCCGTTGGTATTTATTTGCAATGCTAATTAATTTTGCGTCAAAATCTAAATTTCTATTATCATTTCTTAAAATAATTAAAGTTCCTTTATCAAAAGAAGTACCCTTTGCAGAAAATGCTTTTTCAGTAAATCGAGATACGATGTTCTGTTGCAATAAGGCTCCTAAAAAAGTAGCATCGTCTAAACTATTCCATTTAGATAGGTATGCATACGCTGTATTATCAATTGTATTTATATATGTTTTTATATTTTTTCTTTTTGTAGAATTCACTTTTGTTTTAGAGGCAATGGCGTTAATACCATGCGCATAAGGCAAGGACCAAGCGGTAATATCGTAGGTTAAAGAGTCTGCAAGTTTTGCATTTGGTTCAAATAAAACCTTTACCATTTTTCCTTTTGGCTGGTTGGTATGTACTACTAAATCGGTACTATTAATAGCAAACTTATTAGTTGATTGATTTTTGTAATTATATCCTTTTACCGAACCGTTTTTTGCATTTTCATACCTAATTTCATGAGTGTCTAATAACTTCTTTAGACGTTTCATTTTATCTTCATTTTCATTCTTTAAAACGTAACTTTTATAGATTTAAAATTAAAATTTTCAAAGAATTTCTTGAACTCGATATTTAATTTTTCAGCATGCTTAGAAGAAATTTCTACGGTAGATAAACCTGTTGTCATATGATGAATTGCTCTATCTTTTAAAGTTAAAATTTCGCCTGCATCTGTTTGTATTCCTAAACCTGCACGTCCGTGGCCTGCTTGTTCATAGGTCATACCAATGGCTCCCATATAGGTTGGGTAGGTATCGCCATAACTCGGGTAGAGTAAATCGAAACTTTCTTTTGTAAAATACAACCAGCCTTCTTTATCAAAATAACGTGCGTGGTTTTTTCCTATTTGAGTTTGAAAATCTCGCTGCCAATCTGTAATGATTTCGTGAAAAGGCTCTGCTGCTGGTGCAAAGTAATACGGATTGTTAATGCCTTGTTCGTGAAAATCTACATGAATATGTGGCATCCATTTGTTGTAAATCGCAATTCTTTTTTGAGATTCTACCTGCGTAACCCAAGCCCAATCTCTATTTAAATCAAATAAATAATGATTTGGTCTTCCTCCGGGCCATGGCTCTGAATGTTCTTTAGCATTCTGATCTATATTATATGGCGTACTTTTTACTTGATTGAACCAGTTTACATAACGGTCTCTGCCATCAGGATTGATACATGGGTCTAGAATAACTACTGTGTTTTCTAACCAAGCCTTTTTGTTGGTTACTAACTCATATAAGGTTAACATAGCTGCCTCTGTGCTAGAAGCTTCATTGCCATGTACATTATAACTTAACCAAACAATGGCTTTCTTATTTGTTGCGTTACCCGCAATAATTCCGGTTTGAGAAAGATTCTCTTTTCTAATATTTTCTAAATTGATTATATTTTCTTGAGATGAAATATAAGTCACATACAACGGTCTATGTTCATTTGTTTCGCCATATTTTTCTAACTTTACATTTTTCAATGCTGTGCTAACATATTTAAAATAGGCTACAACTTTATGATGTCTTGTAAAACGGGCACCAATTTCATAGCCCAAAAATTCTGATGGAGATTGAATTGATTGAGAGTAAAGAGTTCCTGCAAATAATACAAGAAGAAGCAGAGTTACTTTAATTTTCATTTAATTATATGGTTAGAAAAGTAAAAGTAAGAATATATTTTCACTTTTTTATGCTCTCAAATATAGATCCTGTTAAAAATTTTTTAGATTGAAATGAAGTGAATGATAAAGGATAAAATATTTGTATTTTTATAAAAAATTTAAGCACCCAATAAACGGTATGTCAAAAACAACTTGTTGTAAAAAAAGTTTTATTTAATGATGAAAGTAACACAGATTCCATTTAAAGATACTGGTTTTTTCTCTACAACAATGCTCGATTATTTAGAGCAAAAAGAGGCAATACAATCGTTTTACAATAATTTTCCAGACAGCCTTGGTTTTCACAATCAAATTGAAGAGAAAGAAAACGCTCACAGTTTGCAATCGAGATTGGTTTTAGTAGAAGCTTTAAAAAAGCAGTATACGAGTTTTGAGGTTTCTGATAAAACGCAAGAAAATATTGAATTATTAAAATTAAGAAATACGTTTACAATAACTACAGGGCACCAATTAAACCTATTTACAGGGCCTTTGTATTTTCTATATAAAATTATTTGTGCTATTAATTTAGCAGAAGAACTCTCTCAAAAGTTTACTGATAAAAACTTTGTGCCAGTGTATTGGATGGCGACAGAAGATCATGATTTTGATGAAATTAATTATTTTAATTTTGAAGGAAAAAAAGTACAATGGAGTAGAAATGCTGGCGGAGCTGTAGGACGGTTTTCTACAGAAGGTTTAGATGCTGTTTTAGCTGTTTTTGTTACACAATTAGGTGATTCTAAAAATGCCACATATTTAAAAGAATTATTTTCTAAAGGATATTTAGAGCACAATAATCTAGCAGATGCAACCCGTTATATAGCAAATGAACTATTTAAGGAGTATGGTCTAGTAACTATAGATGGAGATGATGCAGCGCTAAAACAGCTTTTCATTCCGTTTATAAAGGACGAATTAGAAAACCAAACATCTTATAAGCAAGTATCAAAAACCATAGCTAGTCTTAAAGAAAATTATAAGATTCAGGTAAACCCAAGAGAGATTAATTTGTTTTATTTGAGCAAAAACTCCAGGGAACGCATTGTTTTGGAAAATGGAGTTTATAAAGTAAATAATACATCCATTACATTTTCTAAAAGTGAGATTTTAGAAGCGGTAGAAGAAAATTCGTTAGATTTTTCTCCGAATGTAATTATGAGGCCTTTATACCAAGAGGTTGTTTTACCAAATATCTGTTATTTAGGTGGCGGTGGAGAAATTGCATATTGGCTTGAGTTAAAAGCCTATTTCAAGAAAGTGAACATTCCTTTTCCTATTTTATTGTTGCGTAACTCTGTGCAAGTAGTTTCAGGAAAACAGCAAAAAAAGTTACACAACTTAGGTATTTCTCACGAAGAACTATTCTTAAAACAGCATAAATTATTGTCTAAAAAGGTGCTTGAAAATACGGCGATAGAAATTAAATTTAAAGAAAAAATTAATTATTTAGAAAGTCAATTTTCTGAATTAAAAGAGGTGGCTAAACAGACAGATATTTCTTTTATGAACGCCGTAAATGCGCAAGAAAGAAAACAAGTAAAGGGATTAGAAAATCTTCAAAAGAGATTAATAATTGCAGAAAAAAGGAGACAAAAAGATTTGGTTGAAAGAATTACGGCACTTCAAAATGAACTCTTACCAAACCAAAGCTTAGAAGAAAGGCAGCGCAACTTTTCTGAGTATTATTTGGCATTCGGAGATGACTTTATAAAGGCATTAAAAGAATCTTTAAAGCCCTTAGATTTAAAGTTTACTATTTTAGAATTGTAGGTAGCCATGCTCTAAGTGCGAAGAATTCGTCATAATTAGGAAAGTAATGCTAAACGATATAGTCTTTGTCTATCATTGCTAGCGGAATGAGGTGGCAATCTAAAAATAAACAGTAATTTTACCGTCAAACACTGCTTCCTGAATCTACAGGTTTTGCAACGATACATTATATCATGAAAGAAAAGAACCTACACCCTAAAAATAAATTCAATAAAGGATACGATTTTGATGCTTTAATCAAGATAAATCCAAAGCTAAAACCTTTTGTTGCCAAGAGTCAATTTGATGTAATTACCATTGATTTTTCAAATCCGGAGGCAGTAAAAGAATTGAACAAGGCTTTGTTATTCTCTTATGACAAAATTGCGATTTGGGATTTTCCTAAACAAAATTTATGTCCACCAATACCTGGTAGGTTAGATTATATTCATTATTTAAATGATTTAATTTCTTCGGAAGAAAAAACAACGTATTCTAGACATTGGAACAGGCGCAACCTGTATTTATCCTCTATTAGGAGTTGCAGAGTATAACTGGAATTTTGTTGCCTCAGATATCGATTTTGAATCTTTAGATACTGCACAAGATATTATTGATGATAATAAATTAAGAGAACAAATAGAATTACGTCAGCAACCTAATGAGAATAATATCTTAAAAGGAATTTTAAAAGACGGAGACTCTTTTTCTGCGGTAATGTGTAATCCGCCATTTTTTAAATCGGCAGAAGAGGCACAAGGTGCAAACAAACGTAAAAATAAAAACTTAGGAAATAATACAGTAAGAAACTTCTCTGGTAACAACAATGAACTATGGTATGTTGGAGGAGAAAAAGCATTTTTGCACAATTATTTATACGAAAGCTCTTTATACAAAACACAGAGTACTTGGTTTACAAGTTTAGTTTCTAAAAAAGAAAACATAAAAAGTTTACAGAAATCTTCAGAAAAATTAGGTGCTATAGAGTTTAAAGTAATTCCTATGAGCCAAGGAAACAAGGTAACTAGAATTGCTTGTTGGAGATTTTAGTATTATTATCATTACAAGGAAGTATTTCGAAATAATCGTTTAACTGCTTCTCTATATTCATAAAAAAACCGAAGCAATTTGCTTCGGTTTTTTTATGAATATATTAATTTTTATGAAAATCATTAAAGCTTCTCTAGGGACAACGATCTTATAAATGAATTACTTCATCATAAGCATCTGCAACTGCCTCCATAACCGCTTCACTCATTGTTGGGTGTGGATGAATTGTTTTTAAAACTTCATGCCCTGTAGTTTCTAATTTACGTCCTAAAACTGCTTCTGCAATCATGTCTGTAACACCAGCACCTATCATGTGGCAACCTAACCATTCTCCATATTTAGCATCAAAAATTACTTTTACAAAACCATCTTTTGTGCCAGCTGCTGTAGCTTTACCAGACGCAGAAAAAGGAAATTTACCAACCTTTAATTCGTAACCAGCTTCTCTAGCTTTTGCTTCTGTCATTCCAACAGATGCAATTTCTGGAGTTGCATAGGTACAACCAGGAACGTTTCCATAATCAATTGGTTCTGTATGCAAACCAGCTAATTTTTCTACACATGTAATTCCTTCTGCAGAAGCAACGTGTGCCAAAGCTTGTCCAGGAACAATGTCTCCAATGGCATAATACCCAGGAATGTTTGTTTGGTAAAAATCATTCACTAAAATTTTATCTCTGTCAACTATAATTCCAACATCTTCTAAACCAATATTTTCGATATTTGACTTGATTCCGACAGCCGATAATAAGATATCTGCTTCTAGTTTTATTTCACCTTTCTTAGTTTTTACAGTGGCAACAACACCTTCACCAGAAGTATCAACAGCCTCAACTGAAGAATTTGTCATTATTTTAATTCCTGCTTTTTTGAAAGAGCGCTCAAATTGTTTTGATACATCAATATCTTCTACAGGAACCACATTTGGCATATACTCAACAATGGTTACCTCTGTTCCCATTGTGTTGTAGAAATGTGCAAACTCAACACCAATAGCTCCAGAACCTACAACAATCATAGATTTTGGTTGGCTTGGCAATGTCATTGCTTTTCTATATTCAATTACTTTTACACCATCTTGTGGTAAGTTTGGTAATTCTCTAGAACGAGAACCCGTTGCAATAATAATGTTATCGGCACTATATTCAGTTACGGTCCCGTCTTCAGCAGTAACGTCTACTTTTTTACCATTTTTTATTTTCCAAAACCATCAATAATATCGATTTTGTTTTTCTTCATTAAAAAAGAAACACCTTTACTCATTCCGTCTGCAATACCACGACTTCTTTTAATTACAGCGTCAAAATCTTTATCAATTGCTTCAGCTTTTAAACCATATTCATCTACATGTTTTAAATAATCATACACTTGTGCAGATTTTAATAAAGCTTTTGTTGGTATACAACCCCAATTTAAGCATATTCCGCCTAAAGATTCCTTTTCTACGATGGCAACTTTAAAGCCTAATTGAGAAGCTCTAATTCCTGTAACATAGCCTCCAGGTCCACTTCCAATAATAATGATGTCGTATTTCATAATTGTAATTATTTATCTTTTATTTTTTTTATCTATTCAAGCGCAGATATTTAACGGTTGTAAATCTACTCACTTTTGTTCTTATTACCAACTGCACACTGCAATTAATTACCGTTTTTACATTCTCTCAGGAACGCGAATTCCTAGCAAAGAAAACGCAGATTTAATGGTATTAGCAACTTTTTTTGCCAACTGCACTCTAAATATTTTTTTATCTTGATTTTCTTCACCTAAAATAGATACATTCTGATAAAAAGAATTGAACTCTTTCACCAAGTCATAGGTATAATTTGCAATTAAAGCAGGTGAATAATTTGATGCTGCTTGCTGAATGGTGTCAGGATACAATTCTAATTGTTTTAATAACTCTTTTTCCTTTTCATGCAAATCAATAGTTACTACTTTTGAATAATCAAAAGTTGCTTTTTTAATAATAGATTGAATTCTAGCATATGTATATTGAATAAAAGGCCCTGTGTTCCCTTGAAAATCTACCGAAGACTTTGGGTCAAATAAAATTCTCTTCTTAGGATCTACTTTTAAAATAAAATATTTTAAGGCACCCAAACCAATTGTTTCGTAAAGCTCGTTTTTTTCTTCTTCGGAATATCCTTCTAATTTCCCTAATTCTTCTGAAATAGTTCTTGCAGTAGCGGTCATCTCTAACATTAACTCATCTGCATCTACAACGGTTCCTTCTCTAGATTTCATTTTTCCAGAAGGTAAATCTACCATTCCGTAACTTAAGTGGTGTAATTGTTGAGACCAATCAAACCCTAATTTTTTCAATATTAAAAATAAGACTTGAAAATGATAATCTTGTTCATTACCAACGGTATATACCATTCCGCCAACATCAGGGAAATCTTTTACACGTTGTATGGCAGTACCAATATCTTGCGTCATATAAACAGCTGTACCGTCTGAACGCAACACAATTTTCTCATCTAAACCATCTTCAGTTAAATCGCACCAAACAGAACCATCTTCTTTTTTAAGAAAACACCTTTTTCTATTCCTTGTGCAACCACATCTTTTCCTAATAAATAGGTGTTACTTTCATAATATAGCGTGTCAAAATTAACCCCCATATTTTTATAAGTAACCTCAAATCCACTATAAACCCAAGAGTTCATAGTTTCCCAAAGAGAAACAACTTGCGTGTCTCCAGCTTCCCATTTTAATAACATTTGTTGCGCTGCTATTAAAAGAGGTGCTTGTTTTTTTGCTTCTTCTTCCGTTTTACCTTTAGCAATTAACTGCGCTATTTCTTTTTTATATTCTTGGTCGAATTTCACATAATAGTTACCAACCAATTTATCACCTTTTCTTAACTCAGTATTTAGGGTAGTTTCTGGAGTTTCTTTTTGTCCATCACTTCCATTGGGGGCGTATTTCTCCCAAGCCAACATCGATTTGCAGATATGAATACCTCTATCGTTTATAATTTGTGTTTTGTATACGTTTTTACCAGAAGCTTTTATAATTTCTGCAACAGAGTAGCCCAATAAGTTATTACGAACATGCCCTAAATGTAAAGGCTTGTTGGTGTTTGGAGAAGAATATTCTACCATTATTGCCTTCTCATCTACCCTTGGTGTAATAAAACCAAAATCTGCATTTGCATACGCTGCATTAAAGAATTTTGTGTAAACAGAATCTTCAATAACTAAGTTTAAAAAACCTTTTACAACATTATAATTTGTAATTTCTTTTACGTTGGTTACCAAGTACTTTCCTAAGTCTTCACCAATTTGAACAGGGTTGCCTTTTTTGTAGCGCAGCATGGGAAAAACAACAACGGTAATATCTCCTTCAAATTCTTTTCTGGTTGCTTGAAATTCTACAGATGGAATTTCGACAGTATATAAAGCTAAAAAACCTTCTTTTACTTTGGTTTCTATAGTGTTTTGAATATTCATTTACTTAGATAAATTGAATTACAAAATTAAGAATTTTATTTGTTTTTCAGATTGATTTTTCCGGAAGAATAATTGTAATTTTGGGGAATGGAAAAATTTCTTAAAGAACTCCCCAAATTAGCAGAAGAAGCAAAAAAAGAAAGTCAGAAATACTTTGCGAGACTTAAGAAGCGCACTCCAAAAAGATTGGATTATTTAATGCAAGAATTGCACGATGAGGAGTTTAAGAAAACAGACTGTTTAACTTGTGGTAATTGCTGTAAGACTACAAGTCCTATTTTTACAAACATAGATGTAGACCGTATTTCGAAGTATTTAAAAGTGAAGGGTGCATTTTTTGTTGAGAAGTATTTAGAGAGAGATGAAGATGATTTTTTGGTTTTAAAAACTGCACCATGTTCGTTTTTTGACGAATCTGATAACTCTTGTTTTATATATAATGTAAGGCCAAAAGCGTGTGCAGAATACCCACATACAAATCGTAAAAAGTTTATTGGTATTACAGATTTAACAATAGATAATACCACAGTTTGTCCTGCGGCTTATAATATAGTCGAGAATTTAAAGAAACGTTTGCCCTTAGAAGGGAACAAAAAGGTAAAGCGTTCTTAATATAATTTAGGGTCTTAAGACTCGTAATGTTTTAAAAATAAAATCATTTTAACTAGCACTATATTTTGTGTTAGTTCGAATGATTTTTTAGGTTGTTATTACAATATTACGCACTACTTTGTGTATCCTTTTTACTAACTTTTTAGTATTTTAGACAAAATTATGTATTTATGGAAACTATTTTTAACTATTTTGAGACGATTTCTTCTTCTCACAGAAGTATCATTTTAGTTGGTGGTATTACTTTTTTTTGGGTTTTAGAAGGTGCCATTCCATTATTTAAATTCGATTATAAAAAATGGAAACATGCGCTTCCTAATTTGTTTTTCACTTTTACAACCATAATTATTAATTTTACATTGGCTTTTTTGTTGTTAAAAACAGCAGATTGGGTTTCTGTAAATAATTTTGGGTTGATAAATTGGTTACCAGAAATGCCACTTTGGTTATATGCAGTTTTAGGAATTGTTTTGTTAGATTTTTTCGGTGCTTACTTAGTTCATTTTACAGAACATAAAATTAAACCACTTTGGATGGTTCATTTAGTGCATCATTCAGATCATAAAGTAGATACAACTTCTGCAAATAGGCATCATCCCATAGAAAGTGTTATTCGTTTTGCATTTACTTTATTGGGGGTTTTTATAGTAGGTACTCCAATTGCAATTGTATTTATGTATCAATCGATGTCTTTAATTTTTACACAGTTTACACATGCAAATATTAAAATGTCTGTAAAAGTAGATAAGCTTTTGAGTTATTTTATTGTTTCTCCAGACATGCATAAAGTGCACCACCATAATAAGCTACCTTATACAGATTCTAATTACGGTAATATTTTTTCTATTTGGGATCGACTTTTTGGGACCTATCTAGAATTAGATAGAGAAAAAATTGTGTACGGAGTAGATACGTTTCCTGATGAAGTAAAAAATTCTTCTTTAATAGCACTATTAAAACAACCTTTTCAAGGATATCGAAAACCAACCAATGCAGAGGAAGTTTAACTCTAGAGAATAAAAGCCCTTGCATTTTTGATAGCTATTTATAAATTAGATATTTTTTTCTAATTTTTTTAAAAGAGATTAAATCTTGTACCCAAGTTTTTTTAATTTCTTTTTCTGACAAACCCTGTTCAATTTGTTCTTGTAGTCTTTCTGTGCCTGCTAATTTAGTAAAGAAAGTATTAAAGAATTTTTTAGAAGTATTTTGTTGATATGCTTTTAATAGATAAGATAAGTCTAACTTATTAAGATTTTTTGCAGTTCTTAAATCTTCACCAAAACAAAGCTGATTTTTATACTTTGGGTATTTTGAGCCTTCATTTGCTTGCGGTGTAAACGTAAAACTACTTTTTGTTATATAAGGAGAGCCGTAAACTTGAAATTGCATTTCTGTTCCTCTTCCTGCAGACACATTAGTTCCTTCAAAAAAACAAAGGCTAGGGTATAGGTTGATGCTTTTATCATTAGGTAAATTCGGAGAAGGTTTAATAGGTAAACTATATTTAGTTTGATGGTTGTAGTTTTTTAACGGAATCACTTTTAAATCACATTGAATTCCGTTTTTCAACCATTTTTCACCATTAATCATTTTTCCGTATTCGCCAATGGTCATTCCGTATACCACAGGTACTTTATGCATCCCAACAAAAGATTTATGTTTTGCTTTTAAAACAGGACCGTCTATATAGTGGCTATTCGGATTTGGTCTGTCAAGAATTATTACCTGAATGCTAGCTTCAGCACAAGCCTCCATTACATAATGTAAAGAAGAAATATAGGTATAAAAACGGGCACCAACATCTTGAATATCAAAAACCACAATATCAATTCCTTTTAATTGCGTTGCAGAAGGTTTTTTGTTTTTTCCATACAAAGAAATAATTTGCAAGCCTGTTTTAGTATCAAAACCATCTTTTACCACTTCACCGGCATCTGCTTTTCCTCTAAAACCATGTTCTGGAGCAAATACTTTTTTAACTTCTATTCCCAGCATCAAAAGAGAATCTACAAGATGCCTTGCTTCTTGTTTCTTTTTATATATTTCTTTAAAAATAACTGAAGTTTGGTTCGCAACCACGGCAATATTCTTTCCTTTTAATAAATTTACATATAAACCAGTGCGAGCTGCAGCTGTTTCAATTTTTAACTCAGAACTTTGCGCATAAGAAATCAGCTGAAAATTCAGTAAAAGAAATAAGAATAAATATGTACTTTTGAAAGGTTTAAAAGATATCATCAATTTGAATTACGAGTTATTTATAGCAAAACGTATTATTGCTGGTAAAAAGTATAAAAATAGCATTTCATCGCCAATAATAAAAATTGCAATTACCGCAATTGCGCTAGGAATTATTATTATGCTTATTGCTGTGGCAACTGCATCTGGTTTACAGACTAAAATTCGCGATAAAATGGCGGGTTTTAAAGGGCATGTCCAAATTGTAAATTACGACAATAATAATTCTGATGTTTCTACCGCACCTATAAATATTGAGCAAAATTTTTATCCTAAATTTGAAAAGATAGAAGGCATAAAAAATGTGCAAATATTTGCTTCTAAGGGCGGAATTTTAAGAACCAACACTGATTTTGAAGGCATTGTATTTAAAGGAGTATCTAGCGATTATGATTGGTCTTTATTTAAAGAGTATTTAATAGCGGGTGCCGTTCCAAATTTTGATCAGTCAAGAACTAAAGAGGTTTTATTGTCTCAAACAATTATGAATCGATTGCAATTAAAATTAAATGATACAATTGCAGCTACGTTTTTAAAAACTACTTTAAGTAAATTACCATCTAATAGAAAGTATAGTATTTGCGGAATTTATAACTCTGGTTTTGCACCGTTTGATAAGAGCATGATGATTGGTGATATTAGAGAAGTACAGCGATTAAATAAATGGACAGAGAACCAAGTAGGTGGTTTTGAAGTGCTTTTGAATAATTTTGACGATATCGAAGAGAAAAGTGAACAAATTTATAGAGATATTAGTGGCACTTTAAATGCAAATTCAATCACAAAATTATATCCAACAGTATTTGAATGGATTAAATTATTTGACAACAATGTTTGGTTTATTATTGGTATTATGATTTTAATTGCAGGTATTAATATGATCACTGCTTTATTAGTTTTAATTTTAGAACGTGTGCAGATGATTGGTATTTTAAAAGCCCTAGGAAGTCATAATGCTAGCATTCGTAAAATATTTTTATACAATGCCTCTTACCTTATTTTAAAAGGACTTTTCTGGGGAAATATTATCGGTTTATCCATAATTGGTGTTCAATATTTTTTTAAGGTAATTACTTTAAATCCAGAAACGTATTATGTAGCTGTTATGCCAGTTCATATTTCTATAGGTGTAATTTTAGCCTTAAATATAGGTACATTAGTTTTGTGTTTTTTAATGTTAATCATTCCTTCATTTATTATTACTAAAATAAATCCATCTAAATCTATAAGGTTCGCTTAAAAAATTATTCTACGTCCTTGAACCAAGTACAATGTTGATAAATTTTTTTTTGAATTCATTAGAATTGGCGTGATGTGCATTTAAAATTAAGAGTACTATAACTACTTTTATAGAAGATTAATTGTTTGATTTATTTTTCCAGATAGGAAGGTCTAAATATCTGATTTTTCTATATTTATTTTTGGAATTACAGTTGCAGTCACATCATATTATTTGATAGTATAGGTCTTCAAAAGTTTGATAAAATACTATTTTTTTAAAATGGTGAGAAAAAGAGAGAATGAAAAGCGAGAGCTTTAGGGAGCGCTCATAAAATTATTTATCTTTGTCATCAGAATTTATAGCAATGAAATACGCAGAAAATATATTAGAAACTATTGGGAACACTCCTTTAGTTAAATTGAATGTTTTAACAAAAGAATTACCTTGCTTGGTGCTTTCTAAATACGAGACATTTAATCCAGGGAACTCAGTAAAAGATAGAATGGCTTTGCAGATGATAAAAGATGCTGAAGCAGATGGGCGTTTAAAACCAGGAGGTACCATTATAGAAGGAACTTCTGGTAACACAGGTATGGGTTTGGCTTTAGCTGCGGTTATAAAAGGGTACAAGTGTATTTTTGTAATGGCAGACAAACAATCTAAAGAAAAGATAGATATTTTAAGAGCAGTTGGTGCAGAAGTTGTGGTTTGTCCAACAGATGTAGAGCCAGATGACCCACGTTCTTACTATTCGGTCTCTAAACGTTTAGGAGAAGAAACGCCTAATTCTTGGTATGTAAACCAATATGATAACCCTAGCAATTGTAAAGCACATTTTTTAAGTACAGGTCCAGAAATTTGGGAACAAACAGCCGGTAAAATAACGCATTTTGTTGTTGGAGTAGGAACTGGAGGAACTATTTCTGGTGTTGGAAGTTATTTAAAAATGAAAGCAAAAGAAGCAGGTACTACTGTTAAGATTTGGGGAATTGATACTTATGGCTCTGTTTTTAAAAAATACCACGAAACAGGTGTTTTTGACGAAAAAGAAATTTACCCTTATATAACAGAAGGTATTGGTGAAGATATTTTACCATTAAACGTAAACTTTGGAGTTATAGACGGTTTTACTAAAGTTACAGATAAAGATGCTGCAGTTTATACCCAGCGCTTGGCAAAAGAAGAAGGGATGTTTTTAGGGAATTCTGCAGGAGCCGCTATAAAAGGTTTGTTGCAATTAAAAGAACATTTCACAAAAGATGATGTGGTGGTGGTTCTATTTCATGATCATGGAAGCCGTTATGTTGGTAAAATGTTTAATGATGAATGGATGAAAGCACAAGGTTTTATTGAATAATAGTAAAGAAATAAAAAAATAGGAAGTTTAAATATATTTGGAAAATAAAAAAAAACCATCTCAAACGAGATGGTTTTTTTAACTAACTAATTCTAACAATTAAAAGAGCTATACCAAGTCTTTATATTAAACTTTGCAAGCATTTTCCAAACTTAATTATTTTATACAAAGTATTTATTTTAATTGTTTTATACTATAAATAAGAAAAACGATGCTTTTTAGAACATCGTTTTTACTTTAGTTAGTGCATATGTATTAAATAGTAGATTATTTTGCGTGTTTATGCGCTTTATAAGAAGATCTTACTAATGGTCCGCTTTCTACATACATAAAGCCCATTTCTAAGCCTATGGTTTCATATTTTTTAAACTGTTCTGGTGTTACAAATTCCTTCAAAGGTAAATGTTTCTTGGAGGGCTGTAAATATTGGCCAATTGTAATGATATCGCAATTTACTTCACGTAAATCTTTCATTGTTTGCAGCACTTCTTCTTCTGTCTCTCCCAAACCTAGCATCAAACCAGTTTTAGTTCTCATTCCGTTTTCTTTTAAGTATTTTAAAACCCCTAAACTTCTATCGTATTTTGCTTGAATTCTAACTTCACGCGTTAATCTTCTTACAGTTTCCATATTATGAGAAACTACTTCTGGGTGCACTGCTATTAAGCGATCAATTTGTTTGGTGTTTCCTTGAAAATCTGGAATTAAAGTTTCTAAAGTTGTGGTCGGATTTGCTCTGCGAATTGCATCTACAGTTTCTGCCCAGATAATAGAACCACCATCTTTTAAATCATCTCTATCTACAGAAGTAATTACAGCATGCTTAATGCTCATCAGTTTTATAGAACGTGCTACTTTTTCTGGTTCATCCCATTCAACCGTTTCTGGTCTCCCTGTTTTTACACCACAAAAACCACAAGAACGTGTACAAATGTTACCAAGAATCATAAATGTTGCAGTTCCTTCGCCCCAACATTCTCCCATATTAGGACAACTACCACTTGCGCAAATAGTGTTTAATTTATATTTATCTACTAAACCTCTGAGCTCTGTATATTTTTTACCAACAGGTAATTTTACACGCAACCATTTTGGTTTTTTAGGTCTTTCTGGAAGTACTAAAGTTTCTATTGCCATTGTTCACCAAATTAAAGTGCAAATATACAAAGGAAAGATTTAAATACTTGTTAAAAACCAAACACTAAATCCAATTAAAAAAAGAATACCAATAACACTTAAGATTTTTAAATATATTCCTGGTTGGTGTTCTTTGGGTGTATGTTTTCCAGTAATTAATTTAAAGTTTAAAATAGCATAAAAAGGTGCCGTTAAGAAAGATAAAATTGTAGCAGTCTTGACTAACAAGCCCATATTATCCATGAAATATTTTAAAATTAAAATAGTACCTATAAATAAAAAAAGAATCCAAAACCAATAGCCATATTTTAATTCTTTATTAAAAAGTAGTTTTGTAGATCTATTCATGGCTCTAGGAGACGCATCTAAAGTAGTAATAGTAGTACTAAACATGGTTGTAAAAGCAGCTATTGCTATAAAAATATAAGAATATTGCCCTAGAGTTTTTGTGTATAATTTTATTAGTTGGGTTGCAAAAACCCCACCTTTGTCAGAAAAAGTTTCTCCAGATTTATACATCACCAAAGCACCTAAAAGTACAAAGCAAATGCCTAAAAATAGTGTACCTATGTACCCTATGTTAAAATCGAAAATAGCTTCTTTCCTTTTTGTTTTTATAATAGTAGTTTTATCTTTTTCCACGGACCAAATAGAATGCCAAATAGAAATATCTAATGGAGCTGGCATCCAACCTAGAAATGCAATTAAAAAAGTAAGTTCTACCGCACCTGAAGGTATAATTTGAGTAACATCAAAAGCATCTTTGGTACTAAATAATGCAACACAGACTGCAATAATTGTGCTAATAGTTAAAATTACAATTATGTATTTCATTAAATTGTCTAGCAATTTATACTTTCCAACCATTAAAAAAATTAAACTAATAAAGAGGAGTATAGCTAGACCATAAAACAAGATCATTTGTAAATCCAAAAAGTTGTGAAGCCAAACCTGCAGTAACAATAGTAACTGCTGCTTGTATGGTAAACATGGTAGCAAAATTTAGCAGATAATAGGCAATTAAAACTCCTTTACCTAATTTCCGATAACCATCCAATAACGTTTCGCCTGTTGCAGCGGCATAACGCGGCCCATACTGAAAAAACGGATACTTAAATAAGTGCACTAACAAAAGTGCCCAGATTAAGCCAAAACCAAATTCTGCACCTGCTCTTGTAGATTGTACTAAATGAGAAACACCAATAGCTGCACCTGCAAATAATAAACCAGGCCCTAAAGATTGTAAGAATGACTTTTTCATGTCTAAATCTTCTTAATAATGGCTGCCAATAATTTTTTAGCACGTAATAATTTTACTTTTACGTTATTCATTGGTTCTTGTATTTGTTCGGAAATTTCTCTATAACTTAATTCTTGAAAATAGCGTAATTGTATAACTTCCTGGTATTTAGGTTTTAATTGTTTAATATCTTTTAACAACGCAGCTAAATTTTGTTCTCTAATTATTTTGTCTTCAGGCGTTGGATTTTCATCAACTACCAAATATACTTTTTCTTGTTGTTCTTCTGAAGTTTCTGTATAAATTGAAGTGTTTTTCTTACGAAGTAAATCGATATGAATATTTTTAGAGATGGTAATTAACCACGTTTTAAAAGTATATTTCTCATCGAAAGTATGTATTTTATCAAAGGCTTTAGAGAAAGTTTGTATGGTAATATCTTCTGCATCATTCTCGCTTTTGGTTCGTTTTAACTGATAATTATAAACATCAGTCCAAAAGAGATTTAACAAGTAACGAAAAGCCGCTTGATCTCCATTTTTTGCATTTATAATATGTGTTTCAATATTTTTATCGTTTATTTCCAATAATTGGGGATTTGAATCAACTTTTTGATAAATATACTACATTGAGATTTGATTACAAGAAGTAGGTATTTTATAGTATGTGTTATTTCTAGAAATAATTATTTATGCTCTGGTTCTGAGCAATTTTCATATTGCTCAGGTGTTTTACCACAAAAGCCACAAGCTTCACCATCTTTATTTAACATTGGATTTTGACTTGCGCAGGTTCCTGCAAATTCGCCATCTTTTTTTGCCCAAATTTTAATGGCAATTCCAGCTACACCTAAACCTAATAGAATTAAAGTAATCAGTAATAATTTCATAAATAATATTTCTTTTACAAAGATACATATTCTTGTGCTTTCTTTAAAAGTGAACTACTATTTATTTGTTAGTGGTTTGTTTTTTTGCAGTGTTTACTTGCTATAATTAGTCGAGAATAAAATTAGGAGTTTTAGAATGTAAATTGCTGAAGCACCATTGTTAAAGGTATTATAATAAAGAAAATTATTAATATTTTAGAAATGGTAAGAACAAACAAAGACTGTCTTTTCAGACAGTCTTTGATGTAGGGATTTTAATTTTTTAGGAGTTTTTTTAATCTTTATAAAGATAATTTTTTTAAAGTTTGACTAGTTTTTTTTGACTCAAAAAAGTGCTCTATTAGGTTTTAAGGTACTCTTTTTAGAAATAATTGTTTTTTTACATGAAACATGAATATAAAAGAAAAATAATAATTTATTTGAGAGCTTCCAGTATTATAAATAGGTATTCTTTTTTCTTAATTCTCCAACTTTCAATCCAAAACGTTCTTCAAATTTTTTACTGAAGTATGATCTACTATTAATTCCTACGGCATACATTACTTCATTGAGTGTTGGAAATCTGCTTTTAACAATATACTCGTAAGCTTTTAGTAAACGTACTTCTAAGATAATGTTTACAATACTTAGACCTAGTTTAGATTTTAAAATTTGATTTAATTTTTTCTGCTCATAACCACACATTTTAGACAACATGGTTACATTAAATTCTGGATTTGTTAGATTGGAGAGAATACATTCTTTTATTTTTTCTACTAAGTCAGCAGAAGAACTATCAAAATTAACTTCATCTTGGGTTACAGGTTCTAGATTCAATATTTTTTTTCTATTCAAAGTGCGCTCAAGGATATTTTGAACGCGAGACAAAATTTCATCCTTTGAAAAGGGTTTCTCTATGTATTCATTCAAATTTAAAGTATTTTTTAAATCTTCTAACTTGTTATAGAATACAGCGGTAATCATAATAAAAGGAATGTCTTTTTGGGCATCTATCTTATTAAGAGCTTCTTTAAATTCAGCACCACTTAATAGAGGCATTCTTAAGTCTGATATAATCAAATCAAAAGTTTGTTCTTTTATTTTTGCTAATGCTTCTGCTCCATTAAAAGCAAAAGTACATTCCAGAGTATCTAAAAATATTTCTTTTAAATACGCAATCATTTCTAGGTTATCATCCACAATTAATACCTTAGGGTATGTAGTGGTTTCTTCTGTGTCCTCCGCTGAATGTTTTTCAATAGATATTAAATCAAACTCCTTTTTTAAAGAATTCGTATGTAAAGTAAAGTTATTCAGCTCATATGGAAGATTTACGTAAAAAATACTTCCTACATTTATTTCACTTTCTACACGTACAACCCATTTAATTTATTTACTAACTCTGCAAGTAGAGCCAAGCCAATACCAAAACCACCAGTAGTTGAGTTTTGTTTGGTTTGGTAAAAACGTGTAAATATCATTTCTTTATCTTCTTCTGGAATACCAAATCCTTCGTCTCTTATAATAATTTCTATTCCTTCTATAGAAAAATAGATATTTAAATAGATATTTTTATTTGAATTCGAATATTTAATGGCATTTGAAATTAAATTATTCAGAATAATTTTTAAACTCTCTAAATCATAGTTAATATTCAGGCTATCCTTTGCATTCGTTTTATAATAAAAATGTATCTTTTTTATTTCAAAATCTGGAAGATAATTGGATATTATTTCCTTCATAAATTGATTAAAAGGAAGGATTGTTTTTTTGTTAATTGTAAGTTTGCCTTTCTCAGCCCTCAATAGTGTTAAAAAACTATTAAGAGCGGTAATCATTTTTTGAGTATTGGCATAAGCTCTAGTTGTATACTTTTTTCTTTTTTCAATGTTTAGGCTGTTTTCTTGCAGGAGTGTTAAATATCCCATGATAGAAGTTATTGGAGTTCTAATTTCATGAGACATATTCTCCAAAAATCGTTGCTTTGATTCTAAAATAGTTTTTTCACTTAATATTTTAATCTCGTTTTCATATTCGGTTTTTTTCCTAAATGTTCTTGATATATAATAAATAGCAATTAATAATGCGATAATAGTAAACGAGATAAATACAATAAATAACGTTGTGTTTATGTAAAGAGTACGATTCTTAGATTATTACCTCATCTTTTGAATCAGCTAGCTGTTTCATTTCTTGCAACTCCTTATTAAATTTTATAAAATAACTATCTACATCTGATTTATTTTTAGCATCGTTCTATCGAAGTTGTTTTTTAACAATGTTGCCTTTTCTAAAAAGACAAAAGCTTTCTGGAATTCTTTTTTAGAAGCATGATAACGACTTAATGTATTAAAGGTCATAATATTTTTATATTTATCATTATTTAGAATGATTTTGTTTATTTTTTTAAAATAAGTATCTGCCTTTTTTGAATTATTCGCATGTAGAGGCATAAGATAGTTTTTCGATATAATATTGAATATTGAGATATCAATGTAATGTTTTCACTAAATCTATATGCTTTATCTAAATACAATTCTCCTAAAGCAAAGTTCTTTAAACCTTATGTGTTTCACTTAAAACGTCTGAAATACCTTATTTTTAATAGTTTTCTTTTTATTTTTGTAGTATCAATTTTGTTTAAAATTTGCAGTGCTTCCTTGTATTTTTTTGTAACCATAAAAGTTTAGACTTGCATTATTTTATACCAATTGTTTATAGTTTTCATAGTTTGAATTTTTGGGATTGCATTCTATTGCTTGCAGATAATTCAATTATATGATGTTTTGCATGCTCATAGCTTTCTAGTTCAATCAGGCAATCTGTTATATTAACTAAAGGAGAAATAAGTTTTTGTTTGTTCTTAAATTTTCTTTTGAATGCTAAGCCTTTTTCATAGTATTAATAGCTTTTACCATCATATTATTTAATGAATACGCATATCCCAGTCTTCCATAAGAGTCAGCTAAAATTTTGGATCATTAGTAAGTTCTTTATTTTTTTGTGGTAATAAGAGAGGAATCAATAGAATGATTTCGTGCATGAACATATACCATTAAATCAAGTATGGTTTAATTTCAATCAAATTAATACCCTCTTTATCTTTATTTATTGCGTTGGTAATGTATTTTTTTTTGATTCTTTAAAACTTTTAAAAAGGGATATATAATTTTTGAAGCACTTTAAGACAGAAAGACTCTTTTAATTTCATCTGAATTGTAATCCAAAATAACTTTTAAAGAGTCTAAAGACACATATTTGGTGTTTTCTGCTTTTTCTTTAGTTGTAGACGTTTCTATTTTTTTTTGAGACCAACAAAATCCAGATACAAGGCAGAACAAAATAATAATTTTTCTCATATAGCAGTTATTTTTGACCATAAAGATCACTTTTTTTTCTCATAAAAATAAACAAATTACAAATATGCTTAGCTTGTTTTTTAAAAAAAAGAACAAATAATTACTTAAAAAAAGAACAAATTTAAAAATCAAAGTCTCATTAATTCCTTTTATGGAGCTTAAATTACATCTTCTTTTCATTTGGAAATGATTTAAATTACTGCCGTAAGCGAAATAAAGCATTTAACGTAATGCTCTGATTTAGTTGCAGACGCCAATAAATTTAATATTTGTATTTTTTAAGGACTAGTTATTGGAATTATTAAAGTTATTATTAATTTTTATTGCGAGTATTAAGCTCTTTATTAATAAATATTACTTAGGTCACACAAAATATAAAACAATACGTGGAACGAAACCAACTTAAACTAACCTATTTTGAAAAAAAGTATACAGTTATAAATTTCTGTTTTTTTGATACTGCAGTCCTTTAATAATTATTGCTTCAAAATACCTATTAATAAAATAAGGCTACAAAGATTTTTGAAATGGAAAAAGTGAAAGAAGGCCATCTGAAAAGATGGTCTTTTTTTTGTACGTTTGTTTTTTGAATAAAAAACTATTGAGCGAACAAGATTTTATTAAAGAATTACAATTTAATTATTGCTGTTTTTTGTTAAATTGAAGGTAACGTGCCCAAGTTTATAAAAGAGCTTGTATCTAAATATGAAATAACCTTAAATCATTATAAATGAAAACTCAATTCATTAAAATATCAATACTTCTATTATTATCAATTATATTTATTTCCTGTAGTTCATCTGAAACAAAAGAGGATGGTAGTGAAAATCTTCTACCAACTACATCATATGATATTAGTTCGATACTGTCCAAATTCGATGGAATTGATGCCGTTTCATATGCTGTTGCTGGTAATATGGTTACATTTACAACAACAGATTTACCAAATCATACAAGCCCTTACTGGAGTGCCTCTCATCCTTTATATGAACCTTATAACGGTACAAACTCTAATTGGAATCAAAATCCGAAGGCTCATCGGAGAACAAAATATTACGTTTACGATGACGTTAACATCCAGCAGAAGCCACCAATAAAAGTGCAACTCCTTTAGGACCTATTGGAATTTCTAGAAATGGAGTTGTATTTTTTAATCAATATGCAGGGCCAAACAATCAACCTTTAACGAATGAAATAAATTCTTTTGATCAATGGTTAGGACATCCTGCAGGAACCCAATATCATTACCATATAGAGCCATCTTATTTGACAACAACCTTTGGTAAAGATGCCTTTTTAGGACTTCTTTCTGATGGATTTCCAGTATATGGCCACGGAAAATGGAACGGACACAGTATACCAATGAAGATTTAGATGATTATCATGGTCATACTCATGTAACATCAGATTTTCCTGACGGAATTTATCATTATCATATTACAAATGAAGATCCGTATTTAAATGGAAATGGTTTCTTTGGAACTGCAGGAACGATAACAAGGTAATATCTTGAAAGCGCTATTTTTTCTTTTCTCAATACTATTTTTATTTCTTGCGATGAAACACGTAAGGAGATAAAGAAGAAACCTTTTGTTAGAAAAAATTATCATTCCATGCTATTGAAGAAAAAGAAAGCATCCGTTATTTCAATTAAAAAATGGAGTATTATTTTTTGATATAAAAGCATTATTCTGGAGTGGTAAAAGAGTTTTATGCAGAGGGTAATCTATAAAATCGACGGCAGAATATTATCAAGGAAAAAGACAGGGTACTTATTTTGGATGGTATCAAAATAAGAAAAAATGGTTTGAACGTTTTTATATAAATGGTTTGAAAGCAAAAGTTCATAAAGGTTGGCATAAAAATGGGATGCAAATGTTTGAATATCATTTTAAGAATACCGGCGTGTATAATGGAAGTGTAAAAGATTGGTATGCCAACGGAGTGTTAGCAAAAAGCATTTCAATTTTATAGAGGGAAAAGAAGCTGGAGTCACAGAAAATGTGGGATTTTAAAGGGCGAATTAAAGCTAATTTTTATACTGTAGCCAATGAAAGACACGGTCTCATTGGTTTAAAAAAATGTGTGAGCGTATTGCATGATAAAAATTAAAGATAAATGAATATTAAACAACTGCTATTGTTTTGTCTGCTTTGTGTTGCTTGTAAGCAAGAAGCTCCTATAGATAAGACACAAACGCTTCCTTTTTATAACTCAGAAGAATTACACCAGAATGGATTTTAAAAAGTGATAAACAGTATACTCAAATTCATACCATTGCACCGTTTGAGTTTATCAATCAGAATGGAGAGAAAATAACAAATAAAGATTTTGAAGGGAAGATTTATATTGCAGATTTTTTCTTTACAACCTGTCCAAGTATTTGTCCAATTTTATCAAAAAATATGGGTTCACTTCAGGAAACCTATAAAGAAGATGAAAATATTTTATTACTATCACACTCTGTAATGCCTTGGGTAGATTCTATAGAGAAAATTAAAGAATATGCCAGTACGCAAAAAGCCATAGATGGCAAATGGCATTTGGTTACCGGAGATAGAGATCAAATTTATAAAATAGCAAGAGCTTCTTATTTTGCAGATGAAGACTTTAAAAAAACCAAAGATGAAAGCGAGTTTATTCATACCGAGAACTTTGTTTTAGTTGATAAAAAAGCAAGGATTAGAGGCGTTTATAACGGGACATTAGCTTTAGATATACAGCGATTAAAACGTCATATAGAGATATTAAAAAAAGAAAAAAATAAAATCTATATTGCCGATTTTTTCTTTACTACTTGCCCTGGAATCTGTCCTATGATGACAGATAGTATGCTGAAGCTTCAAGAAGAATTTAAAAATGATACAGCTGTTTTATTTTTATCACATTCTGTGACTCCAACAATAGATTCAGTTCCGAAACTTAAAGAGTATGCTTTAGAGAATGGAATCATAGATAAGAAATGGCATTTGGTAACTGGTAATAAAAAAGAAATATATGACTTGGGAAGAAAGTTTTACTTTGTTGAAGAGGATTTAGGTGAACCAAAAGGAATTGATGCGTTTTTGCATACTGAAAACTTCGTACTCATTGATACAAATAAACACATAAGAGGTATATACAATAGTCTTAATAGGGCGTCATTAGCACAACTTATGATTGATGTTAAGGCATTAAAAAAAGAATAAATAAAATTTTGAATTAATTTTTAAAAAGGTTTATATCTTGTGGAAGTGAGACTCTTTTTATTAAATAATATTTACCTCAATTTCTAAAGAAATACCAAATTTTTGCATAATTGTTTCTTGAATTTTTTGTGCAAGTTTATAGATTTCTTTTCCAGAGGCATTACCATAATTAACTAGAACAAGTGCTTGTTTCTCATACACACCATAGTCTCCAAAACGTTTTCCTTTAAAACCAGCTTGTTCTATTAACCAACCTGCAGGAACTTTAACCTCAGTTTTAGAAACGTTATAACTTGGAGCTTTTGGATATTTTTTCTGAAGTTCTAAAAATTTGGATTTAGGAATCACAGGGTTTTTAAAAAAGCTGCCGCTATTTCCAATTTCTTTTGGATCTGGAAGTTTCGATTTTCTGACAGCGATTACTGCATCAGAAATATCTTTCAAAGAAGGTTTTGTTATTTTCTTTGCTATTAATTCAGATTCAATTGCACCGTAGGAAGAATTTAGATTGTGATTTCTTTTAGTTAACTGAAAGCTTACAGCGGTAATAATATATTTTCCTTTTTCTTTATTCTTAAAGAGAGAGTTTCTATATTCAAAATTACAAGATTCGTTTGAAAACTGAATTAATTTACCTGTTTCAATTTCTAGAGCTTCAACTTTAGTTATGGTGTCTTTTACTTCCACTCCGTAAGCACCAATATTTTGAATTGGGCAAGTACCCACATTTCCAGGAATCAGCGATAAGTTTTCTATGCCTCCGTAATTATTTGAAACACACCATATAACAAGTTCGTGCCAATTTTCGCCAGCATTTACAGTAAGATAAATAGTATTATCATCTTCTCTATCTATAGAAATTCCTTTAATATCAAGATGCACAACTAACGCTTCAATATCTTTTGTAAGTAACATATTACTTCCTCCAGAAATTAAGAAAATATTTTTTTCTACTTTTAAAAGTTGTTGCAACTCATAAACAGAAGCCACAGAAATAAAACGTTTGGCATTTACGGCAATACCAAATGTATTATACTTCTTTAGAGATATGTTTTCTTGAATATTCAACTAATTAGGATATTGTTTTAATGCTGCTGCTAAAATTTCTATAGAACGGTTTAAATCTGTTTTGTTTAAAACATATGCCATTCTTATTTGGTTTTTTCCTTCACCCGGTGTAGAGTAGAATCCGCTTGCTGGCGCAACCATTACTGTTTCATTATTTAAATTAAAATCTTCTAACAACCATTGTGCAAAATGATCAGAATCTTTAACAGGTAATTCGGCTACACAGTAAAAAGCACCTTTTGGATTTGCAACTTTTACACCCTCTATTTTTTCTAGCCCTGCAATTAATGTATTTCTTCTAGCTACATATTCTTCAATAACATCATCAAAATAAGATTGCGGCGTATCTAAGGCAGCTTCACTTGCAATTAATGCGTATGTTGGCGGACTTAATCTTGCTTGTGCAAATTTAATGGCAGTTTTTATAAATTCATCGTTTTTAGAAACAATACAACCTATTCTAGCCCCGCACATACTGTAACGTTTAGAAACAGAATCTATTACAATGGCATTGTTATCTATTCCTTCTAATGATAAAACAGATGTATGTTTTAAACCATCATATGTGAATTCTCTATATACTTCATCGGCAATTAAAAATAAATCGTGTTTTAAGACAATCTTTTTCAATTTTTCAATCTCTTCTTCAGAATATAAATAACCTGTGGGATTTCCAGGGTTACAAATTAATATTGCTTTGGTTTTATTAGTAATTAATTTTTCAAACTCCTCAATTTTTGGCAGTGCAAAGTTATTTTCAATTTTAGAAATAACTGGCACAACGGTTACACCAGAAGCAGTAGAAAAGCCATTGTAATTTGCATAAAATGGCTCTGGTATAATAATTTCATCTCCAGGATCTGTAATACTACCAATTGTAAAAAGCAAAGCTTCAGAACCACCTGTAGTTGCAATTATATTATTTGCAGTAACAGGTATGTTGTTTTTTACATAATATTTTGCCAACTTAGTTCTGTAAGTTTCAGAACCTTCAGAACGCGCGTAAGCTAACGTCTCTAAAGTGTTGTTTTTAACTGCATCTAACGCAATTTTCGGCGTTTTAATGTCTGGCTGACCTATGTTTAAATGAAATACTTTAACGCCTCTTTTCTTAGCGTTTTCTGCAAATGGCACCAATTTTCTAATTGGCGATTCTGGCATTTCTATTCCTTTTTTAGAAATTAAAGGCATATTATTTTTTGTATAAAATTAACACTGCAAATTTGCGAAATATATTTTAGATGATGCCTTATATTACCAAAAGTTTAAGGCTTAATTTATTATCAAAAATAAGAGTACACAAATCTTATTATCGTAAATTTATACAAAAACAAAAAAAAATAGCAGCTTGAACAAAATAGTACTTCTTATAGTAACCGCAATACTCTTTGGTTTCGTAATAAGAATCAATGCACAAAACGGATTCCGTTTTCAAAAAAAATCAAAATCGAAACAAAGAGTTTCTTTTAAATTAATTAATAATTTAATTGTAATTCCCGTTGAGGTTAATGGAAAAACACTTTCCTTTATTTTAGATACTGGCGCAAATAAAACAATTATTTTTAATTTATCAAAAAATGATAGCATTGCTGTTTTAAATCCTAAGAAAATTATTTTAAAAGGTCTGGGAGGTGGCGCTTCTGTAGATGCAGTGCTTTCTGAAAATAATAGAATACATATAAAAAATATATTTACCGATAATGCATCTATATATGTCATTTTAAAAGATGTTTTCGATTTTTCTAGTAAAATGGGCACAACGATTCATGGTATTATTGGTTACAATTTATTGAAAAATTTTACAATAAAAATTAATTACAGTGCAGAGGAAATAACCTTCTATAATCCTAAAAAGTTTAGACTTAAAAAATGTAGAAAATGTGAAGTTTTACCACTTCAATTTCATAGAAAAAAACCTTACATTGATGTTCAAGTTCAATTAGATACTGTTTATAGTACTTTTACTAATGTGAAAATGTTATTAGATTCTGGTGGAAGTGATGCACTATGGCTTTTTGAAAACTCTAAAAAAGAAATTAAAACTCCTAAAAAGTTTTTTAATGATATTTTAGGTGAGGGTTTAAGCGGTATCATTTATGGCAATAGAAGCAGGATACCAGGACTTAAAATAGGGGATTTTGAAATTAAGAATCCAACAGTTTCTTTTTTAGACACACTTTCTACGAGGTTAGCACGACGCTTTGAACAAAGAAATGGTAGTTTGGGAGGTGGTGTTTTAAAAAGATTTACAGTTTGGTTAGATTACCCAAACAAACAAATAATGTTTAAGAAAAATAAATTTTTTAAGGCTCCTTTTAACTATAACATGAGTGGTTTAGATATTATGTATAATGGCAAACAACTCGTTAGAGAAGAAGCACAGGATATTTCTAACTACAAACTGTCTGAAAAGAATTCAGTTACATTTTTTACTAATTTTTCATATAAATTCAAGCCTTCTTATAAAATTAAAACGGTTGTTAAAAATTCTAATGCTGATAAAGCAGGCTTAAAAGCAGGAGATTTAATTATAAGAATTAATAGAAAACCCGCATACTATTATAAATTAAAAGATATGGTTAATGAGTTTAGCGAAAAAGTGAATAAAAAAATTCAGCTTAAAATTAAAAGAGATGGTATTGAAATGACTTTTAAATTTCGTCTAGAAAAAAGGATTTAGTTATTAGAAAGAATACTTTTTTCTTTTTCTAAAAGCGCTACATTCGAAACTAAACCTTTAATTTTTACAATTTTTCTAGCAGTAGTTGCATTCGATAGTATTGTTATTTGCTTAGAAAACCCACCAATTCTTTTCGTGTCATAAGAAACCTTTATTTCTCCTTTTTCTCCAGGCATAATTGGGGCTTCTGGTTTTTTAGGCACTGTACATCCACAAGAAGATTTTATACTTTGTATTATTAAAGGTGCATCTCCAACATTTGTAAAGACAAATGTTCTTTCTCCTTCTGAGCCTTTAATTATTTTTCCATAATCAATGGTTTCTTGTTCAAATTTAAATTCTTGAGAATTTATTGATAAAGTGGCACATAATACTAAAAGAAGCGTTCCTAATGTTTTCATAATTATAATTTTACCTTGCAAAATTAAGACTAATAATTTGTTTTAAAAAATCAACTACTTATTTTTTCTACAAAATAGAGTTTTGTATTTTTGCATCCTATATTTTAAAACTATTCCAAAATATGACAATTCCATCTAAATATGATGCAAGCCAGGTAGAAGGTAAATGGTATGACTACTGGATGAAAAATAATTACTTTCATTCAACGCCAGACGAAAGAGAACCTTATACAATTGTAATTCCGCCACCAAACGTAACAGGTGTGCTACATATGGGTCATATGCTAAATAATACGATTCAAGATGTTTTAATTAGACGTGCACGTTTATTAGGTAAAAACGCTTGTTGGGTTCCAGGAACAGATCATGCATCTATTGCAACAGAAGCAAAAGTTGTTGCCAAGTTAAAAGAGCAGGGAATTAGTAAAAGCGATTTAACAAGAGAGGAATTTTTACAGCATGCTTTTGAATGGAAGGATGAATATGGAGGAAAAATTTTAGAACAGTTAAAGAAGCTAGGTGCTTCTTGTGATTGGGAAAGAACTTCTTTTACAATGGACCCCGAAATGTCTGAGTCTGTAATTAAGGTTTTTGTTGATTTATACAACAAAGGTTTAATTTACAGAGGATTTAGAATGGTGAATTGGGATCCTGAAGCAAAGACTACATTGTCTGATGAAGAGGTGATTCATGAGGAAAGACAAGGAAACTTGTACTATTTAGAATATAAAATTGAAGGTTCAGAAGATACGTTAACTATTGCTACTACAAGACCAGAAACTATTTTTGGAGATACAGCAATTTGTATAAATCCTAATGATGAACGTTTTTCGCATTTAAAAGGAAAGAAAGCAATTGTTCCTTTATGTAATCGAGTTATTCCTATTATAGAAGATGAATATGTTGATATTGAATTCGGAACAGGTTGTTTAAAAGTAACACCTGCACATGATGAAAATGATAAAAATTTAGGGGATAAACATAAATTAGAAGTAATTGATATTTTTAATGATGATGCTTCTTTAAATTCTTTCGGATTGCATTACCAAGGCAAAGACAGATTTGTTGTTCGTAAAGAAATTTCTAAAGAATTAGAAGAAAAAGGATTTTTAGTAAAAACAGAAGTTCACACAAATAAAGTAGGAACCTCAGAAAGAACCAAAGCAGTTATCGAACCAAGATTGTCAGATCAATGGTTTTTAAAAATGAAAGATTTAGCAAAACCTGCTATTGATGCTGTTTTAGGTGAAGACACAGCAATTAATTTATATCCAAAGAAATTCGAAAATACCTATCGTCATTGGATGGAGAATGTTCGTGATTGGAACATTAGTCGTCAGCTTTGGTGGGGACAACAAATTCCTGCTTATTTTTATGGAGACGGAAAAGAAGATTTTGTTGTTGCTGAAAATATAGAGAATGCATTAATTCTTGCTCAAGAGAAAACACGCAACACACAACTCACAATTAAAGATTTAAAACAAGACGAAGATGCATTAGATACATGGTTTTCTTCTTGGTTGTGGCCAATGTCTGTTTTTGACGGAATTCGAAATCCTGAAAATGAAGAAATTAAATACTACTACCCAACAAACGATTTAGTTACAGGGCCAGATATTTTATTTTTCTGGGTGGCAAGAATGATTGTTGCTGGATATGAATATAAAGATGAAAAACCTTTTCAGAATGTATATTTAACAGGTTTGGTAAGAGATAAACAAAGACGTAAAATGTCTAAATCTTTAGGAAACTCACCAGATGCTTTAAAACTAATTGAAGACTACGGCGCAGATGGTGTAAGAGTTGGTTTGTTATTAAGTTCTGCTGCTGGTAATGATTTAATGTTTGAAGAAGATCTTTGTCAGCAAGGAAAAGGGTTTGCAAATAAAATATGGAATGCATTCCGTTTGATAAAAGGTTGGGAAGTAGATGCGAGTTTACCTCAACCAGAAACTTCAAAAATAGGGTTGGTTTGGTATGAAGCAAAGTTTCAAAAAACGTTGGCAGAAATAGAAGATCATTTTTCTAAATATCGTTTGTCTGATGCTTTAATGGCAATTTATAAATTAATTAATGATGATTTTTCTTCATGGTTATTAGAAATTGTAAAACCTGCATATCAGCAACCAATAGACAAGAAAACGTTTGATGCTATTATTGAAGTTTTAGAAAATAACTTAAAAGTATTACACCCTTTTATGCCTTTTTTAACGGAAGAAATCTGGCAATATATTGCAGATAGAACTCCCGAAGAAGCATTGATTATCTCTAAATATCCAATATTAAAAGATTCTGATGCTAAAATTATTGAAAACTTTGAGTTTGCAACCGGAGTTATTTCAGGAATTAGAACCATTAGAAAAGATAAAAATATTTCTTTTAAAGATGCTGTAGAATTATTTGTAATCGATAATGATACCAATTCAAAGGAATTTGATACTGTTATTAAGAAGTTAACGAATACTTCAATTATAAAAATAGTTACAGAGAAAGTAGAAGGAGCCTCTTTTAGAGTAAAGTCTAATGAATACTTTGTACCTATTTCTAATGAAAATATAGATGTAGAAGCAGAAGTTAAGAAATTAGAAGCAGAGCTGAAAAGAGCAGAAGGTTTCTTATTTGGAATTGCAAAGAAGCTCTCTAATGAACGCTTTGTTGCAAACGCACCAGCACAAGTAATTACAATAGAACGTAAAAAAGAAGCAGATACAGTTGCAAAAATAGAAACGATTAAAAGCAGTTTAAAAGCTTTAAAATAAGAAACCATTACACAGTAACCTAAATATAAATTGAGTACCATAATCTGGGCTTATAACAATTAAACAAAGTAAAGAATGAAATCATTAATTATCCCTGTAATAATTTTCGCATTATTAGCAACATCTTGCGTATCAAAAAAAAAGTTTGTAGCCCTAGAAACTAAGTATAAAGACACCAAAGGAAATCTTCAAAAAACTACATTAGAAAAAGATGCATTAGCAGCAAAATTTGCAACTATTGAAAGACGTGTAGAAACTTACAATCAAAAAATAAATTCTTTAAAAAGTGATAATGTTACTTTAGAAAAAGAAAATAGCTTAAAGTTAGATATGGTTGGTAATACAGCTGTTATTTCAAAAGAAACAAGATTGTTAATGAATAAAACATTGGCAAAAGTTGATGCTAGCAAGCTTGCAGGAGCAAAGAACTTAAAGGATTCTTTAAATTTAGCTGTTGCGTATAACTTAAAACAATCTATAGATATCTCTGATTTAGAAAATTCGGATGATGTGAATATCAATATAGAGCAAACTGTTGTTATGATTTCAGTTTCAGATAAATTATTATTTAATACCGCAAGTTATCAAGTAAAAAGAGGTGCATACAAGTTAATAGCAAAATTAGCAGCTGTTATAAAATCTGAACCTAGTATGGATGTTATGATAGAAGGACACACAGATTCTAGAACAATAAGTAATGCTGTTGTGCAAGATAATTGGGATTTGAGTGTAAAAAGAGCAACTTCTATTGTAAGACTTTTGGAGAAAAAGTATAATGTAGCAGGAAGTAGGTTGATTGCTTCTGGCAGAGGTAGTACAATGCCTTTAGTGGATAACTCATCAAGTGACAATAGAAGAAAAAATAGAAGAACTAGAATTGTGATTTTACCAAATTTAGATAAATTCTTTGCAATTTTAGCGGGTGAAACTGAACTAAAAAATTAAGAAGTAAACGTTGTCAAAAATATAAAATGTGCTGTATACAGCACATTTTTTTTGTCTCCGTTTTAAATATTTATAGCAATTAATAATTGTTTAGATTAAAATAGCTTGTCTAGATTAACGGTATTTATTTAAATATTACCTTTGAAACTTATAAAATGTCTTTATGAAAATTATTGCAATGATTCCTGCACGTTACAGTGCATCTCGTTTTCCTGGTAAACTAATGAAAGATTTAGGGGGTAAAACAGTTATTTTAAGAACTTTTGAGGCCGCTTTAAGTACTAATTTATTTGATGAGGTATATGTTGTTACAGATTCAGAAGTTATTCAAAAGAACATTTTAGATGCTGGTGGAAATGTAATTATGAGTAAAACTGCACACGAGTGCGGTTCTGATAGAATTGCAGAAGCTGTAGCGTTTTTAGATACAGACATCGTAATTAACGTGCAAGGAGATGAGCCTTTTATAGATAAAACTTCACTATCTCAGTTAATTGAGGTCTTCAAAGAGGATGTAAATAAAGAGATAGATTTAGCTTCTTTAAAAGTAGAAATTACAAACCAAGAAGATATCGAAAACCCTAATAATGTAAAGGTGATTACAGATATAAATAACTTAGCAATTTATTTTTCTAGAAGTGTAATTCCGTTTCACAGAGACAAAGATATTTCTGTAAAATACTACAAACATAAAGGAGTGTACGCTTTTAGAAAGCAAGCACTACTAGATTTTTATAAAACACCGATGACACCTCTAGAGGCATCAGAGAAAATAGAAGCAATAAGGTATCAAGAAATTGGAAAAAAGATTAAAATGGTAGAAACTGCCGTCGAAGCAATTGGTATAGATACCCCAGAAGATTTAGAGAAAGCAAAAAAATACTTAAATTTTTAAAAATGTTTGAAGATATTAAGGTAATTGCTTTTGATGCAGACGATACATTGTGGACAAATGAAACTTACTTCAGAGAAGCTGAAGAGACTTTTGCAGTATTGCTCTCTAAGTACGAGACCAAAACCAAGATAGATCAAGAGCTGTTTAAAACAGAAATTAAAAATTTAGCCATTTATGGTTATGGAATAAAAGGTTTTGTTTTGTCTATGATAGAGTGTGCGTTAGTAGTTTCTAATTATAAATTGCCGCAAGAAACGATAGGGAAAATACTAGATATTGGTAAAGATATGCTAGAGAAACCAATAGAACTTTTAGATGGAGTAGAAGAGGTTTTACAAGGTTTGCAAGGCAAGTATCGTTTAATTGTAGCTACAAAAGGAGATTTACTAGATCAGGAAAGAAAATTAGAGAAATCTAATCTTTTGCAATATTTTCACCATGTAGAGGTTATGAGTGACAAAAAAGAGAAAGATTATTTAAAATTAGTGAAGCATTTAGACATAGCACCTTCGCAATTATTAATGATTGGAAACTCCCTAAAGTCAGACGTTTTACCCCTTTTAAATATAAATGCAAGTGCAATACATGTTCCTTTTCATACCACTTGGGTTCATGAAGAGATTCTTGAAGAAGACCAACAAAAATTAGATTACATAACTTTAGTAAATATCAAGGAACTTATAGCGCTCATTTAAATAAATAAGCTAACTTTGCACTTTTAAAATTAAAATATATTATGGCTAGCATAAAAAACTTAAAAAAAGATATCAATTATACATTAGGTGATATTATCGGTTTTGTAACTGAAAAAGTAGATCCTAAAGGAGATAATAAAAAGGTAGAAGCAATTATAGATGAAACTATAAATACTTTTGACGTTTTAATTGCAAAAATTAACCAGAAAGGTGTTGAGAACAAAAAGGCGCATTACCAAAGTGTAAGTGCCGATTTAGAAGCTAAAGCAGGAGAGTTAGTTGCTAAAATTAACAAGCTTTAATTTTAACACTTTTTAAACATTTTTTTAACTACCATCAACTTACAGTTGATGGTTTTTTTTATTAAATTTGAATAGTTATACGAATCATTTCATTTGTGCGTTATGATTATTAAATATTAAATTTATGGCTAGAGCAATGTTCGAGTACACAAAGACTATTCTAAAGAAGGTTAGTTTTAATTCAGATTTGTTTTGTAAAGAATTAAAAAAAGGTTTAGATACTTTGTTGCCTTATGAAATTGAAGAATTAAGAATTTGGCTAAAAATTTTTATTGAAAATAAACCAGAGTTATCAATATGTATGACTTTTATAAAATAAAAAAAAGAGGCGTTAGCCTCTTTTTTAGTTTTAAGAAGTAACCTTATGCTATTCTTTGCTTTTTCTCTCTTTACCATACTTGCGCATCAACTTTCTTGCAAATTCTCTTTCACTAAGATAAAGTTTTATAATTTTATTGTATGATAAAAATGCAGATACTTCAGAAATAAACAGCTCTTTTTCAATAATTATTTTCTTATCTAAAGTTGCTTTTAAGAATACTAGTTTTTTTGCTTCGGCTTCTTCTAAATTCTCTAAATTTTCTAATTTTCTAAATTTTCTAAATTTAGATCTATCTTTTTCTTGATAATTATCTATTTTTTCTTTATGCTTATGATATAGTGGCCAAAATTGCTGTGCCTCAATAGCATTTAGTTTAAGTTCTTGCGTAAGATAAGCAACTTTTAAGGCTTTTATTTTTTCTCTACTTTCCTTATTATGTTGTCCAAAAGATAAAAACGTAGTAAGTAATAGTGCTAGAGCGAGTATCTTATTTTTCATATTAGTAGTTTTCATTTAATAAAGAACTTTCTTCTATATTGATAATATATTCTTCAATTGCATCACTTTGTAAATCTGTTAAAGCAAAATCATTTTCATTTGAAATTTCACTACGTAATATGGCAACAAAATCTTTGTCTGATAATTCATTTGAGTTTTCTACAATCCAGTTTTCTATATCGGTTCTGCTCAAGTGTATCAAAATTAATTTCTGAGCTAGTTGAAGAGGTGAAATAATTAATGCTTAAAAGCAATGCTACAGATGCTACAGCGGCAACAGGAATGTATTTTAAGAATTTACTTTTTAAAGAAATAACTTTTACCTCTTTTTTAAATCCTGTTTTTTTAAGAATTGATTTTTCTACGTTTTGAAAATAATTTTCAGGAATTGAAAAGCCAGTTTCTTCTGGAAGTTCTCTTTCTATAAGAAAAGATGAGAAGCGATCTTCCGCAGTATTAAAATAATCTTTAGGTACAGAAAAACCTACGCTATTTTGTAGCACTGATTTTAAAAACACTTCACTATTATTTATTTCTTGTTCCATCCTAATATTTAGACATTAAATTTTATAAAAGGTTTAATTTAATTGTTTTTTTATATAGCTTTCTATCTTCTTAACTGCATGAAAATAAGAGGCTTTCAATGCACCAACTGAAGTTCCTAGTATCTCAGAAATTTGAGTATACTTAATATTATCAAAGTATTTCATGTTAAAAACCAGTTGCTGTTTTTGTGGCAAACTAGCAATAGCTTTTTGTAAAATTTCTTGAATCTCCTCTCCTGAAAAATAAATATCACTTTCTAAGGTGCTAACGATCTGTTCTTGCACTTCAGAAATGTCTATCTTTCTCTCTTTATTGCGTTTATTTATGAAAGTAATTGCTTCATTTGTTGCAATTCTATACATCCAAGAAAACAATTTACTTTCTTGTTTAAATTTGCCTATATTTTTGTAAATTTTTATAAATGTATTTTGTAAAACATCATCTGTATCATCATGAGAAATTACAATTTTCCGAACATGCCAATACAAACGCTCCTTATAGAGAGAAATTAGTTCTCTAAAGGCTTTTTCTCTTGTTTGAACATTTATTAATTGTTCTATTAAAACAGTTTCATCCGTCAAGTATCTTCCTTTTTTTAATTAGACAAAATGTTTTCCGAAAGGTTTAAGGTATTTATAAACTATTTATTTTCTCTAGCTTTAGAATATCCAAATAAACGTTTTTGTTTAATAATTTCAGGAATTCCTTTTGGTAACATTGCTTCCCAGCCATTTTCTCCATCTCTTACCATTTTTAAGACAGTTCTTGAGAAAATATCTAAAATTTCAGGGTCAAAATCATCAATATTTACAAGTTTCCCATTATTTTTAAAGAATTTATAAAGCTCTTTTACTCTTGGATGTACTTTTAGGTTTTCACTATTAATTAAAGTATCAGATTCTTGGTCATGATAAGGATACATGTATACTTTTAAATCTCTATAGAAAAGTTTACCAAATGCTTCTAAAATCCCACCACTTAGGTTGCGATAGTATTTTTCATCAAAAATTTGAATAAGATTATAAACACCCATTGCAATTCCCATTCTTTCTTTGGTAAATTCACTAAAATATTCTACCAATTTAAAATATTGTTGAAAATTGGTAATCATAACATTTTGTCCTAATGAGCATAGTAATTCTGCTCTATCTAAGAAGTCTCTTTCATTAATTTTCCCCTCAGCTGAAAGATTACTTAATGTAATTTCAAAAATAACCTGTGTGTTTTCCTCTTTTACTTTCTTTTCTTTCAAAAAGAGCTTTTTAGACTTTTCATACATGTCCATATTCACTTTAGTAACAGGTCTGAAACTACCTCTTAAAGCCAATATATTTTTTTTGTACAACACTTGTGCAGGTAGTAAATTATTTCCGTCAGGTCCAAACATTACTGCATTTGTCATTCCGTTTTTAAGCAATTGCAAACTCATTAATCGGTTGTCTACGTACATAAAGCGAGGTCCAGAAAAATTAATCATGTCAATTTCTAACTGGTCGTTACTTAAATTATCATATAAAGACTTTACCAATTCTTTCGGATTGTCATTTAAGTAAAATGCCCCATATATTAAGTTAACACCCAATTTACCAAGGGTTTCTTGTTGTAGTCGAGCATCTGTTTCTTTAAAACGGATGTGTACAATAATTTCGTTATATGCTTCTAAAGGATCTAATTGAAAACGAATACCAATCCAGCCGTGCCCTTTAAATTTCTTTGCAAAATCAATGGTTGTTACGGTGTTTGCGTAACTGAAAAATAATTTATCTGGATGTTTTGATCTACTTAAACGATCTTCCATTAAATCGATTTCGTGCCTAAGCATTTTTTTAAGACGTGGCTGTGTAACGTAACGTTTATCCTCTTCAATACCATAAATAGCGTCAGAAAAATCTTTATCATAAGCGCTCATTGCTTTTGCAATGGTGCCAGAAGCGGCACCAGATCTAAAGAAATTACGTGCAGTTTCTTGACCGGCCCCAATTTCAGCAAAAGTTCCGTAAATATCTGAGTTTAAATTAATTCTAAGTGCTTTACTTTTTGTTGTAGGTGCACTCGTTATTTCTTGATCTCCTTTTAAAGAAATGGCCATAAATCGATTTTTTTACTTTCAAACAAATATAATCAATTAGTATGCCATCAGTCAATTTTTATCTTATTTTTGTTTTAATGAAAACTGATAAAAAACTATTAAAAATCACTTTTTTAGGAACGGGAACCTCACAAGGAGTTCCTGTGATAGCTAGTAATCATCCTGTTTGTTTATCTACAGATGTCAAAGACAAGCGTTTGAGGTCTTCTATTCTAATTTCTTGGGATGATAAAACAGTTGTAATTGATTGTGGTCCAGATTTTAGACAGCAAATGTTAAGAGAAAATGTACAGTTAGTAAATGGCGTACTATTTACGCATGAGCATTCAGATCATACAGCTGGTTTGGATGATTTGCGCCCGTTTTGCTATAAAATAGGAGAGATGCCTATTTTTTTAAGTCAAATAACATTAGATAGTTTAGAACAACGTTTTCAATATATATTTTCTCAAGAAAATAGATATCCTGGTGCCCCAAGCGTACAGCCAAATATAATCGATAAAACTCCTTTTTCTTTTCTCGGTTTAACAATAACGCCTATTCAAGTAATGCACGGTAACTTAGCTATTCTAGGGTATAGAATTCAAAATATTGCCTATTTAACAGATGTAAAAACGATTACTATTGAAGAAAAGGAAAAATTAAGAAATTTAGATGTTTTGATTGTGAATGCCTTAAGAATAGAAGAACATCCTACTCATTTTAATTTGAAAGAAGCACTAAATTTTATTGAAGAGATTCAACCTAAAAGAGCTTATTTTACGCATATAAGTCACAAATTAGGTTTTCATAAAGAAGTATCTGCAAAATTACCAAAAAATGTTTTTTTATCATTTGATGGTCTAGAGGTTGAAGTTTAGGTTTTGATTACTCATAAATATAAAACATGTTTATATATTGTAATTTTTATTCAAATTATTTAATAAATGAATGTTTTTTAACTTACAAATAGTATCATTTAAATTTGATATTGTTTCAACCTTCTGTTAGCACCTTCCCATACCTATTCTTGCAGTAATAAAGTAAATAACTTAATACCAGCGTTTCTTTTTCTTCTTAGAAGCTTCAGATTTTCTTCCTTTTTTATTTTTACTAACGGTATTTGGTTGTAGTTTTTTGTGTTTTGGTTTATCGATAATATACGGGTGCTCTATAATTACTTTAATTGGTTTTTCAATTAAGGTTTCAATTAGCTTAATATATGCGTTTTCGTCAGGAGAACAGAATGAAAAAGCAATTCCAGATTTACCTGCTCTACCCGTTCTACCAATTCTATGAATGTAGGTTTCTGGGATGTTCGGAATATCGAAATTAATAATAGCATCTACATTGGTAATGTCTATTCCACGAGACGCTACATCCGTTGCAATTAAAATATGCGCTTTCTTTTCTTTGAAGTCTTCAATAGCCTTGTTTCTAATAATCTGTGTTTTATCACCATGAATACTAGCTACTTTGTATCCATTTTTAAGTAAAGATTCTTCTAATTTATCTACACCAAATTTTGTGCGTCTAAAAATGATGATTTTTCCATTAATAGTAGTTCGCAACAAGTCTAAACACAAGTCTGTCTTATTTTTCTTTGGAAGATAGTATAATAATTGTCCTATATTTTTTGCGGTAGTTTCTTCAGGGTTTATCTCTATTACAACCGGACTCTTAATAACTCTTTTTGCTAATTCAACGATCTTCTCTGGCATCGTCGCAGAAAAGAGCAAGGTTTGCTTTTTCTTAGGACATAAGGCTTCTATCTTTTTAATATCAACAATAAAGCCCATGTCTAGCATTAAATCTGCTTCATCCAATACAAAAATTTCTACAGCGCTTAAATCAATATTCCCTTGCATTTGCAGGTCAATTAATCTACCAGGCGTTGCAATTAAGATATCTACTCCTTTACCTAAAATTTCTTTTTGTGGTTCTAGAGAAACACCACCAAAAACTGCGGTAGCCTCTAAATTAGAATATTTACTAAAGCTTTTAAAGTTTTCCAAAATCTGAATTGCTAGTTCACGTGTAGGTGTAACTACTAAAGACCTTATCTTTTTATCTTTTTTTTCTACTTCCTGCTCATCAAATAATAATTGAACAATTGGCAACGCAAAAGCAGCAGTTTTTCCAGTACCTGTTTGTGCAGAAACAATTACATTCTTTTTTTCTAATACTAAAGGAATCGCTTTTTGCTGAACTAAAGTAGGTATTTGAAATCGCTCTTCAGCAACGGCTTTTAAAATAGATTTATGGAAAGGAAAATCAGAAAACTGCATGTATTATTTTTGGGACAAAGGTAACTTAAAAGAAAGTATGTTTTTTGTTGAATCACGAATTTAAAAGAGGAATTTCTGTAAATTCGCTATGGTTTATTGCAGGGCTTTTAAAATAAAGACAATTGCCTATAATTAGACGCTATAGATCTGGTATTAAGAATGAAAGAAGCAACTAAAAAAATAAAGAAACCTTGGCCCACAAGAGCAGTAATGGAGCAGGTGTATGAATTGAGGCTTTGGGGAGACGAAAAAACCGAGTTTTATTCTGGTTCAGGATCCCATCAATTGGATATTGTAAAACCATATATAGCGGCAGTAATTTCATTTTTAACTTCTTTTAAAACACCAATCTCGGTCTGCGATTTAGGCTGTGGCGATTTTAATGTGGGCAAAGAGTTGGTGAGTATATACTAAAAAGTATGTTGCCATAGATATTGTAGCGCCGCTAATAGCCTTCAATAAAGAAAAATTTAAAGAACCTAACTTAGAGTTTCATTGTTTAGATATTGCTGTAGCTGATTTGCCTTTAGGAGATTGTGCCATTATTAGACAGGTATTGCAGCACTTGTCTAATGCAGAAGTGCAGGCTATTGTAAATAAGTTAGTAAATTTTAAATACTTAATCTTAACAGAGCATCTGCCTAAAGGAGATTTTATCCCTAATAAAGATATTATATCTGGTCAAGGAATTAGATTAAAAAAGAAAAGTGGCATCAATTTATTAGCGCCACCATTTAATCTGAAAGTAAAAGAAGAAAAACAATTGATTGCTTATTATTTAGAACCTGATAAAGGTGTTTTAGTGACTACTTTGTATGTACTTTTTTAAAGCAAACGTAAAAACACCTCAATTTCTTCTTTTGTGGTAAAGAAATTCGGACTCACCCTTATATTTTCTCCTTGCAACGTAACCATTACCTTATGTGTCTTTCAATTTTGTAAATAGTGTTTTCGTTGCTGTCGAAAGAGTTTGCATAAAAATGAACAATAGCGCTTCTTTCTTCCTTGTTTTTAATGGGTGTTACTAAGTTGTAATTGTTTTTTAAAAGTCCGTTTATAATGAGAGCCGTGTTTTCTAATGCCTTTTTATAAACAGTATCTATACCAATAGAAAGCAGTAATTCTAAACCTGCAGACCAAGCGGTAAATAGGGAATATGCAAGGGTTCCGGTTTCAAATTTTCTAGCATCTTCGTAGCAAGAAAGCTTGTCATAGTTTATATGTGCTGCATACATTCCTGGTAAAACAGGTTGTATCATTTTCACAACACGGTTGCTCACATATAAGAAACCTGTTCCGTGCATTCCAAGCAGCCATTTAAAGCCACAGCCGGCCATAATATCAATACCGTCTTTGACAACATCTATAGGAACCATGCCCGCGCCTTGTGCAGCATCTACAACAAATAAAGCGTTTTTCGAATGTGCTATTTTGCTTATTTTAGATAAATTAGGTCTAAAACCACTATTAAAACGAACTGCTGCAATTGCCACAACGCGCGTTTGGTTGTCTATTAGTTTTTCTATTGCTTCAGGATCGAGACTGTTGTCTTTATTTAATTTTGCAAATCTTATTGCTACACCTTTGCTTTCTAAATTTAGCCAAGGAAAAGCGTTGTTCCAATGTTCTTTTTCTGGAATAATAATATTATCTCCTTTTTTGAAATCGATGCCCTGTGCAATCATTCCTAAACCAACACCAGTACTTGTTGTTAGTGCATATTCTTCTGAAGAGCCACCTAATAAATTAGCTAAAGGAATGCGGATATCATCACGATTAAATCCTTTTTTACCTTCAAAAGTTATTTCTGATTTTAGGTACGCTTCCAGCTTATTTTGAACACATGTGTTTAAAGGTGCTTGCGAGGCGCTATTTAGATAAGTAGCTTCCTTTGTAATCGGAAAGAGAGATCTAATTTTTGTGATATCCATATAAAGGTTTCTTTTTAGATGCTTCAATTTAAACGCTATTTCCTAATCTCTTAAATAGATTTACAAACGCGCTTCAATCCAGTTTTTAAAACTATAAAAGTTTTGTGGTGCAACACCATGCCCAACATTGTATTCTGAATACTCATTTTTAAAACCTAAGTTGTCTAAAAACGGTTTTGAGTTTCTTGCCCATTCCACTGGTAAAACTTGGTCTACAGAGCCATGAGAACAGTAGTAATCTGTTCTAATATCTGTTGAAATATTTTCTGGAAGCAACTCTGTATTAATATAGCCGCTTAATGCCAATACATGTTGTATTTTGTTTGGATGGAAAAAGCTGAAAGAATAACTTAAAATTGCACCTTGGCTAAAACCTAATAAAAAAGTTTTATCTGGGTTTGGGGTGTATTTATTTTTAATATCATCAATAAAACCAGCAATAGTGTCAAGAGCTTCTCTTGCTTCTTTTAAATCAGAGAACTTTCCGTTTATTTCGTCAAAATTAATAGAATACCAAGCATAACCACCGTTTCCAATCGAAAGTGGTGCTTGTGCACTTACAATTAGCAAGTCATCTGGTAATTCTTCAGCAAAAGAAAATAAATCATGCTCATTACTACCGTAACCATGCAGTAAAATTAATAAAGGTGGATTTTGGGATGTAATTTTTGGTTCTCTAACGATATACTGTAATTTACCCATTCTATATTAAATATTTTTAAACCATTCTTGAAACTTATCTCCTAGTAATGGTACTAATTTTTCCTGTTCTCTGAGTGCACCTAAGCCACCCAAAATAAAAAGTACTAAAACACCACCTTTTCCAATATTGAAAGCTGTTAATCCAAAATATTCATAAACAATCCATTTATTTATGAAGTATAGAATGTTTAAACCAAACGTCTGTCTAATATGAAAACTAGCAAAATAATTTCGCTTATTCTTATTTAAAAAGAAAGCAATTGGCGCTCCAATAACTGGTATGTAACTTATAAGTGCAGCAGTTTTACCTTCTTTTATAGTATGGTTTTCCATTGTATTATGAATTTAAAATCAGTTGTTTGTTTGAGAAAATACCATATACTTTTCCATTCATTTTTTTATTAAAAAATGCACTATTTTTAGAGGTAGATAAGGCATGTTCTTTAGTGAACACATATTTTTCTTCAGGATTAAAAAGTGAAATCTCAGCTATTTTTCCTTCTGCAATAGTAATTGGGTCTAGACCAAAAATTGCTCTTGGTTTTGAAGTGATACTTTCGATAAAATCTTCTAAATTTAAAACTGAATTTACTGCTCCAAATAAACTTTCTAGACCAATGGTTCCGTCCTTGGCTTCGCTGAATTCTACTTTTTTATACTCAATATCTATAGGGTCGTGGTCTGATGTGATAATATCGATAACACCTGTTCTAACTCCTTTTTGCAACGCTTTACAATCTGTATTTGTCCTTAGTGGTGGGTTTGTCTTGAAGTTGCTGTCAAACTCATGCAACTCATTATCTGTTAGTGTTAAATGGTGTGCAGCAACACTGCAAGAGACCAGTAAACCGTTCTTTTTCGCTTCTTTAATTAAATCTACTGATTTTGCAGAGGAAATGGTTGGGATGTGCAATTTACCCCCAGTATACTCTAATAAAAAAAGATCTCTTACAATTTGTAATTCTTCTGCCAAGGCAGGAATTCCTTTTAAACCTAATTTTGTACTATTAATACCTTCATGTGCTATTCCTTCTCCAGTAATTGATTTGTTTTTTGGAAAACTTAAGACCAAACCATCAAAATTTTGAGCATACAATAGTGCTACTTTCATTAGGTTGTCCTGCTCTATTGGTTTTTTATAATCACCAAAAGCAATCGCTCCAGATTGTTGCATATCGTACAATTCAGCCATATTAACACCCTTACTTCCTTGGGTTAAAGCTGCAATAGGGTAAAGGTTTGTAGCAAAACCATGTGCTTTATTTATTAGGAATTCGACAGCAGACTTGTTGTCAATTATAGGATTGGAGTTTGCATTTACTGCAACAGCTGTAAAACCACTTTTTGCAGCAACTTGCAATCCATTTTTAATAGTTTCTCTTTCTTCATAGCCGGGCTCTCCAAGAGAAACACTCGTGTCAAACCATCCGCAAGAAATATGCAGGTTTTCTCTCTCTACAATAGTGTATTCTTTTTTAGAAGGTATGTTGCTATCAATCTTCTTAATACTACCGTCTTTAATTAAAATATCTTTTTTTTGCTGGTGGAAGGGACTTGAAGAATCTATAATCGTTGCCGATTTTATAAGCGTAATCATGGTGTATAGAATTTTAAAATCAAAATTTCTAAGAGCAAAGATACAATTGCCAAGGCTAAAAACCATTTCCAAAGCCAATGAACTTCATTATTTTTATTTATTTGTTTAAATACTTCAGTTATAGATGAAGAAACTGCACTATTTTCATTTATTTTTTTTAATACGTTAATATCTAGAAAATTCAATAAACTCTCCTCTTTTGGGTAATTAAAAGCCAAATCTTTAATTTTAGTGTTTTCTTTTAAAACTTTATAAAATCCAGCTTTTAGTGGTTGTTCTTTTGTTGTAAGAATTACTTTATTTTGGTAGGTTTGTTGCAGAGGAATAAAAGAAGCGTCGTTTTTAGCAATTGCTAAAATTTTATTTTTACGCATTTTAGTTTCAATTTCAATTGTGTTTTCTTGATCTATTCTATAAGCTAATTTGGGGTACTTAAAACTCATCTCTCCAAAATTATAAAAAATAGGCACAATCAAAGGAGAGTTTAAAAAGTTGCTGTTTTTTTTATTTAAAGCACTAGAAATAAAATAGGTTTTACTATTCGATAACTGACTTATAAAAGGCATATTATTCTCAAAAGAGACTATTTTAGAGGTATTTCCTATAATAGGGTAGTAGCTTTTCACACTTGGGTATTGAAAATTAGTTATTTTTTTAGAAAAAACATTTTTAAATACAGGATGTGAATAATTAATATTTGTAATTTTTAATGTATCTTTTTTCTTGGTTGTAATTTTTCCTAAATTTAGTTTCTTTAGGAAACTATTATAAGATGAAAGAGCTATTTTTTCATTTGGAATAATTACAATACTTCCTCCATTTTTAGAAAAGTCAACTAAACTATTAATTAAAATTTCTGGAAGTTTTACTACTTCATTTAGTATGATTAATTGTTGGTTTTGAAGGGTATTGTAATTGATGTTTTGAATAGGGTTATTTGTGAATTTAAATACTTCTTTTGTGTATATTTTTGATAAAAAATTAGCCTTCTTTCCAATTGCTAAAATAGGTATTTTTTGATTGTTGTTTAAAGCGAAGTAATATGTATTATCATGCAAAAATGTATCGCTAAAAATAAGTGTAATTTTACCTAATAAATTGATCGTGTTTTGTAACGTAAATACAACAGTTTTCTCTGTATCTTTTTCGATACGGATGGATTGTTTACTAAGTAGGTTTTTTCCATTGAAAACAGCAACGGGTACAATGTCTTTTCTAGGACCTTGATTCTTTATTACTACATTTAGTCTAAAATTATTTGCATTTTTATTATTGATAAAGACACTATCTATAGATAGATTATCTTTCTTGATAGCTTCTAGTTTTATAGCCGAAAAAGTGGCTGTTACATTTGTAAACTTTTTATCGTAATTAGTCTGAAAATCAGATATTAATACTATATTATTTAAAGCTTTTATTTTTATTTTTTTTTCTTTGTTTATCTGTAGTAAAAGTGTAGATAAACTTAATTTTTTTGAAGAATAATCTACTTTTAATAATCTATTTTTTAGAGCATCTTTACTAAGGTCTTTATAAAACCCGGTATTAGTTCGTAATGAATATCTGTTTTTATCTGCAGTGTTTTCTATAATTTCTTGTACCGCTATTTTTAATAAATCACCCTTTTTTCCTTTGGTATTTGTACTTAAAGAATTGTCTAAATAGATAAAAGTATGTTCTTTTTTATTGTAATCTTTATTACTAATAAAAGGTTGAGAAAAGGCAAATATAATTGCACTTAATAATAGCAATCTTGTAGCTAAAATCAACCATTTTTTTATATGAGAACTCTTGCGTGTTTCTTGTAGTATTTTTTGTAAAAAGGCAACATTCGTAAAAGGTACTTTTACAAACTTTTGAAGTTGAAAAAGATGTATTAAAATAGGAATAATTAAGAACCCTAAAAAGTATAAAATTTCTAGATTTTTAAATTGCATTTATATATACTTATTAAGTTGTGAAAGTATAAATTTATTACAAATAAAAGGATTTAGAAACACTTGTTCATTTTTAATTAAAACTTTTCAAAAACACCTAAGCCAAATAGTGCAAAATCATATTTCACAGGATCTGAAGCATCTAAGCTTCTTAGGTTGTTATCTAACTCAGCAACCGCTTTCCAATCGTTTTGTTTTCTTAGCAATAGTTTTAATTTTCTTGCTACATTTCCAGAGTGCACATCTAAAGGACAAGACAAAAAGGAGGGGTTATGCGTTTTCCATACTCCGAAATCTACACCAGATTTATCATTTCTTACCATCCAACGTAAAAACATGTTAATGCGTTTTGCAGCAGAATTTTTTAAAGGGTCTGAAATATGTTTTTGTGTTCTTTGTTGATGTTCTACTTCAAAAAACACCGATTTAAAGTTATTAATAGCTGTTTGATATGTTTCCGTTTGGTCTTGTATAGAAAGTACCGACTCTAATCCACCATGCTGCAGATATATATGTTTTAATGACTTTATAAACTGTTGAAAATCGATATAATTAAAAGTTCTGTGTACAAAACCTTCTAAGCATTTCAAGTCTTTTTCTTGATGATTTAGAATAAAGTCATGTGGTGAATTGTCAAGTAGCTCCATCATTTTATGAGCATTTCTAATAATCATCGTTCTGTTTCCCCAGGAAATAATAGCTGTTAAAAACCCTGAAATCTCAATATCTTCTTTTTTAGAAAATAAATGCGGAATTTGAATCGGATCTGAGTCTATAAATTTAGGATTGTTATATAAGATTACTTTTTCGTCTAAAAATTCTTTGAGGTCTGATTTCTTCATTTTTTTAAACAATTACACCATCTTTCATGGTTAGCTTCCTATCTGCCATTGCTGCTAATTCTTCATTGTGTGTAACTAAAACAAAGGTTTGTCCATATTCATCACGCAGTTTAAAAAATAATTCATGCAAATTTTTAGCAGATTCACTGTCTAGATTTCCACTAGGCTCATCGGCTAAAATAACAGCTGGATTGTTAATTAATGCTCTTGCCACTGCAACCCTTTGCTGTTCACCACCAGAAAGTTCATTTGGTTTGTGGTTTATTCTATGCGACAATCCTAAGAAATCTAAAATTTCTTTTGCTCTTTTTTCGGTTTCTTTTTTGGATTTTTTTCCAATAAAAGCAGGAATGCATACATTTTCTAATGCTGTAAATTCAGGTAATAATTGATGAAATTGAAATATAAAACCGATGTGATTATTTCTAAAAGAAGACAATTCTTTGTCTGATAAATTTTTAAGAGAAATATCATTTAATAAAAGGTTAAAATTTTCCGTAGCTAATGGCTTGTCTAAAGTGCCTAATATTTGAAGAAGTGTTGTTTTTCCTGCTCCAGAAGGACCAACAATAGCAACAATTTCTCCTTTTTTAATGTGTAAATTCACACCTTTTAAGACTTCAACTTCACCATAATATTTGTGTATATTTTTACAAACAATCATACCTTCTCTAATTTAGAAACGAATGTATAAAAAAGAAATTAGAATGCCATAAATGTCTTTTTAATTTCAGATTTAATTGTAAACATAAATATTTAAAATATTTTTTATTTTTTATTTAAAACGTTACATAAAATAACTTCTGAATTTGTATTTTTGTCACCGTTTTAAAACAGTTATAGAATGAACTTACACGAATATCAAGGAAAAGAAATATTAAATAGTTTTGGCGTTAGAATACAACGCGGAATTGTTGCAAATACTCCTGCAGAAGCAGTAGCTGCTGCAAAAAAACTTACTGAAGATACAGGAACTGGTTGGCACGTGATTAAAGCACAGGTTCATGCCGGTGGTCGTGGAAAAGGTGGAGGCGTTAAGTTGGCTAAAAACTTACAAGAAGTAGAAAGTATTTCTAATGATATTTTGGGAATGATGTTAATCACTCCTCAAACTTCTGCTGAAGGAAAATTAGTAAACCAAGTTTTAATTTGTGAAGATGTATATTATCCTGGAGATTCTGAGCCAGACGAATATTATATGTCTGTTTTATTAAATAGAGCAACGGGTAAAAATATGATTATGTATTCTACGGAAGGTGGAATGGATATCGAAACTGTTGCAGAAGAAACTCCACATTTAATTTTTACAGAAGAAATTGATGCGTTATTAGGAATCATGCCTTTTCAAGCAAGAAAAGTTGCATTTAACTTAGGTTTATCTGGTGTTGCTTTTAAAGAAATGACAAAATTTGTAACCAACTTATACAAAGCATACATTGGTTCAGATTCTGCTATGTTTGAAATCAATCCAGTTTTAAAAACATCTGATTCTAAAATTATGGCAGTAGATGCTAAAGTTTCTTTAGATGAAAATGCTTTATACAGACATAAAGATTATGCAGAAATGCGTGATTTACGTGAAGAGAATCCTATTGAAGTAGAAGCGAAGGCTGCTGGTTTAAATTATGTAGATTTAGACGGAAACGTTGGTTGTATGGTAAACGGAGCTGGTTTAGCAATGGGAACTATGGATTTAATTAAAGAGTCTGGTGGTGAGCCTGCTAACTTTTTAGATGTTGGTGGTACCGCAGATGCAGAGCGTGTAGAAAAAGCTTTTGGAATTATATTAAAAGATAGTAATGTAAAAGCAATTTTAGTAAATATTTTTGGTGGTATTGTTCGTTGTGACAGAGTTGCACAAGGTGTTGTAGATGCTTATAAGAGTATGGGAGATAAAATTACTGTGCCAATTATTTGCAGATTGCAAGGTACCAATGCTAAAGAAGCGAAACAGTTAATAGACAATTCTGGAATGGAAATTATTTCTGCTACAGAATTTCAAGAAGCTGCAGATAAAGTTGCAGGAAGTTTTAGAAGCTTCATAAAGTTTCTTTACAATAAAAAAAGAGAAAGCCTCACAATTTGTGAGGCTTTCCTTTTTTAATTTATTGAATCTAAAAGAGACGAATGAAAAAACTTTTATATTACTGTTGTTACGATTACAAATAAGCTAGAGCACATGCTAAGTCTATGCTATTTTGGCAACAATAGAGTACATATAGTAGGCAAGGTAGAGAAGTAAAATAAGCTGTTGTTTTTATAATATCAGAGCTACAATTTCTCTACAAAACAGCAATTTCATCCCGCAGTTTGGCAGCCATAATAAAGTCTAATTCTTTGGCAGCAGCTTCCATATGTTTGCGTTTTTCTCTAATGCGTTTTTCTATTTCTTCTTTTGGTAAATACTGCAAATCTTGCTCGGCTGCCACTTGTTTTGCATTGTCATAATGATAACTCGAAACTGCCGATTTTGTTAAAGTGTCATCTATTTTTTTATTAATTTGAGTAGGCGTAATGTTATGCTTTGTATTGTATGCTATTTGTTTATCTCTTCTTCTGTCGGTTTCTTCTATGGTCTTTTCCATGCTTTTAGTCATTTTATCTGCATATAAAATTGCACGCCCATTTACATTTCTAGCAGCCCTACCAATCGTTTGCGTCAATGATTTTACGTTTCTTAAAAAACCTTCTTTATCTGCGTCTAAAATTGCAACTAAAGAGACTTCAGGTAAATCTAAACCCTCACGTAATAAATTTACACCAATTAAAACATCAAACAAGCCTTTACGCAAGTCTTGCATAATCTCTACGCGTTCTAAAGTATCTACATCAGAATGTATGTATCTGCAACGGATGTCTACTCTTGCAAGATATTTTGTTAATTCTTCTGCCATTCTTTTAGTAAGTGTAGTAACCAGCGTACGCTCGTTTTTTTCTACTCTAATTTGTATTTCTTCAATTAAATCATCTATCTGATTTAAACTGGGTCTTACTTCAATTATAGGATCTAGTAAACCCGTTGGTCTAATTATTTGCTCTACAAAGACACCTTCTGTTTTTTGAAGTTCGTAATCTGCGGGCGTTGCAGAGACAAATATAGTCTGATTTTGAATGGCTTCAAATTCATCAAATTTTAAAGGTCTATTGTCCATCGCAGCAGGCAATCGGAAGCCGTATTCTACTAAATTTTCTTTTCTACTTCTGTCACCACCGTACATTGCGTGTGTTTGAGGCACAGTAACATGACTTTCATCAATAATCATTAGATAATCATCAGGAAAGTAATCTAACAAACAAAAAGGTCTTGTTCCCGGTTCTCTGCCATCTAAATATCTTGAGTAGTTTTCAATACCAGAACAATAGCCTAATTCACGAATCATTTCTAAATCAAATTCTGTACGTTCTTTAATTCTTTTAGCCTCTAAGTGTTTTCCAATTTCATTGAAAAAATCAACCTGTTTCATCATATCTTCTTGAATCTGATGTATGGCATTTTGTAAAATATCTGGTGAAGTAACAAATAAATTTGCAGGATAAATACTTAACTCTTCAAAGGTGTTGATCACATTATTACTCTCTAAATCGAATAATTCTATTTCTTCTATTTCATCACCAAAAAAATGAATTCGATACCCATTATCACCATAAGAAGGATAAATTGTTACGACGTCACCCTTTACCTTAAAAGTTCCACTCTTTATCTCATGCTCAGTTCTAGAGTATAAACTTTGTACTAGTTGATGTAGGAATTTTGTTCTAGAAAGTAATTGGCCTACTGTAACGGGAATTACATTTTTTTTAAATTCTGTAGGATTTCCAATACCATATAAACAAGAAACAGAAGCCACTACTAAAACGTCTCTTCTCCCAGAGAGTAGAGAAGAAGTAGTGCTTAAACGCAATCTTTCTATGTCTTCATTGATAGATAAATCTTTTTCTATGTAGGTTCCTGTAACTGGAATATATGCTTCTGGCTGATAGTAATCATAATAAGAAACAAAATATTCAACTGCATTTTCTGGAAAAAACTGTTTAAATTCTGAATACAATTGTGCTGCTAAAGTTTTATTATGTGCTAAAACTAAGGTTGGCTTTTTTACTTCTTTTACAACATTGGCTACTGTAAAGGTTTTACCAGATCCTGTTACACCTAAAAGTGTTTGAAATTTTTCACCAGTATTAATACCATCAGAAAGTTCTTTTATTGCTTGGGGTTGATCTCCTGTTGGAGAAAATTCTGATACTAAGTTAAATTCCATACTGTAAAAATACGGATACTAATTGTAATCTTATTTTCTTATGAGACTAAAATATCCAATTTTTTTTATGATGTTATCGTTTATGTCTATTATTTCTGCCTTATACCAATAAGTATTAGAAATTTGTAATTTGCCATTAAAGGTGCCATCCCATCCCTCGCTATCAAAATCATCTATACTTGCTATAATTGTGCCAAAGCGATTGTATATTTTAATTTGAATAGCTTTATAGAATTCTGCATCTAAACCTCTGATATTCCAAAAATCATTTTTATCATCATCATTAGGTGTGAAAAAACTTTTAACTCCTAATACAGAAGCTGTTTTTTGGATAGGATTTTCACATGAATTAATATCTCGCACATAGATCGTTCTTAGGCCAGGCGTTACCTGAGTAAAAGTATAAGAACTTCCATTACTAAAGAAATTTATATTATTTAAAGAGAACTCATAGGAACTATTGCCAGATACCATAACAGCTACTATATTATTTGTTTCATCTTCAGTATCTACTAAAATATTAGAAAATATTGGTGGTGATGGATTTATAACTGAAAATATTTTGGTATTGCTACATTCTATATTGTTTTCTGTTTTAAAAACAGTTAAAGAATATTCACCTAATGTATTTAATATAAAATTTTGATCTGTACTTTGGATATTTCCTAAATTATCCTTCCATTCAAAACGTTCATTACTGGCATCAGCAGAAATAATTACAGGAGGTTTTAAACTTGGTTTATAGCAAATGGTATAGATCGTACTAATATTATTTGTTTTTGGAAGCTGATTTACTTTTAAATTAAAAGGTTCTATACCACCACAACCGATAGAAGTATCTATACGAACCCAAATTACAGTAGATTTAGATGTAAGTTCTCCGTTTAATTCTCCCGTGGTAAGTTGTGCGCTTAGTGCATCTGGGTAAAACCTTATCTTATCAGTTGTATTTAAAAAGTTTTTTGTTCTAATATCAGGTTTTTTAAGATTTAAATTAAAATTCCCAAGATTTTCAATATCATTTTCATTTGAAATACTACAAGCATAAAAATCTTCTATCTCTTCTAATTTAACAAAAACTGACTCAACAAAGAAACTTTTAATTGTAGCACATCCGTTCATGTTGTAGATTTTAATAAAAATTTCATTTCTACCTGTATTTTCATAATTTTCAGGAGTACTTATTTCATTATTATTCTGTGCATCAGTAAAGCTTTTGTGATAGGTGATTCCACTTTATTAATTTGAAAGGTGTAATTTTATCTTCAACAACTGTCAGATTAAAAAAATCTGTTCCGTCATTATCAATATCACATTGAATTATTTCGTTAAAACCTATGGCATAAGCACTTGGTGTATAAATTTCTATGTTTTTGTACAGCTTAATTTCTCTACTATTTACAGTAATTGTGCAAGAAACGGCATAATTACCAGCACTAGTATATGTATGTTCTGATTTTATTTCTTTAGAAATAGGTGTACCATCTCCAAAATCCCATTCTGCTGCAGTAATAGTTGCATAGGTATCTATTTCAAATAATGTTTTTGTATCGAGACATCCATTTTCTGACAGTATTCTAGTTCTAAAATAAGATTGAATAAAGTTTGGCATCCCTAGTATTGATTTTTTTCCATTTAAATCAATTGTATTTTCAAAAAATGAAGCTACTGTTTCATCACTGCTTTTAGGTGGTGTTACTTTACTTAAATAACCTTCTGAAGTTACATAGATATTTCCGTCTTTTGCGAGCTGCATATAGCTTTCTCCTTTATTAGAAATATGGACTTCTTGTATATCATCTATTTTGGCTGTGTTATATTGTAAAATTATATTTTCTCCAGCATTAATGGTTTCTACATATGCATATTTAGAGTCTTTAGAGAATTCAACTCCATACGCTTTTGGTGGTAAACCGATAGTTTGTGAAATTTTTAAATAATCGTAGCTACTCACCTTACCAGTTTCGTCATCAAAATCAGTTAAAATAGCATTGGTATAATTAGATAAAAGTAGAAAGGAACCGTTGGGCGAAGCTTTTAAAGCTCCTTGGTTATTAAAAATAGTAGCAGAAATAGTTGATGCAACAGGTGTTGTATTAATTCCACTTTCATCAATTTTAAAGCTGTAAAAGGTATCGAATGCAGCACTCTGTTATTGATTGTTTTCCAAAAGCTATTAACCAAATACTTTTACCATCTTTTGCATGCACAGCAGTTAGTTTTTCTGAAACTAAATCAGTAATAGTTAAGTTTTTTTTGGTGACCTCTCCTAATCCACCATTTTTATTTATATCTATAACAGAAAAGTACAAACCAGGTTCAATAAAGTCTCCAATTGGTGGTGGATCATTTTTATCTTTAAGTGTAATTAGGTAATAAATATTTGGACTGCCAGGTTTTGGAATTATAATAGAAGTTTGTAATACTTCGTTATCACTCGCTAAGAGTGCACCATTTTCCATTGTTGAATGGTTTGCGTTAAATACAGTAGCACCAGAAGTATAAAACAATAAATTACCATTTTTATCAGAAATTGTGGCACTTCCATATGGAGTATTCATATTGCTGTTTGATAGCGCCCTAGGCCTTTGATTGTCGATAAATTTTATGGCTGCTCTATTTCCAAAATACCAGTGCTCCGTTTCTCTTTGCGAAAAGGAATTTAAGATTACAAAAAATATTAATAATGAGTTGAGTAGTCGATTTTTTTTCAACATCTTATTTTCTTAATAGTGAAAAATATCCAATTTTATTAATTATTTGTTTCGTGTTATCTGCTGGTATCAAAGTAATATTATACCAATAATCATCTGACGAAAGTTTTTTACCATTATAGATTCCGTTCCATCCTTGGCTATCGATTGGTATTTGCGCCACTAATTTTCCGTATCTATTAAAGATATTTATACTGCTATTAGGATAAAAAGTTTTGTTAGCACCTTTTACTCTGTATGTATCATTTCTACCATCTCCATTTGGGGTAAAGAATTTTGGGAATTGCAGCACAGATACTTGCAGTGTTGTATCTGGTACACATCCGTTTTTGTCATTTACAATAATAGTATAAATTGCACCTTCTAAGTTTTCAAATAGCGGTTCATCTTGGAAACCTGCAAAAGGAGTTCTGTTACCATTATCCATGTTTAAAATTGCAAATTGGTAATCTCCTGGACCTAAATCATTGCTAATAGTATCAATAGAGATTGATGATTTGTCTTCACTTCCAATATTATTACCTTCATCTATAATAGTGATAAAGCTTTGCTCTAGGGTTGCTATGTCAGATTCTTCAACTACAATTGTTCTTTCTCTAGAGCATCCAATTGGAGAGACGTCAGAAGCTGTTACGGTATATTTTCCTGCTAAGAATACTTTTTGAGTAGCAGCATTACCTAATAGGTCTCCGACTTCATTGGTCCACTGATATGCGTAGGTTGCTAAAGGATTTTCGGCCTCAAGAACAAGAGGAGTATCATTCAAACATACAATTAGCGGTTCTTCAATATTTTCTTCGCCCATTACTGTGAAATCTGGCAAAGGATTGATATTTATATAAAAAGACAAACGTGTGTTCACACAAATAATAGGCTCATTTTTTTTGTTTTCTACTCGTACAAAAATTTCTTGTCCATTTATACTATTTTCAAACACATCTCCATCTAATGCTGTGTTAGGATCCCCTATTTTAGCATCATCTGGATCAGCATAAAAACTCACAGCAAAATCTGCAAACTCAGCAGGATTATACTTGTCAAGGATTTCAGGTATTTTGTTTTTTAGGGTGATGTTTCCAATTTTACCATTTGCATCATCCGCATTGCTGTCTGTGGCATTATCACAATCAGAATAGTCAGAAATATTTAGAGGAATATTAGGTTCAGGATAAATGACTACTTGAAACGTACTAAAAACAGAGCTACATTTATTGCCTCCCAGATCAAATACTTTTACGAATATGGTTTGAATTGCCGGATCATCTGAAGTAAAATCAGCAGGAAATGAAGTTAGAGAACTTATATTTTGAAAATCAGTAGGGTTCACAATTTCAATATCATTTTTAGAATCTGTTTGGGTAAGGTAATAGGATACTTTATGATTTGTTTTCCCAGCTAAAATCTCATCGTTTTTAGAGGTTAAATCTATATTTTGAGCGATTCTATTTCTGGGATCTCTATCAGAGGAAGTCACAATATCACATACCGGAAACGGAGTAATGGTATTTGAAATACTAGGAATAGGATTGACAATTATCTTAAAAGAAGTTGGATTGTTAATACATCCGGCTGCATTCTTTACACGTACATAAATCTTTTGCTCACTAATATCACCGGGTTTAAAGCCTGCTTGTGGGGTGTTTGTAAAGTTGGTGTCATTGGGAAACCCCAAACTGGTTAAGTCGTATACATCTGCCTGTGAAGCATGAAAAGTAACATCATAGCCTAACCCTATTTGTGCCGGACCTAAAATATCGATAAATCGATCTCTAAGATTAATCCCATTGTTTATACCATCTGTGGTATTTCCAGACAGTGCATCATCACATAAATCAAAATTTGCAGGAGTATTTGCTATGGGAACAGCATTTATTTGCAGATAAAATTGACCAATACCCTTACAGTCATTATTAGATTTACTAATTCTCTTATAGAAAATTGGAAATTTATTTCCAGTTGTATTGGGAATTTTATTATTTCTATATTTTGAGAGATCATCCCCAAGTTTATTAAGTCTTTCTCGAATTTCATCCGAAGATTTTGTTCTGTCATCTTCAGTTTCGTATAGTTCAACAATAATATCTAGATCATTAGATATTTTATCAGGAGTGCTACTTAAATCAAAAAATGTAATTCCATCTTTGTCGTTATTGAGACCTGTAATGCCGTCAGCAGGAAAAAAATCATCACACTCCCTAAAAGTTTCATCATAAAGCTCATTAGGTGTATAGCTAACACTTAAATCTATTTTTGAGATGGTATAACATCCAAATTCAGAAATTATTCTCACCCATGCTTCACCACTTGTGTCTACAGGGTAACTAGTTTTATCAGCACTTGAAGAGCTCCAGGAGTTCCGGTTATTGCATCTGATTCTGTTGTATAGTATTCAAACGTATCTGTAGGATTGTCTGATATGTTTTTTTCTACTAATGTTAAATTAAAAGTTGTTTTTTTGTCAGGGTCAGTGTCACATTGTTTTAATTCTGTTGGATTTTCTTTGGGAATTGGCAAGGGGTCTACAACAAGATTAAAAGATATTGAGGCATCAAAACAATTGGTATTAGCTTTGCTCTCTAATCGAACATAAATAGGCTGCGAATCGCTTGTTGAATTTCTATGAAAAATATTTTTAGGGATTACATCTGTTGCATTATCTTGTTGTGCTCCAGCAGGAGTAGTATGATAAGAAATGTTATATAGTGTTGGATTAAGGCCTGATGTACCACCTAAAATGTCATTATCTTTAGTTTTTAGTAAAAACGTATCATGATAGCCTAAATCTGGGCCAGTAATATCAGTATCACATTCTCGATAAGGACCAGGGTTCATTGCAACAGGTAAACCTGTTACTGTTAATTTAAATGTGGTAGTCGCATAACATGCATTGGGCGCTTTTATATTTTGAACTTTGACAAGAATTGTTTGTGAACTAAAAGGCTCAGGGTTTGTATAAGGGTTTGGTAAAAGAACATCATCCTTATCAAAGTATGATATTTCAAATTTAGAACTATCTAGACCTGTTAAGATTTTATCTTTTAATTCATTACTTTGTAAATCAGAGGCAAAAACCATCATTATCAGTATCACAGAAAATAATATCTTCTGGCTGGGTTGCATTTGCTGCTTCGAAAACTTCTAGATTAAAAATAGCATTAAACTCTATTAGATTCCCACAAGTATCTGTTAATTTTAATTTTAATGTGTATGTTCCGTTATTAGTGCTGGTTAAGTTTAGTAATTCTAAATTATTAGTAGTTGCAATGATAGTTGGTGAAGTTATTCCATTATCAAAACTCCATTCAAAAACAGGACTAGAACTTAAGGTAATAATAGTAGGGTCTGTTATTTTAAAAGTAACATCATCTCCTCTGCAATATTTTAAATCTTTCATTATTAATTGTTGTTCCAGAAGTATCTGAAATATCTATAGGCAAAAGTAAAGAAGCAATAAAAGGAGGTAATCCTTGAGTAGCGAATTTACCTTTTAGGTCAATTGCATTTTTGGTGAATATGATATCTCTAGCATCTGCTGTTGGGTTTTCTACAACATCTAAAAAAGGAGCAAAACTAGCTGGATCTTCATAAGCTAAAGGAATTATAGCATAAATTTTTCCATCAGGCCCTAATTGTAAAGCACCTCTATAACCCCCTTCAGGATAATCACTGCTATTAGCCTCTTGTATGTGAATTAATGATCTAGAATTAGGGATGTTAGTTGCTGTTAAATCAAATTGAAAAAGTTTGTAACTCACAGGGTTATTAAAGCCAGGGTTATCAATATAATTTTCGTATTCCCAGCCAGAAAGTCCGTATCTAAAACCAGAAACAGTTGATATATATAACTTTTTAGAATCAATAGAGAATTCTACTCCATATGGTTCTCCATCACCCGAAAAATTTTCAATAACAAATGTTTCATTATTGTGATCTTCACCAGTTAAGTTATTAAAATCATATAAGACAGCTTTATCTTGACTGTCTTGATTTGCTAATGCTAACTTTAGTACCGTCTGGAGATATTTTTAATAACCTCTTTTGTCAATAGTTGTTGAAACTGAAGATATTACTGGGTTGCTTTGCACTCCAGTTTCATCAACTAAGATAAGAATAAAATCTATTATTCAATGCTGTTACTACCCAAAAGGTATTACAATCTTGTACCTTTAACCGCAGCAACTTTTTCAGTCCAACTTCCACCTTGTAATTCAACAAAAAAAAACCATCACCATCCTCATCAATTAACTGTCCATTTCCTCCTATTTAAGGACATGTCAATAGTGTACACATTAAATCCATTAGAATTTCTATTATCAGTCACAGTAAAAAGATAGTAGATAGAGGTAGATAAAGGTTTAGGGATAATCATTCCAGACTGTGTAGCTGATGGGTTTCCTAATAAATTATTTGCCAGAGTACCATCAGTGTATGTCATGATAGTATGATTTTTGCCGAAGACAGTAACACCATCTGAATAAAACAATAAATCACCATTCGCATCTGAAAATGTTGAACATCCTTCAAGAGTGTTTAATAATCCATCAGTTAAAGCTACTGGGGGTGAAGAATTAAAATCTATACCAGCATTCTCTCCAAAATACCAAATATTGGCCTCTTTTTGAGAGTATGTATTAAATGCAAAAAATAGTAGTAATAAAGGAATTAATTTATTCATTTCAGTATACCTCTTTTTTTTATAATCAAATGTATTAATTAAAATTATAGTAATCATAAGTTATTAATACTGATTGTACTATTTTTTTAGAAATAATAAGTCTCCTATTTCATTAATTATCTGCTGGTATTAGTGTAATATTATACCAATAACCATCGGACGATTTTTTTTATCATTATGGGTCCCATCCCGTCCTTGACTGCTGAGTGTTATTTGCTCTACAAATTTACCATACCTATTAAAAATTTTATACTACTGTCCCGGTAAAAAATTTTGTTAACTCCTTTAACATTGTTTGAATACCTATGTTATCACTTGAAGTAATTGGTAGTGTATAATGCTTTTTACTAAAGTGGGCATAATTTGTTAAATAGATAACTAAAATTAAAGTAATAAGTAGAAACTGCTTTCTTGCATATGATTGAAATAAAATTTTTAAAATAAGGCTAAAAATAACTTAAATACATTATAAATCGCGCTTTTTTAACAAGATTAGAGATAAATAAATAAAGATAAACGTCCAAAGAGATACAATGGTGATAGTAGAAAATTCTACGGCATACGTTTTAGTAAAAGTTTCGCCTATTTGGTTGGCAATAGATCTAACTGCACCAAGTCTAGAACCTGGTTCTTTTATTAAATTAGACATTGCTTCTAAAGGTAAGAAGTTTTTAATATTTTGTGCTGTCTCCCAAGAAACAAATTTCCAGCCTAAAACACCAAAAATAATCCATTCTATAATATACCAAACAAGCATTGCGCCAACTGCAAAAGCAGACCTTTTAACAAGTATACCAAGGAATAAACCAAAAGAAAAATATGCTATTAATTTTATAAAAAATGCTAAAAGATATGTTAAGTCTGAAGTTATAATAGCAAATTCATTGTAATCTGAATAGATTAGGCCTAAAATTAGAGAGGTAATAAAAACAAAAAATGTAGATGCTAATGCAAATGCAACAACCGTATAAAATTTAGAGAGTATAAATTCTTTTTTACTCAAACCATCGATTAAGTTTTGTTTTAAGGTTTTGTAGCTGTATTCATTTGCCATCATAGAAACAATTACTAGTAAGAGAAAGAATTTTAAAATAGCAGCCACATAGGTGTTAAAATGCCAGATATAAGGAAAATTAAAAATTCCCATTTCTGCTAAATGAAATTTAATAGGTCCAACATCAAACTTTATTGCCGCTGTTAAAGCGATACAAATAAGTAACCCAAAATAAATTAAAGATAATATTTTACTGGCCTTATTGTGCTTTAATTTATGAAACTCTATGGTTAGTAATCTCAACATATTCTTATGTTTTTATTGTTTTTTAAATAGTTTAATACTGCTAGAGATTTAACTATAAAAATTAGAAGGTTAGTTATTGTTTGTTAAATCTAAGAATTGTTGTTCTAAACTAGGTTTACGTTTTACCAAATGACTTAAGAAAAGGCCTTTTTCGAAAAGAAAAGTATTCATTTCTGTCGCTGAAGTATCATCCCTCAAAGTAGCAATGATTATTTCATGATTTTTTACTATTTTTTGCACTGATGGATGCAATTCGAGTGCAGCTAAAAGTTTTTCTTCATCTTTCTCTATTTTTAGTTCAAGAAATCCTTTAGAGGCTCGTCATTTCATCAACACTGCCGCTATAAAGTTTTATTCCGTTTCTAATAACGATGACATGAGAACAAATCTTTTTCTACTTCATCTAATAGGTGAGAGGCTAACAGAATAGTAGTTCCTTTACTCGCAATTTCAGTTATAATTTGTCTAATTTCATGAATTCCTTGAGGGTCTAAGCCATTTGTAGGTTCATCTAATATTAAAATTTCAGGATCATTTAGCAAAGCAGATGCAATTGCCAAACGCTGTTTCATACCTAAAGAAAAGGTACTGAATTTACTATTTTTCCTCTCGTAAAGATTTACAGTTTTTAATTTTTCATCAATTATCTCTGAGGATATCTCTTTAATCTTACATATTAATTTTAAATTCTGAACCGCAGTCATGTAAGGGTAAAAGTTAGGGCGCTCTATAATAGCACCTACCTTTTTTAAAGCTTCATGGGTAGATAATGTGCCATTAAACCAAGAAAAATTACCAGAGCTTTTGTTTACAACGTTTAAGATAATGCCTAAGGTAGTAGATTTTCCACTTCCATTCGGACCTAATATTCCGTAAATATTTCCTTTTTTTATGTCAAAGGAAAGATTGTTTACTGCATGAACGGAGCCGTATTTTTTATCTAGGTTTTTAAGAGATAAGATAGTTTCCAAAGAAATTGTATTTAGTTCGTTATGATTATTAAGACGACTAATTTACAATTTTGTTACTAAAAAAGTGTTTTATTATTTTATGTGTAGGTAAATAATTTATAAAAAATATTATTTATTATAAATTAAGTTTGATAGTTAAAAGCTTTAAACTATAGGATAATTACAATTTTTTAATACTCATTATAATCGAAATCGTCAAAGCTCCCAAACTCATCATCGGCATCTTCTTCAACACCAAATCCGTCATCTAATTTTTCTGCAACAAACTCTTTTTCGGGAGCTTCTGTAGGAACTTCTCCAACGGTAAGAATAATCTGTGGTAGCCCTTCTTTTTTATCTTCAGAAATCTCAATAACATCCACATAGAATGTCCAAAGATTTAAAAAGTCATAAACATAAATAAGTTTATCGTTAACTGATGGCAATGTTTCTTGTAAAAGACACGTTTTCATCGAAATACCTTCTCCAACTTCTTCCATGTTAAATAATGGAATCTCCTCACCTTGAGTCCATTCATTATCTGTTCTATAAAAAGATGCCATTTCTTGGCCTTTAAAACCAAATGATTTAGCAATTGTTAGGTGTAAGTCTTCTAAATTTAAGTCGCTATCAACTAAAATTGTTCTAATTACATCTTCTTTAGTGTCTAAAATTACGCGTATTTTGTACATGGCATGCTTTATCTTATCAGGTACAAAAATACAATTTTTTATACGTATTTTTACATATTAAAGAATCGATTATGGACAAAACTATTACTTTATTGACATTTAACGAGCGATCTAAAGGTACGCTTATGGAAACTCTTGATATTGAATACATTGCTATTGGTGAAGATTATTTAACAGCAAAAATGCCTGTTAATTCTAGTGTTCATCAACCTTATGGTCAATTACATGGAGGTGCAACAGCGGCTTTAGCAGAGAGCGTTGGTAGTGCCGCTTCAAATTTTTTTATTGATAACGATTACAATTTGTAAATGGAATTCAATTGTCTATAAATCATATTAAAAGTAAGCGAGAAGGAGTCGTTTTTGCTACTGCTAGGAATATACATAAAGGTAGAACAACCCATTTGTGGGAGGTTAGAATTGTTGATGAAGAAGATACGCTAATTTCTATAGCTAAAATGACCAATATTGTTTTAAGTATACCAAAAAATAAATTTAGAATTTTGAAGAGTCTTTTTGATAAAATTAAAACCCATTATTCTAGTAAATTACCTTTTGTAGCTTATCATAAGCCAAATACGGACAATGTTTCTGCTTTTTTCATGGAAGATATAGCACTCAGTTTTGTGTCTAATTTTGAGGAAAAAGGATTTGTATTTGCACCTTTTAATAGTGATGAAAAAGCAATTATATTTTCAGAAGAAAAATCTCTTATGATGTCTGAGGAATTGCAGTTAGAAGCGTATGTTTTACAGGAACAATTTTAAAACCTGATAACTTATCTAAAGAAAAACATATTAAAATTGTTAAAAAAGCACTTGAAAAAATAAAAACTCATGAGCTACAAAAAGTAGTAGTTTCTAGAGAAGAGTTATTAGATATAAGTGAGTTTGATTTGGTAGAATTGTATAAGAAACTATTGTCTTCATATAAAAATGCATTTGTATATGTGTGGTTTCATCCGATGGTAGGTTTATGGCTGGGTGCAACACCAGAAACACTTTTAAATATAGAAGGAACTAGCTTTAAAACAATGTCTTTAGCAGGAACACAAGTAGATGTTCAAAACAAACCTCTAATTTGGAAGTCTAAAGAATTAGAAGAACAACAATTAGTTACCAATTTTATAGAGAATCAATTAGTAGATATTGCTGGAAATTTAAATACAGATAAAACGGAAACTGTAAAAGCTGGAAATTTATTGCATTTAAGAACGAAAGTTTCTGGAGATTTAAACAATAGTTCTAGCCTAGAAGAGCTAATTAGAGCATTGCATCCAACACCGGCCGTGTGTGGTTTGCCTAGAGAATTAGCTCGAACGTTTCTTTTTGAAAATGAAAATTATGACAGAAGTTTTTATACCGGTTTTTTAGGCGAATTAAACCTACAAGATTCTAAGGATACTGTCAAAAGTTCAGCTCTTTTTGTAAATCTCCGTTGTATGCGTATTCAAAATAATAAAGCAACTATATTTGTTGGTGGGGGTATAACAAAAGATAGTAATGCTTCAAATGAATGGGAGGAAACCGTTTCTAAAGCTAAAACAATGAAACGGATGTTATAATGTATCGATACTAATCGCTTCGCATAAAAATAAAAAACCGCAAACAGTAAGTTCGCGGTTTTTCTTTGTGTAAAATTGAATTAAAATCTTTTCGATTAATATTTTCTTATTCTAAAAAATATATTTTACAAGAATCTATTATTTTTATATATCGTCAAAAGAAATATCAGTAAAACTATCAGTTGAAGGAGTTTCTAATCTTCTGAAGCAGTTATTGTTTCTTCTTTTTTAAAGTCTTTTTGATGACGTTCGCTAATTACTTCATCTACCTTTTTCATTGATAATGTAGTCCGTAGCTTTCTTTAGCATTTCATGAAAGTCCGTAAAATCTTCTTTGTATAAGTAGATTTTATGTTTTTGATAATGAAAAGTACCGTCATCATGCGTGAATTTTTTACTTTCTGTTACTGTTAAATAATAGTCGTCTGCTTTTGTTGCTCTTACATCAAAAAAATACGTTCTTCTTCCAGCTCTTAATACCTGTGAAAAAATTTCTTCCTGTTCAACTCTCTCTGCCATGCTCTTTTTAAATAGTAGTTATACAATTAATTTATGATAACAAATCTAACAAAATATTTTACGTAGCAATGTTAAAGATTAATTTTCTTTTTCTAAAAGTTGCTGTTCGTATAAATCTTTATAATAACCTTTTGTTGTTATTAGTTGATTATGAGTGCCTTGCTGAATTATTTCACCTGCATCTAAAATAATTATTTTATCTGCATTTTTTGCAGAAGAGACTCTATGGCTAATTATAAAAGTTGTCTTATTTTTAGATACTTGCTTCAAATTAGTTAGTATTCTCTCTTCTGTTTCTGTATCAACAGCAGATAAACAATCATCAAAAATTAATATTTTAGGGTTTTTAATAATTGCTCTAGCAATAGAAACGCGTTGCTTTTGTCCACCAGAAAGCGTCACTCCACGTTCGCCTAAGATTGTTTGATACCCATTAGGGAATTCAATAATATTTTCATGTACGACTGCATTTTTTGCTGCCTGTATAATTTCTTCTTCTGTAGCTTTCTCTTTACCAAATTTTATATTGTTACCAATACTTTCAGAAAATAAGAATGGGTCTTGCGGCACAAAACCAATCTGATTTCTAATATCGTTTAAATTCGTTGTTTCAATAGGTTGGTCATCTAGAGAAATAGTGCCTTGTTTTGTGTCGTACAATCGAGCTATTAATTCTATAATTGTAGATTTACCAGAACCCGTTTTACCTAAAAAGGCAACAGTTTCTCCAACTTCTGCAGAAAAAGTAATGTTTTTAATGCGGTAATATTAGTGTCATCATATGTAAAAGTAACGTCTTTAAAATTTACTTTCCCTTTTAATAAGGTTGGTGCTGTATTGTAATTTTGTATTTCTGGCACTTGGTTTAAAAATTCATTAATTCTTACTTGAGAGGCCTCTGCCTGCTGTATCATGGAAGTAACCCAGCCAACAACTGCAACGGGCCAAGTTAAGATGTTAACGTAAAGCATAAACTCAATTATAGTTCCTATTTGAATCTCATCATTAATATATTGCTGGCCTCCAATATAAATTACAATAATATTACTTAATCCAATTAGTAAACCATTAAAGGAAAAAATAAAGCATTAGCTTCTTGAAGATGAATGTTTTTTTCTTTGCTTTTGTCAGCAATTTCATCAAAATCTTTAATAATAGAATTTTCGATACCGTACGATTTCACAACACTAATACCAGAGAAAAATTCTTGATTAAAAGTGGTTAGTTTAGACAAGTATTCTTGCACAATGCTACTTCTTTTATGAATTACTTTACTTAAAGTAAAAATTGAAATAGATAAAATAGGGAAGGGAAGTAACGTGTACATTGTTAATTTTACATCGATGTTTATCATTTGTGTAAAACCAACAAAAATAAGTACAATCATATTCATACTGTACATTACGGCTGGACCAACATACATTCGAACCTTAGAAACATCTTCAGAAATACGATTCATTAAATCTCCTGTCCTGTTCTTTTTATAAAAATTAAGTGATAATCTTTGGTATTGTTGATAGATTTCATTTTTTAGATCAAATTCAATTAGTCTAGAGGTAACAATAATAGTTTGCCTCATTAAAAAAGTAAAAAAACCAGCTAACACAGCAACACCTATAATTAAAAGGACATTAACTAATAGTTCTTCCTCTACAGCTTTTATATCTGTAATTTTTCCGTCTTGGTAATTTTCAACAATATTTAAAGAGTCGCCTACAATTTGTGGAACTTTAAGTGCTAATAATTTTGACAGAATAGTTATTAAAATACCAATTAATAATCGCCATTTATATTTTAAAAAGTATTTATTTATATATTTTAGAGCTTTCAAGTGGAATATTTGATTAAAAATAATGATGTTTTATAAAGCACGAAGATACATTTAAAAACTAAATTTTTCTAGAGTTACTCTAATCTGTTCTACTTTAAAAAAATCATAAAAAGAATTCTAAATGATGTTCGTTTAGAAACAAAATAATAGTATTTTTGCCTTTTAATTATAGGAAAATAATCTATTTATTACAATAAGTTCTTTACAAAAATGATTAACAGAAGACATATTAGAGTTAAAGTAATGCAGTCTGTGTATGCAATATTACAGTCTCATAACGATGACATTATAAGAGAAGAAAAGTTCTTAAAACATAGTATTTTAAAAATGTTTGATCTCTATGTATTAAACCTTCAATTAATAGTAGAAGTTCAGAAGTTAGCCGCAAAGAAAATGGCGCTTTCTAAGAAGAAAATATTGGCTACAACTTTAGATTTAAAACCCAATACAAAATTTATTGACAATAAAGTAATTGCAGCATTGCACAAAGTGTAAGTATAGAGGGTTATATTGAGTTGAATAGTTTAAACAATTGGGAAGAGAATAATGAATATGTTAAAATTATTTTTGAAGAATTGCTAAAGAGCGATTTATATAAGAATTACTTAGCTTCAGAGGAAAATTCGTTTAAATTAGACAAGGCTTTTATAGTAGGTTTTTTCAAAGAGATTATTGCACCTAACGAAAAGTTAGCAGAATATTATGAAGACACGTTAATTTCTTGGGTAGATGATATCCCTTTCGTAAATACTTGGGTTGTAAAGACGTTAAGCAAGCAAAAAGCAAATGGTTTATTCGTTCTGGGTTCTTTATATAAAGATAAAGATGATGAAGACTTTGTATCTGATTTATTTAGAAAAACAGTTTTAAAGCAAGCAGAGTACGAAAAAGATATAGCTGAAAAAACACCAAATTGGGAAACGGATAGAATAGCAGAGATAGATATGATTTTAATTAAAATGTCTATTACCGAATTTATAAATTTTCCATCTATACCAACAAGAGTAACAATTAATGAATATATAGAGATTTCGAAAGATTATTCAACTACAAAAAGCAGTTATTTTATAAACGGAGTTTTAGATAAAATTTCTAAAGAATTTGTGGCAAATAAAAAAATAGTTAAAATAGGAAGAGGTCTTCTTTAAATTTTAAGATTAAATATTAATTTATTATTTTTACAAAAATATATATCCCAAAATGAAAAAAATAACAATATTATTCGCTTTTTTATTAGCAACAAACTTTATTATTTCCTGTGCAGATGGAAAAGCATCAACCAAAGTTAATAAGCAAAATCTAGATACTGCAAAAACTAGAGATGCTGAAATTAAACAAGGAGTAGCTTCTATTTCTTTTGATAAAAAAGAGTATGATTTTGGTACTGTGAATGAAGGTGAAATTGTAGAAACAGTTTTTAAGGTAACTAATTCTGGTACAACAGATTTAGTGATTACTAATGCAACCGGTTCTTGTGGTTGTACAGTACCTGTTTGGCCAAAGGCACCTATAAAGCCAGGGGAAACGGGTGATATTGCTGTGAAGTTTAATACTTCGGGTAAACCAAATAGACAAATGAAAACAGTAACTTTAACTGCCAATACAGAATCTGGTAGAGAAGTTTTAACACTTAGAGGTTCTGTAACACCTAAAGCAAAATAAATAGAATGTTTAACTCAATTTTTTTACAATTCGATTCGGGTAATTTAGCAAGTATGTTACCTTTTTTAGCAATGATTTTAGTCTTATATTTTTTCATGATAAGACCACAAATGAACCGTCAAAAGAAAGAGAAAGCTTTTCAAACTGAAATTAAATCAGGTGCTAAAGTGGTTACTTCTAGTGGTATTCATGGAAAAATTTCTGAAGTAAATAACACAGATAATACGATAACAATAGATACAGGAGCTGGGAAAATTAAATTTGAGCGCTCTGCAATTTCTATGGAATTGAGTAAAAAATATTTAGTTCCAGCTAAAAAGAAGTAATTTAATTTCCACAATATTTTAAAAGTGAGTATTATCTTTAAGATAATACTCACTTTTTTGTTTGCTCTCTTTTATGTAAATTGCAGATATCTAAAAATTTCTTTTGAAACCTAAAAAAAAAATACCCAAAACGTTTATTAGCTTTTTGTTAGCTTCCATACTTATATGGTTGCTCATAACGCTTTCTAAAGAATACACAACTACCATAAGTTTTCCTATAAAATATGGTGAAATTTCTCAAAATAAATTATTACTAGCCAACCAGACAAAAGAATTAGAAATTGTTGTTAAAACAAACGGATTTAAGATTTTAAGAACACGTTTTAATACCAAAAGTTTACTAATTAATTAAATACATTAATTAATAAAAAGGGAACTACCTATTACTTACTTTTGAAAAGCAAAAAACAAAGTATTAAAAGACAATTACCTTCTGGGGTTAGTTTGCAAGAAATTATTAAAGACACTTTATTTGTGGAACTAGGAAGTTTAGTAACAAAGAAACTTGCTATAAAGTCTAACTTAAAAATCAGCTATCATATTGGATATGATCTTTCAGAGCAAATTAGTTTAAAACCAGATAGTATTCTAGTTTCTGGACCAGAAAATTACATTTCAAAAATTAAGAATATAGAACTTGAACCAATTGTTTTTGAAGACTGTAAAGGCAGATTTTGTAAGAAAGGTTGCTGTTAAGGTTCCCGAAGGAGTTAAAAATTTAAAGTTTAATATTAAAGAAGTTACGATTTCTGGAAAAATAGAAAAATTCACAGAGGGTATTTTGAATGTTCCTTTTAAAATTATTAACGTACCGGCGGGTATTACAATTAATACCTTAAACAAAAAAGTACAAGTTACTTATATTGTTGGTTTGTCTAGTTTTAATAAAATAGATGAAAATTCTTTTCAAATTGAGTGCGATTATGCGATGTCTGCATTAAATAGATTGGGATATTTAATACCTAAGGTAGTTCGTAAAGCATCAGAGATAAAGAGCTATAAGCTAATACCGAATGAAATAGATTTTTTAATTCAGAATTAAAATGATAGTTGGTTTAACGGGCGGAATTGGTAGTGGAAAAACAACAGTGGCTGAAGTTTTTAAAAAACTTGATTCAGTTGCAGTTTATATTGCAGATATAGAGGCTAGGAAAATCATGAATTCGTCAGATGTAATTAGAACTCAGTTATTACAAGCTTTTGGCAAGGAAACATATAAAAAAATCGAATTAAATAGACAGTATCTAGCAAATACTGTTTTTGAAAGTGAAGAAAAGTTAACAATCCTTAACAATATTGTGCACCCTGAAGTTAAGAAACATTTTCTAGATTTTGCTACTAGGAATACTGATAAGGCATATGTTTTATATGAAAGTGCTATTTTGTTTGAAAGCAATAGTTCCCAACAATGTGATTTTGTAATTTCTGTCTTTTTAGATAAAGAAGAGAGAATAAAAAGAGTTCTAGAAGAGATAAGACTACTGAAAAAGAAGTTTTAAGCAGAATTAATAGTCAGTGGAAAGAAGATAAAAAATTACTTTCTTCCAATTACATTATATTTAATTACGCAATTCAAGATACTAAAAAATCAGTTCTAAAGATTCATAATATTTTAACAGAAAAAGCGCTTACTATTCTCTAAAGCTCATTATTATTGTTAAATAAGTCACAAAATTTTAATATAACTGTTAATTTATGTTCTAATCAATAATTACAACTAATTAAAGTAGTAAATTTGATTCGTGCGTAAAAAAATGTTTATTCTTATCGTATTGTTAATGAGTATTTCCTTGATAGGAATCATCGCTGTTCAACTGTATTGGATCAATAACGCAGTAGAAAGTAAGAAGGCTCAATTTAAAAATGACGTTCAAAAATCTTTAGGTGCGGCCACAGAAAAAGTAAATGAACGAGAGCGTGCAGAATTTGAAAAGAAACTAAAAAGTTTTGTAGATGTAAAGGGTTTTGCAGACAAAGCAGAACTAAAAAGCTTTTTAATTGAGCAAATTGATACAGTTACAAAAGAGAAAATAACACTTGGAAGCACTTTTTTGGAGGAAAATTTCAAATTACCTGCAGATTTTTTAGATAATGATTCTATTATCTTAAAGAGAATTACAGGTAAAAAAGATTTCTCTATTGCAACAAGGTACAAAAGCGCAGAAAACTTATTTCCTAGTATAGATGTAAAAAAATATTCATTTATAAAGAGGTATACAGATTTGGAAAAATCGTATATGGAGGATGCATTTACAAGTTCTAAAAGCTTAAAACCAATTCATGACAGAATTAGTAATAATGTCTTAAACAGAACTATTAAAGAAGAGTTAATTAAAAGAAATATTAATTTAGACTTTAAATATGGTGTTTACAGTGCGGATGGTTTGGCTACAAAGTTAAAATCAGGTTACTATACTATTAATACAAAAGAAAGTTTTCCTTATCCGCTTTTTCGCGATACTGAGGGCAATGCTAGCTATTATTTAAATATTACTTTTCCAAGAGAAAATGAGCATATTTTGTCAGGAATTTCAAGTATTTTACTTTCTCGTTATTTTTTATTTTTATTATAATTATGGCTTTTTCTAGTTCTTTATTTCAGTTAATTAGACAAAAGAAAATATCTGAAATTAAAACTGATTTTATAAATAACATGACACATGAGTTTAAGACTCCGATTGCAACCATAAATCTTGCTTTAGACTCTATTAAAAATCCTAAAATTTTAGGTGATGACGCTAAAGTTTTGCGTTATGTAGAGATGATTAGAGAGGAAAATAAGAGAATGCATTCTCAAGTAGAAAACGTGTTAAGAATTTCTAGGTTAGAAAAAAATCAAATAGATTTAAATACAGAAACTATTGATTTACATGATACTATAGAAGATGCAATTAGACATGTAAGTTTATTGTCTGAGGATCGAGATGGTAAAATAGAAACTCATTTAGAAGCCCTAGAATCAGAATTACCAGGGAATCAATTTCATCTAACCAGTATTGTGGTAAATATGTTAGAAAATGCCATAAAGTATTCTGAGGGTGCACCAAAAATTGAGATATATACGGAAAGCACTCCTAAATTTTTTATTTTTAAAATAAAAGATTCGGGAATAGGAATGAACAAAGCAGTACAGAAACAAGTTTTTAATAAATTTTATAGAGAACAAAAAGGAAATATTCATGACGTTAAAGGGTCATGGATTAGGTTTGGCATATGTAAAAGAGATTGTCGATAAACATCACGGAACTGTTTTTGTAGAGAGTGAAAAAGGAATAGGAAGTACGTTTACCGTCAAATTACCTTTAATTTAAAAAAATAAAAAAATGGGAAGTAAAAAAATTTTATTAGTAGAAGATGATCCAAATTTTGGTACGGTTTTAAAAGATTATTTAGCATTGAATGATTACAATGTAACACATGCGAAAGACGGTATAGAAGGTCTTATAATGTTTAAGAACAGTGATTATGATTTGTGTATTTTAGATGTAATGATGCCTAGGAAAGATGGTTTTTCATTAGCGCAAGACATTAGAGTGACAAATAAAGAAGTTCCAATTATTTTTTTAACAGCAAAAACATTAAAAGAAGATGTTTTAAAAGGATATTCCGTTGGTGCAGATGATTATTTAAACAAACCTTTCGATTCGGAAGTTTTATTATATAAAATTAAAGCAATATTACAACGTAAAGAAACGGATAGTACTCCAGAGAATGAGCAGTTTGAGTTTACGGTTGGTGGTTTCTTTTTTAATTCGAAGCTCCGTCATCTTTCGGTAGGTAAAGATGGTGAGCCAATTAAATTATCTCCAAAAGAAAGTAAATTATTACGAATGTTAACAATTCATAAAAACGATTTAATGCCAAGAGAATTGGCGTTAACAAAAATATGGAGAGATGATAACTATTTTACTTCTAGAAGTATGGATGTTTACATTGCAAAGTTACGTAAGTACTTAAAAGTAGACGATAAAGTAGAAATCTTAAATATTCATGGAGAAGGTTTTAGATTGGTAGATAAGACCTAAAATTAAATCTTCACCTATTAAAAAAAACTCAGTTTGTAAATTAAACTGAGTTTTTTTGTATTTTTATATCATGGCAGAGTTTATTAAGATATACAATGAAAACCCTAATCCTAAGGAAATAGCCAAAGTTGTAAAAGTTTTGCAATCAGGAGGCTTAGTTATCTATCCTACAGATACTATTTATGGTTTAGGTTGTGATATTACTAAAACTAAATCTTTAGAAAAAATTGCACAGATTAAAGGAGTTCAATTAGAAAAGGCAAATTTATCTTTTATTTGTAATGATTTAAGTCATCTTTCAGACTATGTGAAACAATTAGATTCGGCTACTTTTAAAATTCTTAAAAGAGCATTACCTGGGCCCTATACTTTTATTCTTCCGGGTAGTAATAACTTACCAAAAGTATTTAAAAAGAAAAAAACGGTAGGAATTAGAATTCCAGATAATAATATTATCAGAACTTTAGTCGCAGAATTGGGCAACCCAATAGTTTCTACTTCTATTAGAGATGAGGATGATGTCTTAGAATATACAACAGATCCTGAATTAATTTTCGAAAAGTGGCAAGGTCTTGTGGATGTTGTTATAGACGGTGGTTATGGAGATAATGAGCCTTCTACCGTAATAGATTTAACAGAAGAGCCTGCGGTAATTAGAGAAGGAAAAGGAAGTTTAGATATTTTATAATTTTAGTTCTTAATTATTTAAGATTCTTAAATTTCTTTCTACCTAAAATAAAATATTGCCAAACAATACTTGTATGTAAATTATAGTTTTGTTTCTTCTGAAGTTTTTTTCGTTTTTTTAAAAATTTAAAAAAGTTACTGTAAAAACTAAGATGTGCTTTTAAAATAGCTAAGGTATGAATAGGTCTTAATTCAACTAGAAACTTTATACCTGCAATTCCGTCTAAAATTAAACGAGAAAATATTACGAATAAAAACCATTTTTTAGGAACATTTTTAACCACATTTAATAAACTGTTTCTAAAATTTAAATATGTTTTTTGTGGATTGGTTTCTTGCAAAGTAGCACCTCCAACATGAAAAACAGTAGAAGTACCAACATATTTTATTGTAAAACCAATGTTTTGTACGCGCCAACACAAATCTATTTCTTCCTGATGTGCAAAATAATCTTCGTCTAAACCACCTACTTGTTGATAGATTTTAGAACGAATAAATAAACATGCACCAGATGCCCAGAAAATATCAGAAATATCATTAAATTGAGCAGAATCGTCTCTAAGTTATTAAAAACACGACCCCTGCAATAAGGATAGCCAAACAAATCTAAAAATCCACCAGCTGCACCAGCATATTCAAATTTGTTTTTATCTTTAAAATCTAATAATTTTGGTTGAACTACTGCTGTGTTTTTATCAGTTTTAAAAACTTCTAAAACGGGATTAAGCCAGTCTTTTGTCACTTCCACGTCAGAGTTTAAAAGACAATAAATATCTGCATCAACAGCACATAAAGCATCGTTATACCCTTTTGCATACCCCTCGTTTCTCGTATTTTCTATAATTTTTATTGAAGGATAAAATTCTTTGATATATTTTATAGAACTATCTGTAGAGGCGTTGTCTGCAACATAAATATCAGCTAATTCTGAACTAAAATTAACGACAGAAGGCAAAAACTGTTCTAAAAGTTTTTGTCCGTTCCAATTTAATATGACGATTGCTGTTTTCAATGGTGTAAATTTACAGTTTAAAACTCGGTTTTTCTTTAAACTTCTCTTAATTCTGCTTTTATAAAAAGGTATTTATAAGCTGATTTAATAGGGGGTTTAGCTTATTTATAGTCTGGAATATCTTTTAAGAAAATATATGTTTCATTTTTAAAATCCATTTTACAATAAAAATGATCTAAACCGTTGGTAACAATTAGGTAGTTTGCCTTTAGTTTTAAATTGTAACGCGCAATTTGATCAAACGTTGCTTGTGTTATTTTAATATGTGGTGCTTTACATTCTACAATGATATCATGTTTCCCTTCTTTATCGAAGATTAAAATGTCTGTTCTTTTTTTACGATTGTTAATAGTTAATTGCTTTTCTAGCGCTATTAAAGAAGTTGGGTATTTCTTGTCTTCAATTAAAAAATGTACAAAATGCTGTCTCACCCATTCTTCTGGAGTTAAAACCATATATTTTTTTCTTAAAATATCAAAAATAAGCGTCTTATTTTCGTTACTTTTGAGTTTGAATTTATAGTTGGGTAGATTGAGGTTTTGCATTAGTCAAAAGTAAGAAAATGAACGAAATTAGAGACATTGTTTCAGATATTAAAAATGGGAATATAAAACCAATCTATTTTTTAATGGGTGATGAGCCTTATTATATAGATAAAATTTCTGATTATATAGAAGAGAACATCCTAGACGAAGCAGAAAAAGGCTTTAACCAACAGGTAATGTACGGTAGAGATACTACTGTAGAAGATATCGTTGCGGCAGCTAAACGCTACCCAATGATGGCAGAAAGACAAGTTCTAATTGTTAAAGAGGCACAAGATCTGAGTAGAAATATAGAAAAACTAGTTTCTTATGCAGAGAACCCGCAGCCTACTACAGTATTGGTTTTAAATTATAAGTATAAAAAATTAGATAAGCGCAAGAAGTTACATAAGGTAATAGCTAAAACAGGTTTTATTTTTGAAAGTAAAAAATTATATGAAAATCAGGTTTCAGACTGGATTCGCAGAATCTTAAGCGGAAAGCAGTATAAAATTGAACCTAAAGCCTCTTTAATGTTAGTCGAGTTTTTAGGAACTGATTTAAGTAAAATATTCTAATGAACTAAGCAAATTAATGCTGGTGTTGCCAAAAGAAACTATTATTAATGATAAGCACATCGAAGATAATATTGGTATTTCTAAAGACTTTAATAATTTTGAGTTAAGAAAAGCAGTAGGAGAGAAGCAAATAGTAAAAGCGAATAGAATTATCAATTATTTTGCAGAAAACTCCTAAGAATAATCCGTTAGTAATGACTATCTCTTTATTGAATGGATATTTCACACAACTTCTAATGTTTCATGGTTTAAAAGATAAATCTAAAAATTCTGTAGCTAAAAATCTGGGTGTAAACCCTTATTTTGTAGATGAGTACTTTGTAGCTGCACGAAATTATCCAATGCGAAAAGTTGCGCAAGTAATTGCATTTTTAAGAGACGCTGATGTAAAAAGTAAAGGTGTAGGTGCCAGCCAATCTAATGAAGATATTTTGAAAGAATTACTTTTTAAAATTTTACATTAAAACTAATTTATCTGATACTTTTTTAGATAATTAAAATATATTATGAAAACATTTTTAATAATTTTAGGTCTTATTTTTGTGCTTTTTTTAGGTAGTCAAATTTATCTTTATAAAAGTAGTAATAGAATAGAAGGGTATAAGTATTCAATAATCAAAACATACAAAGATTTCGAAATTAGAATATATGAAGCAAGTTTATTTACTTCAGTTAAGATAAATACTGATAATTATAAACAGGCATCTAGTAAAGGGTTTTCTATTTTAGGTGGGTATATTTTTGGAAAGAATGAAAATAAGGAACAAATACCTATGACCTCTCCCGTTGCAATGACGCTAGAAGAGGAGGAGACGACAATGCTATTTCTAGTACCAGAAAAATTCACTAAAGAGAACTTACCAAAGCCGTTAAATACTAAAATTAAATTTATCGAAATGCCAGAAAAGAAAATGGCTGCAATTACTTTTAGTGGATGGGCTAGTGATGAAAAAATAGAGAAATATAGGTTATTACTAATAAATTTATTAGATAAAAACGGAATTAAATATTCCAATAAATTCTCAGTTTTAGGTTACAATCCTCCCTATGAAGTTTTATTTCGTAGGAATGAAATTATTGTAGAATTAGAGTAGTTGTAATATAGGATTGTAGTTTGTTAACTTTTGCAGTTATTTTTATGTAATTAAACAAACAAAAAAAACCTCACTTATTTTTGATAGTGAGGTTTTTAAATTTATTTTGAATAAATTTTATCATATAAGTCTTTATAGATTTCTTTTATTATAGGTCTTTTCATTTTCATTGTTGGTGTCAGATGTCCGTCATCTATAGTCCAAGTATTTGATGTTAATTCAAAACGTTTGATTTGTTCCCAATGGCCAAAATTTGTATTACACTTATCAACTTCTTCTTGAACTCTACTTATAACTATTTCAGATTGTATAATTTCTTCATTAGTTTTACCAATCTTATGTCCTTTCTTATCAATCCAATCTTTTATAAAGTCAAAGTTTAACTGAATAAGTGCCGCTGGCATTTTTTCACCTTCACCAATAACCATTACTTGCTCTATAAATAAAGATTGTTTTAATTCACCTTCTAATAAAGGTGGCACCACATATTTACCACCAGAAGTTTTAAACATTTCTTTGGTTCTACCTGTAATTTTTAAGAATCCATCAGCATCCAACTCTCCTTTGTCTCCTGTATGAAAATAGCCGTCTTTTAAAACTTCTGCAGATTTTTCTTCGTCTTTATAGTAGCCCATCATAATGTTGGGACCTTTCACTAATATTTCTCCAGTTTCTGCAATTTTAATTTCAACATCATCAATTACTTTACCAACAGTTCCCGGTCTAAAGCCACCGTTTCTTACATCATTAACAGTAACTACTGGAGATGTTTCCGTAAGGCCATAACCTTCCATGATTGGCATGTTTGCCGCAGAAAAAACTCTGGTAAGTCTTGGTTGTAATGCAGCACTACCCGAAACCATACATTTTAATTCACCTCCTAAAGCTGCTTGCCATTTAGTAAATATTAATTTTCTAGCTAGACTTAGTTGTTTTTCATACCACCATCCATTTTCTCTATATGGTTTATATTTTAAACCCAAGTTTACTGCCCAGAAAAAGAGAATTTTTTTAATACCGGCTAAGGTTTCTCCTTTTAAAATAATTTTGTCATATATTTTCTCATATAAACGAGGCACAGCCGTCATTATATTTGGTTTTATTTCTTGAGCATTTTCAGAAAGTTTTTCTATAGACTCAGCAAAGTAAATAGACACACCACAATATTGATATAGATACAAGATCATTCTCTCAAAAATATGGCAAATAGGTAAAAAACTTAAAGCAATATCTTTACCATCTGTTAAGGGTACTCTTTTTTTAGCAGCCAATACATTTGTTACTATATTTTGGTGAGAAAGCATTACCCCTTTAGGTCTGCCTGTGGTGCCTGAAGTATATATTAGCGTTGCTAAATCTTCTGGTTTTACAGCATCTTTTCGTTGTTCTACTTCTTTTTGATTTGCATTATCTTTTCCTAATTCTAAAATGGATTTCCAAGATTTTTCTCCGGCAATAGCGTCAAAAGTAAAAACACCTTTTAATTTGGTATTGTCTTTAATTTTATTCACCTTTTCTAAAACTTCAATATCTGAAACAAAACAATAAATAGCTTCTGAGTGATTTAAAACATATTCATAATCTTCTTTGCTAATAGTTGGGTAAATTGGCACATTTTGAGCGCCTGTTTGCAAAATTCCAATATCACAAACATTCCATTCCGTTCTATTATTAGAAGATATTATTGCAATTTTATCATTTGGTTGTATTCCTAAATTTAATAAGCCTCTACTAAGTTGATTCGCTTTATCAATATATTCTTGGGTAGAAATACTTTCCCAAGTATTATTATGCTTGGTTGAAAATGCTTTCTTTAAATTATAAGTTTCTAATTGGAAGTATGGAAAATCAAATAATCTTGTAATTTCTGATGACATATATTTGTGAATTTATGAAATGCAAAATAGCAATTTTTACTTGATTTGCCAAATTAATAATATGAACGTAAATATTTACAAATTATATATTTTTTGATGTAAATCCTTGTATATTTCTTTAATTATCTTTCTTTTCATTTTCATTGTAGGTGTTAAGTGACCCGTTTCAATAGACCATTCATCAGCAGTAATTTCGAACTTTTTAATTTGTTCCCATTTTCCAAATTTTTGATTATGAAAATCGATTTCTTTTTGAATTCTTTGAATCAATCTCTCATCAGTTGTAACATCGGTAATTTTATATTGATGTCGTTCTGCCCATTCTTCGATAAAGTCAAAATTGAGTTGAATTAATGCAGCTGGCATCTTCTCTCCTTCACCAATAACCATTACTTGTTCTATAAAACGAGATTGTTTTAGTTCACTTTCTAATGCACTAGGAGCAATGTATTTTCCTCCAGAAGTTTTAAATATTTCTTTTTTTCTATCTGTGATTGTTAAAAATCCATCTTCATCAATTTCACCAATATCTCCTGTGTGTAAATATCCATTTATAATGGTTTTTTTAGTCATTTCTTCATTTTTGTAATACCCTATCATAATATTATCACCTTTCATTAAAATTTCTCCATCATCAGCAATTTTAATCGTTATACCGTCTAAAGCTTTACCAACTGACCCAATCTTTAAGCCATTATTTCTAAGGTCATTTAAAGTTCCTCCGGGAGATGACTCTGTCATTCCATAACCTTCAAAAATACTAATGCCTGCAGCTGTAAAAACTTTTATTAAACGATGTTGTAAAGGGGCACTACCAGAAACCATAAATTGTAGATTACCACCTAAAGCTTCTTGCCATTTTAAAAAAATAAGTTTTCTAGCGATATTTAATTTAAAATGATAAAAAAAACTTTTTTTATCATATGGTTCATACTCTTCTCCTAAAGATAATGCCCAAAAGAAAAGTTGTTTTTTGAGCCCAGTTAAAGCACTTCCTTTGTCAACTATTTTATCAAAAATCTTTTCTAATAACCTCGGTACAACAGCTAGATAATGAGGTTTTACTTCTCTAATATTATCACCTAATTGTTCTATACTTTCAGCAAAATAGATTTCAAAACCCATAAACAGATTATAATAAGAAGCACTTCTTTCAAAAATATGGCAAATTGGTAAGTAGCTAATAATTCTATTATTTCCTTGAGTTAAATCGAGTCCCTTTGCAGTTTTAAAAACTGTGAAAACAATATTTTTATGCGACAACATTACTCCTTTGGGAGTGCCAGTTGTTCCAGAAGTGTAAATAATTGTTGCTAAATCCTCAGGTTTTACTGCTTTTTTTAAAGCATCTATTTTTGATTGGTGATTTTCTTTTTCTCCAATTTTTAAGAATGAATTCCAACCATAATCAGCTTTAAGATCTTTTAAAGAAAAGACTTTCTGTAATTGTGTTTTCTCTTCTACTGCTTTTACTTTTTCATACAAATCATCATCAGAAACAAAACAATATTTTGCATCAGAATGATTTAAAATATAGCCATAATCTTTTTCTGATAAGGTTGCATATAATGGTACATTTTGTGCCCCAATTTGTAGAATACCAATGTCTAAAATATGCCAATTAGGATTGTTATTAGTTGTAATTATTGCAATTTTATCATTTGGTTTTATTCCTAATGCTAATAAAGAACTACTTACTTTATTTGCATCAGTTATAAATTGTTGTGAAGAAATACTTTTCCAACTATTTTTTTCTTTATAATTGAAACACTTTTCCTGTGGGTAGTTTTCTAATTGATGATAAGCAAAATCAAAAATGCGAGTAACGTTCATATAAAAAAGTTTACAGCAATATAGTAATTTTTTTTTCGTAAAATAGTAAAGTAAATTTTCTTACGAATAAAGAATTTAAAAGAAAACAGCTTTTAGATTTCCCTAAAAGCTGTTTTTTATAAATTTAATGACTTTTTTATTTTTTGTTTTCTATCCAGTTTTTAGCATTTACAAATGCTTCTAACCAAGGTGAAACAGCATCTTTTCTTCCTTGAGGATAGTTTGCCCAATTCCATTGAAAAGTAGAACGCTCTATGTGTGGCATTGTAACTAAATGTCTTCCGGTTACATCACTCATCATTGCAGTATTATAGTCAGAACCATTTGGGTTGTTAGGATACCCTTCAAAACTATATTTTGCAACAATATTGTAGTTTTCTTCATCTTCTGGTAAGTTGAATTTTCCTTCTCCATGAGAAATCCAAACACCTAATTCTGTTCCCGCTAAAGAAGATAGCATTACAGAATTATTTTCTTGAATTTTCACAGAGGTAAAAGAACTTTCATGCTTCTTAGAATCGTTATGAACCAATTTACCGTGTACTTTATGTTTTGGGTTTATAAGATCTAATTCCATCCATAATTGGGCACCGTTACAAATACCTACAGATAAAGTATCTTCTCTTTTAAAGAAGTTCTTTAATGCTTTTTTTGCTTTTGCATTGTATAAAAATGCGCCTGCCCAACCTTTTGCAGATCCCAAAACATCAGAATTAGAGAAACCTCCAACAGCACCAATAAATTGAATATCCTCTAAAGTTTCACGTCCAGAAATTAAATCTGTCATATGAACATCTTTTACATCAAAGCCTGCTAAATACATTGCATTTGCCATTTCACGCTCAGAATTAGAACCTTTTTCTCTAATAATTGCAGCCTTTGGTTTAGGTGTCTTGCTATTAATTTTTGGTAAAGTTCCTTTAAAGTTCTTTGGAAATTTATAAGTTAAAGGTTGTTTTTTGTAATTATCAAAACGGTCTTTTGCTAAATTATTAGCCGTTTGCTTTTGGTCTAGTAAGAAAGAAGTTTTATACCAAACATCTCTCATCTCAGCAACATCAAAAGAGAACGTTTCTTCATTATTTTTAATAGTTACTTTTCCTGAATTGTTAGCTTTACCGATATTAAAAACAGTAATTCCCACTTCTTCAAATACTGCTTCTATAGAAGTATCTGCTTGAAAAACAATTCCTGCATTTTCAGAAAATAATACTTTTATAGCATCTTCTTCATTCAATTCAGAAATGTTAAAATCTGCTCCTAAATTCACATCAGCAAAACACATTTCTAATAAGGTTGTAATAAAACCACCAGAAGCAATATCATGTCCTGCTTTAATTTTATCTGCTTTTATTAATTTCTGAATAGTATTAAATGTATTCTTTACATAAGAAGCATTTGTAACATCTGGTGTTTCGTTTCCAATAGTATTTAAAGTTTGGTTAAATGAACTTCCACCTAACTTATATTCATCTTGAGAAATATTAATGTAATAAATATTTCCACCATCCACTTTTAAAAGAGGCTCTACTACTTTACTTATTTCACTACAGTTTCCTGCAGCAGATATAATAACAGTTCCAGGAGAAATTACTTCACTATCTGTGTATTTTTGCTTCATAGATAAAGAATCTTTTCCTGTTGGAACATTGACTCCTAAATCTATAGAAAATTCAGAAACTGCCTGCACAGCTTTATATAAACGGGCATCTTCACCTTCGTTTTTACAAGGCCACATCCAATTTGCAGAAAGCGAAACACTTTTTAAATTATCTTTTAACGGTGCCCAAATTAAGTTAGTTAAAGATTCTGTTATTGCAATTCTACTACCAGCTGCAGGATCAATTAACCCAGAGATAGGAGCGTGGCCAATAGACGTTGCTACACCTTCTTTACCATTATAATCTAAGGCCATTACACCAACGTTGTTTAACGGTATTTGTAACGGACCAACACATTGTTGTTTGGCAACTTTACCACCAACACATCTGTCTACTTTATTTGTTAACCAATCTTTACAAGCAACAGCTTCTAACTGTAAAACTTGTTTTAAATAGATTTCTAAATTTTTTGTTTTATAACGAGAATTCTTATAGTTTCTCTCAACCGTAATATCGGTTAGAACTGTTTTTGGAGATGAACCAAACATATCTTCCAATGCTAAATCCATGGGTTTATCACCTTTCTTTTTAGACTCAAAAGTAAAACGGTTATTCTCTGTAACATCACCAACAGTATACATTGGAGAGCGCTCTCGATCTGCAATTTTTTGCAAAGTACCGATATGGTTCTCTGCAATAACTAGACCCATTCTTTCTTGAGACTCATTGCCAATAATTTCTTTTGCTGATAAAGTTGGGTCTCCTAAGGGTAATTTATCTAAATCTATTTTACCTCCGGTATCTTCTACTAGTTCTGATAAACAATTTAAATGTCCACCAGCACCATGATCGTGAATAGAAACAATAAAGTTTTCTTCGCTTTCTACCATTCCACGAACTGCATTTGCAGCACGTTTTTGCATTTCTGGATTTGAACGTTGCACTGCATTTAACTCAATTCCAGATTCAAATTCTCCTGTATCTGAAGATGAAACAGCAGCACCACCCATTCCTATTCTATAATTATCTCCACCAAGAATTACAATTTTATCTCCTTCTTTAGGTGTGTCTTTTAATGCTTGATCTGCTTTTCCATATCCAATACCACCTGCTTGCATTATTACTTTGTCAAAGCCTAATTTTCTTGGTTTTGATGTACTTGAAGAAGAATTTTCTTCGTGTTCAAAAGTTAATACAGAGCCAGTTATTAAAGGTTGTCCAAATTTGTTTCCAAAATCAGAGGCTCCATTAGAGGCTTTTATTAAAATATCCATTGGTGTTTGATACAACCAATCTCTAGCTTCAAATTTATGTTCCCAATACCTGTTTTCTTCTAAACGAGAATAAGAAGTCATATAGACCGCTGTTCCTGCTAAAGGCAAAGAACCTTTCCCGCCAGCTAATCTATCTCTAATCTCTCCTCCAGATCCAGTTGCAGCGCCATTAAAAGGCTCTACAGTAGTTGGGAAATTGTGTGTTTCTGCTTTTATAGAAATAACAGATTCAAAATCTTCTGTTTTATAAAAGTCTGGTTTGTCTGCTGTTTTAGGCGCAAACTGTGCCACTTTAGGACCTTTTATAAAGGCAACATTGTCTTTATATGCTGAAACAATATCATTTGGAAATTGTTTCGATGTCTCTTTTATTAATTTAAATAATGATGTTGGCATTTCTTCCCCATCAATAACAAAAGTTCCATTAAATATTTTATGTCTGCAGTGTTCTGAGTTTACTTGACTAAAACCAAATACTTCAGAGTCTGTTAATTTTCTTCCAATTTTTGTAGCAATATCCTCTAAATATGTAACTTCTTCAGCACTTAAAGAAAGACCTTCTTCTTTATTGTATGCTGCAATGTCTTCAATATTTAAAATAGGTTCTGGCTGAATATCTATTGTGAAATGACTCTTGTTCTAAGCTTTTAAATTTTTCAGAAATCATTGGATCAAAATCTGTAAAATCTTCTAAAACTGCTATAAACTCTTCAATTCTAATGATGCCTTTAATACCCATATTTTGAGTAATCTCTACAGCATTGGTGCTCCAAGGAGTAATCATTGCTGCTCTTGGCCCTACAAAAAATGTATCAATTGATGTCTCTTCTATTTTTGGTTGATTGGCAAATAACCAAGTTAATTTAGAGACCGTTGTAGCAGTTAACTCTTTTGTTGTTTGAACAGCGTATACTTTACTGTCTTTATTTCCAAAGAAATGAATCATTATAATATTGTGTTAGCTTGTGGGTGTAAAAATGCAAATTTACTTTTTTTCAGTTAAATAGCTAAGATTTATTTAAGTGAAATTCTAGAGTTATTCACTTATTTATAAACGAAAAAAAGACCATCTTATTAAGATAGTCTTTCAATTAGTTATTTGTAAAATAACTTAGTACTTTATTAGTTTCTTAGATATATTGGTGCTTCCAATAGTTTATTTTTAAATAGAAAATCCCTTTTGTAAATTAGATATGTCAATATTATTGTTTTTTGAATTTATCTTATTAGTTTTAATTAGTTTGACCAAGAATATTGTACATATCTAATGGTAACCTCTTTTGTAAAGTTTAAAATACAATGTGTTTCCGTTTGTTGGATTTGGATATATTGTTAGATTTTTTAAGTTTTCATCTGGTATGCTAAAGTTGAGTAACATGTCCAGAGTTAAATCATCTATAATTACACGATCTTCCTCTGGCCAGCTCTATAATTTTAATTTCTATTTTCCTTCAATATCTATATTAGATAATGTTGTTGTTTGTGCCACATCACTATAAGGTAATGTTACCAACACATCGTTTCCGTTAACTAATACATTTATGGTACCAGAACCGTCCTGCAAAAATACGCAGGTAGATGGTTAAGCTTCCTATTCCATTAGCAAAAGTAGAAGAACTCATTGAGCCTGCTACACGTCTCTTAATAGCCCAATCGCAATTGCTCTGCCATTTAGTGTTTGGTCTGATCTCGATTTAACTGCGGACCAATCTATGCCATTATCTCCAGTCCAATTTAGGGTAGAATAAGAACTACTATTTGCTGGCATGTTTTCAAAAGTTTCAGCACCACACAAGGTAGTAGGCGCTGTAGTCGTCGCATTTACAGCTACAGATTTTGCAGACTGGTTATTTGCACTATCTTTTGCTAAAACACGAACACTATATATTGTATTTGAATTTAAGCCTATAGCAGTATATGTTGAAGTTGCAGATGTTCCTTTTAATGTTCCATCTAAAAAAACATCATAACCAGTTACAGAAGAATCATCTGTGGAAGCACTCCAATTTATTTTAAAACTAGTACCTGTTTCATTTGTAATTGTAACGTTTGATAGGCACAGATGGTGCAGTATGATCTGTTAAAGTTGTTCCGTTTACAGGCGAAGACTGCGAAGATGCATTGCTTGCAATATCTTTTGCTAAAACTGTAATAGCATAAGTATTTCCAGAGTCTAGATTTGATTAGTGTGTAATTATTGTTAGCTTGTTCCATTTAAGTACCATTTGCATAAATTTCATATTTTGTTACACCTACATTATCCGAAGAGGCTGTCCAAGTTGCATCGATACTGGTTGTTGTATTGTTGCTTAATGAACATGTTTCAGGAACTGTTGGCGCTTCCGTATCTGAGGTTATATAAAGACCCCAAGAGTCTATCAGCGGCGTCTCCACCCCAAATTCTAGTAGCTAAATAAGCATTGTCTATAAAAGGATTTCTATTTCCTTGGAATGTATATTGGTATTTCGTGGTATGTATTTCTTTGTCTTTCAAAATCTGAAACTGGGTCTTCTACATTCCATTCTAGAAATAAATCGATCATATCATCTGGAGTAGAAGAAGAACTTCCAATTCCAACACCATTTGGCTTACATTGGTTACCATATCTAATGTACATATACATCATTATTCTGGCAACATCTCCTTTCCATTCATCACCAGGATACCAACCACTATTTTGATCTCCAGCATTACCTGATCCATTTGCAAATTTTTTGTTACCTCTATCAGAATTAAAAAGTACATCTGAAGGGCGTAAATGATGCGCATCTGCCCGGGCCAGAGTTCCTAAATTTGGATTTCCAAGCGATTTTGGATATACATGTTCACGGTTCCAATCTCCTTGCCCGCCACCATTTTGATTTACAGCTCTTGTTCTAGAAGTTTTACCAGATTCAGAATAGCCGTATACTAATAAAACTTCTGAACTATTTACAGGATTTAAATCTGTTAGCTTGAAGTGCACCCCAGCCGTAAGATAAAATGTTTGTATGGGCATTTATCGTTTTAGTTGCTAAGTTTTCTTTTAATGTATTCCTTCTGCAGTTAAATCTACATCCCTATAATATGCTTCTTGTGCGAAACTAAGAAAGTTAAAAATAAAGATAATAAAAGTAGTGTTTTTTTCATTTTTTTAGTGTTTTATAATAGAATACAAAAACGACTCATGAGTCGTTTTTGTAAATTTTGTAAATTAATTAATTTTTAATTAATTTCTTCGTAATAAATTGTTTTCCAGAATTAATTTTCACTAGATAGATTCCTTTAGCGAACTCAGAAATATTAATGCTGTTTTTACTTTTAGTAACTTCTGATGATTGTATCAATTTACCAAGAACATTGTAAATATGGATAGTAGCATCTTCTGTTACACTAAAATAGATGTTGTTTCCATTTGTTGGATTTGGAAACATTTTAAAAGATTCAAAAGCAATGTTTTTTGTACTTAAAGTGGAGGTAGTGGCTACCAAAACCATCAAAAGTGTTTCGCGAAAAGATCCCATTCATTGAACTGTCAAATACGTGTTTGGTTCAGAAATAGTTGCTTTTCTTCTGTATGTTGTATTTTGAATATGATTGCTAGAATTACCATCTTCCCAATAATATCAATTAACTCACCATTTTTAAATAAGCCAACTAGGATCATTTCCATTAAAGTTTAAAGGAGAGCCATAACCATAAGGAGATGTATCAATATTTGGAGGTCCAAATATATCTGCTTCGGCTAAAAGTAAACTGTTGATTTAGTATCTACATGAACAATTACAAAGACATCACCTGGAACAATATTAGCAGTTTCCTAATAGGATAATCATCTACCCAAGAACCTCCATTAGATTGTTTTTGAATAGAATATCTGATAAATTTACTGTTGAAGCGGTTAGATTTACAATTTCTATTGCTTTATTATTACTAGCATACTTGGTTCTGCATATTCAGAAATAAACAATTCTGTAATTCCATTAGAAGTACCTGCAGTTGTGGTAGCGTTTATCGAATTGCTTTTAGCAGATTTATTATTGTCAATATCATAAGCTACTATTTCTATAGCATAGGTTGTAGAGGTATTTAGACCGCTAACTGTAAAAACTATTTGTAGTAGTTGCTATTTAAACTGTCATCTACAAATACTTCATAACCACTAACACATTATTATCTGTAGAAGCTGTCCAAGAAACTTTAAAAGAAGAATCTGTTTCGTTACTTACAGATAGATTTGTTGGTATTGATGGGGCTTCAGTATCTTCTAAGGTTGTTCCATTTATCGGCAGCTGAGTCAGACCTATTATTGATTAAATCTTTGCTAAAATTGTAAAGTTATAAGTCTGTATTCGTAGTTAGATTAGAAATGGTTGCTGTTTGTATTGAGCTAGGTTTGTGCTGTTAAAACATCCATCTACATAAATATTATAGCCTGTAACACCAATATTATCTGTAGAAGCAGTCCAAGAAATATCAATAGAATTAAAGTAATATTACTTAAGCGTAACATTGTTGGAGTGGTGGTGCTTCAGTATCTGTGTTTTTATAATATCCCAACGATCTTCGGCAGAATTACCTCCCCAAATTCTTGTTGCTAAATAAGGATTGTCTATAAAGGGATTTCTATTTCCTTGTGCAGCATAATTTGAAGTATTTTCATGATATTCATTTCTCGCAATTTCAATATCAGATACTGGGTCCTCTACATTCCATTGTAAAAATAAATCAATCATATCATCTTCGGTAAATTCTTTACTACCAACACCAACAGCAGTAGGTAAACATACAGCACCATAACGCATGTACATATACATAATCATTCTCGCTGCATCTCCTTTCCAATCATCACCAGGATACCAAGCTGCAGTATTTGGGCCATCTAAGCCTTCATGAAAATCTAAAGAAGAATAGTTTGAATTCCCCGATCCTCTTCCATATTTTCTATTATTTCTAGCAGAATTTCTACCTCTGTCTGCAGCTCTTAAATGATGTGCATCGGTTGCTGGACCTGGTATGCTTGTATCTAAAATTGGATTTGCGAGTGATTTAGGAAAAACATGTTCTCTGTTCCAAACAAAATCGGCACCACTGCCATTATCTTGTAAGTTTTTACTTCTAGAAATATCATTGGTTATATCTTGGTCGTTACCATTTTCCCAGCCATAATATAAAATTACTTCACTGGTGTTTGCAACGTTTTCATCAGTAGCTTTAGTTGCATCCCAAACATCTGGGCCGCCACTGGTGTATTCTAATGTTGTAGTATGCGTTGCTATAATTTTAGAGCTAATGCATCTTTAAGCGCTGCACCAGCCAATGTTAAATCTACATCATTGTAATACTGTTCTTGTGAAAAAGAAAAAGAAAAAGAAGTAATAAAAATTAGGATAAGTAGTTTTTTCATCATTTATAATAAATTAAAAAATAGATCCTTTCTTTTTCTGCAATTACAACACTAAATCAGCAATAAATTTAGTGTTTTATTTCTTTTCTAATAGCGCCATATAAAATCCGTCGAAACCAGAAACGTGTGCCAATACTTTTTTGTCCGACACAAATGTAAACTCTTTTCCGGCATCAGATGTTAAGAAAATCTTAACTTGTTCTTGGTTCTCTGAAGGCAAAACAGAACAAGTAGCATACACCATTTTTCCTCCTGGTTTTACCATTGTAGAATATTGTTGTAAAACATCTTGCTGAACTTTCTTTATATTATCTATAAACTCTGGTTGTAATTTCCATTTAGAATCTGGATTTCTGCGAATAACGCCTAAACCAGAACAAGGAGCATCTATTAAAACTCTATCTGCTTTACCTTGTAATTTTTTAATAGGTTTTGTAGAATCAATAACACGCATATCGATATTATGTGCTTTGTTTCTTTTCGCTCTCACTTTAAGTTTTCGGAGTTTACTTTCATAAATATCCATAGCGATAATTTGCCCTTTATTTTCCATTAAAGATGCTAAATGCAATGTTTTACCACCAGCACCAGCACAGGTATCTACTACTTTCATACCAGGTTTAACATCTAAATATGCAGCAACTAACTGAGAAGAAGCGTCTTGCACTTCAAAAAACCCATTATGAAAAGCTTCTGTCTTAAAAACATTGGCTCTTTCTGGTAATATTAGTGCATCTGGATGATTGGGTATAAACTCTGTAATAATATCTTCTGCTTTTAATTTCTTTTGAAGAAGTTCTTTTGAAATATTTAGAGTGTTGGTTCTTAGAATTACATTCGCTTGCACGTTTAAAGCAGCAATTTCTTTTGTCCAGATTTCTTCACCTAATTCGTTTACACAAATTTCATCCATCCAATCTGGTATAGATTCTCTATATTTTCTTGTTTTAGATAATTCTGCAAAACGACCTTTAATTTTTCTTTCTGGTACATCACCAATCTGATTCCAATCGGGTAAAGGAATTCCTCTTAAAATACACCAAACAGAAAATAGTCTCCAAATATTGTCTCTATCGTAAGGCATTTTTACTTCTGCTATTTCAGCATATAAACGGTTCCAACGAACAATGTCATAAATTGTCTCTGCAACAAATTTACGATCTCTTGCTCCCCAACGTTTATCACGCTTTAAAGCTTTTTCTACAGCTTTGTCAGCATAAACACCTTCATTAAAGATATCTCTAATACTGTCTATAACTGCAAAAGTTAAATTTCTATGTAATCTCATTTTTTCTTATTATGGGATGCAAAGATACAAATAAGTACTACCTCAGCAATTATAAAGTTGCACAGAAACATATAGGTATATAATATTCTATTTTTTTCAAATAAATAATACGTTTAAAGCTATTGTATTTTTATAATATCGTTACAAAGTAAATACAGATTTTTTTTCAAGCTATATTAATTTTTAAAATTTATTCTTAGATTAATTTCATTGATTCTATGATATGTTTATTAACTAAAAGCTCAAATTTCTTTTTTCTATACTTACATTATAGTTTTTTAAATAATCTTTGAAATTGGATTAATTCTAGACGTATAAAGCTTTCTTATTTTTACTATTTTATTATATAGTTTGCTTATTTCCTCTGTATTTTTTGTATATTGCAAATATATCTGACTATAATAAAAGTATTGGTAATTAACTAATACTTATAATACCAATAAATTATAAAAGTCATTTAAACCTTGTATTTATTATTAGCCCCAATTGTCTATTCTAGCTTAAAGTAAAAAACCTAATACAAATGTAATAGCTTTGCTATGCAACTTTAAGATTACGTAAGTAAATTATAAAAACAAATAAAATGTCTACCCCAAAATTATTTGATAAATTAATTAATGATAAATTCCTTGCTTTACGCCTGGATGATGTCGTAGAGCTCGTTGAAATAAATAACATTATGTATTTAGAGGCAAACGGCAAGTACACAACGTTTTATCTTCTAGATGATATTATTAAGGTAGTTTCTAAGAATATTGGTTTTTATGAGGATAAATTACCTCAGGATTTTTTGTTACCACATCTATTGCTGTTACGCGACCTAGTTTCTTGTATAACGAGCGTCAAATGGCAATTACTGCATACTTAAAAATAATAAATCTTTAAATATTTCTAAAAGAAAATTAGAGCCTCTTAGAAGATTTTTAAATTTAAGGCAATAAAGTAGACTTGTTTAGTTGATGTATATTAATTCATTTTTTTATTTTTTATATAAATTACTTAAATTGGCACATAAATTGCTTGTACAATTCTTTAAACAGATGGAAGAATATCACAAAGTTTGTAAATTCTAGCACAAGGAGTTTTTATTATTTCGATAATAGAAAACATTTTATAAAATTGTAGGGGTTTTTTTAATTTGTTTCCTTGTGTTTTTTATATATAATTAGCCTTAATAAAAGTCAATAGTAATTTTGGTTTTTATTAAGGTTTTTGTTTAAAAAGGGTTACATTTTTAGTTAATTTAAATTATTCTAAAATCATTTATTATTTAAGTTTATATTAAAGACAAAATAATTCCAATTATTTATCATTTAATAGCTTCGCAGTTATATCCTCTTTTTTATATTATTTATAATAATATTCACTTTTTAAATTGGATTTCATTAATTTCGTTATCATAATTTTTTAAGTTGAATTTAGATTATCCAATTACATACATAAATGGAATTAGTGTTCAAAGAGCAGCGCTTTTGTATGCAGATTTAGGTATAAAAACTTGTAATGATTTATTAAATTTTTTTCCTTTTCGATATATAGATAAAACTACTTTTTATCCAATAAAGGATTTACAACCAAATTCTTCGGAGGTACAAATTGTAGGTAGCATTACACATTTAAAATCTGTTGCACAAAAAAGAGGAAATAGGTTGGTAGCTACTTTTCAAGATCCAACGGGAAGCATGGAATTGGTTTGGTTTAAAGGTCAAAAATGGATTAAAGATTCAATTAAAATTAATGAGCCCTATGTAGTTTATGGTAAGTTAAATCATTACAATGGTAATTTTAGTATTCCGCATCCAGAGCTAGAGTTGGTCTCAGAATATAAGAAGAAACTGCAATCTAAAATGCAACCAGTATATCCCTCAACAGAGAAACTTACAAATTTTGGTGTTTCTAATAAATTGATGCGAACCTATATACAAAGTCTTTTGCAACAGTTCTATGATAAGATTGAAGAAAATCTGTCACAAGAAATTATTTCTGATTTTAAATTGATGTCTAAACAAGATGCTTTATTAAATGTACATTTTCCTAAGAGTCAAGAAAATTTAGCAAAAGCAGAATATCGTTTAAAGTTCGAGGAATTATTTTTTATTCAATTGCAGTTATTACGAAAGAAACTTATCAATAAAACAAAAATAAAAGGATTTGTATTTGAAAACGTAGGTGCCGTTTTTAATGAATTCTATGCAGATAAACTTCCGTTCAGTTTAACGAATGCACAGAAAAGAGTTTTAAAGGAAATTAGAAAGGATGTTGCTTCTGGTGCACATATGAACCGTCTTCTGCAAGGAGATGTAGGATCTGGAAAAACTATTGTGGCAATTTTAGCAATGCTTTTAGCTGTAGACAATGGTTTTCAAGCTACTATTATGGCGCCTACAGAAATATTAGCAAATCAACATTTTACAGCAGTTTCAGAGCTTGTAAGTGGTATGAATATTAAGGTAGATATACTAACTGGTTCTGTGAGGGTTAAAAAAAGAAGAGAAATTCATGCAGCTTTAGAAGATGGAACGTTGCATATTCTAATTGGCACACATGCCTTAATAGAGGATAAAGTTAAATTTAAAAACTTAGGAATTGCCGTAATCGATGAACAACATCGATTTGGTGTAAAACAAAGAGCAAAATTATGGGCTAAAAACACGCTTCCTCCTCATATTTTAGTAATGACCGCAACACCTATACCAAGAACTTTAGCGATGTCTGTTTATGGAGACTTAGATATTTCTGTAATTGATGAATTACCTCCAGGGAGAAAAGAAGTAAAAACAGTGCATCGTTTTGATAGTAATCGTTTGTCTGTCTTTAAATTTATGAAAGATGAGATTGCTAAAGGGCGACAGATTTATTTAGTTTATCCTTTAATTGAAGAATCTGAGGCAATGGATTATAAAGATTTAATGGATGGATTTGAAAGTGTTTCTAGAGAGTTTCCATTACCAAAATATCAGATAAGTATTGTACATGGAAAAATGAAACCCGCAGATAAAGAATTTGAAATGCAGCGTTTTGTAAAGGGTGAAACTCAAATAATGGTGGCAACTACGGTTATAGAAGTAGGAGTAAATGTGCCCAATGCAAGTGTTATGATTATTGAAAGTTCTGAGCGTTTTGGACTTTCACAATTGCACCAATTAAGAGGAAGAGTTGGAAGAGGAGCAGACCAAAGCTATTGTATTTTATTATCTAGCTTCAAGTTGTCTCCAGAGGCAAAAATGCGCTTAAAAACGATGGTAGATACTACAGATGGTTTTAAAATTGCAGAAGTTGATTTAAAACTAAGAGGACCGGGAACCTTATGGGAACGCAACAAAGTGGTGTGTTAAATTTAAAAATTGCCGATATTCTTAAAGATTCTAAAATTCTAGTTACGGCCAGAAATACTGCAATTACTCTTTTACAAGAAGATCAAAATTTAGCAAAAGAAGAAAACCTATCAATTAAAAAAGCGTTTATGAAAATGACTAAGTCCTCTAAAATTTGGAGTAATATTAGTTAATTGCTTTTATTCTTTATGAATACAGTAAGAATATTATTTTACTGAAACTAAAGCCTAACAATTTTTTGAACATTGTTTTTGTTCAAATAATTTTTTATAATTGCTTTTGCTAATTCTTTATTTTCAATGGGCGTTACTATAGACTTTAAAATTTCGATATTATTTTCTTGAAATGCTAAATTAGTATAACCGTAGCCAAAAACTTCTTTATTTTCTATTAGAATGACTGCACGTTCTTCTAACGCTCTTCCTTTATCAAAAATTATAAAATCTTCATTATTAAAATCTTGTAAAAAGGCTTTTTTCTCTTTTTGAAAGTTATATTTTGGCGCTAGGCTTCTAATTCTATATAATATTTTAATCGTGTAAATAAATCATTTCCTGTTTTCTCAAAAGATATAGAGATTGCTCTGTCTTGAACCTTAACAGCTCTTTTCGTTTCTTTTAAAAATAATTTATTTACTTCAGATTTTATATCTTTTCCCCGCCCTAAATAAATTACTTTTCCGTCTGCACCGTGTATGTAAAACAACCCCAATTCTTTTGGTACAGCAGCTATTAATTTTTGAAGTCTTTCTTTTTCTACTCTTTTGTCATGGTATTTTATAGAATCTTGAATAATTGTCTTAGTAACGTCTTTCTCTAAAAGCAACTTAAATAATTGCACTGTTGCGAGAGCATCTCCAGAAGCCCTATGTCTATCTGTCATTGGGATTCCTAATGCTTTTATCAATTTACCTAAACTGTAAGAAGGCTGGTCTAAAATTAGTTTCTGACTTAATTCTACTGTACAAAGCGTATTTCTTGTGAAATCGTATCCTAATCTATCAAACTCTGTCTTTAAAATTCTATAATCGAACGAAGTATTATGAGCAACTAATGTAGCATCTTTGGTTATTTCTAAAATTCTTTTGGCTATTTCATAGAATTTTGGTGCATTCTGCAACATTTTATTATTAATACCTGTTAGTTGAACAACAAATGGCTGAATTTCTTTTTCAGGATTTACTAAGCTAATAAATTGATCTACAACGGCGTGACCATCAAATTTATAAATAGCAATTTCTGTAATGCCCTCTTCATTAAACTTACCACCGGTTGTTTCAATGTCTAATATTGTGTACAAATTCTTTTTCTTATCTTGAAATTAAATAATTTTAATTTCGATTACCAAATATAGAACTTCCTACTCTAATCATAGAACTTCCATTTTCTATTGCCAAATTATAATCTCCGCTCATTCCCATAGAGAGTGTTTGCAGTTTACAGTTGTTATTTTCTGTTATTAATTGTTGCGAATCAAAGAAGTTTTTTAAAGATGAAAACTCTTCTTTTAATTGAGATTTATTATCTGTAAATGTTGCCATTCCCATAAGACCCACAATTTTTATATTTTCTAATTCTTTAAATTCTAATGATTGCAAGATAGTAGCTATGTCTTCAAAAGATAAACCAAATTTTGTTTCTTCTTTTGCAATTCTTGCTTGTAGCAAACAGTTTATAACTCTATTATGCTTTTTAGCTTGCTTGTTTATTTCTTTTAGCGTTTTAAACTTGTCAATTCCGTGAATTAAATCAACAAAATGAGCCATGTATTTAACCTTATTACTCTGTAAATGGCCAATCATATGCCATTGAATATCTTTTGGTAAAACATCAAATTTACTGGCCATTTCCTGAATTTTATTTTCACCAAAAATACGCTGCCCTGCATCATAAGCAGCTTGCAAATCTTCAACAGGTTTGGTTTTAGAAACTGCAACTAAAGTTACATTTTCTGGAATTGATTCTTTTATTTTTAATAGATTTTCTTTAATCATTTTATAATGTTCAATTATTTTAATTTCACAAAATCTTAATTTAATAAAGCAATAATCTGTTGTGCCAATTCTACTCCAATTCTATCTTGAGCTTCTTTTGTAGCTCCACCTATGTGCGGAGTTAAAGAAATTTCTGGATTCATTAATAGCTGCACAGCAGGTGTTGGTTCTGTTTCAAAAACATCTAAACCGGCAAATTGTACTTTACCACTTTCTATTGCAGTTACCAAGTCTACTTCATGCAGAATTCCACCCCTTGCAGTATTTATAATTCCTACACCATCTTTCATTTTTGCTATTTCACTTTTTGTGATAATATACTCTTGTTGAGAAGGCACATGTAGCGAAATAAAATCTGACTCTTTCAGCAATTCATCTTTAGTAACTGTATCAATATTTATAGTTATTTTCTGACCGTTAAAAAATTCAACTGAAATAGGTGCACTGGTAATTATGTCATCAGTTGCAATTACATTCATTCCCAAACCTAAAGCAATTCTTGCAACTTCTTGTCCTATTTTACCAAAACCTAAAATACCAATTGTTTTTCCTTTTAACTCTATTCCTTGAGAGTAGGCTTTTTTTAATTCTTTAAAACGAGAATCTCCTTCTAAAGGCATTTCTCTATTAGAAGAATGTAGAAATCTTGCCAATCCAAATAAATGAGCAAAAACCAATTCTGCAACAGAACTTGAGGAAGCTTCGGGTGTATTTATAACGTGTAAACCCTGGTCTTGAGCATATTCAACATCAATATTGTCCATACCAACACCACCACGACCAATTAACTTTATACTCGGGCAGGCATCTACTAATTCTTGTCTTACCTGGGTTGCACTTCTCACTAAAATACCATCAATAGTATGTTCATTAATGAAATTTTCTAATTGATTCTGTGCAACCTTTGTCGTAATTACTTCAAAACCTCCTTTTTCTAAAGCGTCAATTCCGCTTTGAGAAATTCCATCATTTGCTAATATTTTCATCATCTTTTCAAACATTAAAAAATTGAAATATTTAAAAATTATTAAATTTCTAAATTCTCAAATTATTATATTATTTTTTTGCTTCTAATTCTTGCATTATATCTACCAAAACTTGAACACTGTATAGCGGCAAAGCATTGTACATACTTGCTCTATAGCCACCAACACTTCTGTGCCCATTTAAGCCATTTATACCAGCGGCACTCCACATAGTATCAAATGTTTCTTTTAAAGAAACGTCTGTTAGTGTAAAGGTAGCATTCATAGTACTTCTATCTTCTTTGGCAACAATTCCTGTAAAAAGGGAATTTCTATCAATTTCAGCATATAAAAGTGCTGCTTTTTTATTGTTTACTTCTTCAATAAATTTAATTCCGCCCAAATCTTTTAACCATTGCATTGTTAGCATAGAAACATATACAGCAAAAACAGATGGTGTATTGGCCATGCTTTCTTTAGCTATATGTACTTGGTAATCTAGCATAGTAGGTATTTCTCTTTCTACTTTTCCTAAAATTTCTTCTTTAATAATAACAAGTGTAGTTCCTGCAGGACCCATATTTTTCTGGGCACCTGCATAAATTAAATCAAATTTTTCAAAATCTAACTGACGCGAAAAAATATCTGAACTCATGTCACAAACAATAGAAACCTTTGTTTCTGGAAAAGCTTTCATTTGTGTTCCTACAATGGTATTATTACTTGTACAGTGAAAATAATCTGCATCTTCAGGAATGGTATACCCTTTAGGAATGTAATTAAAATGGTTATCTTTCGAAGAGCCAACTTCTAGCACTTCTCCAAAAGCTTTTGCTTCTTTTATGGCGTTGTTTGCCCAAGTACCTGTGTTTAAATACGCTGCTTTTTTATGTAATAAATTGTAAGCAACCATTAAAAACTCTAAACTTGCGCCACCTTGTAAAAAAACAGCTTTGTATCCTTTATTTTCTAAGCCTAATAATTCTAAAGCTAAAGATCTAGCTTTTTCCATTACTTCCACAAAAGATTTACTTCTGTGAGATATTTCAATTAAAGATAAATTATCATCATTAAAATTAAGCACTGCTTCAGATGCTTTTTGCAAAACTTCTTGAGGTAAAATACAAGGACCTGCGCTAAAATTATGTTTTTTCATTTTTTTATAGTTTAGATAAAAACTCAAGGGTATTAACACCATCTGCGTAATCCCATAATTGCGGATATTGTGTTTCTCCAAATGCAATTTCATTTTCTATGAAATCTTTGGCCACAATACATTGAATTTTTTGTTTGTCTTGATGTAATTTTATTTTTAAATCAATTGGATTGTCATAATATTCATAAAAAATAGTCGCAATAGGAGAGGAGTAACTCTCATCTTCCTTAATCATTAAAAAGCCATTCTCTAATAAATCGAACAAACTCATTAAATAAACTGCTTTGTTATAATCGTAATTATTGGCATATTTTGCGTTGTTAATAATGTCTTTTTTAACAAACATTCCATTAAAGAAATTGTTAAAATCATAAGCTCTTGGCACATATAGCTTAGAGACAGATCTGCAGCCCAATCCAAAATACCTAAAAACATCTTCAGATAATTTTTCTAAATCTTCTTCTGTTTCTTTTCCTGTAATTACAGCAATAGAATTTCTACTTTTTCTAATGATGTTTGGCTTGTCTTTAAAATAATATTCAAAATAACGCGCCGTATTATCGCTTCCGGTTGCAATTACAGCATCAAAATTTTCTATTTTTTGTTCTGTAAATGTGATATTTCCTTTCAAATCAACATCCACATATTCCAAATATTTAGCTAAAAAAGGCAATAAGTGTTTGTCGCTAGAAGACTGTTTTACTAATACCGAATGACCAGAAATTAAAACAGATAAGAAATCATGAAAACCAACTAACGGAATATTTCCCGCCATAACAATTGCAACTGTCTTTGGTGTATTGCTGTCTATTGAGTTTTTAGAAATCCATGCTTCTAAGTTGTTTTTTGTTAATGCTTTAGACCAACTATTTAATGCAAATATAATATTGTCTTTTGTAAACCAAGAATTCTTTTCTTGGGCCACTTTTATTTGATGCTTAAAACCATCAAAAAACAAATCATTATGTTCTATGTTAGTTGCTTTCTCAAATTTTTCTTGAGAAAACTGACTTAAAAAAGCTCCTAATTTCACAAAAGCCGTAATTCTATTTTGAATACTATCCATTTATTTTGGTTGTAAATATATTTGGCGTTATTTTTGCAATTGCAAAGGTACAAAACAGAAAAGAAAATTATGGCAATTATAATAACAGATGAATGTATAAATTGTGGGGCATGTGAACCAGAATGTCCAAATACTGCAATTTATGAAGGCGCAGACGATTGGAAATATTCTCAGGGAACAGATTTAAAAGGAAAAGCAGTATTACCAAATGGTAAATCTGTGAACGCCGATGAAACGCAAGAACCAATTTCAGACGAAATTTATTACATTGTTGCAGATAAATGTACAGAATGTAAAGGTTTTCATGATGAGCCACAATGTGCTGCAGTTTGCCCTGTAGATTGTTGTGTACCAGATGAAGATAATGTAGAAACTGAAGAAGAGTTGTTAGCGAAGCAAAAACATATGCACAACGAATAATACTCTAATTTAATGAGGATAAATAATTAAGACAAAAACCTCGAATTTATTCGAGGTTTTTTTATGAATAAAAATATATATTTGCACTCGCAAAATCTAAAGACATGAAAGCCGGAATTGTAGGATTACCAAACGTAGGAAAATCAACTTTATTTAACTGTTTATCAAATGCAAAAGCGCAAAGTGCAAACTTTCCTTTCTGTACAATAGAACCAAACATAGGAGTTGTAAATGTACCAGACAAAAGAATTGAAAAATTAGAAGAATTGGTAAATCCAGAACGTGTAATGCCTGCAACTGTAGAGATTGTAGATATTGCTGGTTTGGTAAAAGGTGCAAGTAAAGGAGAAGGTTTAGGAAATCAGTTCTTGGCAAATATTAGAGAAACAGATGCTATTTTGCATGTAATTAGATGTTTTGATAATGATAATATTATTCATGTAGATGAATCTGTAGATCCTGTTAGAGATAAAGAAACAATCGATATTGAATTGCAGTTAAAAGATTTAGAAACTGTAGAGAAAAGATTAGAGCGTGTAAAAAGAACTGCAAAGACGGGTAATAAAGATGCGCAAGCAGAATTGGTAGTCTTACTAAAAGTTGAAGAAACTTTATTAAAAGGTATTTCTGTAAGAGCTTTATCTTTTAATGAAAAGGAGCAAGAGTTTGTGCAATCTTTACAATTTATTACAGCGAAGCCAGTTTTATATGTTTGTAATGTAGATGAAGATTCTGCCGTTACAGGAAATGCATATGTAGAAAAAGTAAGAGAAGCTGTAAAAGATGAAAATGCTGAGGTAATTGTTTTAGCAGTGGGCACAGAAGCAGACATTACAGAATTAGACGATTACGAAGAGAGACAAATGTTCTTAGCAGATATTGGCTTAGAAGAAGCGGGTGTTGCTAGATTGGTTCGTTCGGCCTATAAATTATTAAACTTGCAAACTTACTTTACAGCAGGTGTAAAAGAAGTAAGAGCTTGGACAATTCCTATTGGATCTACTGCGCCACAAGCTGCAGGAGTTATTCATACAGATTTTGAAAAAGGTTTTATTAGAGCAGAAACAATTGCTTATGCAGACTTTATTACTTTTGGTTCTGAAGCAAAAGTAAAAGAGGCGGGTAAAATGAAAGTAGAAGGTAAAGATTATATTGTTAAGGATGGTGATGTAATGCACTTTCGTTTTAATGTTTAAATAACTGATAGTGCCTAATTTTTATAGCCCCTAATAATTATAAAATACTAAATTATTTATAACAGACTTTGGCACATAGATTGCTTTGTTAACTTTAAATAAAATTAATTATGAAGAAATCTTTACTTTTTAGCACTCTTATTCTCTTAATATTTTCTTGTAGTAGTATAAAAAATACGCAAGAAGCTATCAGCAATGGTAATTACGATAGCGCAATTAATACGGCCATTAAAAACTTAAAAAGAAATAAAACCAAAAAAGGGAACCAGCCTTACATTTTATTACTAGAAGAAGCTTTTGCGAAAGCAACGACTAAAGATTTGGCAAGAATCAACTTTTTAAAGAAGGATAACAATCCGGAAAAGATTGAAACTATTTTTGTCTTATACGAACAACTGAAAAAGAAGGCAAGAGATTTTAAAACCTTTATTACCATTATATATTGTAAATGAAAATAGAGATGCTAACTTTCAATTTACCGAATTATGATGATGCCATTATAGAAAATAAAAATCAATTATCAGATTATCTTTATGCAAAGGCCAAAAGGTCTATTTAATAGAATACGAAGTTTGATTACAGAGCTGCTTATGACGATTTAGCGTATATCGAAAAAGTAAATCCTAATTTTAAAGACGTACGTAACTTAATGAACGTTGCACGAGAAAGAGGTTTAGATTTTGTGATTGTTTCCATGAAGAACGAAACACAAAAAGTAATCCCTAAAAGATTAGAAGAAGATTTATTAAATTTTGACACCTATGGATTAAATGATTTATGGACAGTTTATCATGGTTCTAAAGATCCAAGAGTTCAATATGATTTTGGTTTGGAATTAAATCTAAGAAATATTCAGGTTTCGCCAGAACGTGTCAGGGAGAAAGAAATTATTAAAGAAAAAGAGATTAAAGACGGTTTTACGTATCTATTAGATACAAACGGAGATCAAGTTCTAGATAAAGATGGTAATAAAATTAAGGTAGATAAAATGGTGCCTGTGCGCTGTGAAATTTACCAGTTTACACAGTTTAAGTCTGCTAAAGTAACCGGGAAAGTAAAATACGTAGATTTAAATTCAAAGCAAACCATACAAACGTATCCAATAGCAAGTGAGTATACTTTTCAGCATAGATATGCAGATTGGAAAGGAGATAAAAGAGCTTTAGAGTCTTCTTTTCTCGATTTAATTAGATTGCGTGTGGTGCAATTTCCTACAAATGAACAGATGATTTATGACTCAGGACAAGACCTAAAACAAAAACTGAAATCTATTATTACTCGAAATAAGTTTAGAAATTAGACTATAAAAAATCCCAATGAATTTTCATTGGGATTTTTTATTAGTTTTTGAAGGCTTTTTTAGTGCTATTAAACCCAGTTTTAATAAGGTCTATAATTTTATGTAAATTGAAGTGTTTTTGAGAAGTAAGACATTAAGAAAGTATGTATTTAATTTCCTTTAATTCGGACCCATAAATCTAATAGTAATTTTTTACCATCACTTTTTTCTTTGGGTTCTTCTAGAAAAAAAGGAGTTCCATTTGCATCAACTTCTATCTTATATTTGAAAACAAAATTAGTTGCATTTGGTTGTAGACTTAAAACGCCAAAACGCAAATCATTAAAGTATAAGTTATTATCTTTTTTATTGATAGTATACCAACCTTTAGAAATGGCAATCATTCTTTTTGTTTTTTGGTGTTTAGCAATATCACCTAATAAATAATGATTTTTAGGATATTCAGAGAACTTAATGGGGTGTTGGTCTAAAAAAGAAGAATTCCCAATTAAATAAGATTTTTCTGTTTCTATATTAGCCGTCCACAAAATGGTGTTTAGTGGTGTTGGTTTTGTTTTTATTGTTTTGTAGCTAATTTTTTGTTCGGCTAATTCTTTCGTGAATTTTTGATAAGAAACTCCTTTTAAGATTACAGTTAATACTAAATATAAGCTGCTAATATATAGTCCTAAATTATTATAAAAACGCCTTTTTTTACTTGCTTTCTTTTGGCGCATTGCCAAAATTAGAAACACTAAAAATGGAACCGTGTATAAAGGATCTACCACAAAAATATTTTTAAAAGCTAACCGAATATCTAAAGGCCAAAATAGCTGTGTGCCCCAAGTAGTTTGTGCATCTAAAATAGGATGTGTTATAAACACCCAAAAGAAAAGGAACGTCCAGTTCTTAAAGTTTTTGTACGTTTCATATTTGGTTACAATAAACGCTAGTATCGGTGCGAAAAGTAGAGAGAAAAAGACTGAATGTGTAAAACCTCTATGAATTTCTAACGCACTAACGGTGTCTGTGAAAAATGAAGCGAATACATCTAAATCTGGAATTGTTCCCGCAATAGCTCCGTATAACATTGCTTTATTGCCAATTTTTCTTCCTAAAACGGCTTCTCCAACTGCGGCACCTAAAACTATTTGAGTTAATGAATCCAATATAGAGTGTTTTTATCCATAGTTATTAGTAGATTTTTTTTCGAATTTATTTCATTAAATATAAAACTTTAAAAAACTTTCTTTTTTATGGTTTTTTTACCTTCAATAGTTATTTTAGAACCTTCAATAAGCATAATAGAGGTTGGCTTTATGTGATTTAAAAACTCAAAATGTTTTCCATAAACCAATTCGAAATCTACTTTTATATTAGCACTTTCTACTTTATACTTTTTCCACCTTGGATGGGTAACTTCATATTCATTGGTAACAGTATCATTTACTTTTGCATACCCCCAATAATGTTCGGTAATAAATTCAGTCTCGCTATTTTCCTCAATTTCTGAAGTTTTAAGTGCTGCTGTAATTTTAAAAGATTGCCATATCTTATTCTTTCTCCAATGATATGCTACACTTCTATTTTTGCTATTTTCTTCCCATTTGTATTTCATGGGCATGGTTTCATAGTGTTCTTTGTAAATTGTGTTTGCAACAAATGTAAGCATGGGTTTGGATACAATTTCTTTGATGAAAACGGCACCACGTTTCCATGTATTATTTTCAAAACGCTTTACATAAAAACGCAAATTTACTTCTTCTACAGTTTTATGAAAGGGAACTTTAATGCCGAATATTTTAGTATTTAGAAATATAAATCCAATTAAACTGACAAAGCATTTACCTTCCCACAAATCAAGCTCTGTTCCTAGCGGAATATATTGTGCTAAAACTTTCGGATCAACTTCGTAATTAGCAAAAGCTAATTTTCTCCATTCTGCTTTTAAAAAACTCATTTTAGTTATTTTGTTAGGTTTTAATTAACCACTGTTTCCGTTAGTAAAAATAAGCTTTTAAATAGAGAAACGGCATATCTCTTAGATGTGAAATATGCCGTTTTATATATTATTTTTAGCAACTATTTTTATCCTTTATAAAATGGTAACTTTATAATAGTTGCAGGAATTGCTTTTTTACGCACCTGAATATGAATTTGTGTCCCCGCTTTAGCAAGAACTCTTGGCACATATCCCATTCCAATTCCTTTTTGTAAACATGGGCTCATGGTACCTGAGGTAACAACGCCAATAACGCTTCCGTCTCCGTCTACAATATCATAACCATGCCTTGGAATTCCTCTTTCATCTAATTCAAAACCAACTAATTTTCTTTCTGGTTTTTGTTCTTTTTCTTTTGCCAATGCGTCTGCATTTACAAAGTCTTTGGTAAACTTAGTTATCCACCCTAAACCAGCTTCAATAGGTGATGTTGTATCATTGATGTCATTTCCGTACAAACAATAGCCCATTTCTAAACGTAAGGTATCTCTTGCTGCCAGTCCAATTGGTTTAATTCCATATGCTGCTCCGGCTTCGAAAACGCTATCCCAGATTTGTTTTGCATCAGCGTTTTTACAGTAAATCTCAAATCCGCCAGAACCAGTATACCCAGTAGCAGAAATAATTACATTTTCAATACCCGCAAAATCACTTATTTTAAATTGTAAAAAGGAATTGCTCCTAAATCTAAAGAAGATAAAGATTGCATTGCTTCCACAGCTTTAGGTCCTTGAATTGCTAACAAAGAATAATCTTCAGACAAATCTGTTAAATCAGCTTTAAATTCTTGGTTGTATTTAGAAATCCAGTTCCAATCTTTTTCAATATTAGAAGCATTTACAACTAGTAAATATTCCTCTTCTTTGATTTTATAACAAATTAAATCATCTACAATTCCGTCTTTTTCATTTGGAAAACAGCTGTATTGCGCGTCACCAATTTCTAATTTAGATGCATCATTAGAGGTTACTTTTTGTATCAAATCCAATGCATTTGCACCGCTCACTAAAAACTCACCCATGTGACTTACATCAAAAACACCAACCGCTGCTCTAACCGTTAAATGTTCTGCAGTAACCCCCTCATATTGCACTGGCATATTATAACCAGCAAAAGGAACCATTTTTGCACCTAATTTTTCGTGAATTGAATGTAATGCGATATTTTTCATTGTTGTACTTCTGAATTTCAGGCTAAATTATTGAAAAATTCACAATTATCAAGCACTAAAATTCTGTTAATATTTCTAACTAAAAATTAATTAACAGTACATTTGAAAAATCAATAAGTAAACGAACCGTAATGAAGATGTATAAAATTTTTTTCGTGGCTTTTTTAGCAACGTCTTTTTCCTTATTTTCTCAAATACCAACAGATTTCTTATCAAAAGACTTTCATAAGGGGAGAAGAGATGCTCTGCGAGCAAAAATGCCAGTAAATTCAGTAGCAGTGCTTTTCGCAAATCCGCTTAGAAATAGAGCTAATGATGTAGATTATGTTTTTCATCAAGACCCTAATTTTTATTATTTAACAGGGTATAGAGAACCAAACGGTGTGTTGGTGCTATTTTCTAATAATCAAACAGATGAAAACGGAGTTTCTTATAATGAAATGCTATATGTGCAAGAAAGAGATGCCAGAGCAGAACAATGGAACGGGAAACGTTTGGGCATTGAAGGAGCAATAGAGGTGTTAGGTTTTCAAATGGCAAAGAATGCGAATGATTTTATACAAACGAACATCAATTTTAAGAGTTTTGACAGAATTTTTATTGAAAAATTCAATGATGATTATCGGGATTCTGCTAAAAATACTGCAGAAGTCTATGATTTAGTCTCATCTTTTAAAGAAAATACCGCATACAATCCGAATAATTTTCTATCGCCAATGAAAAAGCAAATTTATGAGTTGGTAAAATCTACACCCATAGAAAATAGCGCAAATGTTGCGCAAATAATAGGCAGAGCTCTGGCATATGATCCTTCCTTGAAACGGGATGCCGATTTAATGAAATTTAAAGATGCTACAGATAACAGACTAAAGAAAGAGTTACAGCAAAAAATTGCCTTAAAATTAGATGCAAAGACAACGATAGATATTCATTTTCTATCTAACAATTTGGCAACTTTAAGAGAAATTAAAACTTCAGAAGAGTTGGTGCTATTAACAAAAGCGGTAAGAATTTCTGCTATCGGACAAGTAGAAGTTATGAAGGCGATGAAGCCACATATGTCTGAAACAGAATTGCAAGGAATTCATGAATTTGTGTATAAGAAATACGGTGCGGAGTATGAAGGGTATCCCTCTATCGTTGGTGCAGGTAATAATGGTTGTATTCTGCATTACATAGAGAATAGTAAAACGAAGTTAGGCAATGAATTAGTTTTAATGGATTTAGGTGCAGAATACAGAGGGTTTACGGCAGATGTTACCCGAACAATTCCTGCTAATGGCGTCTTTTCTAAAGAACAAAAAGCTATTTATCAGATTGTTTACGATGCACAAGAAGCAGGCATTGCCGCTTATGTAATTGGCGAAAGCATGGCAACACCGAATTTGCTTTCTAAAAAAATTGTAGATCAAGGTTTGTTTCAGTTGGGTATTATAAATTCTTTAGATGAAAAGCATCCGTATTATCCGCATGGCACGTCACATCATATTGGTTTAGATGTTCATGATCCAGGAAATTACGGTAATTTTGAAGAAAATATGGTGGTTACTATGGAGCCTGGAATTTATATTCCGGATGGCAGTAATTGTGATGAAAGATGGTGGGGAATTGGAATTAGAATTGAAGATGATATTTTAGTAACGAAGACCGGACCTGTAAACTTATCTGCGGAAGCACCAAGAACTATTGAGGAAATTGAAAAAATGATGGCTAAAAAATCTATTTTAGATGATTTTGTGTTACCAAATTTAGATAACTAATGAACAAAACTGCTATTGTTTTAGGAGCCACAGGATTTACAGGAGGTATTCTTTTAGAAAAGTTACTTGCGGATACTAGTTATGAGAAAATTAAACTTTTTTCTAGAAGTTCGGTTACAAATACATCAGATAAGATTGAAGAACATTTGGTCGATGTATTAAAATTAGAAGATTACAAAGATGCTTTTATGGCAGATGAGGTATATTGCTGCATTGGCACTACAGCTTCAAAAACAAAAGATAGAGAGGTTTATAGATCTATTGATTATGGTATTCCGGTAGCTGCAGCAAAATTAGCAAAACAGAACAATATAACTACTTTTATTGTAATGTCTTCTATGGGTGCAGCTGTTTCAAGTACTGTTTTTTATAGCAGGACAAAAGGAGAAATGGAGCGCGATGTATTAAATCAAAATATAAAGAATACGGTTATTTTAAGGCCTTCTTTAATTGGTGGTCGCAGACCAGAATTTAGAGTAGGAGAAAAAATTAGTATCGGAGTTATGAGTATTATAAGTCCGTTACTTATAGGAAGTTTAAAAAAGTATCGCATCATTCATCCAGAGAAAATAGCAACTTGTATGAAAATACTAGCGCACAAACATCAAGATAGAAAGATACTTAGTTCAGATGAAATTTTAACTATTGCAAAATCTAAAGAATAATGAGCGGACAGCAGCTTAACAACCCGTTACACGGTATAAAATTAGCAACTATGTTAGAACAATTATTTCTAGAATACGGTTGGGAAGAGTTGGGAGATAGTTTGAATATTAATGCCTTTAAAAATAACCCTACTTATAAATCTAGTTTAAAGTTTTTAAGAACTACTCCGTGGGCAAGAGAAAAGGTAGAGCAGTTTTATTTAAAGAATATGATTGACTAAATTTTTGCTTGCGCAAAAATGATAATAATTTAAGCGCTAATTATTTCAAGCACTAATTCTCTCGTTAGCGGTTTACCATTTGCTATTTTTTTGATGTTATCAAAAGTAAAAACAAAATTGCAACCTGTTTTATAAGCAGAGCAACCATAGCCTGTTTTTCCTTTTAAGACAGTTCCGGTTTTACATTTAGGGCAATTAATTTTTTCTGAAGCAGCTGCAGTAGCTACTTTTTTAGCTTCTAATTTTAAACTGAAATTTTCATCAAAACGTATCAAACCCTCCACAGCGCCATTGGCTATTTTAAATCCCTTTAAATTGGTTGTGCAGCCTTTGTCTAATAAACGTATCAATTGATTTTCAGAAACTTTCTTACCGTAAATTTCAAACGGAATTTTTAAATCGCAATTATTTTTATATTCAGAACAGCCAAATGCAGAGGAGCCTTTTAAAATAGTTCCTTTTTTACATTTTGGACATGTTTTTCCTACGACCTCTTTTTTAGATTTTGGTTTTTTAGTGGGAGTTTTTTTTGCTTCTCTTGGAATGACAGTATTAGAAGAAATGCGTTTAGACGTTTTGTTAGAACGTACTTCATACACCAATTCATCAACCATTTTCTTCATATTGTTAATGAAGTTTCCTGCATTAAACTCTCCTCTTTCAATTTCTTTTAAACGTTTTTCCCATCGTCCCGTTAATTCAGCAGATTTTAGTAATTCGTTGTCTATAATGTTAATTAAATCGATACCTGTTTGGGTGGGTAGTACTAATTTCTTTTTACGCTCAATATATTTTCTTCGGAACAACGTCTCAATAATACTCGCTCTGGTAGACGGTCTTCCAATGCCGTTTTCTTTCATTAATTCGCGCATTTCATCGTCATCTACTTGCCTTCCTGCTGTTTCCATGGCGCGTAATAAGCTTGCTTCTGTGAAATTTCTTGGTGGTTTTGTTTCCTTTTCTAGAAAAGAAGGTTCATGTGTTCCTTTTTCACCTTTTACAAAGGAAGGTAAGGTTACTTGTTCGTTTAATTCCTTTTTAATTTTGCTCTCCTCCGTTTCAAAAGCAATACGCCAACCTTTGGTAAGTATTTCTTTACCAGTTGTTTTAAATGGGACGTCCGCAGCTTTTCCAATTACAGCAGTATTAGAAACCTCTGAATCTGGATAAAAAGCACCAATAAATCTGCGTGTTATAATATCGTAGACTTGTTGTTGGTTGTATTGCAAATTTCCCTGAATTCCGGTTGGAATAATTGCGTGGTGATCTGTAACTTTTTGATCATCAAAAATACGTTTCGATTTCTTTATTTTTTGTCCTAATAGTGGTTGTGTTAATCCGCTATACTTCGTTAATTTTGATAAAATCCCTGCAATTTTAGGATACACATCATTTGGTAAAAAGGTAGTATCTACTCTTGGGTAGGTAACCACTTTCATTTCGTATAGCTTTTGAACCATCTTTAGCGTTTCATCCGCTGAAAATCCAAATTTATTATTACAATACACCTGTAAACCAGTTAAATCAAATAGTTTTGGGGCGTATTCTTTTCCTTTCTTTTTAACTACAGAAACAATTTCAAAATCTGACTCGTTAACTTTATTAGCTAATATTTGGCCGTCTTCTTGTTTTAAAAAACGTCCATCTTCATAATTAAAAAGTGTATTTCTATAAGTAGTTTGTAACTCCCAATAGGGTTGTGGTTTAAAATTAGTTATTTCAACATACCTATTAACAATCATTGCTAGGGTAGGTGTTTGCACTCTACCAACAGATAACACCTGTTTGTATCCTCCATATTTTACAGTGTACAGGCGGGTTGCATTTAGGCCTAATAACCAATCTCCAATAGCTCTAGAGAAACCTGCGTAATACAAGTTATCATATTGTTCAGAGGGTTTTAAATTTTTAAATCCTTCTTTAATTGCTTCTTCAGTAAGCGAAGAAATCCATAAACGTTGCACTTCACCTTTATAATTACATTGGTTAATTACCCAGCGCTGTATTAATTCTCCTTCCGTTCCAGCATCCCCACAATTAATAACAACAGACGCTTTATCGAATAATGATTTTACAATATTAAATTGTTTTCTAATTCCTGCATCGCCCGTAACTTTCGTGTCAAAGCGTTCTGGTAGCATGGGTAAGTTGTTTAAATCCCAACTTTTCCAATGGGGTTTATAATCTTTAGGTTCTAAAAGGGTACACAAATGACCGAATGTATAGGTAACCGCATAGCCGTTTCCTTCATAAAAACCATCACGTTTTGTGTTGGCTCCTAAAATAGAAGCAATTTCTCTAGCAACACTTGGTTTTTCTGCAATACAGACTTTCATGGGGTGTTTTTACGAATTCGAAAGTAAGAAAATATTTAAGATTTTTACTGTAAAGTTAATAAGTTGGATAACTATTTTATCAAAGCCAATTGAATTCGCTTTCTAACAACATCAACTTCTAAAACTTTTACCATTATTTGTTGTTGCAAAGTAACAATTGCATTGACATCTTTAACAAAAGTATCCGATAAATTAGAAACATGAATTAAGCCACTTTCTTTAGTCCCAATATCTACAAAACAACCAAAATTGGTAATATTATTTACAATTCCCGGTAAAATTTGACCTGTTCTTAAATCTGAAATTGTTTTAATATTTTGGTCAAAAGAAAACATTTTTGCTTTCGCTCTTGGATCTAAACCTGGTTTTTCTAATTCGCTTATAATATCTTTTAAAGTAAGTAAACCAATACTTTCTGTACTGTATTTTTCTAAAGGAATTTTTTGAATAATTTCTTTATTTCCAACAAGTTCAGAAATATTTTTTTTAAGGTCTTTTGCCATTTTAGCCACCAAAGCATAGCTTTCTGGATGCACCGCAGCATCATCTAATGGATTTTCACCATTTTTAATTCGTAAAAATCCAGCTGCTTGTTCAAATGCTTTTCCTCCTAATCGAGGAACTTTCTTAATGGAAATTCTAGAGGTAAAAGAACCATTTTCACTTCTAAAGTTTACAATATTTTCTGCGATTTTTGGTCCAATTCCAGAAACAGAACTTAATAAAGGTTCGCTTGCCGTATTAATATTTACCCCAATCTTATTTACACAACTTTCCACAGTATTATCTAAAGATTGTTTCAATTTTATTTGATCAACATCGTGCTGGTACTGGCCAACACCAATCGATTTTGCGTCAATCTTTACTAATTCTGCCAACGGATCTTGCAAGCGCCTGCCAATAGAAACAGATCCACGAACCGTAACATCATAATTAGGAAATTCATCCCTGGCTATTTTAGAAGCAGAATAAATAGATGCACCAGCTTCACTCACAACAAAAACATCTACATTATTAGTAAATTGAATTTTTTTAATCAGTTGTTCTGTTTCCCGAGAAGCCGTTCCATTTCCAATTGCTATGGCATCTATTTTATACGTATTCACTAAAAAATTTATTTTTTTTATGGCTTCTATAGATTGGTTTTGAGGTGCATGCGGAAAGATAGTTTCATTATGTTCTAAACCTCCTTGCGCATTTAAGCAAACTACTTTGCAACCAGATTTAAATCCAGGATCTATGGCTAGTACTCTTTTTTCTCCTAAAGGGGCACCTAAAAGTAATTGCTTTAAATTTTTTGAGAAAACAAGAATTGCTGCTTCATCTGCTTTTTCTTTGGCGATTGACAACGCCTCATTAGATAAAGAAGGAAATAATAAACGTTTAAAAGCATCTTTAATAGCCAATTGAATTTGCGTAGCACAAGTATTCTGCGTTCTAATAACCGTATCAGCTATTTTTTGAATAGCACTGTCTGAATCGATTTCTATTTTTAGACGGATAAAACCTTCATTTTCTGCTCTTAAAATAGCTAACAATCTGTGAGATGGAATTCTATTTAATGACTCTTGCCAGTCGAAATAATCTTTAAATTTCTGCGCTTTCTCTTCATTAATTTTATTTTTAATAATTTTAGAAGAAATAATAGCAAAACGTGCTAGTTGTTGTCGAATATTATTACGAATATCTGTACGCTCATTGATCCATTCTGCAATGATAAAACGAGCGCCCTCTAAAGCATCCTCTATAGTGTTAACTTTATTAGAAGTGTATTTTGAGGCAGTATGTTTTAAGTCGTTTACATGCTGACTCATAATCATTTTTGCCAAGGGCTCTAGACCTTGTAAACGTGCAGTTTCTGCTTTTGTCTTTCGCTTTTTCTTAAATGGAAGATATAGATCTTCCAAAGAAATTAAATCTCTTGTTCGAAGTACTTTTTGTTCTAATTCTGAGGTTAAAACTTGCAGATCTTCTAATACTTTTAAAATGGCTTTTTTCCGTTTTTCTAAAGCATCAAAAAGGGCTTTAAACTTTACAATTTCACCAATTTGAACTTCATCTAAATTACCAGTCATTTCTTTCCGATATCTAGATATAAAAGGAATGGTAGCATCTTCATTTAAGAGCATAATAGTATTTTCTATAGATTTAGAAGGTAGCTGTGTTTGCTGAATGATATATGGAAGAATTTGCATTATCTGATATGAATTTATTAAAAATAAGAAACCTTACAAAACTGACTTTGTGAAGGGGCCAATATATTTGTTATCTTGAATTATTAAGAAATTACTTTCTCAAAAGCCAATCTTTTTGCATGATAATTTGTGTAAATTATTCCGCAATAGGTGTACCCCAGTTTTTTTATTAGGGCTTGCATGCCTAAATTTTTTTCATGGGTATCAATTTTTAAACTTTTAATATTTTTCTCTAGTAACTGTTGGTGGAATTCATGAAACATAAAAGTGGCCAAGCCAAATTTTCTAAATTCCTTTTTGATAGCCATTCGATGCACTACTCCGTAGGTGTTATTTTCATTCACAATCCAATGACCATCAATAACTTCTTTATATGTTGGCTCTTTTCTCAATGTAAACATAGCAGTTGCAATCACGTATCTTCATCATTTACAACCACATAACTTTCATTATTTTTAATATCATTCACTACTTGTTCAGCATTTGGATATCCGTTTTGCCATTGGTCAATTTTTTGAGATGCTAAATATTCTTTGGCATCGTTAATAATGGCTATAATTGCAGGTATGTCCTCAAAAGTAGAAAGTTGAATCTTCATTGTAAAAATTTTAAATTAAAAAAGCCACGAGCTCACAAAAGTAGTATTTGTGAATTCGTGGCTAAATTTAGTTTTTTATTTTTAAGCAGGAACTGCTTCTTTTTTATTTTTTTCCACTTCAGGAAACGTAACAATTTCTTGATTGTGTAAAATATCTTGAATGGTTTGTCTTTTTCTAATTAAGTAATCTTTTCCTTGATGTACCATAACTTCTGCAGGCAGATAACGCGAATTATAGTTAGATGCCATAGAGAAACAATACGCACCTGCATTATGAAAACATAATACATCTTCCTCAGAAATTTCTGCAATTCTTCTGTTAGAACCAAATGTGTCAGTTTCACAGATATACCCAACAACAGAGTAATAACGATCTCTTCCTTCTGGATTCGAAATATTTGTAATATGATGATAAGAATCGTACATCATAGGTCTTACCAAATGATTAAAACCAGAATCTACATGCGCAAAGACAGTAGAGGTAGTTTGTTTTACAACATTTACTTTTGCAAGGAATACACCTGCATCAGAAACTAAAAACTTTCCTGGCTCAAACATTAAGGTAATGTCTTTTCCGTATTCTACACAAAAGTCATTGAAACGCTCTGATAATTGTAAACCTAATTGCTCTATATCTGTAGAAATATCTCCTTCTTTATAAGGTACTTTAAATCCACTTCCGAAGTCGATAAAATCAATATCATCAAATTGTTTTGCAACATCAAACAAGATTTCTGTAGCACGTAAAAAAGTATCAATATCTAAAATATCAGATCCAGTGTGCATGTGAATACCGTTGATATTCATCCCCGTATTTTCTACAACACGTTTTATATGAGGAACTTGGTGAATGGATATTCCGAATTTAGAATCGATATGACCTACAGATATTTTAGAATTTCCACCTGCCATGATGTGCGGATTGATACGCACGCAAACAGGAATTTCTGGATGTTTTTGTCCGAATAACTCTAAAATAGAAAGATTATCAATGTTTATTTGAACCCCTAATTTTGCAACTTCTTCAATCTCTTTTAAAGAAACGCCATTTGGTGTGAAAATTATTTTTTTAGGATCAATTCCGGTTGTTAAACCTAACTGAACTTCTTGTATAGAAACAGTATCTAAACCAGCCCCAATATTTTTAAAAAACTTTAAAATATTAATGTTAGAAAGTGCCTTAACAGCATAGTTTAATTTTAAACTTTTTACAGTGCTAAAAGCATCTGTTAATCTGTTGTATTGCGATTCGATTTTATCCGTATCATATACATATATAGGGCTTCCATATTTTTGGGCTAATTCTAAAAGTTGCGTTCTTTCCACGATAATTTTAATTTATTTTCTTCAAAAGTACTTAAATTGTTGAATAAACTCTGATTTGTTTAAAAATATAACATATTGTTTTATTTTGTGATTATTACATTAAAATTATCTCTACATTTTCTAATAAATGTTTTTTATTATCTTTAAAAATTAGACGCTGATTACTAAAGAATTGGTACTAAATATAATATATAAATAGGCAATTAATTCTGTTTTAAACTACCGTTGAAATCATGTTGATAACTAATTGTAAAACTCATTTTATTCTTATATGTTAAATCTTATTTTTACAAGTACTTCAAAATTAACAGTAGTTACCAATTTATGAGTAAAGAAACAAAATACACAGAAGATAATATTAGATCTTTAGATTGGAAGGAGCATATAAGAATGCGACCAGGAATGTACATTGGTAAACTGGGTGACGGTTCTTCTGCAGATGATGGAATCTATATTTTAGTAAAGGAAGTCTTAGACAATTCTATTGATGAATATGTTATGGGCGCTGGAAAGAATATTGAAATTTCTATACAGGGAACCAAAGTTACGGTGCGCGATTATGGTAGAGGAATTCCATTAGGAAAGGTAGTAGACGTTGTATCTAAAATGAATACTGGTGGAAAATATGATTCAAAAGCATTTAAAAAGTCTGTAGGTTTAAATGGTGTTGGTACAAAAGCAGTAAACGCACTTTCTTCATTTTTTAGGGTTGAATCTTCTCGTGATGGTAAATCTGCTTCTGCAGAATTTAGTCAGGGAAATTTAGAAAATCAAGATTTTTTAGAAGAGAGTTCTCGCAGAAAGGGAACCAAAGTTTCTTTTATTCCGGATGAAGAAATCTTTAAGAAATACAAATTCAGAAATGAGTATGTAGCAAAAATGTTAAAGAATTATGTGTATCTAAATCCAGGTTTAACTATTATTTTTAATGGAGAAAAATTCTTTTCAGAAAACGGATTGAGAGATTTATTGGAAGATAATAACAATTTAGACGATATGTTGTATCCTATAATTCATTTGAAAGGAGAGGATATAGAGGTTGCAATTACACATAGTAAAACACAATATTCAGAAGAATATCACTCTTTTGTAAATGGGCAACATACTACGCAAGGAGGAACCCACCAAGCTGCATTTAGAGAAGCATTAGTTAAAACGATTAGAGAGTTTTACGGTAAGAATTTTGAAGCTTCAGACATTCGTAAATCGATTATTTCTGCTATTGCAATTAAAGTGATGGAACCAATTTTTGAGAGTCAGACCAAAACAAAGTTAGGTTCTACAGATATGGGAGGAAAATTGCCAACGGTTAGAACTTATATCAATGACTTTCTTAAAACTAATTTAGATAATTACCTGCACAAGAATACTGACGTTGCAGACAGGCTTCAAAAGAAAATTGTACAAGCAGAAAAGGAAAGAAAAGAATTATCTGGAATACGGAAGTTAGCAAAAGATAGAGCAAAAAAATCGAGTTTACATAATAAGAAATTAAGAGATTGTAGAATTCATTTAGGAGATATTAAAAAGCAAAATTACTTAGAAACTACATTATTTATAACGGAGGGAGATTCTGCTTCTGGTTCGATAACAAAATCTCGAAATGTAAATACACAAGCTGTTTTTAGTTTAAAAGGGAAGCCTTTAAATTCGTACGGTTTAAGTAAGAAAATTGTGTATGAAAATGAAGAGTTTAACTTATTGCAAGCGGCCTTAAATATAGAAGATGGCCTAGAGGATTTGCGATATAACAATATTGTAATTGCAACAGATGCCGATGTTGATGGGATGCACATTAGACTGTTATTAATTACATTTTTCCTTCAGTTCTTTCCTGAACTAATCAAAGAAGGACATTTATATATTTTAGAAACGCCTTTGTTTAGAGTGCGAAATAAGAAACAGACTTTTTATTGTTATTCGCAAGAAGAAAAACGAGAAGCTATAGGGAAGTTAAAAGGGAAACCAGAAATAACAAGATTTAAAGGTTTAGGTGAGATTTCGCCAAATGAGTTTGTCCATTTTATCGGAGATGATATTCGGTTAGACCCTGTAATGTTAGACAAAGAAATGTCTATTGAGCAAATGTCTAGAGTTTTATATGGGAAAAAACACTCCAGATAGGCAGAAGTTTATTATTGAGAATTTAAAGGTAGAGTTAGACACTATAGAAGAGGAAGTTTAGGCTATGAGCGAAGAAATAAACGAAAACGAACACGAAGAAGAATTATCAAATTTAGAAAGTCAGTCTGGCGCTTTAAATAGTGAATCAGAGGCTGTAGAGACCATCACTAAGATTACAGGAATGTATAAAGAGTGGTTCTTAGACTATGCTTCGTATGTAATTTTAGAAAGAGCAGTGCCATCACTAGAAGACGGTTTGAAACCTGTGCAGCGTAGAATTATGCATTCTATGAAAGACTTAGATGATGGGCGTTACAATAAAGTAGCCAATATTGTTGGTCATACGATGCAGTACCACCCGCATGGAGATGCATCAATAGCAGATGCAATGGTGCAAATTGGTCAGAAAGAGTTGCTAATAGACATGCAAGGAAATTGGGGAAATATCTTAACAGGAGATCGTGCAGCGGCTTCTCGTTATATAGAGGCTCGATTATCTAAGTTTGCTTTAGATGTTGTTTTTAATCCGAAAACAACCGACTGGAAAATGTCTTATGATGGTCGAAGAAAAGAACCGATTGATTTACCTGTAAAGTTTCCATTATTATTAGCACAAGGTGCAGAAGGTATTGCAGTTGGGTTGTCAACTAAAATTTTACCACATAACTTTATTGAGCTTATAGATGCATCTATTAAATATTTAAAAGGGAAAAGTTTTAAAATTTTACCAGATTTTATTACCGGAGGAATTGCAGATTTCACCAATTACAACGACGGAAAAAGAGGAGGTAAAGTTAGAGTTAGAGCTAAAATAGCGCAGCTTGATAAGAAAACATTAGTGATTAATGAAATTCCGTTTTCAACTACAACAACTTCGTTAATTGAAAGTATTATTAAGGCCAATGAAAAGGGAAAGATTAAGATAAAAAAGATTGAAGACAACACAGCAGCAGATGTAGAGATTTTGGTGCACTTGCCACCAAATGTATCGCCAGATACTACTATTGACGCTTTATATGCATTTACGAATTGCGAGAATTCAATTTCACCTTTGTCTTGTACTATTGAAGATAATAAACCTGTTTTTGTAGGAGTTTCAGAAATGTTAAAACATTCTACAGATTTAACTGTCAACTTACTTAAGAAAGAACTAGAAATTCAATTAAATGAATTAGAAGAACAATGGCATTTTTCTTCTCTAGAAAGAATTTTTATAGAAAATAGAATCTATCGAGATATCGAAGAGGAAGAAACTTGGGAAGGTGTAATAAAAGCCATTGACTTAGGATTACAACCACATATAAAACATTTAAAGCGCGCTATTACAGAAGAAGATATTGCACGTTTAACAGAAATTAGAATTAAGAAAATATCAAAATTTGATATTGACAAAGCAAAGCAGTTTATAGAGGGTTTAGAAGACAAAATAGCCGTTGTAAAAGAATATTTAAATAATTTAATTCAATATGCTATAGATTACTTTATGCGTTTAAAAAGTGCTTATGGTAAAGGAAAAGAGCGTAAAACAGAGATTAGAATTTTTGATGACATTGTTGCCTCTAAAGTAGCAATGAAAAATGCAAAACTCTATGTAAACAGAGAAGAAGGTTTTGTGGGTACCTCTCTAAAAAGAGATGAGTTTGTTGCAGACTGCTCAGATATTGATGACATTATTGTTTTTAGAAAAGACGGAAAGATGAGTGTCACGAAGGTAGACGCAAAGACTTTTGTTGGAAAAGATATTATTCATGTGGCTGTCTTTAAAAAGAAAGATAAAAGAACGGTTTACAATTTTATGTATAGAGATGGTGCAAAAGGCCCTTCTTACATGAAGCGTTTTAACGTAACTTCTGTAACACGAGACAAAGAGTACGATTTATCAAACGGAACTAAAGGATCTATTGTACATTATTTTTCTGCAAACCTTAACGGAGAAGCAGAGGTGGTAACCATTAATTTGCGCGCTGCAGGAAGTGTTAAAAAAATGAAATGGGATATTGATTTTGCAGATTTAGCCGTAAAAGGCAGAGCTGTAAAAGGAAATACAATTACAAAGTATACCATAAAGAGTGTAGATTTTAAATCTGAAGGTGTTTCTACTTTAAAACCTCGTAAGATTTGGTTTGATGATGCGGTGCAACGTTTAAATGTTGATGAAAGAGGAGAGTTGTTAGGCGAATTTAGAGCAGAAGACAAGTTGTTAATTATTACGCAAAGTGGAAAAGCTAAAGCAGTAAAACCAGATCTGGCAATGCATTTTGAAGATGACATGATTGTGCTGGAAAAATGGAAACCAAACAAACCAATTTCTGCTATTTATTTAGATGCAGATAAAGAACGTTATTATGTAAAACGTTTTTTAATTGAAACTCCAGAGAAAGAAGAAGTTTTTATATCTGAAAATCCAAAATCGCGTTTAGAAATTATTGCTACAGATTACAGGCCAGTCGCAGAGGTTTTGTATTCTAAAAGAAGTATCGGAAATGAAACTGTAAATTTTGAAGATTTTATAGCAGTTAAAGGCATAAAAGCTCAAGGAAATCAGTTATCTATAGAAAAAATAAAACAAGTTAATTTATTGGAATCCTTACCTTTTGAGGAACCAGAAGAAGAGAAAGTAGAAGAAATAGAAGTGGTTTCAGAAGAAATTGTAGAAGAGAATAAACTTCCAATTGAAATGCCAGAAACAGTAACTAAAAAACCTGTTTTAGAGGAGCTTTCTGCAGAGGAAAAAGCTAAAATAGCTTTGCAAAAATCTATAGAGAAAAAGAAAGCAGAGGAGCAAAAGCGTGATGACGAGAATCAGATAAAATTATTTTAAAACCATTATATTATGAAACGTAAACATTTGTTTTTGGTGCTCTCTATTCTAGGTATTTGTTATACATGGTATTATAATATTCAATGGTTTCAAAATGCAAATGACCCCACTTTTACTAATTTTTTTAATGACGCACAAGCTAATTTTGCAGGTAAATCTTTTGGCGCAGACTTAACAGTTGTTGTTCTTACATTCTTTGTATTTATGATTCCAGAATCTATGCGCTTAAAAATTAGATATTGGTGGTTGCTAATTCCGTTTACCTTTTTAGTTGCCGTAGCATTTACCTTTCCTTTGTTTTTGTATTTGCGAGAAAATGCTTTAGAAAAACTAAAATTATCTAAATGAAAAAGATAGGATTAATTGGAGGAATAACGCCAGAATCTACTGTATTGTACTATCAGATTTTAAATCGGTTAAATGCGAATCAGTTGGGTAAAACACATTCTGCAGAGTTAATTATTACTTCATTTGATTTCGGACAAATTTCTCAATTAGTTGAGAAAGGTAGGTGGGATTTGTTAAATAAAAAAATGGCAGAAGCTGGTACTAATTTAGAGAATGCAGGCGCCAGTTGTATTCTTATTTGTGCAAATACGATGCATTTATGTATTGATGCAGTTAGAAAAGTGGTTCGCATTCCTGTTATTCATATTGCAGATTCTACAGCAAAAGAAATTCAAAAGAAAGGAATACAAAAAGTAGCATTATTGGGAACAAAATATACAATGGAAAAAGATTTTTTCAGAGATATTTTAAATAAGCATGCAGATAGAAACTATAATTCCAGATGTTGAAGAAAGAGATGAAATTCATCGTATAATTTATGATGAACTAGCGCAAGGTGAATTTAAAAAATCTTCAAAAGAAAAATACTTAAAAATTATAGATAGTTTAATTTTAAAGGGGGCAAAAGGTATTATTTTAGGATGTACAGAAATTCCACTATTAATAAATCAAAATGATGTTTCATTGCCAATCTTTGATACCACCAGAATTCATGCAGCTGCTGGTTTTGAGTTTGCAACGAAGTAGATGTATCGTTTTAATTAGCTACTGTAAATTATTAAAACCAGTTTTTTAATTCACCATTTTATATGCAACATCTCTAAATGGTGTGTTTTAGATTAAAAATATAATACATCGCAATGCTTTAAGCAAGGGTAGTTATTTTGTTTTAAAAAAGAACTTAATTTACTGCATCTTCTCAAAGAACGTCAGCTCGTAATTTGGCAACAAATCAGGATGTGTAATTTTGATAATATCTTTTAAAACCAAGTCTGGTCTTGTTGGCGCTAATTCGTAATAAATTACGCCACCAGTTTTACCTTTTTTGGATGAAGGTGTATAGATTCTATCATTTTTAAAAGCAGTAAATTCTGCATAGATTTGATTGCTTTGTAGTAATTGTTCTTTTGACGAGAAGTAGCCAGGAGCAATCCAGAAATCTGCATTTCTACCTGTGTCAAAAATACTTTCGAAACTTAAAGATAAACTTCCTTTTCCTTTAGAATCTTTCCATAAATAATTAAGATTTGCATCTTTCAGAAATTGGGCAACAAAGCTTTCTCCTGCAGGTAAATTCCAAATATCTTTGCTCATAATAGCCCCAGACAAAATGGTTGGTTTTATAGTTGCTTTTAAAGCAATTTTTTTGGCTTTTAAATAATTGGTTTCAATTGCATTAAAAATACTATCTGCTTGTTTTTCTTTATTATACAAGACACCAAAGAACTTAATCCACTCTGCTCTTCCTAATGGGGTTTCTTCTAACCAGTCTCCATTATAAATTACAGAGATACCAGCTTTTTGAGCTGTAGTTAAACTTTTATCAGCAGATGTAATACTATAACCTACCACCAATTCTGGCTGTAAATCCAATAAAATTTCTGTATTTAAAGCGCTTTCTTTTCCAATTTCTTTGATTTTTCCTGTATCAATTAAAGCTCTTGTTTTCTCTGAAGAGATATAAGTTGTATGTGGAAAACCAACAATAGAAGATTCTTCATTTAACAATTCTAACATTGGTATGTGTGTGGTAGAGGTAACTACTATTTCTTTTATAGGTACTTGAATAGTTTGATTATTTAAAGTAGCTTTCTTAGTTGTTTTATTGAGAATTAGATATTCAAAAATAGTTGTAGCATTTTGGTAGCCTGTTTTAATAATCAGCTTTTTTAAGCCATTTTCAATTACAATATCAAACCCTTTTGCATATTTAATTGTGCTTTTTGGTATGGGTGCAGCAGTCTCTTTTAGTATTTCTTTTTTACAAGAAAATGAGAATACAACAAGTAATAAAAAAAATGAATAAGACGGTAATTTCATGTTTACAATTAAATTATTAAACAAAATTACAAAAATGTTTTGTACACTCAATTTATAAATTATATTTGTCCCGAATTTTGGTTTTAATGTATTTGTTATTTTACATTAAATTAAAAGGGAATCTGGTTAAATTCCAGAACTGTTCCCGCAACTGTAAGCTATAAAGCTTGTAACTATTCTTTTACCACTGGCAATTTATTGTTGGGAAGGTTTGTTACAAGACGCGAGTCAGGAGACCTGCCATTAATCGTGTGTTAAAAACTTTCGGGATAGAAGTTTCTGTACTAATCTTTTTATGTACATAAAATTTACCTGATTTATTGTAAATCAAATTTATTAAAAAATGAACAAACAGTTATTAATTGTGAGTGTTTTGGCATGTAGTTTTGTCAGCACAAGTCTTTTTGCGCAAAAAAATGTAGCGCAAAAGGAGAATGTAGAAATGTTAAATGAGGTGGTTGTAACCGCAACTAAATTCAACTTAAAAAAAGAAAACACAGGAAAAGTAATTCATGTAATTACGCAAAAACAATTACAACAAAACGCAGGTAAAACGGTTATTGAAATATTAAATACAATAGCTGGTATTGATGTGAAAGGTGTGAATGCAAATGCATCAGAGCCAAGGAGTATTAATATTAGAGGAGGTAGAAGTAGACAAGTTTTAGTGCTAATTGATGGAGTGCCTGTTACAGATCAGTCTGCAATTAATCAAGAATTCGATTTACGTTTGTTAGCTGTAAACCAAATAGAGAGTATCGAGATTTTAAAAGGAGCTTCTTCGACATTATATGGCTCTGGTGCAGCAACCGCTGTTATTAACGTAATTCTTAAGAAGGCTTCTAAAGATCGTATTTCTGGTTCTTTTGAAACTAGTTTTGGTACCAATAATTCTACAAAGTCGTCTAACAGTGGTTTAGCAGATAAAAATCAGAATATAAATTTAAACGGAACTTTAGGAAACTTTAATTTCTTAGCTTCTTTTAGTATTACAGGAGTAGACGGCATGTCTTCAGCAAAAAGCACCACAAATACAGTTTTTGAAAATGATAGTTTTTATTCTAAAAATGCCTTGTTAAAATTAGGATATAAAATCAATGATAAAGTAAATATTACATCATTTCTAAATTATGATACGTTTGAATATGATTTTGATGCTGCTGCTTTTTCAGATAGTGAAGTAAACATGGGTGATCAAGAACAATTTAGAGTTGGTATTAGACCAAATTACACCTATAATAAAGGGGAGTTATACATGTTAGCCTCTATAAATTCAGTTAAAAGAAACTTTAATTCATTTAATGCGTTCTCAAATACTTTAGATAGTTACCAGTATAATGGTGAAAGCATCAATTTAGATTTGGTAAATAAATATGAATTTTCTAACCAATTTCAATTAATAACTGGAGTTAATTATCAAGAGCACAGCAATAATACCATAACACCATTTGCAACTATTGAAAAAGATATTGCTAATTTTAATACTTTAGATCCATATGCAAGTGTGGTTTATATTTCTGATTATGGATTGAGTGCAAATATTGGTGGACGCTTAAATATGCATAATGTTTATGGTAATCAGTTTGTATATGACGGTAATTTAGCATACTCTCTTTTAAACAGTAAAGAGACTTCTGTAAAACTATTAACCTCTTACAGCACCGCATTTATTGCACCAAGTTTGTATCAATTATATGACGGTTATTCTGGAAATATAGATTTAAATCCAGAAACAAACCAAACTTTTGAAGTTGGTTTTGATGCAACTTTTAAAGAGAATATTCAGTTTGATGTTGTATACTTTAATAGAAAAGAAGTAGATGCAATTATTTACAACAACACTACTTATAGCTACGGTAACAGTTCTTCTGATGCGAGTGGTCTTGAACTGAATTTTAGAGTTGCAGCAACTTCATTTTTATCTATAAATAGTTCTTATACGTATATTGATAGTAATAATTTAGAAGATTTTAATGATTACATACCTGCAAATAAATTTGTGACAGGAATAGATATTACACCTTTTGAAAATGCTTTTTTAAATTTTACGTATAGAAATGTTGGTGAAAGAACAATTTTTGATAGATATGGTTCTTTTGGAACTTTAGGAGACGATGTTATTTTAGAAGAGTACCAAGTATTAGATTTCATGGCAAATTATAAAGTATTAGAAGATACAGTTACCTTTTTTATTGCTGCTACAAATCTTTTAAACGAAGATTATGATGATATTTTTGGATATGAAACCAGAGGAAGAAATTATAAGGTAGGAGTAAGATTACAATTTTAGATAGGGAAGAAAGCTTAAAAGAAAAAGAAAAGAGATAAAAACTCCATTTGTGAATTTACAAATGGAGTTTTTTATTATAGGATGTTACGAACTTCGTTTTTAATAAAATCGATAGCAGTTTCTGTTGGTGGTAACGTTTTAGAATAATCTGTTAAAACATTTTCACGAAAACATTTGCCGAATTAGAATTTCCTGCGACTTGTTTTAACTTATTAGTAATGGCATTTTTAGCAGCACAAATTGCCGTCCAAGTATCTTTAGAAATATAAATTTGTTGCACTAAATTATGGGCAAACTCTTGTTCTATATTTGCAATAAGTAATTGTAAATAATCTTCTGTATCTGCAGATATTGGCGGAATACGTATTAACATTTTTACAGGGTTTATTCGATCGCAAAGAGCAATAAACGCTCACAAGCCTTTAATTTAATGGGTAAAGATTCTTTTTTTTGTTGTGTTAATAGCTTCTAATTTTTTTTCATAAACTTTATTGTTAATAAAACCTTTGAACATATAGTAAGCAACCAAACCAGTAACCGCAGCAGGTAAAATATATGCAATACTCTCTAAAACTTTATCTTCCATGTTTAATTATTAGATAGCAAATGTACTTTTTTTAAGTGAAAAACTTGTGAATAAAAAAATAGTAATCAATTCTTTATAACCGTTAGAATTCATAAATTTACTTTTTCATACTTCAAAAAAATATCTCTTGAATAGTTACTTAGATTCTTTAAACGAAGCCCAAAAGCAAGCAGTTTTACAAAAAGATGGCCCAATGATTATTATTGCTGGAGCCGGCTCTGGTAAAACACGTGTTTTAACCTATAGGATTGCTCATTTAATGAAGCAAGGGGTAGATTCGTTTAATATTTTATCGCTTACGTTTACCAACAAAGCTGCTAAAGAAATGAAAGCTAGAATTGCTTCGGTAGTGGGCGCTAGCGAAGCAAAAAATCTTTGGATGGGAACTTTTCACTCAGTTTTTGCACGTATTTTGCGCTCAGAAGCAGACAAATTAGGTTTCCCTTCAAATTTCACAATTTATGATACACAAGATTCTGTTCGTTTAATAAGTTCTATTATTAAAGAAATGGGTTTAGACAAAGAAAGATATAAGCCAAAACAGATTTTAGGTAGAATTTCTTCATTTAAAAATAGTTTAGTTACCGTAAGGGCATATCATAACAATGCAGACTTACAAGAGGCAGATTTACATGCAAGCAGACCTAAAGTTGGTGAGATCTACAAACACTATGTAGACCGATGCTTTAAAGCTGGTGCAATGGATTTTGATGATTTATTATTAAGAACCAACGAGTTGTTGGCTCGTTTTCCAGAAACACTAGCTAAATATCAAGATCGTTTTAGATATATTATGGTAGATGAGTATCAAGATACCAATCATTCTCAATATATCATTGTTAGAGCTTTGGCAGATAAGTTTGGTAATATTTGTGTAGTTGGAGATGATTCTCAAAGTATCTATAGTTTTAGAGGAGCAAACATTCAAAACATCTTAAACTTCCAGAAAGATTACCCAGATGTAAAAACTTTTAAATTAGAACAGAATTACAGATCTACAAGTAATATTGTAAATGCTGCAAACTCTGTAATCGCAAAAAATAAAACAAAGTTAGACAAAGAAGTTTGGACTTCTAATGATGCTGGTGAAGCAATTAATGTAATGCGAACCATATCAGATGGAGAAGAGGGTAGGTTTGTAGCGCAATCTATTTGGGAAAACCAGATGAATCATCAGCTAACTTCCGATAGTTTTTGTGTCTTATATAGAACAAATTCGCAATCTAGAGCTATTGAAGATGCGCTTCGTAAAAAAGGAATTGATTACAAAATTTATGGAGGAATTTCATTCTACCAAAGAAAAGAAATTAAAGATATTTTATCTTATTTACGTATCTTAATTAACCCGAATGATGAGGAAGCTTTAAAAAGAATTATCAACTATCCTGCTCGTGGAATTGGAGCAACAACCATTGATAAATTAACGATAGCTGCAAATCATTACAAAAAATCAATTTTCGATGTTTTAAAATATATAGATAAAATTGATTTAAAAATAAATTCTGGAACAAAAAGTAAGCTTCAGAATTTTATGAATATGATGCTGAGCCTCCAGATAGAATCGCAAACAAAGAATGCATTCGAGATTGCAGAAATTGTTGTAAAAAAAGCACAATTAATTAAAGATTTAGAGAAAGACGGAACACCAGAAGCGGTAAGTAAAGTAGAAAATGTTCAAGAATTATTAAACGGAATTAAAGATTTTATTACCGACAAAATAGAACAAGGAGAAGATGCGTCTTTAACTTCTTTTTTAGAAGACGTTGCTTTGGCTACAGATTTCGATTCAGAAAAAAACGATGACAAACCGACAGTTTCTTTAATGACTATTCACCAATCTAAAGGATTGGAATATTTATATGTGTATGTAGTTGGTCTAGAAGAAAATTTATTTCCTTCTGCCATGAGTATGAGCACTAGAAGTGAATTAGAAGAAGAACGTAGATTGTTTTATGTAGCATTAACTAGAGCAGAAAAAGTAGCCTATTTAACTTATGCGCAAACCCGATATAGATGGGGAAAACTTGTGGATGCAGAACCTAGTAGGTTCTTAGAAGAGATAGACAATCAATATTTGCATTATATTACACCTAAAGTACCAGAGCCTTCTATAAATAGATTTGTAGATAAAAGTATTTTTGATGACGCACCAAAAGGAATTCGTTTTCAGAAACCGATTCAACGAAAAAAAATGGAACGTGATATTTCTAAAAAGAAAGAAATAATTGTTCCTAAAAACTTAAAGAAGATTTCTCAGGTTACGCCCAAAATGAATCTTTTTGATGGAGATATTATTACCGGAAATATTGTTGAGCATAATAGATTTGGCACAGGAACGGTTATCGGCATAGAAGGCAAAGGGCCAGATAAAAAAGCGGAAATTCAGTTTGCAACCGCAGGAAAGAAGAAATTATTACTACAATTTGCTAAATTAAAAGTGATTGGTTAGAAATCTAAAAATAAATTCTTATTTTGCAACGTTAAATAACTACAGCAGTACAGACTATAATTCTTAAGATTATTAAGAATACTTCAAAAATAAATAAATGACATTCGATTTAGAATACAATTCAGAAAGACCACTAATGATTATCCCAGAATATGGGAGACATATACAAAAACTAGTAGACCATTGTTTGGCTCTAGAAACGAAAGAAGAGCGCGATAAAATGGCAAAAGCCATTGTAGATGTAATGGGTAATTTACAACCGCATTTGCGAGATGTTCCAGATTTTAAACATAAGCTTTGGGATCAGTTGTATATTATGGCAGATTTTAAATTAGATGTAGAATCTCCTTATCCGCAGCCATCAAAAGAAGAATTACAAGAAAAGCCAGAAGGTTTAGCATATCCTAAATCTGCCTCTAGATACCGTTATTATGGTAATAATATTCAAACAATGATAGATATTGCTTTAAGTTGGGAAGATGGCGACAAAAAAGAAGCATTGGTTTTTACAATTGCAAATCACATGAAAAAATGTTATTTGAATTGGAATAAAGATACCGTTGATGATGCCGTAATTTTTAAACACTTATTCGATTTATCTGACGGAAAATTAGATTTAAGAGAAACAGAAGAGGCACTTTCTGAAACGAAGAATCTTTTGAGAAAAAGAAACTCTCAAGGTCAGAATAATGCAAAAACTGCCTACAAGAAACCACAACACAACAATCAAAATAAAAACAGAAAAAGATAGTCTATGGCATCATTTAAAATTGAAGGCGGTCATAAATTAAATGGATCTATTACTCCGCAAGGAGCAAAAAATGAAGTTTTACAAATTCTTTGTGCTGTTTTATTAACTCCAGAAAGAGTTGTAGTAAATAACGTTCCAGATATTATTGATGTAAATAAATTAATTTTTATTCTGGGAGAATTAGGGGTGAAAGTTGAAAAATTAAGCAGTAGTTCTTATGCTTTTAAGGCAGACGAGGTAAATTTAAAATATTTAGAATCAGCAAATTTTAAAAAAGATGGTAGTTCTTTAAGAGGTTCTATAATGATTGTTGGTCCATTATTAGCTCGTTTTGGAAAAGGATACATTCCACGTCCAGGAGGAGATAAAATTGGTCGCAGACGTTTAGACACACATTTTGAGGGCTTTATTAGATTAGGTGCAAAGTTTAGATACAATAAAGAAGATTCTTTTTATGGAGTAGAGGCAGAAGAGTTACACGGAGTTGAAATGTTGTTAGATGAAGCCTCTGTAACAGGTACAGCTAATATTTTAATGGCAGCTGTTTTAGCCACAGGAACTACAAAAATCTACAATGCGGCTTGTGAACCTTACATTCAACAATTATCTAAGATGTTGAATTCTATGGGAGCAAAAATCTCTGGAGTTGGTTCTAATTTATTAATTATTGAAGGAGTAAAATCTTTAGGAGGTTGCGAACACAGAGTATTACCAGATATGATTGAAATTGGCTCTTGGATTGGCGTTGCAGTAATGACGCGTTCTGAGTTAACAATTAAAGATGTTAGTTGGGAGAACTTAGGACAAATACCGAACGTATTTAGAAAACTTGGAATTCAATTAGAGAAAAGAGGAGATGATATTTACATCCCAGAGCAAGAATCTTATGAAATTCAAAATTATATTGATGGTTCTGTGTTAACAGTAGCAGATGCACCTTGGCCTGGTTTTACACCAGATTTACTAAGCATTGTTTTGGTAATAGCAACACAAGCAAAAGGAACGGTATTAATTCACCAAAAAATGTTTGAAAGCAGGTTGTTTTTTGTAGATAAATTGATTGATATGGGAGCAAAAGTTATTTTGTGTGACCCACATAGAGCAACGGTAATAGGAATGGATTTTGAGAGCTCTTTAAAAGCTACTAAAATGACTTCACCAGATATTAGAGCAGGAATTTCTTTACTAATTGCAGCGTTATCTGCAAAAGGAACTTCTGTTATTAATAATATAGAACAAATAGATAGAGGCTATGAGAATATAGAAGCTCGTCTAAAATCTATTGGAGCAAAAATTGAAAGAATAGAAAGTTAATTTTTTTGGTATAATTATAAAAGATTAGAGGTAAGTATAAAAGACTTAATAAAAATAGTGTCAGTATGACACTATTTTTTTGTTGGCAACATTTTTGCAAATAGAGGGTAGACAATTTAATGATTACAACGAAATGAGTAAGAAAGACAAAATAGAGCAGGAAGAAATAATAAATGAACAAGAAACGGTTCAAGTAGAAGAAAATCAAGAAGTTGAAATAGAAGCTGTAAAAGAAGAGCCAACTCCAGAGGAACTTATTCAAGCATCAAATGACAAGTTTTTACGTTTATTTGCAGAGTTTGAAAACTATAAAAAGAGAACAACTAAAGAAAGAATAGAGTTATTTAAAACTGCTGGGCAAGAAGTAATGACATCTTTACTGCCAGTTGTAGATGATTTTGAGCGTGCTTTGTCACATATTGAAGAAAACAAAGAAACGGCAGAATTAAAAAAAGGTGTAGAATTAATTTACCAGAAATTTTACAATACTTTAGAATTAAAAGGCTTGTCAAAAGTAGAAACAAGAGCTGGAGATGCTTTTGATGCTGAATTTCACGAGGCAATTACTCAAATTCCTGCACCATCCGATGATTTAAAAGGAAAGGTAATAGATTGTATCGAAAAAGGATATAAGTTAGGAGATAAAATCATTAGATACCCTAAAGTGGTTATCGGACAATAAAAAAATAAAATTAATAGTTTACGGTTACTAATAATAATGGTTCACTTTTAGTTGACAATTGAAAGAACATGGCAAAACAAGATTTTTACGAAACATTAGGTCTTTCAAAATCTGCTACGCAGGCAGAGATTAAGAAGGGGTACAGGAAAATGGCTATTAAATATCATCCAGATAAAAATCCTGATGATACAGCAGCTGAAGAAAATTTCAAAAAGGCAGCAGAAGCTTATGAGATTCTAAGTGACGATAACAAAAAAGCACGTTATGATCAATATGGTCATGCTGGATTTGATGGACCTCAAGGTGGCGGTGGCGGCTTCGGCGGTGGCGGTATGAATATGGATGACATATTCAGCCAGTTTGGTGATATCTTTGGCGGCGGCGGTGGCGGCTTTGGTGGTTTCGGTGGTGGTGGAGGTCAGCGTCAGGCTAGAGTTAAAGGAGGTAATATGCGCATTCGTGTAAAGCTTACTTTAGAAGAAATTGCCAAAGGTGTAGAGAAAAATGTAAAGGTTCGTAGAAAAGTACAAGCAGATGGTGTTTCGTATAAAACATGTACGACTTGTAATGGTTCTGGACAGCAAATGCGTGTTACTAATACTATTTTAGGTAGAATGCAAACTGCAACTACTTGTGGAACTTGCTCTGGAGCTGGAGAAATAATAAGTAACAAACCAAATAATGCAGATGCACAAGGTCTAGTTACTAAAGAAGAAACCGTTTCAATAAATATTCCTGCAGGTGTAACAGAGGGAGTGCAATTGAAAGTAGGAGGAAAAGGAAATGATGCACCGGGGAAGAATTCTATTTCAGGTGATTTATTAGTCTTAATTGAAGAGATTCCACATGAAACTTTAAAAAGAGAAGGTACAAATATACATTATGATCTATATGTTAATTTTTCTGAAGCAGTCTTAGGAACTAGCAAAGAAGTTGATACTGTTTCGGGTAAAGTGAAAATTAAGATTGATGGAGGTACACAGTCTGGAAAGATTTTAAGATTAAAAGGAAAAGGTTTGCCTAGTATAGAAAGATATGGTACAGGAGATTTCTTAATTCATATTAATGTTTGGACACCGAAAGAATTAAACAAAGAGCAAAGACAGTTTTTTGAAAAAATGTCGGATAATGAAAACTTTAAACCAGCTCCTAATATGTCTGATAAATCTTTTTTTGAAAAAGTAAAGGATATGTTTTCATAATTTCGAAATAATAATTAAAAAAATAAAGAATATATAATAATATAGTAGTTTTTAGGTAAATTTATTATACATTTACAGTGTTGTTAATTTATTAGCAACACTTTTTCTTTTTCATAGCAATTTTCCCACTCAATTTATTGAGTGGGTTTTTTTTATAGAAAGAAGTTGTATTTTTGTAAAATATTAAAAAATAAGCAGGCTTATCTTATCGTCACGCTTTTAGCGTGTAGGAAAGTCCGGACACCATAGAGTATCATAGCGGATAACATCCGTCCAGCGCAAGCTGAGGACCAGTGCAACAGAAAGCAAGTACAGTTCGGCTGTAGTGAAACCAGGTAAACTCTATGAGGTGCAATGCCATGTAAATTAGAACTTGAGAGCTACTCGCTCGATTCTAAAGGGTAGGCAGATTGATTCTAAGAGTAATTTTAGAACTAGATAAATGATAAGAACCTTTTTAAGGTACAGGATTCGGCTTATTAGCCTGCTTTTTTAATATTATTATTAATAATTTAAAATAATTCAATAAATACCTTTATTTATTGAATTATAATCAGTGCTTTATCTAATAACTTTTTTTTATTTATTAATTAGTCTATTCTATTACTTATCTTTTAAGATTAAGATAAAAAAATGTAGATTTGTGAGTATAATATTACAATAAAATATATCGTATTGCTTTTGATTTCTATAAGAATCAAAGCATTAGAATAACTAAAGATTTCTTTCATGAACATTTATAAAGATTACCTTAAACAAATTGAAGAACGAAAAAATCAAGGATTGCATCCGCAGCCCATTGATGGTGCCGAATTGCTAAGCAAAATTATTGACCAAATTAAAGATTTAGACAATGAGTATAGAAAAGATTCTGTAGACTTTTTTATTTATAATGTCTTACCGGGAACAACTAGCGCTGCTGCAGTGAAAGCTCAATTTTTAAAGGAGATTATTTTAGGAGAGTCTTTAGTAAAAGAGATTTCACCTTCTTTTGCTTTTGAGCAATTATCACACATGAAAGGTGGACCTTCTATTGATGTTCTATTAGATATAGCTTTAGGTGATGATGTAACTATTGCAAAAGAGGCAGGTATTATTTTAAAAACACAAGTATTTCTTTACGAAGCAGATATGGCTCGTTTAGAAGTAGCATTTAAAAATGATAACGAAGTTGCTAAGGATATTATAGAGAGTTATGCGAAAGCAGAGTTCTTTACAAAGTTACCCGCCATTGACGAGGAAATTGAAATTGTAACTTTCGTTGCAGGTATAGGAGATATTTCTACAGATTTATTGTCGCCAGGTGGTGATGCACATTCAAGGTCAGATAGAGAACTGCATGGGCAATGTTTATTTGAACATAACAAAGAGCAACAAAACGAATTAATAGCATTGCAAAAGCAACACCCCGACAAGCGGGTGATGTTAATAGCAGATAAAGGTACAATGGGAGTTGGTTCTTCTAGAATGTCTGGTGTAAATAATGTGGCATTATGGACAGGGATAAAATCAAGTCCGTATGTTCCATTTATAAATATTGCTCCAATTATTGCGGGTACAAATGGAATTTCTCCAATTTTCTTAACAACTGTTAGTGTTACTGGTGGTATTGGTATTGATCTTCAGAATTGGGTAAAAAAGCAAGATTCAGATGGTAATATTATAAGAAATGAAGCAGGAGAGCCTATTTTAGAGGAAGCGTATTCTGTAGCCACAGGAACGGTACTTACTGTAAATACCAAAGAAAAGAAACTTTACAAAGGAGACAAGGAGTTAATGGATATTTCAGCTTCATTAACACCCCAAAAATTAGAATTCATTAAAGCTAGTGGATCTTATGCTATTGTGTTTGGAAAAAAACTACAAGCATTTGCAGCAAAGACCTTAGGGGTAGAGCTGGTATCTGTTTATGCGGACTCAAAAGAGGTTTCTAATGAAGGACAAGGTCTTACTGCAGTTGAGAAAATATTTAATAAAAATGCCGTAGGTACAACACCAGGTAAAACGTTACATGCAGGTTCGTATGTTCGTGTTGAAGTAAATATTATAGGTTCTCAAGATACAACAGGTTTAATGACTTCCCAGGAGTTGGAAATGATGGCTGCTACAGTTATTTCACCAATTGTTGATGGTTCATATCAATCTGGCTGCCATACAGCTTCAGTATGGGATAATAAGTCTAAAGCAAACATTCCTAGATTGATGAAATTTATGAATGATTTTGGATTGATTACTGCTAGAGATCCTGAAAATAAATACAAACCAATGACGGATGTAATTCACAAGGTTTTGAATGACCTTACTGTGGATGATTGGGCAATTATTATTGGTGGAGATTCGCATACAAGAATGTCTAAAGGTGTTGCTTTTGGTGCAGATTCAGGAACTGTTGCGTTAGCACTTGCTACAGGTGAGGCGTCAATGCCTATTCCAGAATCAGTAAAAGTAACATTTAAAGGTGAAATGAAACCTTACATGGATTTTCGTGATGTTGTGCATGCTACTCAATCTCAAATGTTGAAAACTTTTGGAGGAGACAACGTATTTCAAGGTAAAGTTATTGAAGTGCATATTGGAACACTTACTGCCGATCAAGCATTTACATTTACAGATTGGACTGCAGAGATGAAGGCAAAAGCTTCTATATGTATTTCTGAAGATGCTACTTTAATTGAATCTTTAGAAATTGCGAAAGGAAGAATCCAGATCATGATAGATAAAGGAATGGACAATGAATTACATGTTCTTAAAGGATTGTATGATATTGCTGATAATAGAATTTCTGAAATTAAATCTGGTGTTAAACCAGCTTTAAAGCCAGATTCAAATGCAAAGTATTCTGCAGAAGTAGTTATTGATCTTGATTTAGTTGAAGAGCCAATGATTGCAGATCCTGATGTAAATAACCCTGATGTTTCGAAAAGATATACACACGACATTATTAGAGAATTATCTTACTATGGTGGTGTAAAAAAAGTAGACCTTGGTTTTGTTGGATCTTGTATGGTACACAAAGGAGATATGAAAATTCTTGCGAAAATGCTTAAGAATGTAGAAGGATTAAACGGTAAGGTTGAATTTAAAGCACCGCTTGTAGTTGCACCTCCTACATATAATATTGTAGATGAATTAAAAGCTGAAGGTGATTGGGATGTCTTAACGAGATATTCTGGTTTCGAATTTGATGACAATGCACCTAAAGGAGTAGCACGCACCGGATATGAAAATATGTTATATCTAGAGCGTCCTGGTTGTAACCTTTGTATGGGAAATCAAGAAAAAGCTGCAGCGGGAGATACCGTAATGGCAACATCTACCCGTCTTTTCCAAGGAAGAGTAGTAAAAGATAGTGAAGAGAAAAAAGGAGAATCATTGTTGTCATCAACGCCTGTGGTTGTGTTGTCTACAATTTTAGGTAGAACTCCTACTTTAGAAGAATATAAAGCTGCAGTTAAGGGAATTAACCTTACACAGTTTAAACCGCCTCATAAATTGTTGGTGAGAGTATAAAATATTAGTTAATAATTAAAAAGCCTGTGTCTTAGATACAGGCTTTTTTTATTTTATAAATCCTGAATTCAGTAGCTTTTAATTAATTTTTATCGACACTAGCATAAGAGCTGGGTTTATTATAGATGCAACTATTACTAAAGATAAGTATCTTAAAATAGATATATCGGAGAGTAATAAGGAGCTATAATGTTTTAATATTGATTCTTTAGATACGTTGCAAAATTATATATCTCCTTATTTTAGTGCGCACAATAATCAAGTTGCTTTTGTCAAATATTTATAAAAAAGAAGTATTCATTTAGGAACAGATTTATGCTACAAAGCGAGTACAAAAGTAATGGCAGTTTTAAAAGGAGAAGTTAAAAATTTTAAGGAAAATGACAATTATAGCGTTTACGGTCCAACTACCATTTTAAAATACAGTATTGCTGCTGATTTTTTTTATATATTATTTGAGCATCTTTGAACTGATTCTATTAAATATATTCAAATAGGAAAAGTCATGGGAGATTTAGGAGATATTGCTATAAATTAGGATTATGATCCACATTTATATTTACAAATTATTAGAAAGTTAATAGGAACTTTTGAAAATTGCCAAGATCCGCTTCAGAAAATGATATTTCGTTTTATAAAAAGAATTATCCGATCCTAATTTATTATTGAAACTAAATTTAAAAGCAAACTCTTCTTTTTATTTTTTTTGAGAGAGTGCTTATTGTTTTATAACTTCATTGATGCTTTTTAGGATGATATTACATCCTTTTTCAATATCTTGGTCACTGATGTTAAGCGGAGGTGAAACTCTCATTGCTCGACCCTCAAACAATAAAAAGAAAAGAATCAATCCATTTTTTAAACATTGGTGGATAATTTGTGCTGCAATATCTGGAGTTTCAACAATAACAGCCAACATTAACCCTTTTCCTCTAATTTCTTTGATAGCATTATGTACCAAATATTTTCTAATGATTTGCTCTTTACGGACGCTTTCTGCCAGTAAATTCTGATCTAAAATTTCTGTAACTGTCGCGTTTCCTGCAGCAGCAATAACAGGATGTCCTGCAAAAGTAGAAATATGACCTAATTTAGGATTGTCTTTTAATAGGCCCATCATTTCAAACGAAGAAATAAAAGCGCCAATTGGCATGCCACCTCCTAATCCTTTACCTGTAATGATAATATCTGGAATTACATTGTAGTTCTCAAATCCCCAGAAAGTACCAGTTCTTCCAATTCCTGTTTGAATTTCATCTAGAATTAATAATGCGCAAACTTCATCACACTTCTTTTTTACTTTGGTTAAAAAATCGTTTTGAGGTTCTATAAAACCAGCACCCCCTTGAATGGTTTCTAAAATAACAGCTGCAGTTTTATGTGTAATCTTTTCTAAATCTGCTTCATTATTAAATTCGATAAATTTTGTACCAGGAACCAAAGGTCTAAATGCCTGATTTTGTCTTTCTACTCCAGAAACACTCATAGCGCCCATTGTGTTGCCATGGTATGAATTTTTAGCAGCAATAATTTCTGATCTACTAGTAACTCTTTTAGCTAATTTTAAAGCACCTTCTGTAGCTTCTGTTCCTGAGTTGGTAATGTAAACTGAGTTTAAATTTTCCGGAGAATTTTCTGCTAGTATCTTACAAAGTGCCACTTGTGGTTTTTGAATAAACTCACCATATACCATTACATGAGAATATGCATCTAACTGATTTTTAATAGCGGTTGTAACCTTAGAATTATTATGACCTAAACTATTTGCAGAAACACCTGCAACAAAATCTAAATGAGCTTTGCCATCTGTATCATAAATATAACTTCCTTTTGCATGAGAAATTTCTATTGCTAATGGGTGTGGAGATGTTTGTGCTTGGTATTTAAAAAAATCCTTTTTCATTTATTCTTTGTTAAAGGAAGTTGTTGCCTTGTTTTTTTTAGGGTCATTCATTAACAAAGGTTTTAAAATCTCTTTGTCACTTTTTTGAGGGGGCTTTTTATTATTGTCTTTTCTAAAAATAGATTCCTTTGTTTTTGGTTGTTCATCTTCTCTCCAAACGAACCCTTTTAAGATTCTGTCTTCTTCAGGGAAAAGCGAAGGTGGATATGTTTTACCTTCCGATGTCTTTAAATATTTTATGGTTGTAATCTGTCCTTTTTTAAGTGTGAACTCAATGTTACTGGAAATTTCTTTTGTAATGGTTTCTATGCTATCTGTTTCTTCATTTCTATTGTAGTATATAGATTCGGCATTTCCTTTTACTAAAAGATTGTTTAGTTTATTTTTTAAAAACTTACCAAACATATTTCTTCCTTTTATTTGATTAAAATCATTGATAGATAAAGAATCTTTAGAAACTATAAACGCATTGTTTAGTACTTTTAAAGAATCTAATTTTTCTGTTGCTACGTCTGACAATAAATGGATAGTATCTCCGGTAATTTGATTGCCATCAGACCATAAAACGGGATCCCTAAACATTTTAGTAATTCCGCTTGCTTGGTCTGTATGAATCGAATCGCACTTACCTTGTAAATCAGATTTAAAAATTTTGACGTTATGATACGTTCTTACAATTCTTTTTTCTGGAATTCCTGTGACTAATAAAGTATCTCCATGAATAAATGTAGAATCTTTTTCTACAATTGAGATAGCAACGGCTCTTTTAATAATAAAAAGCGAATCGTTGTTCTCAAATATCTCTGCATAATTTCCTCTAGTAACAAAGTTTTTTACGGTATCAATTACCTGTATATTATTAGTTGCAGAGGCAAATCCTTTTTTCTTATCATAGTACAAACTATCGCCTTCTACCGTTCTTTCTTTTAGATACAGCTTTGCGTTTTTTACAAAATAAGAAATATCTGTTTTTGTATTGTAAAAGCCACGTTCACAATATATTTTATTTTCATTTTCTGTATTTGTAATTGTAGACGGACCGTATAGGTAGGTTAAACCAGAATCTGTATAATAATCTAAATGACTAGAAACTAAATTATGTTCAGGATTTACAACGGTAACTCTTGTGGTTGCTGTAAATTTCTTAGTTTCTAAATAATAGTTTCCGTTTTTACTTTTTAAGGTATTGGTTTTATCTTTTATGGTAGCATAACTTTGGTAGTACAATTTCTGGTTTAACCGGTCAAATTGAAGGGTATCTGAAGTTAATGTCATTTCAGGATCCTTTAAAACTACACTTCCCCATGACAGAGGCTTGTTTAAAATTGGCATCATAATCTAGATAATCGCTGGTTTGTATGATGGTATCTCCTTGATTTACAACCACATCTTCTAGGGCTTTAAAGAAGTTTTCTTTTTGATAAAACAAGGCTTGTTTGCAAGTAAGAACAGCACCTGCGTGTATCATTTTAACATTACCAATTAGAACAGTTGCACCAGGATATTTTTCTTCATCTACATATTGTTGTTCTGCAGAATAGATCATTTTTTTAGATTGTGAAAAGCCCAAAAAATTGAATAGGAGGAAAGTGAATATAATTAGTTTGTTCAAAAGGTATATTTTAAACAAAAATACAGAAAAGATTACCTCTTAACTATTAAAGAAAAGTAAAAAATAAATTAATTACATTGTATTGTAATAAAAAAGCATCTTTTAGAATTCTAAAAGATGCTTTTTTTATAATTATATAAGAGTTAATTATCTTACAATTGTTTGTTTTCTATCTGGACCAACAGAGACAATCTTTACAGGAACGCCTGTTTCTTTTTCTATAAAAGCAACATAGTCCAGTAGATTCTTTGGCAACTGCTCTGCAGAAGTCATTCTTTGTTAAGTCTTCATCCCATCCTTTAAACTCAGAATAGTTTACAGAAACATTTTCTGGTTCTATGTTATAAGGAAAATGTGAAATTTCTTTTCCTTTATAATTATAAGAGGTACATATTTTTAAGGTATCAAAACCAGAAAGTACATCTCCTTTCATCATCATTAATTGGGTAACACCATTTACATCTACAGCATATTTAAGTGCTACTAAATCTAACCAACCACATCTTCTTGGTCTTCCTGTTGTTGCTCCAAACTCTTGACCAATTCTAGCCATTTCTTCTCCGTCCTTATCAAATAACTCTGTAGGAAAAGGACCAGAACCAACACGTGTAGTGTAGGCTTTGAAAATTCCGTATACATCTTTAATTCTATTTGGTGCAACACCTAAACCAGTACAAGCACCTGCGGCAGTTGTATTTGATGAAGTTACAAAAGGGTACGTTCCAAAGTCGATATCTAATAAAGAACCTTGCGCGCCTTCTGCTAAAATTGTTTTGTTACTTTTAATAGCTTGGTTTAAAAATTCTTCACTATCAATAAATTGTAATGTTCTTAATTTTTCTATTCCTTTGTCAAATTCTGCTTCTAACTCTTCTAGGTCGTACTCAATTTTAATGTTAAAATAATCTAACATTCCTAAATGTTTAGCAGTTAAAGCATGGTATTTTTCTTTCCAGTTTTCTAATTCTAAATCTCCAACACGCATTCCGTTTCTACCAGTTTTGTCCATATAAGTTGGACCAATTCCTTTTAAAGTAGAACCAATTTTTGCTTTTCCTTTAGAAGTTTCAGAGGCTGCATCTAATAGTCTATGAGTTGGTAAAATTAAATGTGCTTTTCTAGAAATTAATAATTTAGAAGTATAGTCAACTTTATATTTGTCTAAATTTTCTAATTCTTTTTTAAAGATTACGGGATCTATCACTACACCGTTTCCAACAACGTTTAACGCTGTTTTGTGAAAAATCCCTGAAGGGATTGTATGTAAAACATGTTTGTGTCCGTCAAAAATTAAGGTGTGTCCTGCATTTGGTCCGCCTTGAAAGCGCGCAATAATATCATAGTTACCAGTTAATACGTCTACAATTTTTCCTTTTCCTTCGTCTCCCCATTGCAATCCGAGTAATAAATCTACAGCCATTAGTTGTTTAATTTGTTTCCCAAAATTTGGGAGTGTTGTTTGTGTTGTTTGTTAATTATGATTCTTTCTTTTTTGTTCCGTAGAAATAAAGAGAATGGTTTTGAATATCTATATTAAAGATATCTTCAATTGTTTTCTTGATAATTTGAATTCGGGGATCGCAAAATTCTTTCACTTCACCAGTATCTGTAAAGATTACGTGATCATGGTTTTTATCGAAGTAACTTTTTTCATAGCGTGCCATCGATTGTCCATCAAATTGATGTTTTCTAACCAAGTTACAATTCAATAAAATTTCTATGGTGTTGTATAATGTAGCTCTACTAACTCTATAGTTCTTGTTTTTCATCTTAATATATAGGGACTCTATATCAAAATGTTCATCTGCATCATATATCTCTTGAAGAATTGCATATCGCTCAGGTGTTTTTCTGTGCTTATTTTCTTCTAAGTAAGAGGTAAATACTTTTTTTACTACGTCTTGATTTTCAAGAGAGTTACTCATTATCTTATTATTTTACAAAAAACAAATTTACAGTTATTTCTTAATAAATTACGTGTTTTTTGGCAGGATGTTTATAAACTATTAACACGTTCTACTTTTTTTACGCCATCTACTTTCTGAATACTTTTCATTAATTTATTTAATTGGGCGCTATTCTTAACACTTAGGCTTATTTTACCATCAAAGACGCCCTCATTGCCAGCAAAGTTTATACTGTTAATAAATACTCCCATATTACTAGAAATAATTCTACTTAGGTCATTAATGATGCCTTGATTATCTACACCACTAATATGTAAAATTACTTTAAAATCTTGTTTTGTAGAATCTATCCATTTTGCTTGCATAATTCTGTATGCATAATTAGATTGCAAAGAAATTGCATTCGGACAATTTTTTTTATGAATCTTGATGCCTTCATTAATGGTTAAAAAACCAAAAACAGTATCTCCAGGAATAGGAGCACAGCATTTAGACAATGTATAATCTAATTTTTCTTCTTCTTTACCAAATACCAATGCATCATAGCTGTTAGAAACTTCATCTGTTTCTATCATTTCTTTGCTATTAGGAGCCCTTCTAAGTTTGGTTTTAAAGAAATTTAAAATAGTACTATTCCTTTGCGCAACAAAGGCTTTTAAGTTTTTGTTATCTATGGCGCCATTTCCAATTCTAAAAAACAAATCAAAACTAGTTCTAATCTGAAAGAAACCAACAAGCTCATTAATTGTCTTCTCATTGTAAGGTATTTTTAAATGACGTAATTTTCTTGCTAAAATTGCTTTTCCTTCTTCTGCAATCTCTTTTTCTTCGTCTTTTAAAGCAGCTCTAATTTTTGTTTTTGCTCTAGCAGTAATTACAAAATCTAACCATCTGGCATTTGGTTTGTTGTTTGCCGTGGTTATTACTTCTATTTGATCTCCACTTTTTAAAGTATGACTTAAAGGTACTAGCTTACCGTTTACTTTGGCACCTCTGCATTTTAATCCTACATCTGTATGCACTGTAAATGCAAAATCTAAGGCAGAAGCATCTTTTGGCAATGATTTTAATTCGCCTTTAGGTGTAAATACATAAATCTCTTTAGAATACAGGTTTAACTTGAACTCTTCCACAAAATCTACTGCATTTAAACTCTGATTTTCTAAAGACTCTTTCAAACGATTTAACCAAGATTCTAAACCATTTTCGTGGCTGTTATTTTTACCTTGTTTATATTTAAAATGAGCAGCATAGCCTCTTTCTGCAATTTCGTTCATTCTACTAGAACGAATTTGTACTTCTACCCATTGTGCATCTGGTCCTACAACAGTAATATGCAAGGCTTCATAGCCTGTAGTTTTTGGTTGCGAAATCCAATCTCTTAATCTTGTTGGGTTGGGTTTAAAATAATCTGTTACGATGGTATAAATTTTCCATGCATCAAATTTATCGTCATCTGAAGTAGGTGCGTAAATAATTCGAATAGCATACTTATCATATACCTCTTCAAAAGTTACGTTTTGCTTCCGCATTTTTCTACGAATAGAATAAATAGATTTAAAACGTCCTTTTATGTCATAGGTAAAGTTCTCTTTGTCTAAGCCCGTTTTTAGGGTCTCTGCAAAGGTTTTTAAATATTTTTGTTGTTCTTCTTTACTTTCTTTTATTTTGGTAATAATATCATTATAAACTTCTGGTTCTGTATACTTTAAGCCTAAATCTTCTAGTTCTGTTTTAATATTATACAGGCCTAAACGGTGTGCTAACGGGGCATAAATGTATAGTGTTTCTGAAGCTATTTTTACTTGTTTGTGCGCAGGCATTGCATCCATAGTTTGCATGTTGTGCAATCTGTCTGCAATTTTTATTAGAATAACACGCACATCATCATTTAATGTTAAAAGCATTTTTCTAAAATTCTCTGCTTGTATAGATGCGTCTTGTTCTTTATTTAAGCGAGAAATTTTTGTGAGACCGTTTACAATTCTAGCAACTGTTTCTCCAAACAACTGCTCCATATCATCTAAGGTGTACTCAGTATCCTCTACAACATCGTGCAACAAAGCTGCGGCAATAGAAGTTGCACCTAAACCAATTTCCATAGCTACAATTTTAGCTACTGCTATTGGATGAAAAATATAAGGTTCACCAGTTTTTCTTCGCTGGCTAGAATGTGCATCTACAGCAATTTCAAAAGCTTTTCTTATGAGTTTTTTATCTGCTATAGATAAAATTTCATACGTACCTTTTAGCAAATCTTTATACCTGCTTGCAATTTCCTTATTTTCTTCTTCTATGGTCGCTGTGTATGGCATAAATTACTTTGAAGATTTCGGGTTTATAATCTAAAGTGAATTTAGGAATAAATTTTTAACAGACAACTATTTATTTTAGGAAGTTTTTAGGAAGTTTTTAGTAATTTTTAGCAGTGTAAAGGAAATTATTTGAAATGCCTATGGTTTTAATTAAGGTGTTTTCTGTAAAATATTTTTCTATTGTAGTATTATTCTTTTTTTTTATAAACAGTTACACCTTCTTTGATTGTTTCAATAACTATAATATCTTTGATATCATCTAATTCAGACTTTAATGGGTTTGCATTTAGAAGCACTAAATCAGCAATTTTACCAACTTCTAGTGTTCCTTTTCTATCCTCTTCAAAGTGTTGATATGCAGACCACTCTGTAATACATTTTAAGGCTTCATAGGGTGTCAGTCTTTCATTTTTTCCTATAATTTTCCCTGATCTTGACACTCTATTTGTAGCTGTCCATATAACCCGCATTAAATTTGGTAAAGCTACCGGAGCATCTGTATGAATGGTTATTTTTAACCCTTTATTTAAGGCAGTTCTAGTAGGACTTATTTTATTTCCCAAACTGTCTCCGATTATTTCTTTATGCCAGTCTCCCCAATAAAAAGTATGCAATGGAAATAAAGACGCTATGATATTTAAATCTTTAAATTCATCTAACTGATCTTCTCGAACATATTGTCCATGAATCAATACATCTCGTCTGTTTTTATTCCCATATTTAGCAGTGACCTTTTTTAAGGTTCTAATCATCTGATCCATCGCAGCATCTCCATTGGCATGCGTATGTATTTGCCAATTATTCTTAAAGGCACTTTCATAAATTTTTTCAACATCGGCATCTAATGGAATTGCTGGGTAACCTAAATAACCATCTTCTGCGCCATCTGGCGGAATTAGATAGGGTTGTGTTCTCCATGCTGTTCTTCCTTGTGGAGATCCATCCAATGTAAGTTTTACGCCGGCAATTCTATAATGATTTTTATAAGTAGGGCTATACCAATCTGTTGTCAATAAAGAATCTGCAACAGAATAATCAATATAGCTTACTACATCTAATTTTAAGAAATTAGTAGTAGCTGCATACTCTAAAAAAAGATGTGAACTTGGCATTGCCCTTCCTTCTTGCACCGTTGTATACCCATAAGATAAAGCCATGTCTTGCCCAGCAGTAAGAAATACTTTTATAGCTTCTTCACTCTTAGGGCCAAGCACCATTGGCATAAAAGGAATTGCGGCTAATTCTTCTAAGACGCCATTAGGTTCTTCTGTACCTGGCACTCTTCGAATAATACCACCTTCTGGGTTTGGAGATTTAGCAGTAAGGTTTAGCAGTTCTAGACCTTTACTATTAACAACACAAAAATGCCCTGAAATATGAATAATCATAACAGGATGCTCTGTGGATACCTTATCTAAATCTTTTTTTGTAGGAAACCGCTTTTCTTCTAAAACAGAATCATCAAAACCCATTCCGAAAATCCAACCTGTTAATTGAATGTTTTCAGGGGTAGACCAATCTTTTAGTATTTGAATTAGTGCATCAATATTGTTTGCACCAGCATCTGGAGGTGGCAATATCTGGGCACCAATAGATTGACTTGGAAACCCTGCAAAATGTGCATGTGCATCTATAAACCCAGGAAGTAATGTTTTTCCTTTGAGATTAATTTTATTTGAAGAAGGAAACAGTTTTTTAGCTTTTGAAAGACGCCCAGTATATATAATAGTATCACTATTTGTTACCAGGGCTTCAACATAATTAGGTGTATCACCACTCATGGTTATAATATCTCCACCGTAATATAAATGTTGACTTTCTAAGATATTACTTGGTGTATTAGCACAAGCATAAAATAGTATGGTTAAAAGTAAAAAGGCTACTAGCTGTTTCATTTGTTTAATTGTAAGGTATTATTTTTAATATTTTATTGAGAGCTTATTGTTCTATTGTTTAGGGCGTTGTTTTATACAAACCAATACGTCTTATTAGCGTATTCCGATAAAATTTGGGGTAGACTTTAAATGTACTATTTTTTTGAGAAATAGAAATAATAACACATTTTTTATTAAAAAAAATAATAAGTATTTACTCTGTTTTAAAATAGTTGTATTAAAGAACGTTACTTTCTTTTAGAAAGGTTAGTTACATTTTTTTGCTAGCATACATGGCCGCGCCAATGATACCCGCATTGTTTTTAAATTGGGCAACTTTTACTTTTACATTTGCTTTTAAATACGGTTTAAAAGTGCTATATTTTTTACTAATACCACCACCTAAAACAACTAGGCTAGGAGTATAAACCAATCTTATATATTCTAATAAGGCATCAAATCTTTTTGCCCATGCTTCCAATGATAAATCCTCTCTTTTTCTAGCAGAGTCTGCAGTGTGAAACTCAATAATTTCGCCATTGGTATGCAACATTTTACCAATCTCTAAATTAGGAATTAATTTTCCGTTAAAAAAGAGACCAGAGCCAATTCCTGTGCCAATTGTAACTACAATTACCACACCTTTTTCCTTTTTAGCTGCGCCCAAACTTACTTCGGCTAAACCTGCTAAATCAGCATCATTACTTATAAAAAATGGTAGTTTACATACTTTTTTAAAAAGTTTGTCTACGCGTATATCTAACCAATCCGGACTTAGGTTTCCAGAATGAATACATTTGCCATTTACTATGGTAGTAGGAAAACTACAGCCTACGGCTTTTTTCCAATTAAAATGTGCAATCATTTCCTTTACAACATTGGCAACGGCTTCTGGTGTTGCAGGTTGCGGGGTTGGAATTCTAAACCTTTCGGTTAACAATTCACCTGTTTTTGTATTTACAACTGCACCTTTAATTCCAGTGCCACCAATGTCTATTCCTAATATTTTCATGGTTATATTTTAAATGCTCTTTGTCTTTTTGCTTCAAATAAAACAATTGCAGCCGCCACAGAAACATTCATAGAATCTATTTGACCTTGCATTGGTATATTTATATTTTGTGTTGCTTCTTCTCTAAAAACGGTTGTTAAACCGGTTGCCTCTGTACCAACCACAATGGCAGTAGCTGCTGTATAATTTTCTTTGTGATATTCGTTAGAGTTTTGCAAGGTGGTAGCGTACATAGGTATCTTCTTTTCTGCAAGAAATGCTACAATTTCCTCTGAAGAACCTACCGCAATCTGATTGGTAAACACACAGCCTACACTAGACCTTATAATATTAGCATTGTACAAATCGCTTTTAGGGTTTGCAATAAAAACGGCTGCTACATTTGCGGCATCTGCAGTTCTTAAAAGCGCCCCAATATTTCCTGGTTTTTCTATACCTTCTGCCACTAAAATTAATGGAGTCTCTGATTTAAATTTGATATTTTCTAGTGAGAAATCTTTTGCTTTTGTAACGGCAATAATACCTTCGGTAGAACCTCTATAAGCTAATTTTTGATAGACTTCTTTAGAGATAAGAATTCTGTTAACGTTGGCATTAAAGAAGTGTAATATTTCTTGTTCAGAAATTAGGTCTTCAAAATATAAAATAGTGTCAAATTCATAATTAGCGGAAATTGCCAAAGAGATTTCTCTTTTTCCTTCAATAATAAAAAGTCCCTTTTTTTTACGTTCCCGAGATTTTTCTTGAAGTTTTAAGAGTTCTTTAATATACGAATTTTGAATACTGGTAATTTCTTTCATTGTTGCAAATATACCTAAATATAGGTATTCTAAAAAGAGGGCTGTACATCAATTTTTAGAATAACAATAAAGGCTCGCTAATCTAAAATTTTAGAAGCGAGCCTTTATTAATTTATAAACAAATTTTACTTTGTTTTATATTTATCAGAATACCGTCTCCAAAGTTTTGTTTGGTGCGTTTCTAAACTAATTTTTCTACCTTGAATAAATGCATCTGTTAATATATTACCACGCATTTCTAAGGCGTCTCCTTGAGAAATAAATAAGGTAGCATCTTTACCAACTGCTAAAGAGCCTGTAAAAGCATCAATTCCTAAAACCTTGGCTGTATTTAAAGTAATTAACTGCAAGGCAACTTCTTTATCTAAACCAAAGGCAGCAAATGTACCTGCATAAAAAGGTAGGTTTCTAGTGTTCATACGTTCCATTTGGCCTTCCATACCCAAACTAACTAAAACACCTTTGTCTATTAGTGTTTTTGCAATGGTATACGTAGCATCATAAGAATCATCTTCATTATTCGGATTTCTATGCGGTCTGTCTAAAACAACAGGAATGTTATTTTTTACCAATAAACTAACTACTTTGTCTGCATGCGCTCCATTTACAATTACCAAGTTGTTAATTCCTAATTCCTTAGAGATTGTAATAGCATCTGTAATTTCTTTTTGACCGTTTACATGAAGAAAAAGCTTTTTAGAACCGTTAAATAAGCCTGCTGTAGATTGATATGGCAAATGTGTTTTTGTTTGTGTACCCTCTAAATAATTTTTAGCATTCATAAAATAGGTTTTTATAGTTCCAATCTTATCAGCATATTTAGCATCTGGTTTTAAAGCAGGATCTTCTCCCAACCACCATTTACCAGAAATAAAGCTAGATGGCCAATTCATATGAATGGCATCATCTGCATGTATGCTTGCATCTTCCCAGTTCCAAGCATCTAATTGTACAATAGAAGAAGTACCAGAAATGGTGCCGCCTCTTGGGGTTATCTGTGCCATTAAAACGCCGTTAGGTCTCATAGACTCTACCACTTTACTTTCTGCATTGTAGGCTATTAAACTTCTAATATGCGGATTCATAATACCAATTTCATCCTGATCATCCGTTGCTTTTACAGCATCTATCTCTACCAATCCTAGCGTAGCATTGGCAGCAATAAAACCAGGATATACATGTTTTCCTTTGGCATTTATTACGGTTCCTTGTCTTGCAATTTTTGTCATTGCGCTGCCAATAAAATTAATTGTACCGTTCGCAAACATAATTAAAGAATTTTTAATTACGGTTCCATCTCCTATGTGTGCCGTTGCTCCTTCAATAGAGAAACCTGTAATTTGTGCTTTGGCCGGTGTTTGTTGTGCGATGCTATTTCCTACTAAAAAGAAAAACAGCAAACCATATATTATTTTTTTCATCATTTTTAGTTTTTAAGTGCTTCTAAAGTATCACAGTGAAAGTTTCTATCTTCTCTTTTCATAGGAGTTTTTGTTTTACTGCCTTTCATTTTTTCCTTTAACATCATGGTAATTAATTGGCTTTTTTCTTCTTTAATTGCCGTACGTTTTTTCAAGTCTTCTGCAATGTCAAACAAAACTTTACCATCTACAATAGTCTTTTCTACTTTTGCATAAATAGACATCGGATGCTGGTTCCATAGAACAACATCTGCATCTTTTCCTTCTTTAATACTACCCACTTTATTATCTATATGTAATAATTTAGCAGGATTAATGGTTACTGTTTTCCAAGCTTCTAGTTCAGACATTCCGCCATACTTCATTGTTTTTGCTGCTTCTTGATTTAGACGTCTAGACATTTCTCTATCATCTGAATTAATAGCGACCGTAACGCCAGCATTGTGCATAATTGCAGCGTTAAAAGGAATGGCGTCATTTACTTCATATTTATACGCCCACCAATCTGAGAACGTAGAACCACCAACACCATGTTTGGCCATTTTATCTGCTACTTTATAGCCTTCTAAAATGTGCGTGAAGGTGTTTATTCTAAAATTGAATCTCTCTGCAACTTTCATTAACATGTTAATTTCTGATTGCACATAAGAGTGGCAAGAAATAAAACGTTCTCCGTTTAAAATTTCCACTAAGGTTTCCATTTCATCGTCTTTCCTATATGGTTTTCCACTTTTCTTTAGCACTTCATATTCTTGTGCTCTTGTAAAATAATCTACAAACATTTGCTCTACACCCATTCTTGTTTGCGGAAAACGCGTTCCGTTAGGACTTCTAGATTGTTTTACATTTTCACCCAAAGCAAATTTTATGAATTTTGGAGAATCATCATAAATCATATTCGCTGCATTCTCTCCCCATTTTAATTTGATAATTGCAGAACGTCCGCCAATAGGATTTGCAGAACCATGCAATATTTGCGCAGAAGTAGTTCCACCAGAAAGGTTTCTGTAAATATTAATATCGTTAGGGTCTACAACATCTTCTATGGTAACTTCTGCAGATGAATTTTGTGCACCTTCATTAATAGCAGAAGCTGCAATATGTGAATGCTCATCTACAATACCCGCAGTTAAATGTTTTCCTGTGCCGTCTATTTCTATTGCTCTTCTCGCTTTTAAATTGTTTCCAATGGCAGCAATTTTACCATCTTTTAGTAATACGTCTGTATTATTTAAAATACCAGCAGCTTCACTCGTCCAAACGGTAACATTCTTTATTAATATAGTTTCTGTTTTTGGCATGGTGTAATTTCCAAAGCCAATGTTAGGGTAACTAACAGGAAGCACAACAATAGCCTCTTCTTCCTTTTTTTTCTTGCTATCTTTTTTCTTAATGTTTTTTTTCACTTTCTTACTGGCAGACCACATAGTTTCATTTCCTTGGGTGTCATAAGCAGTTCCTTCCATTACGTTAGACGCATTTATAACCTTACCTAGAATTCTAGTATATACGCTGTCTTCATTTAATGTAATAGAAATCCATTCGTTTATAAAAGAAAATTTAGCATTTACTTTTTTGTCACCTATTTTAACAGTCGCCGTTTGTTTTGAACCTTTACCAGTAATGGTTAAATCGTAATTTTGAGTATTCACATACAACATGTAGTTTCCTGTAATGTCTTTGATTGTCATATCGTTTACTACGTTTTTAGCACCTTGTACCCAGTTTTCATAGATGGTAGTTTTTGAATCAAAAACGTCTCCAGAAGTAACTATAAAGTTTGCGTAACTACCAACATTTAAATTTCCAATAGTAGTATTTCCAATAATATTAGCAGGGATAGTTGTTAAAGATGCCAAGGCTTTCTTTTTGTTAAAACCATATTTAATAGCTTTCTGTAAATTAGTATGAAACGTTTTCACAGATTTTAAAGAACGTGCAGTCAACGCAAAATTAACACCGTTTTCTGACAGTACTTTTAAGTTAGACGGTTCTTGATTCCATTTACGCATATCTCTTAAAGAAATTTGTTGCGCTAAAAGCGGATTCGAAACATCAAATGCTTTACTAAAATTAATAGGAATGATAAAGTTAGCATTGGTACTTTTGATATCGTTTATGCGTTCAAACTCATCTCCAGAACCTACTATAGTATATTGAATTCCGAATTCATCACCAACTTTATCTGCTCTTAAAGCATCTAACAAGTTACCAGTTTCAAAAATTTGAGTCAAGTTTTTATTCTCATTTAAAGCTTCTAATGCTAAATCTGTATTCTTCATGTTACCGCCTGCATACCAAGTTGCGTCATTATAGGTTTGTCTTATCAAAGCCATTGCACCCATTCTAGAACTAGGATACGCTTGTTTAGACAATGCGCTTTTAGAAAAAGATAAGTATTGTGCAGATTTTGTATCTAAAACTCTGTAAGCGTTTGAAGCATTGGGGTTCAATGCAATTAGTAATCCATTTCCACGAATAATACCATCTTGCATGTGCGTATTTACAACTCCGAAACCTGCATTTAAAAGTTCTTTTGCTTTTTTAGTATCAAAAGAAAAATCTTTTATGGGATTTACATCGGGTCTAATATGATCATTCCAATAATACCCCTCTCGAGAAGCATTATATTGTGCTATTCTAGATCTACGAATAGCAGATTTTGGTTTTTTAATTCCAAAATCTGAGTACAAATCTATAAAAGAAGGATATACTGTTTTTCCTAAAAGGTCAACAATTTTTGCCCCTTTAGGAATGTTTATATTTTTACCTACCTGCATTACTTTACCATCTCTTATAAGTAAAGTTCCTTTTTTAAGCACCTTTTCCGGTGTTACATAAATAGTAGCATTGGTAAATGCTATTATGGTATTTTCTGTGGTTTTTACTCCTGAATCTGTCGGAAAATAATCTTGCGAATGCAATGAAATTGTCAACAGAAAAAAGGAAAATAAGAGTAGTTTTCTCATAAGTTGATATGGGTTATTTAGATTAGTTACTATAAATCTAACTAGAACCAATTTGTAAATGGTTAAAAGAAGTTCTTTTAACATAATTTTAAGTAAACTAAATATCTTCTAAACTTTCAAAATAATGGATAAATAAATTTACTACAATGCTGTAAGATGCAATACCTTTATCTTGATTATTGGCCTTTAAATAAGCATTGTAACCTTTTTTTACAATCGGTTCAAACGGATTTTTGTAGTTTTGCCAAAACTGATAACTGGCGTTAAAATCTTTTCCAACGCCTACATGAAGTGTTTTCCAAAGTTTTTTTGTTAGTTTACGGTCGCGCTTTCTAAGTTCTGAAATACAATATCCAAACGCCATTCGATAGCTGGCATATTTAAAGAAAACGTCGTCATTATAATTCGCTGCTATAAAACCAACAAAATTAGCTTCATTTTCTGCTGCGAATCCTATTTGGTGTGCCATTTCATGACAAATGGTTGTTGGGTAACCTGTTTTTGGAATCCGGTCGTTTACCTGGGCTTCACCAGTTAACGGGTTCAGATATCCACCGGTTCCAATATAGGTTTGTAACAAACTCATCAAAGAACTTTTAACCGATTTGTATTGGTATTTTAACTGTGGGAAGTCTGCTTCTAAATGAGTATATCCATTAATTGCTAATTTATACATTTTCTTTTGTGAATACTTGTTTTCTACCTTGATAGTGTCGTTTTTAGTAATTTCTAGTTGATAATAATTCAGTTTTTGAATAATAGTTTCTGTAACTTTTTGAAGCTGTGCAGTGCTATATTCTTTTTGCTGATATGCTAGATTTTCGACTAAGGGTTTTCTATAATAGTTCAATCCCCAGAAAAGATAAAAACAAAAATAAATCAAAGATAAAATTGCTGTAAAGTGAATGATCTTTGGAAGCGCACTTCGAAATCTTGCTTGTATTAACCTGTAGAAAAAACGAATAAAAATAAATAATAGGAAAGCAATTAATAAATCTCCCACAGAAAAAGGAATCCAACCAAAAATAATTCGTAAAAAAGCAGCGATATTTGGGTAGATTCCGTTTGAATAATAATCTTCTATAAAAGCAGGGTTTTTAGCTGCTAATTGCACCAAAACAAACTGTATGGGAAGAAAAAGGGTACCTAAAAGATGTTTCTTATTTATTTTCATCTCGATAAAAATAACATTTTAAAATAGAAGTTGACTGGTTATTAACAAGATAATAACAATTTAGTTTACAAAAATTGTTTACAAATTTAAGTCTTGTTTTAGCAAAGAGAAACCAAGTAAAAAAGTACATTTGTAGTAATGGAGAAAACGAAAGATTTCGGAGGTAAAAAAATAGACAAGAGCAGGATTATTAGTCTTGAGAAAGGAAAGATTCCGCCACAAGCAGTAGAATTAGAAGAAGCTGTCTTGGGTGCAATGATGATTGACAAAAAAGGAATTGATGATGTAATTGATGTCTTAAGTGCCGATGCTTTCTATGACCAAAAACATAACGAGGTCTATGCTGCTATTTATGAATTGTTTCAAAATTCTGAACCAATTGACCTTTTAACGGTTTCTAGTCTTTTAAGAAAAAACGGAAAGTTAGACTTTGTAGGGGGCGATTTATATTTGATTCGTCTAACTCAAAAGGTAGCTTCTTCTGCACATATTGAGTTTCATGCTAGAATTATACTTCAAAAATACATTCAACGTAAATTAATTTCTATTTCAAGTGAAATTATAGAAAACGCATATGACGAGAGTACCGACGTTTTCGAGTTATTAGATGACGCAGAAGCAAAACTTTTTGAGGTTACTCAAGGAAATTTAAAAAAGAGTTCTGAACAAGCAGGATCTCTTGTAAAACAAGCATTAGCAAAGATTCAAGAAATAGGTAATTCTGAGGGAATGTCTGGTTTACAAACTGGTTTTACCAAATTAGATGCACTAACCTCTGGTTGGCAGCCATCCGATTTAGTAATTATTGCGGCCCGTCCTGGTATGGGAAAAACAGCCTTTGTAATTTCGATGGCAAAAAATATGGCAATCGATTTTGGACATGGTGTAGCCGTCTTTTCATTAGAGATGTCTTCTGTGCAGTTAATAACCCGTATGATTTCATCTGAAACGGGCTTGACTTCAGAAAAATTAAGAAAAGGAAATTTAGAACCACATGAATGGGAGCAATTAAATGTAAAGGTTAAGAAATTATCTGATGCACCTATTTTTATTGATGATACGCCATCTCTTTCTGTATTTGACTTGCGGGCAAAAGCAAGACGTTTGGTTTCGCAACACGGCGTAAAAATTATTGTAATTGATTATTTACAATTAATGACTGCCGGAGGAAAATCGGGTGGAAATCGTGAACAAGAAATCTCTATGATTTCTAGAAATTTAAAAGCATTGGCAAAAGAATTAGAGGTTCCTGTAATTGCACTTTCTCAATTATCTCGTGCGGTAGAAACACGTGGGGGTAGCAAAAGACCTTTACTTTCAGATTTACGTGAATCTGGTGCAATTGAGCAAGATGCAGATATTGTATCGTTTATTTTTAGACCAGAATATTACGGAATGACAGAATGGGATGATGATGAACACACGCCATGTGAAGGACAAGGAGAGTTTATTGTTGCAAAACATAGAAATGGTGGTTTAGATAATATTCGATTAAAGTTTACAGGTCATTTAGCAAAATTCTCGGATTTAGAAGAGGGCTTTAGTTCAGAATTTCAATCTTCTATGAATGCAGATTTTCCGAATGATGTTTTTCCAGATCAAAGAATTGAGCCGAAAGATGCTTTTGGTGATGATGGTGTTCCTTTTTAAATAGTAATGAATTTATAAAATGATAGAAATACACAATTGCCTCAAAGTAATTGTGTATTTTAGATTTAAAGTATGATAAAACTCATTCCATCACTAATATTTCTCTTCATTTCAAATTCAATTTGGGCGTCTTTTATATACGTTCCAATGAGCAATGACAATCAGAAAAATCATTTAAAAGCATATGGTATTGTTTATTTTGCTTTAGAAGTAGATATAAAATCGAAATGGTTGTTAAATTATGATGGAGGTGCATTTCTAATAGAAAATAATAAATTAATACAAAAGGAATGTAAAATTCGTGGCGTTTCGTACCAAATAATTTCAGATGCGAAAGCGCAATTAATATTGCAAGAAATTGCTGCACCCTCTTCAAATCAAGATGCAGTAACGCTAGAGAAAGCACCAAAAATAGCCGTCTATTCTCCAAAAGATAAAATGCCTTGGGATGATGCTGTAACAATGGTGTTAACGTACGCAGAAATTCCGTTTGATGTTATTTATGACAGAGAAGTTTTAGAAGATAAACTACTAATTTACGAATGGTTGCACTTACATCATGAAGATTTTACAGGACAATACGGTCGTTTTTATGGTTCTTTTAAAACAACACCTTGGTATATAGAAAGTAAATTAAGGTCTGAAAAACTAGCAACAGAATTGGGGTTCAATAAAGTATCACAAGAAAAATTAGCGGTTGCTAAAAAGATTAGAGATTATGTAATTGGAGGTGGTTTTATGTTCGCTATGTGTTCTGCAACAGATAGTTTTGACATTGCTTTATCTGCAGAGGGTATTGATATTGCAGAAGCAATGTTCGATGGAGATGCGACAACTATAAACTATCAATCACAGATAAACTTTAATAAAACATTCGCTTTTAAAAATTATCAATTAATTAGAAACCCAGCTACATATGAGTTTTCAACGATAGATATGACAAGGAAACGAAAAATTCCTAAAACGTCAGATTACTTTTCTTTAGTAGAGTTTTCTGCAAAATGGGATCCTGTACCCACCATGTTAACTCAAAATCATACTACTTTAGTAAAAGGTTTTATGGGGCAAACAACCTCTTTTGATAGAAGTACAGTAAAAAGTAATGTTTTGGTTTTAGGTGAAAATCAAGTGAATAGAGAAGCACGTTACATTCACGGTACTAAAGGAAAAGGAATGTTTACGTTTTATGGTGGCCATGACCCGGAAGATTATACCCACAGAATTGGTGATCCAAAAACAGAGTTAGATCTGCATCCAACCTCACCTGGATATCGTTTAATACTAAATAATGTCCTTTTTCCAGCTGCCAAGAAAAAGAAACAAAAGACATAGTAACAACTCTGTTAATAAAAGATAAATAAATATAGTAGAAAACAAATACAAAAGCATTCACTTTTGTATTTTTGCCTTTATAAAATTAAAATAACAAAATGCCAACAACACAAAAATTACAAGATTTTACGCAACAAGTTCGTAGAGACATTTTAAGAATGGTGCACAAAGTAAATTCTGGACATCCAGGAGGGTCTTTAGGATGCGCTGAGTTTATTACTTGTTTATATCAAGAAGTAATGGAATATTCTACTGAGTTTTCTATGGATGGAAATAACGAAGATGTATTCTTTTTATCAAACGGACATATATCTCCTGTTTTTTACAGTGTTTTGGCTCATAGTGGCTTTTTTCCTGTATCAGAATTAGCAACGTTTAGATTGTTAGATTCTAGATTACAAGGACACCCAACAACGCATGAAGGTTTGCCTGGAGTAAGAATTGCTTCTGGTTCTTTAGGACAAGGAATGTCTGTAGGTTTGGGAACAGCACAAGCTAAAAAATTAAATGGAGACAATAAAATAGTATATACTTTACATGGTGATGGTGAATTGCAAGAAGGGCAGAACTGGGAAGCAATTATGTATGCATCAGCAAAAAATGTTGATAATTTAATTGCAACAATAGATTTAAACGGAAAGCAGATTGACGGTGCTACAGATGATGTGCTACCAATGGGAAGCATTAGAGCAAAATTTGAAGCTTTTGGTTGGGACGTTTTAGATGTAGAAAAAGGAAATGACATTGATGCAGTGCTAGCGGGATTAGCGAAAGCAAAATCATTAACAGGAAAAGGAAAGCCTGTTTGTATTTTATTACATACAGAAATGGGTAACGGTGTAGATTTTATGATGCATACACACGCATGGCACGGAAAGGCGCCAAGTGATGTTCAGTTAGAAAGCGCTTTAGCTCAAAACCCTGCAACTTTAGGAGATTATTAAAAAGTACTTTAAAATTTATATATTAAAAAAAGCTTTTCAATTATAATTGAAAAGCTTTTTTTATGCTTTTATTTTGAGTTAAATTGTAAGAATACTTTTATATTTACCACTAAGGAAGTAGACGCTTAATTTTTTTATTTTTTCAATCTCTAAATAATTTAATATTTAAATAATTGCATGAAAATAGGTATAGTATGTTATCCAACATTTGGCGGAAGTGGAGTAGTAGCAACAGAGTTAGGAATGGCTTTGGCAGATAAGGGGCATGAAGTTCATTTTATTACTTATAACCAGCCAGTTCGTTTAGACTTTTTATCCCATAATCTACATTTTCATCAAGTTGTAATTGAAGAGTATCCACTTTTTGAATATCAGCCTTATGAATTAGCACTTTCTACAAAAATGGTAGAAGTAGTTAGAAAATATAGCTTAGAAGTACTGCACGTGCATTATGCCATACCGCATGCGTATGCAGCATATATGGCAAAGCAAATGTTAAAAGAGAAGGGTTTAGATGTAAGAGTGGTAACTACATTGCATGGTACAGATATTACTTTAGTTGGCAGTCACCCAACCTATAAATCGGCTGTAGAATTTAGTATAAATAACTCTGACGTTGTAACCGCAGTTTCAAATAACTTAAAAGAGACTACTAACAAGTTGTTTAATATTACAAAAGATATTAAAGTAATTTATAATTTTATTGATGCAAAAAAATACGACAATGCTCAAAAAGAAGAGTGTAAAAGAATAGCATTGGCGCAACCGCATGAGAGAATTTTTACACACGTAAGTAACTTTAGACCTGTAAAAAGAGTAGAAGACGTAGTTAAAATTTTTAGTGAAGTAAGAAAAGAGATTCCTGCTAAATTATTAATGATAGGTGAAGGTCCAGAGAGAGCAAAAGCAGAAAACTTGGTAAAAGAATTAAACATAATTGATGATGTTTTCTTTTTAGGAAACAGTACAGAGGTGGCTAAGATATTATGTTATACAGATGTTTTTCTATTACCATCTCAAACAGAAAGTTTTGGTTTGGCGGCATTAGAGGCAATGGCAGCCGGGAGTGCAGTAATTTCTACAAATACAGGAGGTTTGCCAGAGGTAAATATTCATGGAAAAACAGGTTTCTTAAGTAATTTAGGGGATGTTGCAGACATGGCGAAAAATGCAATTTTGATTGCAAAAGAAGCTGCTACTTTAGAAGTATTTAAGGAAAATGCAAAAAAACATACCAAACAATTTACATTAGAAAGTATATTGCCTGTCTATGAAGAAATTTATAGATCTTGTTATAAAAGTAAAGCATAACAAAAAAGCGCAAACATTTGTTTGCGCTTTTTTATTTAATAGTTATAATTTTTAAAGTAGTACTTAGTAAATCTTAAATAGAAATCATTTTTACATTTTGCAGAAGAAATAAGAATGTTCTAAAAATTTGAAACAATATATAATTTAGGTCACTTATTTTTTTATCTTTCAGAATCTAAATAAATCAAATAATTTAATGAAGAAATTAGCACTACACTGGAAAATTTTAATAGGAATGGCATTAGGTATTGCTTTTGGTTTTATCATGAATACTGTTGATGGAGGAAAAGACTTTGTAACAGACTGGGTTAAACCATTTGGAACCATATTTATCAACCTTTTAAAATTAATTGCAGTTCCATTAATACTAGCTTCATTAATTAAAGGAATTTCAGATTTAAAAGACATTTCTAAAATTAAGAAAATGGGTGCAAAAACCATTTTGATATATGTAGGAACTACTTTAGTAGCTATTTTTATTGGTTTGGCAATTGTAAATATTGTAAAACCAGGTGAAGGGATGTCTGCAGATACCATTGAAAAAATTAAAGTTAAGTACGAAACAAATGCAGGGGTAACAGATAAATTAGTGAAAGCATCTGCCCAGAAAGATGCCGGGCCATTGCAGGCTTTAGTAGATATTTTTCCAAGTAATATTTTTCAGTCTTTTGTAGATGCAAGTATGCTTCAGATTATCTTTTTTGCTATGTTTGTTGGTATTTCTCTATTATTAATTCCAGAGAAAAAGGCAAAACCATTAGTAGACTTTTTTGATTCTTTGAATGAAATGGTTATGAAAATGGTAGATTTAATTATGCTTTTTGCGCCGTATGCTGTTTTTGCATTGTTAGCAAACGTAATTATTGCTTTTGATGATACTGAGATCCTATTAAAACTATTAGTCTATGCACTTTGTGTAGTTGGTGGATTGATATTAATGATTTGTTTTTATTTAATTCTTGTAAGTGTCTATACAAAAAAGTCTCCTTTGTGGTTTTTAAAACAAATTAGTCCAGCACAATTGTTGGCCTTTTCTACTAGTTCTAGTGCGGCAACATTGCCAGTAACTATGGAAAGAGTAGAAGAACATTTAGGAGTGGATAAAGAAGTTTCTGGATTTGTTTTACCCGTAGGTGCAACAATTAATATGGATGGTACTAGTTTATACCAAGCAATTGCAGCAGTATTTATAATGCAGGTAATTTGGCCAGAAGGCTTAACCTTTTCCAATCAATTAGTAATTGTGTTAACTGCATTATTAGCTTCTATTGGTTCTGCAGCGGTACCAAGTGCAGGTATGGTAATGTTAGTAATTGTTTTAGAATCTGTTGGTTTTCCTGAGGAATTATTGCCAATTGGTTTGGCATTGATTTTTGCTGTAGATAGACCTTTAGATATGATGAGAACTACTGTAAATGTTACTGGAGATGCTACAGTGTCTATGTTGGTTGCTAAATCTTTAGGGAAATTAAAAGACAAGCCAGAAGAGAAAAATTGGGATGATAATTATGATAAAGTAAAGTAGTTATACTAACTATTAATAAATTATGGACACCATGTCTTTAAAAATTGATAAACCTCTAGTTTCTTCAGACTGGTTAAATGCTCATTTAGATTTAAAACAACTGATTGTTCTAGATTGTACAATTCCTAAAGTAAGTCTGAATACGTTCGTTTCTGAGGAAAAAACACAGATTAAAGGAGCTGTTTATTTTGATATAAAAAATAGTTTTTCTGATAATAAATCAGCATTTCCAAATACCGTTTTATCGCCAGAGGTTTTTGAAGAAAGAGCTCAAAAAATAGGGATACATCAAGATACTATAGTAGTTTGTTATGACGCTTTAGGAACTTACTCTTCTCCAAGAGTTTGGTGGATGTTTCAGTTAATGGGTTTTAAAAATGTAGTAGTATTAGATGGTGGTTTGCCTGCATGGAAAGCCAGCGGATTTCCTATTGAAAGCATGAGGGTTAATAAATTGCAAAGAGGAAACTTTAAAGCTATATATCAGCCAAGAAAATTAAAATATACTGCAGATGTTTTTGAATCTATAGATAATAAAGAAGTATTAATTGCAGATGCACGGCCAAATGGTAGGTATAATGGTACAACACCAGAACCGCGAAAAGATCTTAAGAGTGGCCATATACCCAGTTCTATTAATCTACCTTTTATAGATATTCAGAATAATGGTAAAATGAAAACTGAAACTGAATTGATAACTATTTTTAATAGTTTTAAAAATAAAAAAGAAATTATTTTTACTTGTGGTTCTGGGATCACAGCAGCTATACTTGCTTTAGGTGCAGCCATTGTGAAAATAGATAATGTTGCCCTTTACGATGGGTCTTGGACAGAATGGGCGAGCACAAAACATTTACCAATTTCTCTATAAATTATGAATTTAGATTGGACAAAAAAAGAATTTGAAGCTTATGTACTTTTATATGCAGCACATTGCAATCATATAGAAGATATTGCAGAGCAAAACTATATTAGAACTAAAGTAGACGAAAAGATATTTCATAGAATTCATTCTGAAGTAGTGGTAGATTCAGGTCAGGTAAATTTGAATAAAATTCAGCTTTTTATTTCCGAAAACCAGTTTTCTCAAGAAGAAAAAGAAACACTTTTAAGAAACATTAAACAAGTACTTTTTGCAGACGGTTCTGTAGATTTTTTTGAACAAGAAACTTTTTCTATTTTAAAAAAAATGATTGATTAGTCGCATTAAAATAATGTAGTTGCTATTCTACATTAGGAGCAGCGTCAATTTCTTCAATCATTTTTATAGCTGCTGCTCTTGGTGGATATTTTTTTGAAACTAAAAAACCAACAAGCATTGCTAATGCAAAAGAAGGTGCAAGCACATCAATTGCTACAAAATAAGGACCAACAACTGGCATTTCTTTAAAGACAAAATTAAAGAGTATTACTGCTAAAAATCCTGCGATCATAGAAGCAATAGCTCCTTTTTCAGAATAGCCTTTCCAAAAAAGAGATAGAATAATTACTGGACAAAAAGTGGCAGCAATACCAGACCAGCCAAATAAAATCACCCAAAACATTTGCCTATCGGGTGATACGTAATTCATAATCATTGCAATTATTAATGCCGTAAATGCCATGATAATCGTAGAAATTCTAGAAATTTTTGTCAAGCTCTCATCTTTTATATTGGGTCTAAATATTTTCTGATAGAAATCTCTTGTAATTGCGCTTGAAGCCAATATTAATAAAGAGTCTATAGTAGACATTATTGCCGATAAAACAATGGCTACAAAAATAGCAACTAAAATGGTAGGTAAAAATTCTTCAGTAATCATACTCAATACATTTTCTCCACTATTTCCTAAAATAGCTTCTGGATCTTGCCCTTCATTTGTAAAATAGATACGTGCAAGAATACCAATAGTTACTGCTGCAGCGTCTGTTAATAATGTAAAAGCGGTTGCTACCCATTTACCTTTGTCTATTTCTTTTTCATTTTTTATAGACATAAAGCGCACATATACTTGCGGGGAACCTAGAAAACCTAAACCAATCATTGAAAATCCTAGAATGGTAAAAAGATTCATAAAACCGTCTGTACTTCTACCCATTATTTGTGTTAGTGTTGGGTCTATTGCATTTAAACCTGCCGCTATCCCAGCGCCATGATCCATAGAGAACCATACAACTATTGGTAATAAAACAAGACCAATAAACATGAGCAATCCTTGAAATAAGTCAGACCAAACAGCAGCTACAAATCCACCAAAAAAAATGTAAGCAAGTACAATAAAAAACCCAATAAGGGCACCAATCTTGTAATCAATTCCTAGCATCGATTTAAAAGCCACTCCAGTAACGTCTATTTGAGAAGCTACATATATAACAATAAATACAACAAGGATACTGGCTGCTACAATTCGAAGGGTATGTGTAGTTGTTTTAAAGTGACTTTGTAAATAATCTGGAATTGTAATAGCACCATATGCATCTGATCTTTTTTTAAAGCGTTTCGCCATAAATTGCCAAGAAATAAAAACGCCTAATAATTCTCCAACAACAACCCAATATGCAGAATACCCTGCCATTGCGCCCATTCCTGTGAGTCCTATAAGCAACCATCCAGACTCTCCTGTTGCTCTTGCTGAAAAAGCTACCGCCCAAAAGCCCATTTTTTTGCCTCCAACATAATAATCACTCATGCTTTTAATGCGTTTAGAAGCAAAAATTCCTATTAGAAATAAAATACCAACATATACCGCTAATACAGCAATTTTAATTATAAAATTTTCGTTTTGCATACTACTTCTAATTTTTTAAATATGAGGTGGTTAGAGTTCTAAAAAACAAGCCATAAATGCTGTTCACAGAATTTTAAAAGTAACCAAAATAATATAAATAAGGATGATTTTTGGTTTAATATTGGTTGAAAATAGTGAAAAAGGAATTAAAAGAGCATATTAATCACTATATTTGAAATATTGCTTATTTAATAAATAATGAGCAGTAGCTTATTAAAATTATAAGGATTTCCCTTGATTTTATTTTTTAAATAAACAAAAAAAAGCTAGATATTACATTGGAATCTAAAGAAAAAAATACCACAATTCTTCAAAGTTTGAACGATTTAATTTCTACACTTTCAGAAGGTGAGAGGACGACTTACAATCACATAATACATTCTTTGCAATTAGAACCAAATGCTTTTGAAAAATATGCAAATTGGTCTAAGGACTGTTATACTAGAAATTGCATAGCAGACACTGAAAAATTTGAATTAATTTTAATTTGTTGGTGCGCAGGTCACCAAACCTCAATTCATGATCATGGTGGAGAAGAGTGCTGGGTAAAAGTTGTTGAAGGTGAATTTAAAGAGACTATTTATAAGCAGGATGAAGTGGGTGCATTAAAACTTACAAAAACTAAGTTTTCAAAAAAGAATGACGTTACTTATATGAAAGACTTTATGGGTTTTCATCGCTTAGAAAATAGCGCTAATAAAAGAAGCATGTCCCTGCATTTATATGCCAAGCCAATTAGAAGCTGCAATGTATTTAATGAGGTTTCAAAAACGTTTGTGCACAAAGAGTTAGATTATGACACAACAATATAAGTACTATTAAAAATTAAATGAAAAGAAAATTATATGTCTAATATAAAGAATGATTTAGCTCTATTTAACGAGCTAGTAGAAGTTTTAATTTCGGAAGAAGTAGAAAATCCAGTAGCAGAAAGAATAGCGGCAAGCAAATTATTTAATACAATTGATCTTTCATTAAATGATGTTGCAATGATAGACGGTGATTTTAAAACATTGCTGCAAGAGTTGTTAGTTGCTACACCAAAAACAGCTACAAATTTATTCTTTAATCAGCTTTTTGGAGGAAGACAAAGCAAAGCAATTTTGGGAGATCTATTAGCGGTTATGTTAAATAATAGCATGTATACTTATAAGGTTGCAGGCCCGCAAGTAGGGATAGAACAAGAAATTATTAGACAATCTTGTAATTTAATTGGGTATGGTGCCAATAGTAATGGTACGTTTCCAACAGGTGGCTCTATGAGTAATTATATGGGGCTAATTATGGGGCGAGATGCAAAAGATCCACTTTGTAGATTAAACGGAATGTCAAAACCATTAATTATTTATACCTCTGAAGAATGTCATTATTCAAATGCAAAAAACGCAAGTTTCGCAGGAATAGGAAAGAATAATATTCGTTACATAAAAGCAGATGCCGTAGGAAGAATGCTTCCAAGTTTTTTAGAAGCACAAATTAAAGAAGATATTAAAAATGGAGGCATTCCAACATATGTAAACGCAACTGCAGGAACAACGGTTTTAGGTGCTTTTGATCCAATAGATAAAATTGCAGACATTACAGAGCAATATAATATTTGGCTCCATGTAGATGGTGCATATTGCGGGAGTGTGATTTTTAGTGAGAAATACAAACATTTGGTAAAAGGAGTAGAAAGGTCTAATTCTTTTAGTTACAATGCCCATAAAATGCTAGGTACGCCATTAACCTGCTCTATTATCTTAGTAAATGATAAGAAACATTTACACAATTCTTTTAGTAATGATGCAGATTATTTGTACCAAACAGACGGAGACGATTTTAACTTAGGAAAAACTTCTTTTCAATGTGGAAGAAGAAATGACGCTTTAAAGTTTTGGACACTCTGGAAGTCTATTGGAACAAAAGGTTTAGAACAAATTGTAGATCAGCAATTTAATCTAGCAAATGTTGCTTTAGATTATATTAGAAGTAATTCTGATTATACTTTGTACAGTTTTGATGATGCTATTTCTGTTTGTTTCAACTATAAAAATATAGATCCAACAGCACTTTGTACTGCCTTATACGAGCACCAAGAAACGGTTGTAGGTTTTGGTTCTTTTGAAGATGACACCTTTGTGAGATTGGTAACAATAAACGCAAATAACGAAAAAATAGATATTTTAAATTTCTTTAAAGTTTTAGAGGCTTTTGTTGAAAAAACACCAAGCTTAAGAAGGTTAGAAGCTTTAAGCGTATAATGGCTGTTATAAATTTATTACTATTAAAAAATAAATATTATCGAAAAAACGTCACTTTTTAGTGATGTTTTTTTTTGAAACATTTTACCTTTGCAATATGAGCGATTTTAATGAGTTTTTTGAAGCCTTGGAACAAAGCGTTACTATTAACGAATTTGTGAAATTAACCATTAGCAAACCCATGAAAAAAAGTGAGGGTTTACAAAATGTTTATGTTCGTTTTTTTATAATTGACGGCAAACAAGTTTTCGAGTTTAAATACCGTCATACTTCAGAAAATATATTTAAAAAATTATTCTTAGTTGATGCAAAAGCTGAAATAGAAAACTTATTATTAAATACTTTTAGAACAGGAACCTTATTTACCTTAAGTTATGATTTGTTAGTAATGGTGTCTAAAACGAAGAAAGTTTCTTGCAGAGATACTGCACCAAGTTTTAGAAATAAGTTACCCGAAGTTTCGCAAGAATCTCAAGAGCCAAAAGAGTTAGATAAGCCAAAAGAGTAGTACTAATTAATTAGTTCATTTTTTTCTAATTTTATTTAAAAATGCTAGAATGCAAAAGTTTTAACCAGTTCAATTAAGCATTTTATTATTCTTTATAGGTTTCTTAATGGATTAGTTTATTCAAGATGTCATCAAAAAATTGTTTCTGTATATTGATATCCTTTTACGTAATTGTATCTCTACCTTCTAATTGTTTTTATTGCAGAGTTGGCATATAAATTTTACAATTATTGTTTTAACTGACAAAATTGCTGATTCCTTTTTTTATTTATGACTGAACTCTAAAGAAGGGTTTAAAAATGGTATTTCGCCTTTATGATAGAGCTAGAGTTTTATTTTGTAAATTAAATACTTCTATCTATTGATTTGGTTTTGTAGTTTCTGCTTTTTTAAGCCTTTTGGCTTGATTTTGGTGTAAGTAGAATAAATGAGATAAAAATAAAATGTCTGCAGCATAAGAATTATGCGAATTGCATTTTTAAAATTAAATAATATCGTATGAATCAAGTCACAGTAAACAGCAAAGTAAAAGTACATTACACAGGTAAATTAGCCAATGGAGAAGTTTTTGATACTTCTGACGGAAAAGAGCCTATAGAATTTACTTTAGGACAAGGACAGCTTATACCTGGTTTTGAGAAAGGTTTAATCGACATGAAATTAAATGAAAAGAAAACGATTAACATGACCAAAGACGAAGCATATGGTGAAGTTAATGAAACTTTAATACAAGAAGTTAAGAAGACAGATTTACCTCAAGATATGGAGCCTAAAGTTGGTATGGGATTGGTTTCTAAATCTCCTGAAGGACAAGAAATTAATTTGATGGTTGTTGAAGTAAAAGAAGAAACTATTGTTATTGATGGAAATCATCCTTTAGCAGGAAGAGACCTTATTTTTGATCTTGAAGTGGTAGAGATTACAGCTTCAGAAATTAAAGCTTAAGATTTTTTTTAGTTATAAAAAAGAGCCTGTGCCAATTCATTTTAGTAAAGGCTCTTTTTCTATATAAATTGTTTTAACTCACTAAAGTGGTTTATCACAAAATCTGCATTTTCTAAAGTCTGTCCCTCAGAAAGCTTATTTGCATAGCCAAAAACAAAAATATTTGCATCATTTGCAGCCGTAATACCGTTGTCTGAATCTTCTATTACAACACAGCTCTCTTTGGATATATTTCCTAAAATAGCCGCTTTATTAAAAATTTCTGGGTTTGGTTTTGATTCTTTTAAATCTGCACCGCTAATTTTTGCAGCAAAATATGTATTTAAGTTGAACCTATTAAAAACACGATCTATGTTAATCATTGCAGAGGAAGAAGCTAGAATTAATACAATTCCTTTTTTATAAAAATATTTAATAATTTCTTCAACACCAGCAACTAGATGTAAATTAGGGTCGTTTTCAAAGAAATTAACGTAGCGTTTTCTTTTATCTAAAACCAATTCTTCAGGATCATTTTTTAAATTAAAATGAGCAACTAGTCTCTGAAAAGCATTTATGGTAGATGAACCCGTAAAGGATTTGTAAAGAGTATCTGAAACTTCAATATTTAAAGTATTAAACGTTTCATAATAGGCTTTTTTATGAATCTCTTCAGAATCTATAATTACGCCATCCATATCAAAAATGACACATTTTATTGAGGTTGTAATTTTCATTTAGTCTAAAAATTTCTCCTTTAAATCGTTAGTTGGTATCATACAACTCTCTTTTTTCCCAAACCATTTGTATCTGTTTTTTGCAATAAAATCGTACACTTGATTTCTAAAACCTTTGGGTAAAATCCATAATAGTTTTGTGAGTTGCCAAAATTGGCCAAAATCATTCATTATTTTTATAGCTGCAGTAGATTTCACTTCATACGAGACACCTGGTTCATATAAAATAATAGAATCTATTTTAGCAATATCTATCTCTAAATAATCAACGATTTCTTTTCCTTTTTTAGATTGAATGGCTGCAAACAAGAATGTGTTTTTTTTATCTTGTTTAATTACTATTGTAACTGCACTATTGCACAAATTACAAATGCCATCAAACAAAATTATTTTCTTATTTTCAGGAAGATCAATCATTTAAACATTTCAAATTTTATGAATTACAAAGATACTTTAACTTTTTCTAATTTTCTTGTAACATAATATATTATAAGTCGTCTTATGTAAGTATTTAAGTTCTTTATGCTATTGCTTTTAACATAAAATTAGTAACGGTAGCAGTCGATATTTAATACTTTTATACCCAAATAAAAAGCGAATGATTAAAATAGAAAAACTTCATAAATCGTATCCAATAGGTAAAAGTTCTTTACACGTTTTAAAAGGAATAGACTTGCACATAAAAGAAGGTGAATTTGTATCTATCATGGGTTCTTCGGGTTCTGGAAAATCTACGTTATTAAATATTGTTGGTTTGTTAGATGGGCATGATGAAGGTAATTATTATTTAAACGGTGAACTTATTAGAGATTTGAATGAGAAGAAAGCGGCTATTTTAAGAAATAAGTTTCTAGGTTTCGTATTTCAATCATTTAACTTAATATCTTATAAAACAGCTTTAGAAAATGTTGCATTACCATTGTATTATAAAGGGATGGCAAGAAAAGAACGTTTAAAAGTAGCTTTAGATTATTTAGATAAAGTAGGTTTAAAAGATTGGGCAAATCATTTGCCAAATGAACTTTCTGGGGGTCAAAAACAACGTGTTGCTATTGCAAGAGCATTGGTTACCAAGCCTAAAGTAGTTTTAGCAGATGAGCCAACGGGAGCTTTAGATTCTAAAACTTCAGATTCTGTAATGGATTTGTTAAAGGACATTAATGATGAAGGAATGACGGTTTTTGTAATTACACATGAAGAAGAGGTAGCTGCACAAACCAAAAGAATTGTCCGTTTGAAAGATGGAGTAATTACAAGCGATGAGTTAACCAAGGCAGCAAAAGCAGTTTAGTATGTTTGATTTAGATCGTTGGAGAGAAATATTTCAGAGTATTAATAAAAACAGGTTACGTTCAGTAATGTCTGGTTTTACGGTGGCTTTTGCAATTTTACTTTTTACTTTATTATTTGGTATTGTTAGTGGTTTAAGTAACTCATTTAAAAGTGCTTTTGCTGATGATGCCCAAAATTTCATGAAAGTACGTGTTTGGAAAACCTCTAAACCATTCAAAGGTTTGCAAACTGGCAGAAGAGTTCAATTAAAAAATAAAGATTACAATTATATTACAGATGAGTATAAGAATAAAATTCAATATCAATCTGCTAGAATTTTTAAAAATTTTTCTATTAAATATAAAAATGAAGCAAATGCCTACAGCGTAATGGCTGTAAATCCAGATCATCAGTTTTTAGAGAAGACTAGTATAGATGAAGGTAGATATATAAATAAAAGAGATTTAAGAGAGAAATCTAAAAACATTGTTTTAGGTAGGTTAATTAAAAAAGATTTATTTGGAGAAGAACTGCTTTAGGAAAAAGAGTAAATGTAAACGGAAGTTCTTATTTAGTGATTGGTGTTTTTTCTGATGAAGGCGGAGACAATGAAGAAAGAAAAGCTTTTATACCAATAACCACGGCGCAAACAATGTATGGTAATAATGATTATGTAAGTGAAATTGTTCTGGGTTATGATCCTAATTTAAGTTTAGACAGAGCCATTGCTTTTGGAAATAAAATGGAACGTGATTTGCGTAATAGAATGAATATTCATCCAGACGATCAAAGTGCACTTTCTGTTAGAAATATGGCAGAGGCAAACAAAGGTATTGGCCAGTTTATGGGTATTTTATATGCTATTGTAATTTTGGTAGGTTCAGGTACTTTGATCGCCGGAATTATTGGTGTTTCTAATATTATGATTTTTGTAATTAAAGAAAGAACAAAAGAATTTGGTATTCGAAAAGCATTAGGTGCAGTGCCATCCTCTATTGTGGGTATGGTAGTTCAAGAATCTGTGTTAATTACCACAATTGCCGGATATCTAGGGCTTTCTTTAGGGACTTATATTTTAAGTTTAATTGGAGATAGTCTAGAGGAAGACTATTTTATTAAAGACCCAAGTGTAAGCGCTAGTATTGTAATTGGTGCTACTGTAGTTTTAATCTTATCAGGATTAATAGCAGGTTATGTGCCTGCAAAAAGAGCTGCAAATATTAAACCTATTGAAGCATTAAGAGCAGATTAACTATGAAATTTTTATTTGATTCAGATACTTGGCAAGAAATTTACGACAGCATTCGTAAAAATAAGGTACGAACCTCAATTACCATTATTGGTGTGCTTTGGGGAATTTTCTTGTTAGTAGTTTTATTAGGAGCCGCTAGAGGAATGGAAAATGGTTTTAAAAAATTGTTTGGTAACTTTGCAACCAATAGTGTTTTTGTCTGGACACAGTCTACAGATACTCCTTTTAAAGGGTTTCAAGAGGGTAGAAGATTTTCATTAACGATGAATGACATCGAAGTCTTAAAATCTGAATATACTAAAGAAATTAAATTATTAGCTCCAAGAAATCAGACCAATAATTTAGTGATTAAAGATTTTAAATCTGGTAATTTTAAGGTGAGTGGAGATTATCCAATTTTAGATCAAATTCAGAAAAAGCAATTATTATATGGTCGTTTTTTAAATGAAAATGACATTTCATCTATTGCAAAAGTAGCAGTTATTTCTGAAGACATGTATAAGCAACTTTTTGATAAAGATGAATTGCCTATTGGGCAATACATAAAAATTAATAGCATCAGTTATAAAGTAATTGGAGTCTATAAGCCTTCAAATACTATCGATTTTGATGGTGATTGTGCATATATTCCTTTTTCTACATTTAAAAAAGTATACAATACTGCAAACAAGGTAGACTGGATGATGATTACCGCTCATGAAGGCACAGATATAGAGCAGATGGAGAGCGACGTGCTACTTACTTTAAAAGGATTGCACAAAGTACATCCAGACGATGAAAGAGCATTTGGAAGTGTTAATTTAGGTAAAGAAATAGGTAAGGTTACCGGTTTTATTAACTGGTATGCAATTTTTAACTTGGTTTGTGGGTATTGCAACTTTAATCGCGGGAGTTTTTGCTATTGGAAATATTCTATTGATTACCGTAAAAGAACGTACAAAAGAAATCGGAATTAGAAGAGCTATAGGTGCAACACCAAAAAGTATTCGACAGCAAATTGTTTTAGAGTCGGTATTTTTAACAACTGTTGCTGGAATGTTGGGTATTATTTTTGGAAGCTTTATTTTATTCATAATAGATACTGCATTTGGCCAAGGAGAAGACGCAGCACTTGTAAACCCAACAGTGGATATACCTATTATATTAATAGCATTTGCAACATTAATCGTGCTAGGAACCTTAATAGGGTTAATTCCGGCACATATGGCAACAGTAGTAAAACCAATAGAAGCATTAAGAGAAGAATAAAATAAATCCACAATAAATTATGAGTAAAAGAGCAAAAATTATTTTAATAGTTATCGTAGTATTTTTTATAGGAGCCCTTATTTGGTTTGGTAAAAAAAATAAAAAGAATATTGTAGAATATGAGACTGAAACGCCTTTTAGAACTACCATTATTAAAAAAACAGTTGCTACAGGAAAAGTAATTCCATTAGAAGAAATTGAAATAAAACCCCAAATAACAGGTATTATAGACAGGGTTGTTTTGTTAGAAGGTTCTAAAGTTAAGAAAGGAGACTTAATAGCTGTGGTAAGAGTTGTGCCTAATGAACAATCTTTAATTAGTGCAAGAGGTCGAGTAGATAATGCAAAATTAAGAGTAAATAATGGTCAAGTTTCTTTTAAAAGAACCAAGAATTTATTTAATAAAGGTGTGGTTGCAAGAGCAGAATATGAAGCTGTAGAACTCTCTTACAAACAAGCGAAACAAGATTTAAAAAATGCTCAGAATGATTATTTAATTATAAAAAGAGGTTCTGCGGGTTCTGGTGGAGCAGCAAACACCAATATTATAGCGCAAATGTCTGGTACAATTCTAGAGATTCCTGTAAAAGAAGGAGATCAAGTAATTCAATCTAATAATTTTAATGCGGGTACAACCATTGCTTCTATTGCAGATATGAGTAAAATGATTTTTGAAGGTAAAGTAGATGAGTCTGAAGTTGGTAAATTAGTAAAAGGAACAGTTATAGAGGTGTCCATTGGTGCAATCGAAGGGCAGAAATTTCCAGCAAAATTAAACTTTATAGCTCCCAAAGGAACTGAAGAAGGAGGTGCTGTTCAATTTAAAATTAAAGCAGATGTTTCATTAGATGATAAGTTTTTTATTAGAGCTGGTTATAGTGCAAATGCAGATATTATATTAGTTAAAAAAGACAGTGTTTTATCTATTAAAGAGGGTTTGTTAAAGTTCGATAAAGAAACAGAAGAACCGTATGTAGAAGTAAAACAAGCAGATGGAGAATTTAAGAAGGTTAACGTAAAGCTAGGAACTTCAGATGGCGTAAACGTTGAGGTTTTAGAAGGAGTAACTAAGGATGACGAAATTAAAATTTGGAATAAAGCTTCTAAAGACGATACGGAAGAGGAAGACGAATAATTAAGACAAATAATAAATTCTAAAAAGAGGAACTTGCGCTTGTAAGTTCCTTTTTTTACTTTGGGAACTAAGAAAAAAAAGCCGCTGGAGTGATAAATACTGTAATAAAATTAGAAACTAATAATTATTTATAGGACCACCAAACTAAAAAGAATTTTTCTATTTCTCCGTTTGATTTCTTAACCCAGCATAGCGGTGAAAACTGCCTTTCTAAATATGCGTTAGCATTTTTTTCAAACTGTTTAAAAGATTGCCAATTGATCTTCTCATGTGGCATAATCAACCAATCTTTCTTGTTAGGAATGTGAAATTTACAATCAAAAAATTGTAATAATTCCGTTTTATTAATATAATACCCAACAATACAATCTTTATTTATTTTTGACAATTCAACGCTTTTATTTGAAAAAGGAACAAATAATTGTGCTTTAAAATATACCTGTTGCTCTATGTTTTTTGATGCTAAATGAATGCTGTTTAAATATTTTTCACATTCATTAGAATAGAGGAGTGGTAATTGTTTCTCTTTGAGTTTAGTTAATTTTTCAAGTAAAGAGTCTTTCCTGTTGGGACCAATAAAATGTTCAATTTCAGTTGCACCAATTGCAGTATCATACAAATAAAACTTATAGATAATTTCTAAGTGAATTGGTTTTTCATCTTTTAAAATGATACAATCTAGTTCTCCTAGCGTAATTTTTTCTTTTTGAATTTGAATGTTCTCTGAAATAATTTTTATAGATGAATTTTGAGCCAATTCAAAGGATACAAAGCGCTCTATATATTTACCTAAACGTAATTTTTCGTCAATTTCAATATTAATTTTTGAAGATTTAATAGGAAGTTGAAAATGCTTTAAATCAAATACAGTACTGTTTTTCCACAAACAACCTGTTTGTAAAAAGCCATCATATCTTTTTTGTATGTCTTTTGTTTTTTGATTCATTTCAAAATCGAAGTTACAAATCTATTTTGTAAATTTAACTTTTAAAACATCTATATAATGCAATTCGAAAGATCGACTTTTAAATACTTACAAGATTTACAAAAAAACAATAATAGAGATTGGTTCGCAGCAGAAAAAGAAACCTATTTAAAGGCGCAGCAAAATGCAAAAGAGGTATTTGCAGAAATTAATGCAAATTTGCAAAAGCATGATGAAATAGAGAAATCTAAAATAATGCGTATTTATAGAGATGTTCGTTTTTCGAAGGACAAAACTCCATATAAAGCACATTTTGCAAACTCTTACACAAGATTAGGAAAAGAATTAAGAGGAGGTTATTTTTTAAGAATTAGACCAGGTGCCTCTTTTTTAGCTGGCGGGTTTTGGGAGCCAAGTAAGGAAGATTTATTTAGAATTCGAAAAGAAATTGAATTAGATGCTTCAGAAATAAAAGGTGTTTTAGAGGATAACAATTATCAAAAATATTTTGGCGGAAAATTTGAAAGCTTTTCTGAGTTAAAAACAGCGCCAAGAGGATTTGATAAAGAACACCCAGATGTGAATTTATTGCGTAAAAAAGGATTTATAGCAAGTAGAAGCTTTTCAGATGCAGAGGTATTAGCTCCAAATTTTGCTAAAGAAGTGGACCAAAGTTTTAAAGCATTGCGTCCGTTTTTCAATCTTTTTAGTGATATTTTAACTACAAATTTAAATGGAGAGTCGCTTCTTTAGTTTTGTGAAATAAAGTTGCACTTAGAGGTTAAGTTTATTGTTAAATTCACTTTTAAAAAGTAGAACAAGTTCTGTTTTGAGTGGGTTATTTCAATTTAATCCCTATTTTAAATTCTTGGAAACCTCTCGTTTTAAGACCAATACAGTAATTATTGTAGCAAGGCTATCTGCTATAGGAAAAGACCACCAAACACCGTCTATACCATAATATATAGGTAAAAAATAAGCTAAAGGAATTAAGAAAATACCTTGTTTTAGTAGCGTTAGTAATAATGCAGGCATTGCTTTTCCGGCTGCCTGAAAATAGGCAGAACCAATTAATTGCATTGTTACAATTGGTGTAACCAAGAAGACAACGAGCATAGCATCTGGTGTTTTTTCTAATAAGGTTGCATCATTTGTAAAAATCCAGATAATTTGTTCTTTAAAAATAACAATCCCAATAAAAATAAGAGTTCCTAAAATAGATCCAAAATAAATAGATTTCTTAATGGTTTCTTTTACTCGATCATTCTTTTTTGCACCAATATTAAAGCCAGCAACAGGCAAAAAACCTTGAGAGACTCCTAAAACAGGCGACAATGCAAACATCATTACCCTATTTATAATTCCGAAAACCGCAATAGATATTTCTCCACCATAGGTGTATAGCGAGTAGTTCAAAACAATCATTAAAATACTAATTGCACCTTGTCTTACAATAGAAACACCTCCTAATTTGGCAATTTCTTGTACAATTTTAAAGTCTAACTTAAAGTTCTTTGGAATAATTTGTAATTCACTTTTAGAAGATAAAAAGAAATATAAAATATACAAACCACAACTTGCATAAGCGATAGAGGTTGCCAAACCGGCCCCATACATACCCCAATTAAAATACTTAATAAATAAAATATCTAATAAAATATTTAAAACAGACGGAACCATCATTGCATACATTGCAAATTTAGGTTTGCCTTCTGCTCTAATAGTCGGATTTCCCATCATGGCAAACGCTAAAAATGGGACTCCATAAATAATAACGCCAAAATATTCTGATGCAATGGGTAATATTTCTCCTTTTGCGCCAAATAAGTTTAGAATAGGAACACTAAATACACTTCCAAGAACCACAAATAGAATTGCTAAAATTACAGTCAAACAAATCTGATTCCCGAAAGTTAGAAAGGCTTTTTCTGGATTATTAGCACCTAATGCTCTAGATATAATTGAGCTTCCACCAATACCAATTCCCATTCCTATTGAAGAAATTAAAAACGCAATTGGTAAGACCACTGTAATGGCTGCAATTGCCAAAACACCTATCCATTGCCCTACAAAAATGGTGTCAACAATCATATTTAAAGACATTACAAGAATTCCTATAGTTGCAGGAACTGCTTGTTTTATCAATAATTTACTTATTTTTTGGGTACCTAATTCGTTTGCTAATTTGTTCATATAAGAGCTACAAAGAACGTGAATTATAACTATTTTATCTAAAATGAAACATCAATAATTGTTATAGAACTATTAAATTTTATAAGTTTGTATAAAATAGAATAATGAAGGATATTTTTGAATTAGAAATAACAGTAACTGCTGAAGATATAGATACTTTAAATCATGTAAATAATGTAGTTTATGTGCAATGGATGGATGCTGTTGCTTTTAAGCATTGGGCATTTTTAACTGATAAAAATCCTTTACCAGAATATGTTTGGGTAGTTTTAAAGCATGAAGTTGAGTATTTAAAACAAGCAGTTTTAGGGGATGTAATTACGGTTAAAACATGGGTAGGTGAAACAAAAGGGTTTAAATCTGAGCGTTTAATGGAGTTTTATAAGCAGAATCAATTGCTAGTAAAAGCAAAAACTATTTGGGGAATGTTAGATGCTAAAACCTATAAACCTTCTAGAATTAGAGAAAATGTTTTAAAAGTATTACAACCTGCTAAATAAAGGTATCTTTGCACAAAATTAAGAGACAAAATGGCTTCATTCTTAGACTTAGGCATCAAAGCATCCTATATAAAATCGATTAAAGAATTAGGGATTTCTAATCCTTCAGAAATTCAAGAATTAACGATTCCTATATTATTAAAAGGTAAAACAGATTTTATTGGTTTAGCACAAACAGGTACAGGTAAAACTGCAGCTTTTGGTTTGCCTCTTTTGCAGCATATAGATGCAAGTTCAGACAATATACAGACATTGGTTTTGTCGCCAACAAGAGAATTGGTGCAACAAATTAAAAAACAACTCTTTAAGTTTACAAAATACGGTGAAGAGAAAATTTTTATTGAAGCTGTTTTTGGTGGAGAAAAAATAGACAAACAAATACACAACTTAAAAAGAACAACACATGTTGTTGTAGCTACTCCAGGAAGGTTAATTGATTTAATTGAAAGAGGAGATATTGATATTAGTCATGTAAAAACGGTTGTTTTAGATGAGGCAGATGAAATGTTAAGTATGGGTTTTAAACAAGACTTAAATAGAATCTTAAAATTTTCCTCACAAAATGATAGAAATACTTGGTTGTTTTCTGCAACAATGCCAGAGGAAATTAAACGTATTATTAAAACGTATATGGATTCTAATGCGCCAAGAATTGAAGTAAATAAAAATGCTTTAGTAAACGCAAACATTAGACATCAATTTGTAAGAAGTTCACTAAAAGGGAAGTTTGGTGATATTGTTACATTTATAGAGAAAAGAGGAGCACAACGTGGTATTATTTTCTGTAGAACCAAAGCGGGTACTCAAAATTTAGCTAACTTTTTAATAGAAGAAGGTTTTTCTGCGGGGGCTTTGGAAGGAGATATGCAACAAAAAGAGCGCGATAAAGTAATGCGTGCTTTCAAAAAAGAAAACTTACAATACTTAGTTTCTACCGATGTTTCTGCTCGTGGTATAGATGTTAGCGGATTAGAGTTTGTAATTCACCATCAATTACCAGAACAATTAGAGTATTACACACATAGAAGTGGTAGAACAGCAAGAGCTGGAAGAACAGGAACTTCTTTAGCATTTATTTTACCAAATGAATTGGATAGAATTCATGAAATTCAAAAGGAGTTAAGTATAAAATTCACAGAAGTAAACGTGTAAAATGGAAGTTATTTATGTACTTGATATTTTAGGGACTTTTGCCTTTGCTATCAGTGGTGCATTGGTAGCTCTTGATAAAAAATTCGATATATTTGGTGTTATAATTATTGCTTTTGTTACTGCAGTTGGTGGCGGAATGCTTAGAGATGTTTTAATTAATGCACACCCTATAAACTGGATTGGAGATTTAAATTATTTATATATAATTTTTTCGGCAGTACTTTTTACATTTCTTTTTAAAAGTAAAATTGCCTATTTAAGTAAAACGATGTTTTTGTTTGATACTATTGGTATAAGTGTATTTACATTATTAGGCTTACAAAAAGGGCTCTCTTATGACTTGCATCCAATCATTGCCATAATTATGGGAATGATATCGGCTGTTTTTGGAGGTGTTTTAAGAGATGTTTTAACTGCTAAAATTCCATTAATTTTTGAAAAAGAAGTTTATGCATCTGCTTGTTTAGCTGGTGGTATTAGCTATTTAATATTAAATTATTTTAAGGTAGACGAAAATATAAATTTTATAGTTTCTGCAATTGTTATTGCAAGTATTAGAGCAGTTGCTGTGAAATTTCATCTAGAACTTCCTAAGATTACAAATGATTTATTTACAACCTCTAAAAAATAAGTATGTTGGTTTTTGAGACTATTTCAGATTTTAAAAAAATGGTTGGTAAAGATTTACCTATTGGAAATTGGTATACTATTACTCAAGAAATGATTAATGATTTTGCTAATGCAACTTCAGATAAACAATGGATTCACGTGGATGAAGCCAGAGCTGCAAAAGAATCTCATTTTAAAAGTACCATTGCACACGGATTTATGTCGGTAGCTATGATTTCTAAATTACTAGAAGAAGCTTTTACTATTAAAAGTCTAAAAATGGGTTTGAATTACGGTTTAAATAAAGTTCGTTTTCCCAATGCGGTTCCTGTAAAAAGTCAATTAAGAATGCTTTCTAAAGTATTGGATATACAGCCATTAGAAAATAATGGGGTGAAGGCAACATTCTCATGTATTTTAGAGATAAAGGGCCAAGAAAAACCTGCTTGTGTTGCAGAGTTTTTAGCGGCTTTTTATGAGTAAGGATACTGTTTTAGCACTTAAAACTAACCTAATTAATGTTTTACTAATTGTATTTTAAGTAGTATATTTGCAAATAAGAAAGAATACACTTCGATTATTCCAAAAGTTAACTTTAACTTTGATTTTGAATTTATGAGTTTAGTATTTTATCTTAATCAAGAATAATAACATAAAACCAGTAGGATTTTAATGGCCAAATCGCAGCAAACATTTAGTAAGAGTGAAAAGGAAAAGAAACGTTTAAAAAAGCGTTTAGATAAGCAAAAGAAAATGGACGCAAGAAAGGCGGACAAGGATGAGAACGGATCAACGGGAATTCAATTTGCATATGTAGATCATAACGGAAACTTAACAGATACTCCGCCAGACCCAGAATTAAAAGTAGAATATGAATTGGAGGATATTCAGATTTCTGTAACTAAAAAGGAAGATTTGCCAGAAGAAGATCCTGTTAGAAAAGGTAAAGTTTCTTTCTTTGATACTTCGAAAGGTTTTGGTTTTATTATCGATATGGAAAACAATGAAAAATATTTTACACACGTAAGTGGTTTAATAGATGACATTGCAGAAAATGATAAAGTCTCTTTTGAATTAGAAAGAGGAATGCGTGGAATGAATGCTGTAAAAGTGACAAAAATATAAAAATTATTCAAATCATATTTAAAATCCTTCTTTAAGAAGGATTTTTTATGCGATATAAGTCCATTTCTGATTAAACCTTTTTTTATTTATTTAGTCTAAAAATTTATTAAATATATTAGAATATTAAATAATTCCATTCAACCTTTTTATGAAATTTAAAGAACAATTATATTTATTAATTTTTTTAATATCAACTCAGTTTATAACTGCACAAATAATTGGAAAAATTACAGCAGCTGAAGATAATTATCCTCTTGAATATGCTACATCAGCTTTGTATGAATCAAATACGAAAAAACTCATAACTGGCGTCGTTACAAAAAAAGATGGTCGTTTTTCTATTCCTGAAATAAAACCTGGAACTTATTATTTAATTGCCTCTTTTATTGGATATCAAAGTAATAAAATTGAATTTATTGTAGTCAATAAAAAACAAGAGAAAAAGGATTTAGGAATTTTAAAATTAGAATTAGGTACTGGAAATGAATTAAATGAAGTCATACTCAAAACAGAAAAACAGACTGTTTTACATAAAATTGATAGACAAATTTTTGATGTAAAAAAGTATCAAAGTTCGGTAGGGGGAAATGCGGTTGACGTTGTTAAGAATTTACCTTCAGTATCAATTGATGGCATGGGAGAAATTAGTATTAGAGGTAGTAAGGGGTTTACGATCTTAATTAATGGAAAGCCAACGCAAGGAGATGCGAGTGCGGTTTTAGCCCAATTGCCAGCGAATGCTTTAGAGAGTGTTGAGTTAATTACCGCACCTTCTGCAAAATACGATCCTGAAGGAAAAGCAGGTATTCTAAATGTCATTACAAGAAAAGGAGCTATTAATGGAACTTTTGTGCAAGTCAATGTTCGTGGAGGATTTCCTTCTATAGAAAATTACGAGACTAAAGTAGCTGCAAAAAGACAAGGTATTGATGCAACTTTTAATAAAAGAACAGAGAATTGGAACATCTCTTTAGGAGCCAGTTATCAAAGAAATGATAAGTCAGGTAGAAGAGAGGGAGATATGTTTATTGTAAACTCATCAGAAAATAAGATAACATTTTTACCTTCAGATGGTGAACGTAGCTTTGATGAAGTTACCTATAATGGAAGGTTTAATATAGAATACACCCCAAATGAATCTGATACTTATTCTTTAGGCTTTTTTGCCGGTCAGAGAACAAAAGAAAGATTGGCAGATATTGTGTATTATGACAATCATTCGATTTCTCCAATAGAATCTAATAATCGTCAATATACGTTCGCGTATTACAATCATAATTTAAGAATTAGAAAAGGTGATTTTGCTTTGGGTAGCTTTGATTATTCTCATAAGTTTGAGAATAAATCTAAAATTTCAGCTTCGATATTGTATGAATATACTTTTTTAGGTGGTCCTACGGAAAATGATAATGTTGGTTTTCCTGACAATTCCATTATTTATCAAAAAGAATACAATACAAATGACAATCCCTTATATGGAAAACGTTTTAATTTAGATTATCTATGGAATCCCTTTTCTTTTGGAACCTTAGAAATGGGTTATCAATTTCGTGATTTAGATCATACAGGGAAATTTGTTTATGAAAGAGATGGTATTGAAGTTTCAGAATTTTCAAGTGATGTAAGTTTAAAAAGAAGTATTCATTCTGGTTATGCACAAGTCTCGGGTTTAAAAAATAAATGGAATTATGCTGCTGGGGTTCGCCTAGAATCTATGGATAGAGAGTATAAGGAGGTTCTAAAAAGTGACACTAAGAAAAATGTATATGAGTATGATTTTATAAAATTATTTCCTTCAGCATCTTTACAATATAAAATTAACAGCAAGACGAATATTAAAACAGCTTACAGTAAAAGAATTGAAAGAACAACGAGCTTCAAAATGAATAGCTTTGCGGAACGCGAGCATTCTGAAGTTTTTGAACAAGGAGATAATACTTTATTACCAGAATTTATTGACTTAGTTGAATTGGGAATAACTAAGAAATTAAAAAGAGGAAATTCTATTTATGCAACTGCATATTTTAGACATGTAGAAAATGTTATTAATCGTGTAAATACACTCGCTTATAAACCCAATGGGGCAGTAATTGATAGTATAATTAATAGAGTTTATTCAAATGTTGGTAAAAGTAATTCAATTGGTTTAGAAATTGGAGCAACTTTAAAGCCTTCTGAAAATTGGACCAATTTTATTGGTGCAAATATTTATAATTACACAATTGATGGTCTTCTAAATTTTAGACATAGAGATGGTGTTGAAAGAAATTATGATATAGATTCAAAATCAATTATTTATTCTTTTAATTTAAATTCTACCTATCGTTTTGGAAGAAATACCTCATTGCAATTTACTTTTAATTATTTGTCCGACAGAAATACAGCTATGGGCGAAGATTCACGTTTTTACTCGCCAAACTTAACATTTAGAAAGAAATTTTTGGATGATAGACTTACAGCAACTCTCCAGTGGCAAAATATTGATATGGATTTGTTTAAAACCAATGAGCAAAGAATTACTACTTCTAGACCAAACCAATTTTATACTTCTACAAACTATGTTTATGAAGTAGACATGCTTTCTTTAAACCTTTCTTATACTTTCAATGCAGCTAAAGATAAATCAAAATTTATTGACAGTGAGTTTGGTAAGCGAGAGTTTTAAATAAGTATGTAGTGGTTAAATAAAATTATTTTATATTTTGTAATAACTTGATATTAGAAAATTTAAATTTGATTTTAAATATTATAAAATTTCATACTTTCAATAATTAGGTCATTAGAAACTTCACAATCTAGTTTATAATCTTCATAATCATTTAATAAAACAAAGTTTACGCGACCCTTTACATTTTTTTTATCGTGCTTTAATAACTCTAATATACCAGAAAAATCTTCTATTAGTAGATCAGTTTTGTTATAAATTGATAAAATGACCTTTTTTATTTCCACTACATTTTTAATAGGGAAATTTAATATCTTAGAAGACATGTAACTTTCGCAAACCATTCCAATAGCGATCGCTTCTCCATGGGTAAGGCTTTCTTTATCGTCAGATTCTAAGTAAAAAGATTCAATAGCATGACCTAAAGTATGTCCGAAATTTAAAATTTTACGAATATTTTGTTCTTTAGGATCCTTTAAAACTACTTCGTTTTTTATTTCAATAGATCTAAATATTAAATCTTCAATCTTTAAATCTTTGTTGTTTTTTATTTCATTAAATAAGGTAATATCATAGGTAATACCATACTTAATAATTTCCGCAGTACCAGACTTAATTTCCCTTTCAGAAACCGTAGTTAAATAATCGGTATCTACTAATACCATTTCAGGATTTGCAAACAATCCAATCTGATTTTTTAACACTCCTAAATCTACGCCTGTTTTTCCACCAACAGAGGCATCAACCATAGATAATAACGTAGTAGGTATATTTACAAAATCAACTCCACGTTTAAAACAGGAAGCCACAAAACCTCCTAAATCCGTAATAACTCCGCCACCCAATGTGATAATTAAACTCTTTCTATCTCCACCTAATTCTGTAATCGCATTCCAAACACCAATACAAGTTTCTAAATTTTTATTTATTTCTCCAGATTCAATTTCAATAACCTCAATTCTCTTATCTGTTTGTAAATTCGGAATAAATTTAGGATAACAATATTTAAAAGTATTCTCATCTACCAAAATAAAGAGCGTAGAATAGTTGTTTTCCGCAATTAAATTGGACAATAAATTGTATCCTTTATCCTGGAAATGAACAGGGTAACTAATAGCTTTAATAGAATTCATGATAAAATTATTAAGTGTGCAAATTAAATAGATTTTTTCGAATTATATATTATCTTGAGGTATATTTGTTAAGATTAAAAATTGATTGAATGAAACTTTTTGATAATACCGAAATCGCATTTTCCCTCAAAACATATTCTGAGTTAGAGAGAGCTTATTTTTTGTTTAAAATGATTCAAAACCAACCAATGGTTAGAATAGGAACTGCAGTAACAAATTTTGCTTTAAAAGCACATTTGCCAATAGAGGGTTTAATTCGCGCTACTGTTTTTGATCATTTTTGTGGGGGTACAAATGAAGAAGATTGTTTGCCAAGTATTGATAAGTTGTATACAAAAGGGGTATATTCTGTATTAGACTATTCTGTAGAAGGTAAAGAGGAGGAGAGTGAGTTTGATGATACGGTTACAAAGATTTTAAAAATCATTAATTTTGGACAAGAAAGAAAATCAATTCCATTTGCAGTATTTAAACCAACAGGTTTTGGACGTTTTGCGATTTTTCAAAAAGTAACAGAAAAAATAGTATTAACAATAACCGAAGAGGCAGAATGGCAGCGTGTAATAGTTCGTTTTCATACCGTTTGCAAAGCTGCTTTTAAAAATAATGTACCCTTATTAATTGATGCAGAGGAAAGTTGGATGCAAGGAGCTGCAGATACTTTAATAGAAGAAATGATGGAAACTTATAATCAGGAAAAAGCCATTATTTTTAATACACTGCAAATGTATAGGCATGACCGTTTAGATTATCTAAAGGTTTTGGCAGAAAAAGCAAATCAAAAGAGATTTCATATTGGAATGAAAATTGTGCGGGGAGCGTATATGGAAAAAGAACGATTTAGAGCAAAAGAGAAAGGATATGACTCTCCTATTTGCCCAGATAAACAAGCTACAGACCTTAATTATGATGCTGCTATAATATTTATGATGGAGCAACCAAATATGGCCTTGTTTGCTGGAACACATAATGAAGAAAGTACTTACCTTATTAATGGACCTGGCAAAAAGAGCACAACATTTCTAAGGAAGACAAGCGTTTGTGGTTTGGACAATTATATGGTATGAGTGATAATATTAGTTTTAATTTATCTGAAGTAGGATATAATGTAGCAAAATACCTTCCTTTTGGCCCTGTTAGAGACGTTATGCCATATTTAATAAGAAGAGCAGAAGAAAATACTTCAGTAGCAGGGCAAACAAGTAGAGAGCTAAATTTGATAAGTGCAGAACGTAAACGGAGAAAAGTATAATGCAAAACATAGATGAAATAAAAGAATTGCTGCACAAGAACAAGTTGAGATTATATCAAGAATTGTCTCAGAGCAAAGAAGCAATGTATTTAATTAAAAAGTCTACGCATGCTAACCTATCAGAAGAAGAGAAGTTAAAAATTAAGGTACAACTTTTAGATATTTGTAAAGCAATACCAGCCTTTGCAGTATTTATGCTACCGGGGGGTGCACTGTTATTGCCGTTATTAATAAAGCTAATTCCAGATATTTTGCCATCTGCATTTCAAGAAGACCCACCAAGACAAAAATAATTTTACAAAGTACACACAGGTATTATTTCTCCATTCTTTAAAGCTTTCGAATTCATAGTTGTACTTAAATTCATCAAAGTAAATAATCCTTAAATCAGATGTTTATTTCTTTTATAATAATTTATTAACCTTCAAAACGCAAAAATAAACAGTTAGAATTCGTTTATATTGTATTGAATCAATTACTTTTGCACGAAATTTAAGAATTCACGCATGCATCAAATTAGAAATATTGCTATTATAGCCCATGTCGATCACGGGAAAACAACCTTAGTTGACAAGATTATTGATCAAGCAAAAATCTTAGACGATCGTAAAGAACGTAAAGATTTATTGTTAGATAATAACGATTTAGAACGTGAAAGAGGAATTACAATTCTTTCTAAGAACGTTTCTGTAATGTACAAAGGCACAAAAATCAACGTAATTGATACCCCTGGTCACGCCGATTTTGGTGGTGAAGTAGAGCGTGTATTAAAAATGGCTGATGGTGTTTTATTATTAGTAGATGCATTCGAAGGTCCAATGCCACAAACTCGTTTTGTATTAGGTAAGGCTTTAGATTTAGGTTTAACTCCGATTGTTGTTGTAAATAAAGTAGACAAAGAAAACTGTACTCCTGATATCGTTCATGAAAAAGTTTTTGATTTAATGTTTGCATTAGAAGCAACAGAAGAGCAATTAGATTTTGCTACTGTTTATGGTTCTGCAAAAAACAATTGGATGAGTACAGACTGGAGAAACGAAACAGACAATATCATCCCTTTATTAGATGCAGTTTTAGAATCTATACCTGCAACTAAATACAACGAAGGTACGCCACAAATGCAGATTACTTCTTTAGATTTTTCATCTTTTACAGGTAGAATTGCTATCGGACGTGTATTTCGTGGAGATTTAGAAGTTGGTAAAGATTACATGTTATGTAAGCTGACGGTTCTACTAAAAAAGTAAGAATTAAAGAATTACACGTATTCGAAGGAATGGGTAAAATTCAAGTAGAGAAAGTACCTTGTGGAGATATTTGTGCAATTACAGGTATTGATGGTTTTGAAATTGGCGATACAATTGCAGATTTAGAAAACCCAGAAGCATTGCCAAGAACAGAAATAGATCAACCTACTATGAGTATGTTGTTTACAATTAACAATTCTCCTTTCTTTGGTAAAGAAGGTAAATTTGTTACTTCGCGTCACATTCGTGACCGTCTGTTTAAAGAATTAGAAAAAAACTTAGCATTAAAAGTTGAAACTACTGATAGTGAAGATAAATTTAACGTTTTTGGGCGTGGAGTTTTACACTTGTCTGTTTTAATTGAAACAATGCGTAGAGAAGGATATGAATTACAAGTGGGAAGACCACAAGTAATTTTAAAAGAAATTGATGGTAAGAAACATGAGCCAATGGAAACATTGTCTATTGATGTGCCAGAAGATATGGCCTCTAAAGCAATTAACTTAGTATCTCTTAGAAAAGGTGATATGTTAATTATGGAGCCTAAAGGAGATTTACAACACTTAGAATTTTCAATTCCTTCAAGAGGATTAATTGGTTTAAGAAATAGAATTTTAACAGCTACAGCTGGTACTGCAATTATTAACCACAGATTTAGTGAATATGGTCTTTATAAAGGAGATTTTACTGAAGAAGTAAAAGGAGCGATTGTTTCTTCTGCAGCAGGTAAAGCAACGGCATATGCATTAAATCGTTTACAAGACAGAGGACGTTTCTTTATCGACGTAAACCAAGAGATTTATATTGGCCAAGTAATTGGAGAAAATAGTAAATCTGATGAAATGGCAGTAAACTTAATTAAAGGAAAGCAATTGACAAACATGCGTAAATCTGGTACAGATGAAGCTATGAAAATTGCACCGAAAGTAGATTTCTCTTTAGAGGAAAATATGGAATATATTAAGTCAGATGAGTACTTAGAAGTAACTCCAGAAAACTTAAGAATGCGTAAAATTGTCTTTAAAGGATAATTTTTAAAAGCATAAGATATTAAAAAAGCTCAAGATGAAAATCTTGAGCTTTTTTTAAGCTTATATGTTTTCTTATTTATCTAAATTCCAACGATATCCAAAAGTAAGCATAGCTCTAGATCCAAAAGAAATAACTGAATCAGTACCAAATGGATTCACTTCTAAAGAAGTAATCCAATACCCGTTTTCTTGAGGTGCAAATGTAGCTTGTGTATATAAATGAAATGGAAAAGGTCTAATACCAAACGTGAGGTTTGTATTGTTAATTCTTTTACCAATTCCTATTTTACCTGTTACTAAAGTAGGAAAGGCAAAACCGCCCTCATATTCTAAAATAAAATTATTTTCATTAATTAAGGTTTTCCCCCAAAGTACTGAGGTTCCTGGAAAAGGAATTCCATCATCATCGATAAAGGCAACACCAAAATTCCATTCTATAAAAGAATTTTCACTGGACCATTTAGAAGTTTCTTGCGCACTACTCGAATTCATGAAAAAGAAAAGTAAGACAGTAACTAAAAGTAATTTTTTCATATTATTTAATTGAGGTATAAATTATAAAAAGTATCTTAATGTATAATTGAATTAGGATAATAAATATAGTAAATAAAATAACACTATAAAATTGATTACCAAGTATTTATTAATAAATCTTAAAGAAATTACTATTTTAAGATACTACTATTGTAATATGTGCAATAAAAAAGACCTTTTAGAGTAATATTAAATGAGATAAATACTGTTTTTAAAACACTCTTTTAGAGCGCAAAGAAATTAAGCCTAAAATAGGTCCGAATGCTAAGATAAGGAAAACAAAAGTAGAAGAAGTACTGTGAAAAAGAGTGCTAATTAATTGTATGCTAAGAATAGTAATCGAGAAACCAATGCAGTTTACAATCGTAATTGCTGTTCCCTTGTCTGTCTCAGGAGCATTTTGTGCAACTAAAGTAGAAAATAGCGGAGAATCTGCAATTACAACTATTCCCCAGAAGAGTAAAAAGAGCAGAAAAATAGTTCCATTTGATACTAGAAAAAAGAGTGGTGAGACCAAACAACAAATACAAGAGAGTAAAAGTAAGGAAAAAGCGGTTCTTTTAGTTCCAAATTTGGCAGCCAAATAACTTCCTAAAACACAGGAAATACTTCCAATGCCGATAATAAAAAAGGAAAGCAAAGGGATATTAAATTGCACTTTAACATACATATCTGAATAGGTTTTTAGTAAAATGGGTACAAATGCCCAAAAGGTATATAGCTCCCACATATGTCCAAAATAACCAAAAGAAGCCTTTCGAAAAGCTCTATTTTTAAATACTTTAAAACAAATGGTAAGATCTAAAGAGGTTCCTTTTTGACGATATGGCCCGTTATTCACAAAAATTACTAGCAGACAACCGCCAAAAATAGCTAGACCAGAAATAGATAATAGCACCGTTTCCCATGAAAAAGCATGCATGCTATCTTTTAATAAATGAGGCAATGCTGTACCTAAAACTAAGGCACCTACTATAAATCCTAAAGAAATACCTAATCCTTTTTTATAATAATCTGTAGCAATTTTCATACCTATTGGATAAATTCCTGCTAAGAAGAAGCCTGTTAAAAAACGTATAATTAGTAAGGTCGATAATGTATTAAACTTAAAAATTAAACCTGCATTGCAAAGTCCACCTAATGAAGTACATAAAAAAAAGTCTTTAGATGGAGAGAATCGATCTGCAATTGTAAAGAGTGCAAACAATAACGTTCCAGTAATAAAACCAAATTGCACGGCAGACGTTAAATCTTCTAAAGCACTATTAGGCAAACTAAAATTTTCTATCAAATCATTTAATACTGCATTGCCTGCAAACCATAAAGAGGTGCAGCAAAATTGCGAAATAACGATAATTGGAAGTATTCTTTTATGATGTTTCATTTACATTGCGAATCTATTGAAAAGAATGCAACATTCAAATTAAAAATATCTTAGAAATCAGATTCTTTATATATCTTTGAGTAGATGAAAAAAGTCAAAATTATAGAATGCCCAAGAGATGCCATGCAAGGCATAAAATCGCATTTTATTCCTACAGAAAAAAAAGCATTGTATATCAATACGCTTTTAAATGTAGGTTTTGATACCATAGATTTTGGTAGTTTTGTTTCTCCAAAAGCGATACCCCAAATGCGGGACACTGCGGCTGTTTTAGCAAAGTTAGATTTGTCTAAAACCAATAGTAAATTATTGGCAATTATTGCCAATGTAAGAGGCGCAAAAGATGCCGCACAATTTGAAGAAATAGACTATTTAGGATATCCATTTTCGATTTCAGAAAATTTTCAAATGCGTAATACGCACAAAACCATTGCAGAATCTATTACAGCCTTAGACGAAATTTTAAGCATTGCAGATAAATCTAAAAAAGAAGTAGTTGCTTATTTGTCCATGGGTTTTGGAAATCCTTATGGAGATCCTTGGAATTTAGATATTGTAGGAGAATGGACAGAGAGATTATCTAAAATGGGAGTGCAAATACTATCGCTGTCAGACACTATTGGCAGTTCTTCACCCGAAGTAATAGATTATTTATTTTCTAACTTAATTCCTGCCTATTCAAAAATTGAATTTGGCGCACACTTGCACACTGCACCAGACAAATGGCATGAAAAAGTAAGCGCTGCTTTTAATGCAGGTTGCTATCGTTTTGATGGTGCTATAAAAGGCTATGGGGGCTGTCCAATGGCAAAGGATGAACTAACAGGAAACATGCCAACAGAAAAATTAATTTCTTACTTTAACCAACAAAAAGTAGATACCAATATAAAGGCAATGAGTTTTGAGAGTGCCTACAATAAAGCGTTGGAAGTTTTTAACTTCTAGCATTTAATAAAAAGAACCAGTAGCATACAACGTATTTAATTATGAAAATTATTAAAATATTCCTATTAACCCTTATTTTATTTACTTCTTGCAAAAAAAATGATGGTGTAATTAACTTTACCTTTTTACAACTAAATGATGTCTATGAGATTGCCCCAATACAAGGTGGTGCTTTTGGCGGAATGGCAAGGGTAGAAACGGTTCATAAAGATTTACTGAAACAAAATAAAAACACAATGCTTTTTATGGCAGGAGATTTTCTGAATCCATCTTTAATAGGAACTTTAAAAGTAGGAGGTGAGCGTGTAAAAGGAAAACAAATGGTAGAAGTAATGAATGCCATGAATTTTGATTTGGTAGCTTTTGGAAATCATGAGTTTGATGTTTCTAAAGATGATCTTCAAAAAAGATTGAATGAAAGTAATTTTCCGTGGATTTCTGCAAATGTAAAATTAAAGACAAAAGATACGGTGAGATCTTTTTACAAAGAAAGAAAAGGCAAACAACAACCGGTAAATAAAACCTTTGTAAAAGAGTTCACAGATGCAGACGGCACAGAAATAAAAATAGGGTTTATAAGTGTTTGTATACCATCTAACCCTAAAGATCATGTGGAGTACGGAAATGTGTTTGCAGAAGCAAAAGCGTCCTATGCGGCTTTAAAAGACCGTGTAGACGTAGTCTTTGGGTTGACCCACGTAAAATTAGCTAATGATAAAAAAATTGCAAAGTTGTTACCTAACTTACCTTTAATTATGGGCGGACATGAACACGAAAATAGTATGAATTTTGTGGGTGATGTACAGATTTCTAAAGCAGATGCAAATGCTAAAACGGTTTTTGTACATAGAATTTCTTATGATAAAAAAACGAAGAAGACTTTGGTAACTTCAGAATTAAAAGAAATTAATAGCGCTATTAAAGAGGATGAAAAAGTAGCTGCTATTGTAACTAAATGGCAAGATATCTTAAATACAAAGCTAAAAGATATTATCAGTAATCCTGCTGAAGTTGTGTATACTGCAAATATTCCTTTAGACGGTCGAGACGGCCCTATTAGAAGCACACAAACTAACTTAGGTTCTGTTATCACAAAAGCAATGTCTTTTGGGTTTAATAATAACGTAGATGCCGCCCTTGTAAATGGTGGTTCTATAAGGATAGATGATCAATTAAGTGATGCTATTACTGCAGTAGATATTTTTAGAGTATTGCCTTATGGAGGTGCTGTTTTAAAAGTAGATATTACAGGACGCCTGCTAAAACGGGTTTTACAATATGGAAAACTAGCAGAAGGCACAGGTGCTTATTTACAAAGATACAATGCTACTGTAGTAGATAAGGTTTGGTATATTAGAGGGAAATCATTAAATGAAACTAAGACCTATACAGTTGCATTTTCAGATTACTTATTAAAGGGCTTGGATATTCCTTTTTTATCAGACAAAAGTGTGGGTATTTTAAAAATTTATAAACCTTCAGGAAAAGAGTTGTCTGTAGATATTAGAAAAGTAGTAATTGCCTACTTAAAATTAGAGACAAAAAAGCGCGCTAATTAATAGCACGCTTTTTAAAATAGAAATTTTTATCTAAAAGCTGAATTCTAAACCACCGTAAATTCCGAATGGATGTCCTGGTCTTAAACCTGAAGGAACTCTAGAAACTGCATATGTATTGTTAAACACATTAATGATGTTTGTAGTTAAATTCAATCTTTTAGTCATAGCATACTTTGCAGAAATATCTACAATAAAATTTGAGGCTACTTTTTCATTATAAGGAATACTTCCTGCACCTGCTTGTGTTCTAAATTCCCCATTGAATCTTCCGTTTAGGTTGATTTCAAAATCTGAATGCTCTATTGAAAGCGTAGTATTGAATTGGTGTTTGGGGATGTATGGCATTTCATCTCCAGAAGTATTGGATGATAAACCATCTGAACTACCAAAGGCATTTTGAAACTCTGAATTAGTATATGTATATCCAAGAGAGATTGGTACAGAAAATTTATTTCCCTTTCTCACTAAATTATAGTTTAGTAAAAGTTCAAATCCGTTTACATTTACTTCGCCTGCATTAAATTGGTCTAAAGAACCAGTACCACCACTTGCAGCCAAATCGCTTCCTAAAAGATTTGAATAATCATTAAAGAATCCAACAAATTCTCCTTTTAAACTCCCGATGTTAAAACGTGTACCTAATTCGTAATTGATACTCTCTTCAGGTGCCTGCCCGTCTTGATTTCCCGGAGGAGAAAAACCTTTGTGTAATCCACCAAATCATAGAGAAATCGTTATTAAATTTATAGTTGGTTCCTATTCCAGGAATAAAGACAGCTACAGCATTTTCTCTTGTTGCTAAATCAACGCCTGTTCTGTTTACATCGCTTTTACCAAAATCTTCTCTCTGTAGTTTAATGTTTTCATATCGAACACCTGGAGTGAACGTCCAATTGTTATATTTTAATTTATAAGTAACATAAGAAGCAAAAGCATTAGCACTGCTAATTCTGTTAGCATTTGTGCCAGGTATTCCTGCAGTGGTTAAAGTCATAGCACCCTCATTAGAAATACTGTATTTATCTACCCATTGAAAACGATCTTCTTCATCATAATGGAATCTAAAACCAATTTCTACATCATGAAATGTATCACCCATATACCAATGATAATCTAGTTTTGTTTGAATACCCTGTGCATAATATTTTCTATTATTAGCTTTTATACCTAGAGCATCTGCAGCAGAGTTTGCACTACCATTTACAATAGTAAAATGATCTGATAATGTAGAAGTATCTGCTAAAATATTAGCTATCTTTTGCTTATCTCCGTTAAAAGTAACATCATTTAATTTGTACCAATTTCTAGCAAAGTTATTTTGATACGCCGTAGTAGTAATTCTTAGGTTTTTAGAAAACTCTAGCGTATGTGTTAACATGTATTGCGAATGATCTGTGGTCATTTTATCTTTATTAGAAGCAGCGTATCTAGAAAATGGATTCGCATTAAAATCTTCTTCAGATAATCCTAAATATGTTTCGTTACCAACTTCATCTGCATATTGAAACTTAAATTCCAAGGATTGTTTTGCAATAGCAGCTAGGATAAATTTGTTTTAAATTTAGCAACAACATCATTTTTATTGAAACCAGCTAGAGCAACTTCGCTTAATGTTTTAAAACCGTCTGAACCATAGTTTAAATATTCCACCATATAACTAAAGATGCTGTTTCCACCACCAATTTTAGCATGCAGTTGGTTGGAATTAAAACTACCATAACTTGCTCTTACTTTTCCGCCAAATTCAGCAGGTATTTGAGTCGAAATCATATTGATAGCACCTCCTGTTGTTGATGGACCATATTGTACTTGACTACTACCTTTTAATACTTCTACAGCATCCATTCTAGGAATTGTAAGGAAGTAGAAGGCATAAGATGCGCTATTAGAATCGGACGCAATAAATAAACCATCTTCTAATAGTATAATTTTAGAACTTATTTCTAGAGATGTTACTATTAGACTAATATTTGGTCTTAGTGAGAATCCATCCTCCTCATAAATGACTAAACCTTGGAACAGTTTTTAAAACTCTGTTCACTTCTGTAAAGCTAAATTTCTGTAATTCTTTAGATGATAATTAGTACTTAGAACCTGTTTTATGTTTTGTTAAATATTTGTTTCGAATATATCATTGGTAGAAATAATAATTTCATTTCTGAATAGAATTTAAAGACTCTTTCTTGTATTTATGTGAATTGTGGGAGTAGATAATGCTATAGTAGCAGTAATACTAATTCTCATTTTATTAAAATTATATTTTTATTTAAGAGTGTAAAGATTCAATTCAAAATTATATTCGTAAAGTTTTTTAGAGGAAATAAAAAGAATATTATAAAATTTTTAAGGAATTTCAAATTATAGAACAAATTAAACATATGGCCTCTTAACTATTGAAATTAGTGTGTATTCAGATTAATTAGAATATTCAAAAGAGTAAAGATTGCTTTTATTGAATTTGGATTAAGCGTGGTCAGCTTTATAACTTTTAGGTTAGAAGATTTGCTTAGTTCTAGTCGTTCCTTTTCCTTATTAATAGACACTAATTTAATAGAATTTTTATTAAGATTTTCATTTTTTTTCTGGTTTTAGTTAAATTTTAAAAATATATTTTTATTTTAAATAACAGCATTTCAGTTAGTTATATAATTTTTAAATTTTTATTTTAATTTATTCTAAATAAGCATTGTGAGAATTAAAAGTGTTTATTATATTTGCATAAAAAATGAACAATTTTATTTTTAATAAGTCTAAATAAAAGGCGAAAAAACAATTATTATGAAGTTTTACTACAATTCAATTAAATTATTTATGGTCTCAATTATTATGATGGCCAACGTATCTTGCAATAACGATACAGATCCAGTAATTCCTGTAGATCCTATTACAGAAGAAATCATTGCACCAAACACGTACTTGTTTCAGAGGGGTGGAGAGAGTACTGTTAGTTATGGTGGTCAAACGGCTAGATTAGATATGGCAGCATCTTTATTTAACAAACTTAATGATGAGGATGTTTCTGCAGCTGCTCTTTTACAAATGTTTAATGAGGGTATTGGTTTTACTGCTGAAGATGGCGCTACTCAAGAAGAAATAGATGCTATTGAAGTCTTAAATAATTCTGGAAAAAAATTAGGAAATAAGACTGCTGCCTACGGTGATGCATCTGTTCAACCTAAAATTGCAGGATTTCTTACTGCATATGCCGAAGATGTTTCTACTAATTTCAATACAGATGCTGCAGCAGGAGTCGCAGGATCTCATACTGGAGCTGGAGGTAGAACTGTTCGAATCAACGGAAAAGGAATGGAGCTAAATCAAGTATTTGCGAAGTCTCTTATAGGTGCTTTAGTTATGGATCAGGTGGCTTACGGTTACCTAAGTGCTGCTAAAATTGGAGATGATGTTGATAATGATGCTACGGGACTAGAAGCAGGAGCTTACACAAAGATGGAACATCATTTTGATGAGGGTCTTGGATATGTATACGGACAAGAGGATGATATTACGATGGCAGTTGCCCCTCAAGGTAACGGTGTATTATTTAATAAATACCTTAAGAAAGTGAATGCAGACGGTGGCGAAGAGCCAGGTCTTGCCACTGAAATTTATGATGCATTTAAATTAGGTAGAGCTGCTATTGTTGGCAGCGACTCCGCTTTAAGAGATGCTCAAGCAAAAATTGTAAAAACTAAAATGTCTAGAGTAATTCTGCACAAAGCTGCATATTATTTAAGAGGTGCTGCAGATAAACTAGGTGGAACGGACGTCGATTATGCTTCTTTTTTTCATGGACTTTCGGAAGGATATGGTTTTGTTTTAAGTCTACAGTTCACGTATAACGCTGATGGAGTATCTTATTTTTCTCATGCTGAAGTAGCTGAAATGTTATCAAAACTTGAAGCTGGTAATGGTTTTTGGGATAGAACTGCAGAAGAGCTTAATGCAATGGCTGCTCAAATAGAAGCTAAAATATAAATAGATACCTGTTGTTATTTTAACTTAAATATATTATTTTTGCAAGGTGGAATCGATTTTTGATTTCCACCTTGTATTTTAAACTTTTTGTATGAAGAAAAAACACAATTTTTATATATTAATTGTTCTTTTTATCTCTTTTTCCTGTTCAAATACTGCTGAATTAGACGAAGGCTTAGTTGATAATTTTGATCGCCAACAAATATTAGAAAATGTAACTGATAATATCATCTTGCCTGCTTTTGAGGATTTTACTCAAAAAATTGTGCAATTAGAGGAGAGTGTTACCTTATTCACGAATACTAAAAATCTAGTTAATTTAGAAGAAGTTCAGGCGCGTTGGTTTGAAGCCTATAAAATATGGCAACATATTGAAATGTTTAATATTTTGAAAGCAGAAGAGGTTTATTTTATCCAAAAAATGAATACATATCCTGCTAGTGTATCAAAAATCGAAAATAATATCAGCACGGGTGATTATGATCTAGAAACAAATAATAACAATTGGGTAGCTCAAGGATTCCCTACTTTAGATTATTTATTATTTGGTTTAAAAGCTAACAATACGAGTACGCTTCTTTTTTACCAAAATATTGAGAATATAGCTTACTTGAATTACTTACAAGCTGTTGTTTCTCAAATGGTTGATATTACTGAAATAGTTTCTCAAAACTGGATTGTATCAAGAGATGTTTTTGTAAGTTCTTCTGAAAACTCTGCAACTTCTAGTCTAAATATGTTAACAAATGACTTTATATATTATTTTGAAAAAGGATTAAGAACTAATAAATTTGGTATTCCTGCAGGTGTTTTTTCTGCAAAAAATGCAAGAGTAGGAAATGTTGAAGCTTATTATAATTCAACAAAGTCTAAAGAATTATCTTTAGAAGCTCTTAAGGCTGTTAAAGGTTTTTTTAAAGGGGAAACTTATAATTCTACGGGTACAGGAGCATCTCTTAAAAGTTATTTAGACTACATGACAGAGACTGATAATCTTAGTTCAGCTATCATTACAAAGTTTGATGAATCGGAACAGTTGATTAACAATCTTGATGATAACTTTGCAGATCAGATAATTACTAATAATAGCCTTATGATAAATGTTTTTGATAAACTTCAGGAAGGCGTTATTTTGTTAAAAACTGATTTACTGTCCGTTTTGAGTATTTCCGTAGATTATATTGATGCTGATGGAGATTAATCGTAATTTTAATATAATTCATTATATAAAGGTTCTCTTTTTAAAACAAGAGTACCTTTTTTTTTAATATGAAAATAAGAATAACTAATTATTTTAAACATCAAACTAATGCGGCTCCTTTGGCAGTGTTTAGAATATTTTTTGGTCTTTTAATGTTTGTTAGTATTCTCCGATTTTGTTCAAAAGGTTGGATTCATTCGTTATATATAGATCCTATTTTTCATTTCTCTTATTACGGATTTGAATTTGTTAAACCCCTTGGAACATTTACTTATCTTTTATTTTTAATATGTGGTATTGCTGCTTTTTTGGTAGCTATTGGATATAAATATCGATTGTCAATTTTAGTTTTCTTTTTAAGCTTTACGTATATTGAGTTAATGGATAAAACTACCTATCTAAATCATTACTATTTTGTATCTGTAGTGAGTTTTATAATGCTTTTTTTACCATGTAGCGCCCAGTTTTCAATGGATGCTATCTCAAGAAAAAAATCATATAAAATGGTTCCAAACTGGACCATTGATAGTTTAAAGTTAATGTTAGGTATTGTCTATTTATATGCAGGTCTTACGAAGATAAACTCTGATTGGTTAATAAAAGCAATGCCTCTAAAATTATGGTTAAAATCTAAATATGATCTTCCCTTTGTTGGTCAAACCATAATGCAACAGGAATGGTTTCATTTTTTTATGAGTTGGGGAGGAATGTTCTATGACCTTAGTATTCCTTTCTTATTAATATTCAAAAAAACACGTTCTTTTGCTTTTTTTTTAGTGGTAGTATTTCACATAGCAACTCGGATTCTTTTTCCAATTGGAATGTTTCCATACATAATGATATTATCTACAATTATCTTTTTCGATGCGAAGGTTCATCTTCGAATATTGGTATGTATCGAGAGAATACTTCAAATATTTAAAATTAAAACGCATGCATTAAATAAACCAATTATTCAAATTGAACATTATAAGGTTCGTAAACTATCTAAATTTATTATACTAGCCTTTCTTTTATTACAATTGCTTATTCCTTGGAGGTACTTGCTATATCCCGGAGAATTATTTTGGAATGAACAAGGATATCGTTTTTCTTGGCGTGTAATGCTGATGGAAAAAAAAGGAAATTCAGTTTTTAAAATTGTAAATTCAAAAACGAACTCCTTTTTTTATGTAAATAATAATGATTTTCTTTCTGATGTGCAACAAAAACAAATGAGTTTTCAACCAGATATGATTTTGGAATATGGGCAATACTTAGGCAATCACTTTAAGAATCAAGGACATCAAAATGTAGCAGTTTTTGTGGAAAGTTATGTATCTTTGAATGGTCGATTTAGTCAACAATTCATTGATCCTTCTGCAAATTTAATGGACCTGAAAGACACATTTAAACATAAATATTGGATCAACCCACTAAAAGATGAAATTAAAGGATTTTAAACTTTTTACTTTCTTAATTTTCCTTCCATTTCTCTCGTTTACTCAAGTGAATATTTCTGGAAAGATTTATGATAAATCTGCGGTTCTTCCGTTGGCATCAGTAGAAATTTTTAATGAATTTGGTAGTTTACTTGCAACTACTAATGCGGAGGGTAGATATTATTTCACTTCCTCTGAATCTGAATTAAAACTAATTTTATTTAAATATGGATATAAGCTCTTTAAAACTTCAGTAATCGTAAAGGGCTCTGAATTAGAAGATATTTTTCTTGATCAGTCAGTAGAAGAATTATCTGAAGTACAACTTGTTGCTGCGAAACAAAAAATTTTTTCAATTAAACGTTTAAAGGATGTTGAAGGCACAGCTATTTATGCAGGAAAAAAAACAGAAGTAATATTAGTTGATAATTTAATGGCAAATTTAGCCAGTAATAATTCTCGACAAATTTATAGTCAAATAGTAGGGCTGAACATATATCAAAATGATGATGCAGGTTTACAACTTAATATTGGTGGCAGAGGACTTGATCCAAACAGGACTTCAAATTTTAATACACGTCAAAATAATTATGATATTAGTGCAGATGTGCTAGGGTATCCAGAAAGTTATTATTCTCCTCCCTCGGAATCACTTTCTGAAATTCAAATTATTAGAGGTGCCGCTTCACTTCAATACGGAACTCAGTTTGGAGGTCTAGTAAACTTCAAAACTAAAGCACCTAATCGTTACAAAACGCTTGAAGTAGTTTTAAGAAATACAATTGGAAGCAATGGTCTTTATACTAATTTTACAAGTTTTAGCGGTACTTCTAAAAAGCTGAGTTATTATACATATGTTAATTATAAAAAAGGGAATGGTTTTCGACCTAACTCTGAATTTGAATCAAAAAATATTTTTACTCATTTTGAGTATGCTTTTTCGTCACAAACTAAATTAGCAATAGAAATAACTTACTTAAATTATTTAGCTCAGCAGGCTGGAGGACTTAATGATGCCATGTTTAATAATGATCCATATCAAAGTGTGCGCTCTAGAAATTGGTTTAAAGTTAATTGGTTGCTATATAATGCAAAATTTACTCATAATTTTTCTGACCAAACACGCTTTAGTTTTAATTTTTTTGGATTAAAGGCTAGCAGAGATGCAATTGGTTTTAGAACAAACCGTGTCGATCAAATTGACTCATTCCAAGAAAGAGATTTAATAAAAGGTACGTTTAAAAATTTTGGTTTTGAACCAAGGTTTTTACATTCCTACAATTTTTTAGGAAAAAAAGCTAAAATACTTCTAGGAGGTAAATTTTATAAGTCGAGTAATACTAGTGAGCAAGGACCAGGTTCTAATGGAATTGATGCTGATTTTGATTTTCAAACAGCCCAATACATAGATTATAAAGCACAGTCTTCCTATAAGTATCCAAATTTAAATACCGCTTTATTTGGTGAGCAAATTATTTATTTAAGAGACAACCTGTCAATAACTCCTGGTTTTAGATTAGAACATATTAAAACGCAAAGTGAGGGATATTATAAAAAGGTTTTTTTAGATCCTGCTGGTAATTTGCTTTTAAATGAAACGATTCCTAGTAATGAAACACGAAAAAGATCTTTTGTCCTTTTTGGAGTGGGTGTAAGTTATAAGCCAACTAAATACTTAGAATTTTATAATAATGTTTCACAAAATTATCGCTCGGTTACTTTTGCAGATATTAGTATTGTAAATCCAGCATTTGCAATTAACCCGAATATAACAGACGAGAAAGGCTATAATATAGATTTTGGTATTCGAGGAATTTTTAATAAAACAATTTCATATGACCTAAGTGTTTTTGGTCTCTTTTACAATGATCGCATTGGTTTTGTGCAAAAAGTTTTTGAAGATGGTAATGTAAAGTCAGAAAGAGGAAATGTAGGAAATGCTTCAATTTATGGTTTTGAAAGTTTGGTAGATGTGAATCTAACGAAACTACTGAATATAAATCGTACTTATGGGGCCTCTTTTTTTGCAAATACTTCTATTATTGACTCTAAATATACAGCCTCCTCTATAAATGGAATTACAGGAAAAAAGGTGGAATTTGTTCCAAAAGTAAATTTAAAAACAGGGTTTAAATTTACTTATAAAGATTTTGCTTCTAGCATTCAATACACCTTTTTGTCGGAGCAGTTTACAGATGCTTCTAACTCTATAGACAGTAACTTAAGTGGTATTATTGGAGTTCTTCCTTCTTATGACGTATTAGATCTTTCATTTTCTTATAAGTATCAAAACTTTAAAATTGAATCTGGTATAAATAATGTTCTTAATTCTGCTTATTTTACGAGACGTGCTACTGGTTACCCTGGCCCAGGAATTATTCCGTCTCCCCCAAGAAATTCGTATATAACCATTGAGTGGAAGTTTTAAGTTCGACTTTAGTACTATAATATTTTTAGGTATGAATAGAACAGATGACCATAATCTTTAGAACTATTGTTTAATTTTTTTTAATTTATATATAATTTTTGAGCTATTGGGTCTCATAAATGAAAAGATATAAAGGTTTCTAGAGTCAATAAAATATCGTAAATTTGTACGCAATTATACTTTAATTGCACCATGACAGCACACAACGACAAAATTTTAGGAGAAGGTTTAACATATGATGATGTTTTATTAATTCCTGCCTTTTCAGAAGTACTTCCAAGAGAAGTAAGTATTCAAACAAAATTTACTAGAAACATTACCATTAACGTTCCTATTGCTTCGGCAGCTATGGATACTGTTACAGAATCTGCTTTGGCAATTGCAATTGCTAGAGAAGGTGGTATAGGAGTTTTGCATAAAAACATGACTATTGAGCAACAGGCACATGAAGTTAGAAGAGTAAAGCGTGCTGAATCTGGTATGATTTTAGATCCAGTGACCTTGCCTTTAACGGCTACTGTAGCAGATGCAAAATCAAGCATGAAGGAACACGGTATTGGAGGAATTCCGATTGTTGCTGAAGACGGCACTTTAAAAGGAATTGTAACAAACAGAGATTTACGTTTTGAGCATGATGGAACCATCGCAATTGTAGAATTATGACAAGTAAAGACTTGGTAACTGCTGCTGTTGGAACTTCTTTAAATGATGCAGAGAAAATATTGCAAAATTATAAAATAGAAAAATTGTTAATCGTAGATGATGCCTATATTTTAAAAGGATTAATCACGTTTAGAGATATTACAAAAGTTACTCAGAAACCAATTGCTAACAAAGATTCTTTTGGTAGATTAAGAGTTGCTGCTGCGCTAGGTGTTACGAATGATGCTGTAGAAAGAGCAGAAGCGCTTGTAAAAGCTGGTGTAGATGCGGTAATTATAGATACAGCCCACGGTCATACAAAAGGTGTGGTAACGGTTTTAAAACAAGTAAAAGCTGAATTTCCAAATTTAGATGTGGTTGTTGGAAATATTGCAACAGGTGCTGCTGCTAAATATTTAGTAGAAGCAGGTGCAGATGCTGTAAAAGTAGGTATTGGTCCTGGTTCTATCTGTACTACTAGAATTATTGCTGGAGTTGGGTTTCCTCAATTCTCTGCAGTTTTAGAGGTTGCTGCGGCTATAAAAGGTAGTGGAGTTCCCGTGATTGCAGATGGTGGAATTCGTTATACAGGTGATATTCCTAAAGCAATTGCTGCAGGTGCAGATTGTGTAATGCTAGGTTCTTTATTAGCAGGTACAAAAGAATCTCCTGGAGAAATGATTATTTACGAAGGAAGAAAGTTTAAATCTTATAGAGGTATGGGATCTGTAGAAGCAATGAAACAAGGTTCTAAAGACCGTTACTTTCAAGATGTAGAAGCAGATATTAAAAAGTTAGTTCCTGAAGGAATTGTGGGCAGAGTTCCTTATAAAGGAGACTTAGATGAAAGTATTCATCAGTTTGTGGGTGGTTTGCGCGCAGGAATGGGATACTGTGGAGCAAAAGATATCGAAACATTAAAAGAAACTGGAAAATTTGTTAGAATTACTGCCAGTGGAATTAATGAAAGTCATCCTCATGATGTTACAATAACTAAAGAATCTCCTAATTATAGTAGAAGATAAAATTAGAAAAATTATAGATTTTAAAAGCTCAAGATTTAGTTCTTGAGCTTTTTTGGTTTTAACGTTCTTTAGAATTTATAAATCACTGTTAAAGTATTTAGGAACTATTATTGGAATTGCTATATTTGTTGATAACCAAACTTTATTTTCTATGAAAAAACTTATATTACTTTGCTTATTTGTATCGTTTTCTTCAATGGCTCAGAAAGTAGATTTATCATATTATTTACCCAAAGATGTAAGTTATAATAAAAGTATTCCAACTCCAGTTTCTGTTATTGGTCATGAAGTAGGCGAGTGGCACATTACACATGATAAGTTGGTTGAATATATGAAAGCTTTGGCGGCTTCTTCAGATAGAATTAATATTGAATTTACAGGAAAAACATTTGAAGACAGACCTCTGTTATTATTAACGATTACTTCGCCAAAAAATCATCAGAATTTAGAAAATATTAGAAAAACACATATAGAAGCAACAAACAGTAGTTCTGTGTCTATAGCAGAGAATCCTATTGTGGTGTATCAAGGGTTTTCAATACATGGAAACGAACCAAGTGGCTCTAACGCTGCATTGGCAGTTGCCTATTATTTAGCGGCTGCTGAAGGAGCTGCAATAGATGATTTATTGGACAATGCTGTTATTTTATTTGATCCATCTTTTAATCCTGATGGATTGCAACGTTTTGCATATTGGGCAAACACAAATAGAAGTAAAAATATTAATCCAGATCCAAACGACAGAGAATATACAGAAATTTGGCCAAGAGGAAGAACCAATCATTATCAGTTTGATATGAACAGAGATTGGTTGCCAGTTCAATTGCCAGAAAGTAGAGCAAGAATTGCAAGTTTTCATAAATGGTTGCCTAACATTTTAACGGATCATCATGAAATGGGAAGCAATTCTAGTTTCTTTTTTCAACCAGGAATTCCGAGTAGAACAAATCCTTTAACTCCTCAACTGAATCAAGATTTAACTAAGGAAATTGCTACCTATCACGCAAAAGCTTTAGATAAAATAGGTTCTCTTTATTATTCTGAAGAAAGCTATGATGATTTTTATTACGGCAAAGGTTCTACGTTTCCAGATATTAACGGAAGTATTGGTATTTTGTTTGAACAGGCAAGTTCTAGAGGGCATGCACAAGAAACTGTAAATGGTGTATTAACGTTCCCGTTTACCATTAGAAATCAGTTTACAGCTGCACTTTCTACTTTAGAAGCTGCGAGAAAGATGAGAACTAAAATCTTGAAATATCAGCAAGATTTTTATAAAGAATCTAGAAGCACAGGTGCGGAAAATGCTTTAGTTTTTGGTGACGAAAAAGATGCTGCTAAGAGTTATCATTTGGCGGAAGTTTTAAAGCGACATCAAATTAAAATACATGATGTAAAAGACGATTTTACTCAAAATGGAAAAACGTTTAAGAAAGGGTATAGTTATGTAGTTCCTATGAATCAGAAAAATCAGCGTTTAATAAAGGCAATGTTTGATGTTCGAAAAACGTTTAAAGATAGTTTGTTTTATGATGTTTCAGCTTGGACTTTTAATTATGCATTTGGTGTTGATTACGCTGAGAATATTTCACTTAAAAAAGCAGGGAATGAGATTTCTGAATTAAAAATGAAAGATGGTATTGTTTCTTTTAAAAGTAATTATGGTTATTTAATGCCTTGGAATGAATATTATGCACCAAAAGCATTGAACGCAATCTTACAAAAAGGACTGCGTGCAAAAGTTTCCATGAAGAACTTTAAAAATGGTGATACTTCATATGAATATGGAGCTATTTTTATTCCTGTTCAGAATCAGGATTTAAACGGGTTGGAATTGTATCAATTTTTACAAAAAACAGCAGCAGAAAGCCATATTGCTATCAACGGAGTTACTACGGGTTTAAATGATGGAATTGATTTAGGAAGTAATAACTTCAGCAATATTAAGAATCAGAAAGTAGCAATGCTAGTGGGCAGCGGAATAGTAGGAAACGATTCTGGAGAAATTTGGCATTTGTTAGATCAACGTTTTGATATGAAGTTAACACGTATAGATGTTAGTTATTTCACAAAAATAGATATTAGTAAATACACAACAATTATAGTTCCTAGTAGTTCCAAATTAGGAAAAGCAACAGAAGAGAAATTGAAAACTTGGGTTAAAAATGGCGGTGTATTAATAGGTTATAAGAATACAGCAAAATGGTTGGCAAAAAGTAAGTTTATCAGTTTAGATTTTGATAAAACAAAGATAGATACGATTCAGAATGTTTCATTTGAAAACAAGTCATTACAGTCTGGTGCACAGTATATTGGTGGTGCTATTTTTGAAGCAAATTTAGACAGGTCTCATCCTATAAATTTTGGTTATAACAGCGATAAATTAGCGTTGTTTAGAAATTCTACTTTGTTTATAAAAGCAGATACTAAAAGTTATAATAACCCTATTCAATATACAAAAAACCCATTATTAAGTGGTTATATTTCTAAAGAAAATGCAAAACTGATTAAAAACACTCTTCCTTTTAAGGTAGAAAAATTAGGTAAAGGACGTGTTCTTGTATTTACAGATAATACTAATTTTAGAGCCTTTTGGTACGGAACAAATAAGCTATTAATGAATGCTATATTCTTTGGAGACAAGATGTGATATTTAGTATTAAAGTTTCAATATGTAATACTATTTCTGTAACAAAACTTCTAATAATGAGTCTCATTTATATAACTAGTTAATTATAGATGAGTTTCTTCAGAGTTTTATTTGCTATAATATTTCCGCCAATTGCAGTAATTGATAAAGGTTGTGGTTCTGTGCTTATTATTTTTTTATTGACACTTTGTGGCTGGATCCCTGGGGTTATAGGTGCTTTGGTGATTTTGAACAATCCTAAAAATTAGTTAAGGTTGCTATTGCTGAATACTAAGTAATCGGTTAATATAATAACCAACAACTATCTAATCTGTTCTCCGTTTTTAACCTCTTTAGAAGCTTGCAATAAAACAACCTTTCCTTCTGTATTATAAATACCTAAAATTAAGACCTCACTCATGAAATTTGCAATCTGTCTAGGTTTAAAGTTTACAATTGCAGAAACTTGTTTGTGCAGTAGCTCTTCTTTTGAATATAAGTCTGTAATTTGAGCACTTGTTTTTTTAATTCCTAGTGCACCAAAATCTATTTTTAATTGATAAGCAGGTTTTTTAGCTTTTGGAAAATCATTTACTTCAATTACTGTTCCTATTCTAATATCCACTTTTAGAAAATCTTCAAAGGTAATTTCTTCTTTCATTCTATTTTTTCTTGTTGCCTAATTTCTGAATAACCCATAGAGGACCAATCAATAAAAACTGTAAATCTTTAACAAAAGAAGGTTTTATACCCTCAATTTTATGTCCCCAGAATTGGCCAATCCAACCTAAAACAAAAATGGTTATAGATGCATACAATAGGTTTGTATTATTACTCAACCAATAATTTCCGATAATACACAGTAGTATTACAAAAAGCATTTCTATAAAATACCAGAAACCTAAACGCAGGTAAAAAAATGAGATAATAATTCCAACAACGGCTGCCCAATTTTCTACTAATGGATTGTACAAACCAAAGGTGCGTTCTAAAAACTCGTTTGGTATGCTCATTAAGAGCCCAATTACACTAAAGAAAATTACCGGAACACAAATATAATGTACTAGTTGATTTGTTTCATTTTGATGGCTAATGGCGTATTCATCAAACCATTCTTGTGCAGTTTTCATATGGCTAAAAATTATGTTTTAAAGATATGAGTATTTTAATAAATATAAAAATTAAAAAATTTGAAGCCCATAATGTTTATAGTTAGGGGTTCAACTAGGTTTATTTTTCACTAATTTCATTCAACATTCTTAAAGAACCACGATTTTCTGGGTTGATAGACAATGCTTTCGTGTAATTTACAATAGCGTTTGTGGTGTCTTTAGTTTTTAAATATGCATCTCCTAAATGATCAAAAGTATTAGAACTACTTGGATATAAAAGAGTATTTATTTTTAAGATTTCAATTGCCTTTTTAAAATCCTTGTTGTTTAGATAGTTGTATCCTACTCGGCTTAGAACACTTTGCTTAATAGCAGGGTTTAAAGAATCTGTTTTCTGAATTTTCATAAAGCCTATCTTAGCGTTCTCAAAATCTTCAACGTCAAAATATTCTTTTGGTGTTTTCTCACCAATATCCATTTTTTTAAAATGATACTTTACACCTTTATGCTCTGTTTTCTCATCTAATTCTATGTGCGTTTTTAGAGTTGTAATAAATATTATCTTTTCATTTAATTCTTTCATATAGAATGAACTATCGTTTATTTTTAAAGGTTGAATATCTTCTCTTCCTCGCCATTTTACAAACAAGACCTGTTCTTTATAATAAACCTCTAAAACTTCATTAACATTAAATAAATAACGGCCAGTTGTATCTTTAATAAAAGTATCAGAGTTTCCAGAAGATGAGCAACCTAAGAAGCATAAAACTAAAAATAAAACTTGTAATAAATTTTTCATAATAGGTTTGGTTTATTGTTTTTTTTAGAAAATATATGTATTTTATTTATCAATACAATTTTTAAAAAGTAGAATATTTCGTTAAACTTTTTCGTATGTGATATTTATTTATTACGGCATACTTTTCACAAAACTTAAAAACACCTTCTTATGCAGTTCTAGATCTAAATTTGGCGAGAGGGAAGCTCTCACAATATAATCTTTATCGCCTTCTTTTGTAGTTCCTTGTGTAGAAGTTGCGGGAATCGTCCAGTAACAACCTTTTAATTGTCCATAACTTACGCAGAATTTACTCTCATTAGGTATTTCTGTAATCATTAAGTTGATTAACTTTAAATTTAACGCACGTTTATACATTTCTTTTTCTTCATCTGTAGCTCCTTTGGTAGGAAGGTCTAATGAAAAAACAGAAGGCGTAAACCCTTGTTGTGCCAATTCTTCAGAGACAAAATTAATTTTTGCTGTCGGTAAAGTTTTGTTAATAAAACGCACAAATTCTCGTGTATTTATATAAGCATCTTCAATTCTTTGATTCATAGAAGGCAATTGTCTTGCTAATATTTCTATTTGAAGGTTTGTAGCTTCATTGTCGCAGAGTTTTAAATGTAGATTCTATTTTCTCCATTAAATTCTCTGTTTTTATATTTCCTACACAATAACCGGCAGTGCATAGTCCACCACTTGGAAACTTAGAACCACTAGCGTAAGAAATAGCTCTAACAGAAGATAATATTGCGTTTTCTCCCAAGAAATGTACATTCGGACAAAAAGTTTGATCTAAAATAAAAACAGGATCAATGGCACTAACTCCGCCAGCAGTTGTACGTTCTTTACTCAAAACTTCTTGTAGTTTTATAAGGTCTGGTACTTCAACTCTAGGATTTGTAGGAATTTCTGCAATAATATAAGGCACGCTATCCTCTTTCGCAATTTTAGATAAAATAGTGTCTATACTTTGCACCATATCATTATCTCCATCTACTGGTAAATCTACGACTTCAACCAGATTTAAACAAGCAGCAACACGTCTTGCTTGGTCATTTGTACCACCATAACAATTTGGTGGAACAATAATCTTAATTGCTTTTCCTGGATGTTTTTCTAATGCATCATGAATTAACCCCATCATAATAGCATACTGAATAGATAAACCGCTAGAGCCAACCAAAGGTTTTGTAGTAGTTCCATTAATTTTTTTAATGGAATTTAATACACTTATTTTATTTGCTTCATAATTCATTTCTGGATGCACAATAGACGTTGCTGTTAGTAATGATTTTAATGCAGCAAGAGAGTTTACTGGGGTCATTGCAATAGTTTCTCTTCTTCTTACATGTTGAATATCTGAAACATAATGTTTGTTTTTCGCACCATTTACTAATAAAACACTTCCTAAGTTAATATAGGTATGAAGGCAGAAATCAATATTTTTATAGCTTCTTAAAGCTACTGATTTTTTCTTGTTCAGAGATAAAAATGGTACTACCGTCAAATGAAGTAACGTCTGCTGCATGCTCAACTTTATGTACTTCAAAATTATAACCATATACATTTCTTAGAACGTCAGCGTCAAAAAACAATGGTAATTCATTAATGTAATTAATTTGTGTCTTTTTATTTTCTAATAAATTCTTTCTAAGAATTGCTAAAACAGGAACTGTTTGGGATGAAAAGCTAATTATATTTTCAGATTTCTGATTGTTTAACTTGGCTATTGTCCATTCTAGAATACAAGATAACGGATGTCCTAAACGAATATAGTCATATGCAGTTGGCAGTTCATTTAATGCAAAAGCTTCTGAATTATTAGTGTCAAACAAAGATTTAAACTGCTTTAAAAACCCTGTTTTAGCTAGTTTTTCGTCATAAATATCTAATCGGTGCGTAGTTAAGTTCAACCAACTATTTGGCATGTTTTCTAGCACTTCTTCTATATATTTAAGGGTTTTATTGTCTTGCATAATTTTCATTTTTAAATAGAGAACAAAGATACATTAATTAGATTTTTTGTAGTGCTTTGAGTTTTTTGTTTTTAGACATTTAATAAATGAATAAAAGGAGATAACATAATAGATTATATGGTATCATATCAACAAAACCAATCTGCTACGAAATTAATAGACATCGTACTTTAGTTTAGTTTAATAGACTCATTATCAATTAAATAAAGCTATCATTAACAGTTGAAAATAATACCAAAACAAGTATTAACCTCAATAAAATGTTATAAAAACCTTATTTTTGATTATTGATGATAATTTAAATAATTTAAGAATAAAAAAATGGCAAATACACTATTTGACAAAGTATGGGATTCACACGTTGTTCGTCAAGTTAAAGACGGACCAGATGTGTTTTTTATAGACCGTCATTTTATCCACGAAGTTACAAGTCCAGTAGCTTTTTTAGGACTAGAAAGTAGAGGGAACAGTGTTGTATATCCTGGGCGTACATTCGCAACAGCAGATCACAACACACCAACAATAAATCAACATTTACCGGTAGCAGATCCTTTGTCTGCAAATCAGTTAGACGCTTTAGAAAACAACGCTGCAAAGCACGGTATTTCGCACTGGGGTTTAGGAGATGAAAATAACGGAATTGTTCATGTTGTAGGTCCAGAAAACGGAATTACATTGCCTGGTGCAACGATTGTTTGTGGAGATTCACATACGTCTACACATGGTGCTTTTGGAGCCATTGCTTTTGGTATTGGTACTTCTGAAGTGGAAATGGTATTGTCTACACAATGTATTATGCAACCAAAACCTATGAAGATGCGTATCAACGTAAACGGAAAACTAGGTTTGGGTGTAACACCTAAAGATGTTGCTTTATATATTATTGCAAAACAAACAACTTCTGGTGCAACAGGTTACTTTGTTGAATATGCAGGAGATGTTTTTGAAGATATGTCTATGGAAGGTCGAATGACTGTCTGCAACTTATCTATAGAAATGGGAGCAAGAGGAGGAATGATTGCCCCGGATGCAAAAACTTATGATTATATTAAAGGTCGTGCTCAAACTCCGAAAGGAGCAGATTGGGACAAGGCGATGAAATATTGGGAAACTTTATATACAGAAGAAGGTGCTGCATTTGATGTAGAACATACTTACGAAGCTTCAGATATTGAACCAATGATTACGTATGGTACAAATCCAGGAATGGGAATGGGCGTAACAAATTCAATACCAACTGCAGAAAGCTTAGAAGGCGGTGTAGAAACGTATAGAAAGTCTTTAGGATATATGTCTTTTAATGAGGGCGATTCTATGATTGGTAAAGAAATAGATTTTGTGTTTTTAGGTTCTTGTACAAATGGAAGAATAGAGGACTTTAGAGGCTTTTGTTCAATTGTTGAAGGAAGACAGAAAGCAGATAATGTTACAGCTTGGTTAGTACCAGGTTCACATAAAGTAGTAGATCAAATAAAGGAGGAAGGGTTAGATAAAATTATTACAGACGCAGGTTTTGTTTTAAGAGAACCGGGCTGTTCGGCTTGTTTGGCAATGAATGATGATAAAATTCCTTCAGGGAAATTATCAGTTTCTACATCTAACAGAAACTTTGAAGGAAGACAAGGACCAGGTTCTAGAACACTATTAGCTTCTCCATTAGTTGCTGCAGCATCTGCGGTACAAGGCGTTGTTACAGACCCTAGAACATTATTAGTATAAAATTTAAAAGTATAAAAGTTGACGAGTACAAAGTTAGAAAGTTCGTAACAGAATGAACTTTGAAACCTTGAAGCTTAAGCTACAAATATAGAAAACAATGGCTTACGATAAATTTGGAGTATTAACAAGTACAGCATACCCATTACCAACAGAGAATGTAGATACAGACCAGATAATACCTGCTCGTTTCTTAAAAGCAACAGAACGTGTAGATTTTGATGTAAACTTTTTTCGTGATTGGAGATACAATCAAGACGGAACACCAAAAGTAGATTTTCCTTTAAATAAAGAAATTTATGCAGGTTCTAAAATATTAGTCGGGGGAAGAAACTTTGGTTCTGGTTCTTCTAGAGAGCACGCAGCTTGGTCTGTGTATGATTTTGGATTGCGTTGCGTAATTTCATCAGCATTTGCAGATATTTTTAAGAATAACTGTTTGAACGTTGGTGTTTTGCCAGTGCAAGTTTCAGCAGCCTTTGCAGATACTTTATTTGCAGCAATTATGGCAGACCCTAAAACGGAGATTAATGTTGACTTACCTAACCAGAAAGTAACTTTAGTTGCTACTGGGCAGTCTGAATCTTTTGTAATTAATACGTACAAAAAAGACAACATGTTAAACGGTTTTGATGATATCGATTATTTAAAAAATATCGAAGGTGAAATAACTGAATTTGCTAAAACAAGACCATTTTAAGGGTTTCACTATGGCAAAGAGAAAGATTGAAATAATGGATACGACACTGCGTGATGGCGAACAAACATCCGGAGTATCATTTTCAGTTTCCGAAAAATTAACAATCGCAAAATTACTTTTAGAAGAATTAGAAGTAGACCGTTTAGAGGTAGCTTCTGCTAGAGTATCTGAAGGTGAATTAGAAGCGGTAAAGAAAATAACTTCTTGGGCCTCTGAGCATAATTGTTTAGAGAAGATAGAAGTATTAACTTTTGTTGATGCAGGAAAATCAATTAATTGGATGATAAATGCTGGAGCGAAAGTCCAAAATTTATTAACCAAAGGTTCTTTAAACCATTTAACACATCAGCTTAAAAAAACACCAAAACAACATTTTACTGATATTCAAAAGAACATAGAATCGGCAACTAAACACGGTATAAAAACCAATGTTTATTTAGAAGATTGGTCTAATGGAATGCGAAATTCAAAAGCTTATGTTTTTGAATATTTAGATTTCTTAACGACTCAAAATATAGAACGTATTTTATTACCAGATACTTTAGGAGTTTTAACTCCGGATGAAACCGCAAGATTTATATCAGAAGTTCGCGAAAAATACCCAATTACACATTTTGATTTTCATGGTCATAATGATTATGATTTAGGTGTTGCCAATGTTATGGAAGCTGTAAAATCGGGTGTAAATGGTTTGCATTTGACTATTAACGGAATGGGAGAGCGTGCCGGAAATGCCCCAATGGCTAGCGCTATTGCTGTCGTTAATGATTTCTTAACAGATGTGAGAATAACTGTTAACGAGAAAGCATTAAATAAAGTAAGTAAGTTGGTAGAAACATTTTCTGGTTTTAGAATACCCGTAAATAAGCCAGTTGTAGGTGCAAATGTTTTTACGCAAACAGCAGGAATACATGCAGACGGAGATCATAAAAACAATCTTTATTTTAATGATTTAATGCCAGAGCGTTTTGGTAGAAAACGTAAATATGCATTAGGAAAAACATCTGGAAAAGCCAATATTCAAAAAAACTTGCAAGACTTAGGTTTGAGTTTAAATGATGATGAGCTAAAGAAAGTTACTCAAAGAATTATTGAGTTAGGAGATAAAAAGGAAGTTGTTTCGCAAGAAGATTTGCCATATATTATCTCTGATGTTTTAGATAGTGATACGATTGAAAGACGAGTTATTGTAGAAAACTACGTGCTTACACATGCCAAAGGTTTAAAGCCATCAACTACAATTAAGTTAAAGGTAGAAGGTGTTATTTATGAAGAGGATGCCCAAGGAGATGGACAGTTTGATGCATTTATGAATGCTTTAAAAAAGTTATACAAAACACATAGTAAAAAGGAGTTGCCAAAGTTAATTGATTATGCAGTAAGAATTCCGCCAGGAAGTAATTCTGATGCTTTGTGTGAAACTATTATCACCTGGAAAGGAGATGAAAAAGAATTTATTACACGTGGTTTAGATTCAGATCAAACAGTATCTGCAATTAAAGCTACAGAGAAAATGTTAAACATAATTTAAATATTTATGATTGAAAGATTCAATTATTGCATCTTTTAATTTTTAAAACACATAAAAAAATGAAATTAAATATCGCTTTATTAGCAGGAGACGGAATTGGACCAGAGGTAATTGATCAAGCTGTAAAGGTTTCTGATGCTATTGCTACAAAGTTTAAACATGAAATTACTTGGAAACCAGCTTTAACAGGTGCCGCTGCTATTGATGCAGTTGGAGAACCTTATCCAGACGCAACACATGATATTTGTGTGGCTTCTGATGCTGTTTTATTTGGTGCAATTGGGCATCCAAGATTTGACAATGATCCTACTGCAACCGTAAGACCAGAGCAAGGCTTATTAAAAATGCGTAAAAAATTAGGCTTATTTGCAAATGTAAGACCCACATTTACATTTCCTTCTTTATTAGATAAATCTCCTTTAAAAAGAGAGCGCATAGAAGGAACAGATTTAGTTTTTTTACGTGAATTAACAGGAGGGATTTATTTTGGAGAAAAAGGCAGAAGAGATGGTGGAGAAACTGCTTTTGACAATTGTGTGTACACAAGAGCAGAGGTGCAGCGTATTGCTGTTAAAGGTTTTGAATTGGCAATGACACGTGGTAAAAAATTGTGTTGTGTAGACAAAGCAAATGTTTTAGAAACTTCAAGATTGTGGAGGGAAACTGTGCAAGCAATGGAAAAGGATTATCCAGAAGTGGAAGTATCTTATGAGTTTGTAGATGCAGTTGCAATGCGTTTGGTACAATGGCCAAATAGTTACGATGTATTAATTACTGAAAACTTATTCGGAGATATTTTAACAGATGAAGCTTCTGTTATATCGGGTTCTATGGGTTTAATGCCAAGTGCATCTGTAGGAACAGAAAATGCATTGTTTGAACCTATTCATGGCTCATATCCGCAGGCTACAGATTTAAATATCGCAAATCCGATGGCAACTATTTTGTCTGCAGCAATGTTGTTTGAGCACTTTGGTCTTCAAGCAGAAGGAAAAGCAATTAGAGATGTTGTAAACAGTGCTTTAGAAAAAGGAATGGTTACAGAAGATTTAGCGGATGGAGGAAAAGCCTACGGAACGAAAGAAGTTGGAGACTGGTTGGCGGAAAATATTTAAAAATATAAATTGAATATATATTAAAAAAGCGCTCTAATTAGAGCGCTTTTTTAGTTTTATATACATTAACAGTGATGCTATATAGCAGTGCATTCCATTTCACCAAAATTTAGTGTGTGATTTAAAGTTGTAAAAAGATTATTTTACAGCCATTAATTCTACATCAAAAATAAGTGTTGCATCTGGTGGAATTACTCCTCCAGCTCCAGCAGAACCGTATGCTAAATTAGATGGGATTACAAAACGAGCTTTATCGCCAACTTGTAATAATAAAATTCCTTCATCCCAACCAGCAATAACTTGGCCAATACCAACATTAAAATCTATTGGGTCTTTTCTCTTATATGAAGAATCGAAAACCGTACCATCTAATAATTGTCCTTTGTAATGCACAGAAACTCCAGCACCTTTTGTAGCTTGTTTACCGCTTCCTTTTTGTAAAATTTGATAACGTAAACCACTTTTAGTTTCTTCATAACCAATAGCTACAGAATCTAATAATTCTTTTTGTTTTGCTTTCTCATCTGCATCACGCTTTTCTCTAGAACCTTCAAATGTTCTAAAAGCTTCTACAGCATTAAATGCTTCTGCATCTGCACCAACTCTAACAATTTCTACAGAAGATAATTCATCTCCTTGTGCAATTGCATCAACAATGTCTTGTCCTTCTATTACAGATCCAAAAACAGTATGTTTACCATCTAACCATGGAGTAGGAACGTGGGTAATATAAAACTGACTTCCGTTTGTTGCAGGTCCAGAATTAGCCATTGCTAACTTTCCAGGGGCATCATGTTTTAAATCTGAATGGAATTCATCATCAAATTTATAACCAGGGTTTCCTGTTCCTGATCCTTGTGGGCAACCACCTTGTACCATGAAATCTGGAATTACTCTATGAAATTTTAATCCGTCATAATACGGTGTTCCTTGTTCTTTTACATCATTTTCTAAATTACCTTCAGATAAAGCAACAAAATTCCCTACTGTTCCAGGAGTTTTTTCGTGCTCTAATTGTACTAAAATTTCACCTTTTGAAGTAGTGAATTTGGCATAGATACCGTTATTCATAATCTTTAAATTTTAATTTTCCTCATCCCTAATTTAGGGTTCACAGTCTTAAGGTTTTTAATTAGGTATTAGTTTTTGACTGCATTTAAACTAATATTTTTACTTTTTAAATTCGCTTGTAAAATGTAATTTTACTGATGGATATTTGTTTTGTGTCATTTGAATCGTAAATTCAGAATCTGCTAAAAACACCAATTGTCCTTGCTTGTCTTTTGCTAAATAACGTTGTTTTACTCTTTTAAAATCAATAAACTCATCACTTTTAGGATTCTCTGGTTCTACCCAACAAGCTTTATGAGCAGCTAAGTTTTCATAAGTACATTTTGCCCCATATTCATGCTCTAGCCTGTATTGAATAACTTCATATTGCAGCGCTCCAACAGTACCAACAACTCTTCGTCCGTTCATGTCTAAAGTAAATAATTGAGCAACTCCTTCATCCATTAACTGATCTAAACCTTTATATAATTGTTTAGATTTCATAGGATCTGCATTATTTACATAACGGAAATGTTCGGGTGAAAAACTTGGAATTCCTTTAAAATTAAGAGCTTCTCCTTCTGTTAAAGTATCTCCAATTTTAAAGTTTCCGGTGTCATGAATACCAACAATATCTCCAGGAAAAGACTCTTCTACAATTTCTTTTCTTTCAGCAAAAAATGCATTCGGACTAGAAAATTTTACTTTTTTACCTGTTCTAACATGCAAGTAGGGTGCGTTTCTTTTAAACGTTCCTGAAACTATTTTTATAAATGCAAGTCTATCTCTATGCTTAGGATCCATATTTGCATGAATCTTAAATACAAAACCTGTTAATTTTTCTTCTTTAGAATCTACCAAGCGTTCTTCTGCTTTTTTAGGTTGTGGCGAAGGTGCTATTTCTATAAAGGCTTCTAGCAATTCTTTTACACCAAAATTATTTAATGCAGATCCAAAAAACACCGGTTGTAGCTTTCCTTCTAAATATTCTTCCTGATTAAAAGCTGGGTATACTTCATCAATCAACTCTATTTCTTCACGTAAAGTATCTGCAGCTGTTTCTCCAATAATTGTATCTAATTCTGGATTTGAAAGATCGCTAAATTCAACTCCTTCAGATATAGATGTTTTATTATCACCAGAAAAAAGGTTTAATTTCTTTTCCCAAATATTATAAATTCCTTTAAAATCATATCCCATTCCAATAGGGAAACTCATTGGTGTAACACGTAAACCTAGTTTTTGTTCAACTTCATCTAATAAATCAAAGGCATCTTTACCCTCTCTATCTAACTTATTGATGAAAACTAGCATTGGTATGCTTCTCATCCTACAAACTTCTACTAATTTCTCTGTTTGTGGTTCTACACCTTTGGCTACATCAATTACAACAATAACACTATCTACAGCAGTTAAAGTTCTAAAGGTATCTTCTGCAAAATCTTTGTGACCAGGAGTATCTAAAATATTTATTTTTTTGTCTTTATAAATAAAGGCTAAAACAGAAGTTGCAACAGAAATACCACGCTGACGTTCAATTTCCATAAAATCTGAAGTTGCACCCTTCTTAATTTTATTGTTTTTTACAGCACCAGCCTCTTGAATTGCTCCACCAAAAAGTAGTAACTTTTCTGTTAACGTTGTTTTACCTGCATCTGGATGCGAGATAATACCAAAAGTTCTTCTACGTTCTATTTCTTTAAAAAAATCCATCTACAAAAATTGAGGTGCAAATATAGGTTTTATTCTATAATTTATCTCCTGATTTTAAAGGGATACCTATTAATAACAAGACTAAGATTTTATGAAATTTAATGCATTATAATTTCGTAATAAATTTTTATAAAATACTGTATTAATCTAAAACTTCAATAGTCATTTTAATATCTTCTATAGGCCATTCATCTACACCTACTTTTACCCTTGATATTTTATCTAAGGTATTAAAACCAGAGATTACTTCCCCAAAAACAGTGTGCTGGTTATCTAAATGATGATTTCCATTTCTATTATGCACTATATAAAATTCAAAAGGACTTGATAATTTGTTAGGGTTCTTTTCCCATTGCCTAGCAGCTGCCAATGCTCCGTATTTATGGGTTCTATTGCTCTTAAACTCGGGTTTTAATAAATAGTTTCCATACAATCTTCGTTGATTTCTAGTATAGGTTTCATCAGAGTTTCCTCCTTGAATTACAAAGTTTTTTGCTACTCTGTATATGACAGTAGTATTAAAGTATTTTAATTTGGTTAAGAAAATAAAATTGGCTCTATGGATAGGAACATCGTCATATAACAGTAATTTTATACTACCAAATTTTGTTGTAATACGTATTTTATTTTCCTTATTTTGTTTACCATATTCCGTAAAAAAAGCTTCAACATTGTATTTATTTAAGCTATCCCATGTTTTAATAATTTTCTTTTCTAAATTATTTTCGATAATTTTCTTTTTATTTTTCGTTGAATTTTCTGTTTTTTTATTTTTTAGTGGAACACTTTCTTTGCACTGATAAAGAGAGAAAACACCTACAATTAATAAAAGTTGTATTATAATTTTCATAAGAATTAGTAGGTTTATATCTTTCAAAGATAAATCATCAAAATAAAAGAATAAGAAAATTTGATTGTTTTTCATACATTTTCATGATTTATTGGTAATTCATTGCTTATTTTTGTTATAATGATAGAGTACGTTATTTTAGTGGATGAAAACGATCAACAGATTGGTTTAATGGAAAAAATAGAAGCGCATGAAAAAGCAGCATTACATAGAGCTTTTTCTGTTTTTATTTTTAATAAGAAAGGAGAATTAATGCTGCAACAAAGAGCGGCATCTAAATACCACTCTCCACTGTTATGGACTAATACATGTTGCTCTCATCAAAGAAATGGAGAAAGCAACTTAGAGGCAGGAAGAAGAAGGCTGCAAGAAGAAATGGGTTTTGTAACAGAGATTACAGAAATGTTTTCTTTTATTTACAAAGCACCTTTTGATAATGGCTTAACAGAGCACGAATTAGACCATGTGATGATTGGTAAATACGAAGAGCCACCCAATGTAAACAAAGAGGAAGTAGAAGCTTATAAATGGATGCAGTTAGCAGATGTAAAGAAAGACATCGAAGAAAATCCTTCAATTTATACTGCTTGGTTTAAAATTATTTTTGAAAAATCTTATAAAAAATTAACAAATGCCTAAAGTAACAGTTCATAGAAAAGCACATTTTAATGCAGCGCATCGATTATATCGAAAAGATTGGAGTGATGAGAAAAACTTTGAAGTTTTTAATAAATGTAGCAATCCTAATTTTCACGGACATAATTACGAGTTAATTGTTTCTTTAACAGGAGAAATTGACACTGAAACAGGATATGTTTTTGATTTAGGAATTTTAAAAAATCATATTAAGTCTGAAATAGAAGATGCTTTTGATCATAAAAACCTGAATCTAGAAGTACCAGAATTTAAAAATTTAAATCCTACCGCAGAAAACATATGTGTGGTTACCTATGATAAATTAAGAAACTTGTTACCAACTAACTTAGACTTAGAAGTTACATTATACGAAACTCCAAGAAACTTTGTAAGTTATTCGGGCTTATAGTCGATTGGTTTAAAATAATAAAAACGCCTCGTTTAAACGAGGCGTTTTTATTATTAAACAGAAAATTAATTAGTCTTTTAACTTTCCTTTAAATTCTTCAAATTTACTAGCAATTTTCTTAGGCCAGCTATTATTAGAAGTATCTACATCTGCAGTTTCAAAATCTGGATCTACTACAATGTTTGTAATTTCTTTGCTTCGAAGCAAAGACTCTTTTAGCATTAGTGTCACTTCTCATCCATATTTGAGCAGGGAAAGTTTCTCTTTTTGTAGTGCCATCTGCATACGTTAATTCTACAATAATTGGCATTATTAAACCACCTGGCTTTTCAAATTCTACAGAATAAATAAAAGCAGGCACCTCTTGTCCTTCAGCAAAGGAATCCATAGCATTTGCATTGGCATCCTCTTTTTTGTCAGTAATATATACCAAATCACCTAAGCCGTCAAAATATTGCTTGTATTGCGCTTTCAATTTTGTAACTCTTTCATTTGGCTTGTCAGTTAAATACAATGGTTTCACTTCTTTAATACCAATATCTGTTACATCTGTAGTGTAGAACCATCCTCTAAAAAACCAATCTAAATCCATACCAGATGCATCTTGCATAGATCTAAAAAAGTCTTCTGGTGTTGGGTGTTTAAACATCCAACGTTTAGAATACGTTCTAAATGCGTGGTCAAATAATTCTGGACCCATAATTGTTTTTCTTAGCATATATAAACCAGCTGCTGGCTTAGAATATGCATTTGGCCCGAATTGTTTTACATAATCTCCTTGAGACATAATAGGAGAAATATTAGATTGATCTCCGCCCATATATCTTGTGATTTCTTTTGCAGGATTAGAAGCAAATAACTCTGCATCATATACATCTTCTGCTAAAATTTCAACAAAGGAGTTTAACCCTTCATCCATCCAAGTCCATTGTCTCTCGTCAGAATTCACAATCATTGGAAAAAAGTTGTGTCCAACTTCATGAATAATTACCCCTATCATTCCTTTTTTAGTTCTATCAGAATACGTACCATCTTCATTTGGTCTCCCAAAATTAAAACAAATCATTGGATACTCCATTCCTTGTCTTTCTGAATGCACAGAAACAGCTTTAGAGTATGGGTAGTCAAATGTTAATTTAGAATACTCAATTAAGGTAGTAGCAATTGCTCTTGTAGAATGCTCTTCCCATAAAGGATTTCCTTCTTTAGGGTATAAAGAGGTTGCCATTACAGATTTACCATTAATATTTACAGCCATTGCATCCCAAATATATTTTCTTGAAGTTGCAAAAGCAAAATCACGAACACGCTTTGCTTTAAATTTCCAAGTTTTTGTTCCTGTAGCTCTTCCTTTTTCTGTTTTCTCTGCTTCTTCTTGTGTTACAATTAGAACCGGATTATCAAAAGATTTTCTTGCTTTCTCAAAACGCTTTCGTTGTGTTTTAGTAAGTACCTCTTTTTCATTTTGCAAAGTACCAGTAGCTTCCATAATATGGTCTGCAGGCACTGTAAGGCTTACTTCGTAATCTCCAAATTCTAATGCGAATTCTGATCTACCCCAAAACTGCATATTTTGCCATCCTTCTACATTATTATAGACTGCTAATCTTGGAAAAAATTGTGCAATCGTATAGTTGTTGTTTCCATCAGGAAAAGTTTCTAATCCAGAACGTCCACCATCTTTATTAATATCATTAATTAAATAATTCCATTGAATACTAAATTTAAAGGTATCTCCAGGAGCTAGTGCTTTGGTTAAATTAATACGCATCATAGTGCTGTTAATAGTATGAGATAGTGGTCTACCATTACTTTCTACTTTCGTAATATTGTATCCAAAGCCTTTCTTTTGTTTCATAAAAGAACTTTTAAAATTATCTGGAGTTACAAAGGCTGCAGCACTGTTAGATTTTGCTAAGGGAGTTTTAGAATCGTCAGCCCTCATGTTTTGATCTAGTTGTACCCATAAATATTCTAAATTATCTTTAGAATTATTGTGATACGTAATATTTTCATCACCATAAATTGTATTGGCAGTTTCGTCTAAACGAATGTCCATTACATAATCTACCTTTTGCTGTGTGTATTGATGACCTGGAGCACCGGATGCTGCATGTTGATCATTAGGGGTTGCCAAAACATCTTTCATTTGTCTAAATTTGTTTTGGTCTGTGTGCCCTTGCTGCGTTTTCTTTTCTTCTTTAGTTCCTTCTTGCGCTATTGTTGCAAAGCTGATAAAGAAAAGAGAAAATACGAGTAAAGAAAGTTTTTTCATATTATATTTTTTTGATTTTAATAAGGGCTCGAAAATAAGCATATATAAACGATGTTGTTTAATTTCGTTAAAAATTTAACAAATTTTTATATAAAAAAAAGCGATGAGAAAATTAATTCACACCGCTTCGTTTTTGTTAAAATAAAAATTTAGTTTTTCATTTTTGTTTTGAACTTACTAAACTGATCTTTATTAGTGTTAGGAAAGCTATTGTTAGACAGGTCTACATCTGCAGTCTCTAAATCTGGGTCAATGACAATCTTAGTTATTTGCTTATCTGAATGCACAGCTTTTGTAACTTTCTTATCATTGTATCTCCAAATTTGTGCAGGGTATGTCTTTTTTTCTTTACTACCGTCATCATATGTATATTCTACAATAATTGGCATTACTAAACCACCTGGTTTGTTAAATGTAATCTCATAGAAATATTTAGATTTTGCAGATGTTGGTTTTGTGATGTTTAAACCTTCGCTATTATCTTCAATAAAATCAATACCTTCCTTAGACGCATTATTTGTTGCATAAAATTTTCGCACACCTTCAATACCAATATCTGTTACATCTGTTGTGAAAAACCAGCCTCTCCAAAACCAATCTAAATCTATACCAGAAGCATCTTCCATGGTTCTAAAGAAATCTGCAGGAGAAGGATGTTTGAACATCCATCTTTGAGAATAGGTTCTAAAGGCATGGTCAAATAATTCTTTTCCCATAATTGTTTCTCTTAAAATCCATAAAGCTGTTGCGGGTTTCCCGTAAGCATTATTACCAAACTCGTATACATGGTCTCCTTTAGACATTATTGGTGCAATAGTAGATTGATCTCCTGCCATATATTTTACAATATTTTTAGGATAACCTCTTGTAATAGGAAAGTCTTTGTCATAATCTAATTCTGCCAACATTTCCATGTATGAGTTCAATCCCTCATCCATCCAAGTCCATTGTCTTTCATCAGAATTTACAATCATAGGAAAAAAGTTATGGCCAACTTCATGAATGGTTACTTTAATCATTCTATATTTTATTTTATCAGAATATGTTCCATCTGCATCTGGTCTTCCAGGATTGAAACAAATTTGCGGATACTCCATTCCCATTTGTCCGTCTACAGAAATTGCTTTATGATACGGATAATCGAATGTATACTTAGAATATGTTTTTAGAGTTTGTGCAACTGCTCTTGTAGAGTGGTCGCCGTATAAAGGATTTGCTTCTTTAGAATATAAAGAATATGCCATTACTGTTTTACCATTAATGTCTACTGCCATTGCATCCCATATAAATTTTCTTGAAGTTGCAAATGCATAATCACGCACATTCTCTGCATAAAATTTCCAAGTTTTTGTCTTTTTAGACTTGCTTTTTTCAATTTTTTCAGCTTCGTCTTGTGTTCTAATTAAAACAGGGTTGTCAAATGTTGTTCTTGCCTTTTCTAACCTTTTTAATTCCTTTCTAGATAATACTTCAACTTCATTCTTTAAGATACCTGTTGCACCTAGCATGTGATCTTCAGGGGTAGTAATATTTACGCTAAAATCTCCAAATTCCAAAGCAAATTCACTTCTACCCCAAAATTGATCATTTTGCCAACCTTCTACATTATCGTACACACACATTCTTGGATAAAACTGTGCAATTACATAGTTGTTATTTCCATCTTTAGAAAAGTGCTCATAACCAGATCTTCCTCCATCTGTTCTATGGTTGTTAATATTATACCACCATTTTATTTTAAATTGAAACTTTTCTCCAGAGGCTAAAGGTGTATCTAAATTAATACGCATCATTGTTTGGTTAACAGTATGTGATAAATTTGTACCATCTAAATTTTTAACACTTTCTATTTTAAAACCACCATCAAATGCGGCATCTATATACGATTTTTTAAATCTTTTTTCAGAAGTACTATTCGGAATACTATTAGATTGAATATCTGGAGTTTTAGAATCTGCTGCTCTCATATTTTGATCTAATTGTACCCATAAATAGGCTAAAGAATCGTCTGAGTTGTTATGATATGTAATGGTTTCATTTCCATAGATTCGGGTATTAGTATCATCTAAAATAATATCCATTGTATAATCTACTTTTTGCTGCGTATATTTTAAACCTGGCGCACCAGATGCAGTTCTTTGTAGATTGGGTGTTGGTAAAAGTTCCTTTAATTGTTTAAATTTATTTTGGTTTGTATGGCCTGCTTTTGTTTTAGAGTTTTGTGCAAAATTCACACTAGTTATAAATACAATAGATAAGAGTAATAGCTCTATTTTTTTCATAATTTGAAATTTGAATTGGTTAGTATTAATTTTTATAAGTTAATGTTTCTTTATAATATTCTTTGGATAGTAAAACACTTTTATTGGTAGTTCCAACCTTAGACTTGATTAAATTCTCTTGTTTATCAAAATGTTTTAATAATATTTTATTGGTAACTTCAATGGAAGAGATTTTAGAAACATTTTCTATTTCTAAATAAAAATAGACCAAATCCCCCTCATATTCCTTTCCTACGTAATGAAACGCTCTAGAAGTATTATTGATTTTAAATTGTAATGCATTTCTTAAATAGTTTTCAAAATAAATATCATTATTCTTTAGCTCTTTTTTTGTAGAAAGCTGCAAATCGATATTATGATCTTTATTTAAAGCAGTCTCAATATCATCCATAAAAACATTGATAATTATTTGTACAGATTTTGATGTTTCTTTATAATTTACCTGTGTTAAACTTAAATAATATTTATGTACCGAAAAGGAGAGTAGTGGTATGATTAAAAGAAGTAAAAAATATTTTTTGAGTTTCATAAAATGATAAAAATAATTACAACGCCAAATTACTCTTTTTTTATAATTTCTAAGTATGTTTTACTTTCAGATTGAAAAATTTTAATTATTTCTAAAACTTTTTTGTCTTTATGAAGTTCTTCAATACCTAGGGAATTACAATACCCTAAAAAATGAAAGTACTTTTCTACAGGAATTTTTAATTGTTCAAAAAAGAATTTTTCTCCCAATTCTGACATTATCTTGAAAGGAAAGGCCTTTTTTCTAGCCAACTCTTTTCTTAAAGCCCACAGACGTTCAGAACTTTTAAAAGGCATAACTATACTTGCACCAGCACCAGAAAATTTAGCTGTAGGATCTACATTATTTATAGGTGGTTTCATTTTGTCTATATGGTCTTCAGGTGCAACAACGTTCATGTTTATTTTAGAGAAGTCCAAAAGGTCTCTTAATAAAGAATCTTTTTTATTTGTAGGCACACTTTTAGAATCGATTCCCAATCTGCCAAATAAGTTATGCCTTTTCAGTTCGAAGGTATCTAAAACTACTGTATTCTCTCTTAATGTTATATTGATAGATGCATTCTTTACATCCTTTTTATTAATAACGATAAACTTTGTAATATGCTGAATCGAAGAAATTCTTAAAGAATCTCCTTTTTTAACAAACATCCTAAAATCTCCATTATCAGAAGAAAAAGTACCTTGATTAGTTTTTAAGTTGATAATATTTGCATTTTTAATAATCGTTAAAGTATCTACTATTTTTCCAACAACTAATGCTCTTCTTTCTTGAGAGAAAGAACTAAAAGTTAATAAAAATAGAAATATAACAAGTGTTTTTTTAATTATTAGGTAACTTTTCATAGGCAACAAATCTTTATTTAGCAAACCTAAAGTTAGTGAAAAAAGCAAATAAATAACTGTTAAAATTCATTCTTTTTAAAGGTCAATTTTATTTGAGAAGAATCTTCTAAGAAAATAAATTAGGTTTTTTTAACAAATTTTGATGGGTCTTAAATTATAAGAGAAAAAACCAATATTAAAAGTAGTATCTTCATTAGAATATAATGAGGCGCTTAATACCTTGTTATTACATTGTAATTTATGTTTAAATATCATTTATAAAACAATTTTCTTATTTTTGACTCATGAAAAAAATGATTATTGCGAGTACTTCAACTGTTTTTGGAAGTGGATATTTGGATTATTTATTACCTGTTTTACAGGAGCATTTTAAGAATGTGAATACAGTAACCTTTATACCATATGCAATGCCTGGGGGTATTTGTTATGATGCTTATACCGATATAGTATCGAAAGCATTTTCTAAAATAAATATGGGTGTAAAAGGAATTCATGAGTATGAAAGTCCGAAAGAAGCAATTTTAAAAGCAGAGGCACTATTTACTGGAGGAGGAAATACCTTTGAGTTAGTAAACCAACTCTACAAGCATGATCTTTTAAATAATTTGAAATTATTAATTGAAAGAGGTATCCCATATTTAGGTACAAGTGCTGGAAGCAATATTTGTGGTGTTGATATGAAAAACACCAATGATATGCCGATTGTATACCCGCCAAGTTTTAAAACTTTAGGGTGCCTATCTTTTAATATAAACGCACATTATCTAGATCCCGAAAAAGATTCTACACATATGGGAGAAAGCAGAGAGACTAGAATTAAAGAGTTTCACGTTTTTAATGAAACCTCCGTTTTGGGTTTGAGAGAGGGCAGCTGGCTTTCCATTGAAAATAATAAAATTATACTTCAAGGAGAACACACTGCAAGATTATTTCTTCAAAATCAAGATCCTATGGAGTTACAAACCGGAATAGAGGTGGTAATTTAATTTTTTAACGAATAAATTAATATGTTATATAATCTACAATTTCTAAACCATACCCAATCATACCAACTCTTTTTGTTTGCTTAGAGTTAGTTATTAATTTTAATTTACTTATATTTAAATCGTGTAAAATTTGAGCACCAATACCAAAATCTCTATTATCTAGTTTAATATTTGGAGCTTTTATTTCTCCAACTTCCTGATTTTCTTTTAAAACCTTTAATCTGGTAATTAAATTTTGAGACTGATTTTGTTGATTTACAAAAAGAATAGCCCCTTTTCCTTCGTCATTTATAACTTGAAACATTTGGTCTAGTTTTTTATCTGCGTTATTTGTTAAAGTTCCTAAAATGTCATTATTTACCAAAGTAGAATTTACTCTTGTTAATACTGCGTCTTCCTTTGACCAAGAACCTTTAGTTAATGCAATATGAATTTGGTTATTTGTAGTTTGTTCATAAGCACGCAATCTAAATTCACCAAATCGTGTAATGATATTAAAATCGTCTTTTTTATCGATTAATGAGTCATGCTCCATTCTATATGCTACTAAATCTTCTATAGAAACTATTTTAATATCAAACTTTTTTGCAACCTTTAAAAGTTCTGGTAAGCGTGCCATTGTGCCGTCTTCATTCATTATTTCTACAATAACTCCTGCAGGCTCTAAACCTGCTAAACGCGCAAAATCTATGGCTGCTTCTGTATGCCCTGTTCTCCTTAAAACACCGCCTTCTTTGGCTTTTAATGGAAAAATGTGTCCAGGTCTTGCTAAATCAAATGGCTTGGTATCTTTTTTAATTAAAGCTTGTATGGTTAGTGCTCTATCTGCAGCAGAAATTCCTGTTGTAACACCTTTTCCACGAAGATCTACAGAGACCGTAAACCCTGTTTCCATCGGGTCTGTATTATTTTCGACCATCATGCCTAAGCCTAATTCTTGACAACGGTTTTCTGTTAGAGGTGCACAAATTAACCCACGGCCGTGCATAGCCATAAAATTAATCATTTCTGGTGTTGCTTTTTCTGCGGCTGCTAGAAAATCGCCTTCGTTTTCTCTGTTTTCATCATCAACAACAATTATTACTTTTCCTTCTCTTACGTCTGCAATTGCATCTGCAATATTATTAAGTTGTGTATTTTTTTTATTTGCTAAAGAGGTCATACTTTTAAAAGTCTTTTTTGGGAGTAAATTTTTGAAATATTTTTTTAAGTGGTAATAGAATGTTGTCAACATTAAATATTCCCTTGTCTTTTGTTGCTCTTCTTGTTAGAAAAATTCCAAACGGAATCATTACCATTGCAGAAATCCAAGAACCTAGTAAAGAGGAGATAGAACTTTCTTCTGCCAAGTTTTTACCCATTGTATTTCCAAAGAAATAAATAACATAAATAGCAATGGCTAAAATCATTGGTAAGCCAAACCCACCTTTTCTAATAATTGAGCCTAATGGTGCACCAATAAAAAATAAAATGAGACAAGAAAATGACAAAGCAATTCGACCATAGTATTCAGAATCGAAGAAATTTAGTGTTTTCCGTTTCCATTTTATACTTTTTATATTATTTTTCACATTAGTAACGGCACTATTTATTTTCGTTCTCGCACCATTTAATATACCTATTTGCTCTTTTAAATGAAAATTTTCTAGAGTACCAATTGTATCGATATTCTTCTGCTTTAAAGAATCTGTGTATTTATATAGTAACTTGGACTGTGATATGGAAGAAATAGACTTGGACCTAGACATTAATATGTCATTATAATTTGTTTTCAAAATAGGAATGGTGTCTGTAAGTTGATTAATTCTCAGCATTTTAAAATTATTCTTAAAACGCTCTTCATCTAGAGAACCATCGCCAACAAGGTCAGAAATATCTATATTAAATTCATATTCTTTAAAAGTTGCTTGGGAAGCTGGCATTTTCTCTTTTTTAACACGAGATCTTGTAGTCTTTGTATGGTCTTCATAATAAAAACCATCATATAAAATAAATGTCATATATCTACTTCCTTCTTCAGAAATAATTTTACCTCTTTCTGCAGTTATTACTTTCTGATTTCCTTTTCTAGAACTTAAATCATAAATTAAAACATTTTTCAAAAGGTTTTTTTCTTCACCATATTTTTCATCGAATTTAATCTGATAATTTGGTAAATCGCTATTAAAACTTCCGGGAATTAATGCCAATGCGGGTTTTTTCTTTTTTATATTGTAGTATAGGTTTTGTTGCTTTAAAATAGCATATGGGAAAATATTATTTAAAAAAATGAAATTAATTCCACTTAAAAAAAGTGTTAAAAAAATTAAAGGCCTTACTAATCTTTGAAGAGAAATTCCTGCTGATTTGGCTGCTGCGAATTCGTAGTTTTCCCCTAAACTTCCTAAAGCCATAATAGAAGATAATAAAACTGCAATTGGCAATGCTTGTGGTATGATACTAAGTGAGGTATAGTATAAAAATTTTAGAATAAAAGTAATACTAATACCTTTACCAGCGATACTTTCAAAAGTCTGCCAAAGTAATTGCATTACTAAGACAAATAAAACAATTAAAAATGTTGCTAGAAAAGGTACTAAGAATGTTTTTAAGATGTATTTATCTAAAATTTTCATTAAAGCAAAAGTAGTTTCTTAAATATAAATATGCTATTAAAATCCTGTTAATTGACAGTATTAGTCTATTGTATAATTATCACTTAAATATTTTGTTTTATTTAAACTAAAGAAACTTTCAGATAAATCTTCATTTTTTTTAAATTCAGTAATTGTAAACATTGTTTTTGAAGCGTTTATACCGGTTTGAATTAGCTTGTAAATATGTTTAGTCTTTACATCTATACCTAGCTCTACCATTATAATTTCTGAATTACTATCAATCGGATTCAAGGTAACAAACTGAATCTTTTTGCCTTTTATGTTTTGTAATTTTCCCATTTCTAAAGTATAACCTTCTTTGTAAAAAGTTAATAGTTTAGAGGGATAAATAAACCCATCATCGTCACTTAAATCGCTATCTGAAATAGAAATCTCTTTTTCATCATGATTAATTACATACAATTTTGCACCATCATAAATAAAATGATTACCCAAGTAGTTTAAACTATATTTTTCTCCTTTTAAATTAATTTCACCGTTAATAGGTGGTTCATCACCTTCTTTTATTCCTGCATCTTCATTACTTAATGTTTGGCTAAAACCTATATACATATTTTCATAAGCTCCCATTTTTGCTGAAACTTCGTCTAATAAAGATTTTGCTTTTTCTGCACTTTGTGCAAATGCAACTGTCGCTATAAAAAGAGATAAAAATAAGATTCCTGTTTTTTTCATAATGTAATAAATGTGTAATCTTGGTAAAAAAGGTTATGTATTTTTTTCGTTTGCTAATAATTGATCTAAAGCTACAAAATCTGCTACTAAAACTTGTCTTGCTTTGCTTCCTTCAAAACCACCAACAATTCCAGCGGCTTCTAATTGATCTATTAATCTACCGGCTCTATTGTAACCAAGTTTTAACTTTCTTTGCAAAAGAGAGGCAGAACCTTGTTGAGCTGTTACAATAATTTCTGCTGCATCTCTAAATAGTTTGTCTCGGTCATCGATATCAATATCAATACTTGTGCCACTTTCATCATCTACGTATTCTGGCAAAAGGTAGGCATTGGCATAGGCTTTTTGAGAGCCAATATAGTCTGTAATTTTTTCAACTTCAGGTGTATCTACAAAGGCACATTGTATTCTATTAAGGTTATTACCTGCCGTATATAATAAATCTCCTCTACCAATCAACTGATCTGCACCTCCGGCATCTAAGATAGTTCTAGAATCTATTTTAGAAGTTACTCTAAATGCTATTCTTGCAGGAAAATTTGCTTTAATAATACCGGTAATTACATTAACAGAAGGTCTTTGCGTTGCTACAATTAAATGGATCCCAATAGCTCTAGCTAGCTGAGCTAGACGTGCAATAGGTGTTTCTATTTCTTTACCAGCAGTCATTATTAAGTCTGCAAATTCATCAATAACCAAAACAATGTATGGTAAAAATTGATGTCCATCATTAGGATTTAATTTACGTGCTTTAAACTTGGTATTGTATTCCTTTATATTACGTACCATTGCGTTCTTTAAAAGATCATAACGGTTATCCATTTCTATACAAAGAGAATTTAAGGTATGCACAACCTTGGTCGTATCGGTTATAATTGCTTCTTCTACATCTGGTAATTTAGCTAAATAATGACGCTCTATTTTATTAAATAAAGTTAATTCTACTTTCTTTGGGTCTACTAAGATAAATTTAACTTCAGCTGGATGTTTTTTATATAATAAAGAAGTTAATACTGCATTTAAACCGACAGATTTTCCTTGTCCAGTAGCTCCTGCCATCAGTAGGTGAGGCATCTTCGCAAGATCAACTACAAAAGTTTCATTAGATATTGTTTTTCCCAATGCAATAGGAAGTTCCATATCTGTTTCTTGAAATTTCTTTGAAGAAATAACAGAATGCATAGAAACAATTGTAGATTTTTTATTTGGTACTTCAATACCAATGGTACCTTTACCTGGTATTGGTGCAATAATCCTGATACCTAATGCCGATAAAGACAAAGCAATATCATCTTCTAAGTTTTTAATTTTAGAAATTCTAATTCCTGCTTCTGGTACAATTTCATATAAAGTAATTGTAGGCCCAACGGTTGCTTTAATTTCTGCAATACCAATTTTATAATTTTTTAAAGTTTCTACAATTTTATCTTTGTTGGCTTCTAATTCTTCTGGATCAATAGAAATTGTTTCGTTATATTGCTTTAATAGATTAAAAGTAGGAAATTTAAAGTTTGCCAACTCTAAAGTAGGGTCAAACTCGCCAAAGTCTTTTACTAATTTATCGGACAAATTTTCTGCAACACTTTTTTCTTCTCTATTAATGGCTAAATCAATTTCTACGATTGGCTCTAATTCTTTTTCTTGAGTAGGTTCTATTTCTAAATTGGGCTCCAAGTTCCCTTCAATAGTTAACGAAATTCCTTCCTTAGATCCCTTTACTTCTGAATGTTTAGAGATTGTAGGTTTTAAATCGATTACAGATTTTTCAAATTCTGATTTATTATTAGCTTCTGAATTTAAAGAATTGTCAATTAATACTTCTTCTTTTTCGGAAGTTTTAGTTGCCTCTTCGATAGCAGGAACTTTAGATTCGTCTTTTACTTTTTGGTCTTTATCTTCTCTTTTTTGTTTTAATCTATTTATAAATCCATCAAAATTCACTTTATAACGTGCAACAATGTATGCTATGAAAAAGAAAATTAGAAATATAATTAGTCCCGTTTTTCCTACAAAATCTTGTGAATATTGATTTATTTCAAAACCAATAATACCAGAAATAAGTGCAAATTTTTCATGCAAGAATCCAAGACTTACAGAAACTAAAAACATTGCTGTTAATCCCCAATTCCAAGAAATAATTATTTTAGATAATTTTCTTTTTAGTAAGATTGAAAACCCTGTTGAAAAAAGTTGAAAAGAAACTATAAATGCCGCAATACCAAAACCTTTATAAATAAAAAAATGTCCTAAGTTTGCTCCAATTTTTCCTAATAAATTTTCACTTTTTACTACTCTATTAGACAATTGGTGAATTGTGCTCTGATCTTCTTGCCAATTAAAAAAGAAAGAAACAAAAGCAATACATAAAAAAACAGAAAACAACATTAGAAAAGATCCAAAAATAGTTTGCGTTTGCTTCGTCATTAAAAAAGCAAAAATACTAGGTTTTCTTTCAGTATTATCTGCTGTTTTTTCTATGCTAGGTTTTCTTTTAGCCATTAATAAATATCTTTTTTTTTTAAAAGTTCGTTACGCTAAAATAGTAAATTGATTTTTGGGATATAAATGAACCCTGCAAGAATTAAAGAAATGATGCCTGCAAACGTTGGTGCGCCTGCAGCGATATCTTTTATAAAACCTATTTTAGCATGAAAATCTGGATACACAAAATCAGCAATTTTTTCAATTGCCGTGTTTAATGCTTCTGCAACTAAAACCATTCCAATGGCAAGAAACTGAAGCATCCATTCTACATTAGAAATATCAAAACAGAAGCCCATAATAGTAACAATAACAGCCATAAAAACTTGCATTTTTATGCTGTCTTCCGTAGTTAATAGAAGCCATGCACCTTTAAAAGCAAATTTTAAACTACGCAATCTTCCTTTTATAAAACTATCTTTTGCATTCTTCATAAAACTAAATAGCGTTTAATGCTGCTTCATAATTTGGTTCATCAACAATATCAGATACTTGTTCTGTGTGAATTACTTTTCCGTTTTTATCTAAAACAATCACTACTCTAGAATGCAAGTTGGCTAGTGGTCCGTTTGTGATTTCTAAACCATAATCTTTCCCAAAACTTCCATTAGCGAAATCAGATAACATTACCACATTTTCTATTCCTTCAGCGCCACAAAAACGAGCTTGAGCAAAAGGTAAATCTTTAGAAATACATAAAACAACAGTATTTTCTAATTCGGCAGCTTGTTTATTAAATTCTCGTACAGAGGTCGCGCAGGTACCTGTGTCTACTGAAGGAAAAATATTTAAAACTACATTTTTTCCAATAAAATCAGATAAAGAGTTTGTAGCCAATGCTACTGTTTTTAATGAAAATTCTGAAGCTTTAGAACCAACTTTTGGTAAATTTCCTATTGTATTTATTGGGTTTCCTTTTAAAGTTATATCTGCCATTTTTTTTTAGTTTTAGTTTAATCTCAAAAGTAAGAATAATTAAATTATTTATGAACACATTAGTGGTCAAAACTGCTAAATAAATATATCAAGCTATAAATATTTTTTTGTCTTTCATTATTACGCTATAAATAGTTCAAAAAAAGTATTATTATGTTTACTATTTGTATTTTCGCAGTCCTTAAAAAGTATTAAAAATTGAATATTTATCAATATACATCTGAGTTCAAATATAATTGGAAACTAGCAGCTCCTGTAATGTTAGGAATGTTAGGTCATACATTTGTTAGTTTTGTAGATAATATTATGGTGGGACAATTAGGAACGGCAGAACTTGCTGCAGTTTCTTTGGGTAATAGTTTTATGTTTATAGCTATGTCTATTGGTATTGGTTTTTCTACAGCAATAACTCCATTAATCGCAGAAGCTGACGCTTCTAATAACTTTAAACAAGCAAAATCTACTTATAAACATGGGCTGTTTTTATGCACCACTTTAGGCATTTTACTTTTTTTATTGGTTTTCTTTTCGAAACCACTAATGTATTTGATGCAACAGCCAGAAGAAGTTGTAGTATTGGCTATTCCGTATTTAAATTTAGTTGCATTTTCTTTAATACCATTGGTTATTTTTGAAGCAATTAAACAGTTTACTGACGGTATGTCTATGACTAAATACCCTATGTATGCAACTTTAATAGCAAATATTGTAAATGTAGTTTTAAATTATATTTTAATTTTTGGAAAGTTTGGTTTTCCAGAAATGGGAATGGTTGGCGCTGCATACGGTACATTAGTTTCTAGAATAATAATGGTCATTTATCTTTGGACATTGTTACGTTATAAAGAACGTTCTCGTAAAATTGTTAGAAATATAAAATTATTTACTTTAGATTTCTCAATGATTAAAAAGATTGTAAATATTGGCTCATTAAGTGCTATGCAAATGTTTTTTGAAGTTGCTATTTTTACTGCTGCAATATGGCTGAGTGGTTTGTTAGGTAAAAATTCTCAAGCTGCAAATCAAATTGCTTTAAATTTATCTTCTATGACTTTTATGGTTGCAATGGGGCTAAGCGTTGCCTCTATGATTAGAGTAGGAAACCAGAAAGGGTTACAAAATTATAAAGAGTTACGTAGAATTGCATTTTCTATCTTTTTGTTGGGTATTTTACTAGCTGTATTCTTTGCATTGTTGTTCTTTATTTTTCATAAAAGTTTACCAAATATTTATGTAGATTTAAATGATACTACAAATTATAAAGATAATATGGAGGTGCTTAGCATTGCATCGAACTTGTTATTAGCGGCTGCTTTCTTTCAGATTTCAGATAGTATACAAGTAGTAGTTTTAGGAGCTTTAAGAGGTTTGCAGGATGTTAAAATACCAACTATTTTAACCTTTATTTCGTATTGGGTTGTTGGTTTTCCTGTTTCTTATTTTTTAGGTAAAGAAGAAATGTTTGGTAGTTTTGGTATTTGGTTAGGTTTATTGGCTGGGTTAACAACAGCCTCCGTTTTATTATTCATTCGATTTAATTCCTTAACTTTAAAGTTAATAAAAGACAAACAATAATATATATTCTCTTGAACGCAGACGAGAGGTTAAAAAAAATTAAATTAGTTTTCGATTGCGTTCGAAGTTTCATAAATAAAATATTTACAATGAATTTACCGAAATTTTTATTAGCAGATAACAGCAGTTTACCAGATGATATTTTTGTCTTGCATACAGAGTTTCCACGTTTTATGATTAACTTAAAGGATGATGAAATAGAATGGTTTGAGGACTTAACAGGAGAAAACGAAGAAGATATTGCAGGAGAATTGGCAGATTTAATGGATAAAGCAGGTTTGTTTTATGACGCCGAAATGAAAGAATTTGAATAAATAATACCAAATATAAGAGATAAAAAAACCTCACATTTAAAATAAATGTGAGGTTTTTTTATAATATTATTATTATCCTTTCGGAATTGTAATACCTAAATTTTTAAGCACCAATTCAGTGATATCAAATTTTGAATCTATATATGCAAATTCATTTCCGGTGATTGTTAAAATTTGAGTGTATCCATTTTCTTTGGCTACAGTTGCAATTCCTTCGCTAAGCATCGTGTAAAGAGGACGCATTAGCTCATCTCTTTTTAATCCCATTAACGTATTTCCGTTTTTTTGATATTTTTTAATATCTTGTTCCAAGCCCGCCAATTCTTTTTGAATTGTTTTTTTTTCTAATTCGCCCATATCCTTTTCTTTGAGATTATAGTCTTCTAATCTTACTTTAAAATCTGTAACCCTTGCACTAAAAGTTGAATCTAACTTTGCGCCATAACTCTTTGTAATCTCTACAACTCTTTTTGACTCTGGCATCATACCAATAATATAGTCACTATCAACAGTTCCAACTTTAGTTTGAGCAATTGTTAATGTGCTTATAAGTGCAATAAATAATACTGTAATTTTTAATTTCATGATTTATATTTTGTTTCACAAAGATATACAATGGTCTGACTTACAAAAGTATGTTATTCTTTTAATTTGTTAATTTTTTCAGAAACCTCAGAGGCTATGGTTAATTTATCAGTTAAATAATCAAACCACAAAGTGTTTTTATCTCTTTTAAACCATGTTAATTGTCTTTTTGCAAAACGCCTAGAATTTTTCTTAATTTCAGAAATAGCAAACTCTTTTGTAAAATTTCCATCAAAAAAAGAAAATAACTCTCTGTAACCAACGGTTTGTAATGCATTTAATTCTTTGTGAGCATACAAGGTTTTTGCTTCTTCAATTAAGCCATTGTCTATCATTGCATCTACGCGTTGGTTAATTCTATTATAAATGATTTCTCTATCTGCATTTAAACCTATTTTAATACTCTTAAAGTTTCTTTGTTTCTTTGGCTTGTTTTTAAAGGTTGAATACGGAATACCCGAACCAATACAAACTTCTAAAGCTCGCATTATTCTATGTGGATTGTCTATGGCAATCAATTTATAAGTTTCTAAATCTAATTCTTTTAATTGCTTTTGAAGTACCTCAATCCCTTCCTTTTCTATTTTTAACAATAGTGCTTCACGTATTTTAGGATCTACTTCAGGAAAATAATCCAATCCATTTAAAACGGCATCTACATAAAGCCCACTTCCGCCAACCATTATTTGAATAGGATTTTCTTTGAAAAGTACTTCGAGTTTTTCTAAAGCATCTCTTTCAAACTCACCCACATTATAGGAGTCAAAAACACTTCTATTTTGTATAAAATAATGTATAGCAGCAGCTAGTTCTTTGGATTCAGGGACTGCTGTGCCAATTGTCATTTCTTTAAAGAATTGTCTAGAATCGCAAGAAATAATACTTGCACTAAAAACATTTGCTAGTTGAATACTTAAGGCTGTTTTACCAACGGCCGTAGGCCCAACAATGGTTATTAAAGTATTTTGATTAGTACTCATTTAATTTAAAATGCTTCCGCAATTATGACAAAATGTTGCACCCTCGGTATGTTCTTCATCCAAACAGGCTGGGCAAGATTGTGTATTTGTTTCAATTTTATTAATATCTGTTTTGGTCATTTCAGAACTTACAATACCTGTAGGAATGGCAATAATAGAATATCCTAAAATCATAATTGCACTAGCAATTAATTGACCCAACGGTGTTTGTGGTGCAATGTCTCCAAAACCAACGGTGGTTAACGTTACAATTGCCCAATAAATACTTTTTGGAATATTTGTAAATCCGTTTTCTGCACCCTCAACCATGTACATTAACGTTCCTAAAATAATACAAACTATCAATACAAAGAGCAAGAACACAGCTATTTTAGCCCTGCTTCCTCTTAAAGCAATCATTAGTTTATTTGAAGCGCCTATATATCTTGCCAATTTTAAAATTCTAAAAACTCGCAATAAACGCAAAGCTCTTAAAGCAAGTAATCCTTGTGATCCTGCAAAAATAAAAGATAAATACATCGGTATTGTAGAAAGAAAATCTATGACGCCAAAAAAACTAAAAATATAGGTAGTTGGCTTTTTAATAGAGAAAATTCGAAGGATGTATTCTATTGAAAACAAAATGGTAATTATCCATTCTCCAATATTTAATAAGTCGTGATATTTGTTATCAAAACTCTCTATACTTTCTAGCATTACCAATAATATGCTCGCTAGAATGGCTATTAATAAAATTACATCAAAGACTTTACCTTCCTTGGTATCTGCTTCATAAATAATTTCATGAAGTCTTTTTTTCCAAGATAATTTGTTTTTTATAATGTCCAAAATTTAGTTTTTTAACTAGTACAATACTACAAATATTTGGTGAGTTTAAAAAAGTATAAAGATTACAAATCTAATAACCTCTTAGCTGCATTAAAAGGAGTTGTCTTACCATTCTCTAAATTATCAATTTCTTCTTGTAAAGCACTTTTAACTTTCGGATTTTGGTAAAAGTTAGTTTTTAATTGCTGTTCTATTGTAGACAATAGCCAAAATTTATTTTGCTCATTTCTTTTTTTATTAAAATAAGCGTTCTCTTTTGTTATTGCAATATAAGTAAGAATCATGTTGTTAATTTCTTCAATTCCAGAATTATGAAGAGCACTTGCGGTTAAGACTTTAGGCTGCCATTTACTTTCTTTTAATGGGTATAAATGCAACGCTCTGTTAAAAGCTACTTTGGCTATTTTAGTATTTTGTTTGTTATCGCCATCAGCTTTATTAATAACAATAGCATCTGCCATTTCTATAATTCCGCGCTTTATTCCCTGCAATTCATCTCCAGCGCCAGCCAATTTCAATAATAAAAAGAAATCTACCATAGAATGCACCACTGTTTCAGATTGCCCAACACCAACAGTTTCAATAATTATAGTGTCAAACCCTGCAGCCTCGCATAAAATAATGCTTTCGCGTGTTTTTTGGGCAACGCCACCTAAAGAAGTACCAGAAGGAGAAGGTCTAATAAAAGCATTTTCATCAGTTACAAGTGCTTCCATTCTTGTTTTGTCGCCTAAAATAGCACCTTTATTTACAGAGCTACTTGGATCTACTGCTAACACTGCTACCTTTTTGCCTTGTGCCGTTAAGTATTTACCAAAAGTTTCTATAAAAGTACTTTTTCCAACTCCAGGAACACCAGTAATTCCTATTCTTACAGATTTATTTGCATGGGGTAAGCAACAGTTTAAGATTTCAATTGCTTTTTGTTGATGTTTGATATTTGTACTTTCAACCAATGTAATAGCTTTGCTTAAGAATGTAATGTTACCATTTAAAACTCCAGTAACAAATTCATTTACAGAGTTTTGCCTTGCTCTACTTTTTTTAATTTTTTCCGCAGATGCTTTACTAGTAGTTTCTGGTTTAGAAACTCCATCTTTTTCTTGTAATGCAGAAGGTTTATCATTCATTAGAAAGGAATTATGCAAATTTAAAGATAATTAATTAAAAAGTAAAATTACAAAACTTCTCATAAATTCCATTTCTCTATTCTTAATAAAGTAACTATCTTTATACCCTGTAAATAGTCACTTTTTTAATGGAACGCTACAAAGAAAATCAAATAAAAGTATACAATTCTCTGTCTAAAAAGAAAGAGAATTTTAAACCTATAACAGAAGGTTACGTAGGTATGTATGTCTGCGGACCTACGGTATATAGCAACGCACATTTAGGGAACGTAAGAACTTTTATGTTCTTTGATATCGTATATAGATACTTATTACATTTAGGGTATAAAGTGCGTTACGTACGCAATATTACAGATGCCGGCCATTTAGAAAATGATGCAGACGAGGGTGAAGATAGAATTGCTAAAAAAGCACGTATTGAGAAGATAGAACCAATGGAAGTAGTGCAGCGATATACTGTAGATTTTCATAATGTGCTTAAAAATTATAATTTTTTACCACCAAGTATAGAGCCAACAGCAACTGGACATATTGTAGAACAAATAGAAATGATTAAAGAAATCATAGCAAAAGGTTTTGCATATGAGGTAAATGGTTCTGTATATTTTGATGTTTTAGAATACAATAAAAAGGAACATTACGGTATTCTATCTGGAAGAAAAGTAGAAGATTTAATTCATAATACAAGAACTTTAGACGGACAATCAGATAAAAAAAATCCGCAAGATTTTGCACTTTGGAAAAAAGCAGATGAACGTCATATAATGAGATGGCCTTCACCTTGGAGCGATGGATTTCCAGGTTGGCATTTAGAATGTTCTGTAATGAGTACAAAATACTTAGGAGAACAATTTGATATTCACGGTGGTGGAATGGATTTAAAATTCCCACATCATGAATGTGAAATTGCACAATCTAAAACGTGCAGTGGTAAAACACCCGTTAATTATTGGATGCACACGAATATGCTCTTGTTAAATAGTCAGAAAATGGCAAAATCTACAGGAAATTTTATTTTACCAAATGAAATTTTATCTGGAGAAAATGATATTTTACCAAAGGCATTTACAGCAAGTGTTGTTCGTTTTTTTAATTTGCAAGCTAATTATAGAAGTATTTTAGATTTTTCTGGTGAAGCTTTAGAGGCATCAGAAAAAGGTCATACTAAATTAATGGAAGCCGTTAATTTTTTAGATAAGATAGAATCAGGTAAAATATCAACTTTTAATGTGCAAGAATGGGAAAATTCTTGCTACGATGCAATGAATGACGATTTTAATACGCCTATATTAATTGCAAATTTATTCGAAGCGGTAAAAGTTATCAATCATATAAAAGAGCAGAATGCAAGTTTAACTGTACCTGACCTGTTAGCATTTAAAAAAGCTTTAAATGGTTTTGTTTTTGATGTTTTAGGCTTAACTAATGAAAATTCTGAAGATAATTCAGAAAAGATAAATGGAGTAGTGGAGCTTTTAATAAAATTAAGAAAAGAAGCAAGAGAAAATAAAGATTGGGCGTTATCAGATCAAATTAGAGATGAGTTAATTGTTTTAGGAATACAATTAAAAGACGGTAAAGAGGGTACAACATTTTCTGTAAACTAATATTTAATTTGAGAAAAATTCTTTCATATCCATTTATTTTACTAGTTCGGTTTTATCAAGTAGCAATATCACCATTTACACCAGCAACATGCAGGTACAACCCAACATGTTCTCATTACACCATTCAAGCCTTGCAAAAATACGGGCTGTTTTCAGGAGGTTGGTTGGCTTTGAAAAGAATATTTAGTTGTCATCCTTGGGGAGGAAGTGGTTATGATCCAGTACCAGAAAATATAGAAAATTAAAAAAAAAAAAATAGTATATGAGTTTTTTAGCAATAGAATGGAACCCTTCGATTGGAATTGATTTAGGTTTTTTCGTAATTCGTTGGTATAGTTTAATGTTTGTTACAGCTTTTTTATTAGGTCTGCGCATCATGAAAAAAATCTATATTACAGATAATATTCCTGTAGAAAAAGTAGACCCTTTATTTATGTATGTTTTTCTTTCTATGCTTTTAGGAATGCGTTTAGGAGATGTTTTCTTTTATAGTTGGGATTATTATCAGAATCACTTGCTAGAAATATTCCTACCTATAAAAGAAAGTGCAAATAGTACTATATTAGGAATCATAAAGGGATGGAAGTTCACTGGTTTTACCGGATTTGCAAGTCATGGTGCTGCCATAGGTATACCAATAGCGTTGTATTTTTATGCTAAGAAACATTTACAAAAACCCTGGTTGTTTATTTTAGATAGACTTTCTATAGTAGTAGCTTTAGCTGGATTTTTCATCCGTTTCGGTAACTTTTTTAATTCAGAAATTTATGGAAAAGAAACAGGTTCTAGTTTCGGGGTAATTTTTAAAGCTGCAGGAGAAACAGTTGCAAGACACCCAACACAATTATACGAAGCTATAAGTTATTTAGCATTATTTTTAGTAATGTGGTTTTTGTATTCGAAAACAAATAAAAAACATCAAGTTGGCTATCTTTTTGGATTATTTATGTCTGTTTTATGGTCTCTGCGTTTCTTTATAGAATTTATCAAAGAGCCACAAGTTCAAAAAAGGGGCGAAGAATGGTTTTTTAGTCCTTTAAATACAGGGCAAGTTTTAAGTATTCCTTTAGTACTTATTGGAATTTGGTTAATGTTAAGAAAATCAAAAAAAGAAGCTTAGATTTTTTATGGAAAAACTAAAACAACGCTGGGGTATTGAGAGCAATTGGGCGGTAATAGCAATTCTTATTGTTTTTGCAATTAATGGGTCTTTCGCTACGTGGATTGCGAAACCTGTTACAATCTTTTTAGGATTAAATCCTGAGACCGTTTCAGGATTTATATATTATCCATTAAGATTTTTATTAATCTTTCCTATATACCAATTAACTTTACCAATTGTTGGTTGGTTTTTTGGACAATTAAAATTTTTCTGGGCATTTGAAAAAAAGTTTTTAAGTAGAATAGGTTTGGGATTTTTATTTAAGCAGTAGTATTAATTGTTAAGCACATCTTTATTTTTACGGTTTATGATATAGGTGTAAATCCACATAATAGTAAAGGTTGGGATGATGTCTATAGGCAATAACTCTTCTATAAAAGAAATAATACCAGCAATTTTACCTTTTCTTCCTTTGTACATTTTAGTCATTATATAACCAGCTAACGGTGCCCAAAGCATACTTATTAACGGAATTGGTATAAAACCAAAAAGATCTAATACAATACTAAAAATTAACTTTTTGTGAGTGTGTTTCATAGGTAATAATTAAGAAAATTTCATCTCAAAAATATTCAGTTTATCAAGAATTCCATAATTTAGTCAAAAATACTAATTACTATTGAAATTTAATCACTTTAAAAATAAAATACCAACATATATAAACAAGGCAGTAGGCGGTTTGGGTGCACAATTCAAATTAGCACCAGAATTACGTTTAAAATATAATGTGGACAAAATAAAGGCAAGTAATCCAAGACTAGCCGCCGTTTTGGTGCTTTTTTATCCGAATGAAAATAATGAAACAACTTTTTTACTTACAGAAAGGGCCAGCTACAAAGGAACCCATTCTGCTCAAATAAGCTTTCCAGGGGGTAAAGTTGATGCATCAGATGAAAATATGCAAGCAACTGCGCTTAGAGAAGCAGCAGAAGAAGTTGGATTGCATATTAAGCCTATAGAAGTTTTTAAGGAAATAACACCTGTTTATATTCCACCAAGTAATTTTTTAGCAACTCCTTTTTTAGCCTTTGTATCAGAAAAACCAAAATTTAGCATTAATTATGAAGTTGAAAACACTATTGAAGTTTTATTAGAAGACTTATTGAATGAAGGTTCTTTATCTAAAGTGAATTTAACTACTTCTTATATGGCTAATGTAGATGTACCGTGCTTTAAATTAAATGGTTACGTAGTTTGGGGCGCTACAGCTATGATGCTTTCAGAAATTAAAGAACTTTTAAAGTGATCAAATTTATGATTTGTTTCGTAAGTTTGTAGCCAACCAACCTTGTAAACCTAACGAACAATGCCATTCATAAAAAGAAATCCTTTTGGTCATATTTTATTTCTAAAAAAATTGATGATTAGAATTTTCGGATTGATATCGCACAGTCGCTATCGTAAATTTAATAGTTTACAAATAGAGGGATCTGATATTTTAAGAAATTTACCAGATAATAATGTCTTATTTATTTCAAATCATCAAACTTATTTTGCCGATGTGGCAGCGATGTTTCACGTGTTTAATGCTGCCTTAAAGGGCAGAGATGATAGTATTAAAAATGTTGGATACATTTGGCATCCAAAATTAAATATTTATTTTGTTGCGGCAGGAGAAACCATGAAGTCTGGTTTGTTGCCTAAATTATTTGCATATGCCGGTTCCGTTTCTATAGATAGAACGTGGCGAAGTGATGGAAAGGATGTAAAGCGACAAGTAAAAAACTCTGATATTTCTAATATTGGTAAAGCTATTAAAGATGGTTGGGTAATTACTTTTCCACAAGGCACAACTACACCTTTTAAACCTATTAGAAGAGGAACAGCTCATATTATAAAAACCTGTAAGCCTGTTGTAGTTCCAATAGTTATAGACGGATTTAGACGTTCTTTTGATAAAAAAGGCTTAAGTATTAAAAAAAGAAACGTACTGCAGTCTATGGTAATTAAAGAACCATTAGATATAGATTATGAAAATGAAGATATTGCAGATATTGTTACAAAAATTGAATTTGCAATTGAACAACATCCTTCTTTTCTAAAAGTACTATCTCCAAAAGATGCTCAAGATTATATGCTTGAAGAAGAAGAATTAAATAAAAAACGAGAATTTTGGAGTTCTTAAGACTCTTTTAAAATAGTATCTATTGCTATAATTTCATGTCTTGTAAAGACAGTATTTTCAATTGCTTTTACACTATCTGTAATTTGAGCAGTTTTACTTGCTCCAATTAGAACAGAAGTTATGCTATCTTCTTTCAATATCCAAGAAATTGCCATTTGCGCTAAACTTTGATTTCTGTTTTCAGCAATTTTGTGCAATGCTTTAATTTTTGGTAACTTCTCTATTACTTGATTTGCATTTAAAAACGGACTATCTTTTATAGCTCTTGAATCTTTGGGTAAACCAGTAATATATTTACTTGTTAGCATTCCTTGCGCTAAGGGTGAAAAACAAATTGCACCCACTCCAGAATTTTTTAATAAATCTAATAATCCGTCTTCAATCCACCTGTCAAATAAATTATAGTTTGGTTGATGAATTAAACAAGGAGTTCCTAAATCTTTTAAGATTTTAAAAGCTTTTGCCGCTTCTTTAGGTCTGTAATTTGAAATACCAACATATAAGGCTTTTCCTTGTTTAACCATTAAATCTAAAGTACCCATAGTTTCTTCTAAAGGCGTTTCTGAATCAGGCCTATGATGATAAAAAATATCTACATAGTCCAATCCCATTCTTTGTAAACTTTGGTCTAAGCTAGCAACTAAAAATTTCTTTGATCCTAAATCTCCATAAGGTCCAGGCCACATTCCGTAACCGGCTTTTGTGGAAATGATAAGTTCATCTCTATACGCACTAAAGTCTTTTTTTAATATTTTCCCAAAGTTTCTTTCAGCAGAGCCTGGTGCAGGACCATAATTATTTGCCAAATCAAAATGAGTAATTCCATTATCAAAAGCGCATTTTAATAGATTTCTAGCATTTTTAAAATTATCATGATCGCCAAAGTTATGCCATAATCCTAGAGAGATTTCAGGAAGTAAAAGACCACTGCTTCCTGTTCTTCTGTAGTTCATTTTATCGTAGCGCTTTTCATCAGCTATATATGTGCTTTTCTTGCTCATTTAGTTATTTTAACGCCTCTTTTAATATTGTTATGGGATGTTTTGCAATTCGTTGAGTACCATCAAAAATTTGGTGCCTACAACTGGTTCCTGCAGCAACAATCTCAGTTTCTTTGGGTGTGTTTCTTAGCTTTGGAAACAAGGTGTCTTCACCAACTTGCATTGAAATATCATAGTGTTCTTTTTCATAACCAAAAGAGCCAGCCATACCACAGCAACCTGAGTTAATTATAGTTACAGAATAATTTGTGGGGATATTTAAGATTTGAAAACTGGCATGTGTTCCAGATAATGCCTTCTGATGGCAATGTCCATGAATTTTAAGTGTCTTTGCTTCTTGTGTAAAAACAGAAGTATCTAAATCTCCATTTTCTACTTCTTTTGCAAGAAATTCTTCAAAAGTAAATACATTTTTAGCAATCTTTTCTGCAGAACTTTTATCGTCTGCTAGACGAATATACTCGTCTCTAAATGTTAAAATAGCAGAAGGCTCTATACCAATTAAAGGTGTATCTTCAGTAATAATATCCTTAAAAACAGCAACGTTTAAATTACAGACTACTTTCGCCTCTTTTAAGAAACCTTTAGATATAAAACTTCTTCCAGATTCTTCATGATTTATAATTTGTAGATTATAACCTAATTTTTCAAAAAGTATAAAAGCATCTTTACCAATTTCTACATCGTAAAAGTTGGTGAATTCATCACAAAATAAATAAACAACTTTTTTATGATTAGATTTTGGTTGTTTGCTGTACCATTTTTTTAATGTTTTTGGAGCTAATTTAGGAACACGCCTTTGCTGTGCAACACCCATTGCAGCTTTTGCAAAGGATGTGCTTAAAATTGCATTTGTTAAAGCGGGAGCAATGCTACCTAGTTTGTTATATTTTACATTATTAGCAAATAATTTACTCCTAAAAGAATACCCGTTTGTTTCTTGATATTGATATAAAAACTCCGCCTTCATAGTTGCAATATCTACATTACTTGGGCATTCTGATGCACATGCTTTGCAGCTTAAACACAAATCGAAAACATCTTTTAATTCTTTGTGGTTAAATTTATTTGCCTTATCGGAGTTTGTTAAAAATTCACGTAATGTATTTGCTCTTGCCCGTGTAGTATCTTTTTCATTTTTTGTTGCTCGGTAACTTGGACACATGGTACCCCCAGCTTCCACCGGTTTTCTGCAATCGCCAGAACCATTGCATTTTTCTGCAAGTTTTAAAATACCTTCACTATCCGAAAAATCTTGAATTGTTTTAATTTCTGGTTCAATCCTATCCACTTCATAACGCAGACTTTCATCCATAGAAAAAGCATCTGTGATTTTTCCTTTATTAAAAACATTGTTTGGGTCAAACGCTTTTTTTATACGTCTTAATAATTGGTAATTTTGATCTCCAATCATCAATGGAATAAACTCTGCGCGAACAATTCCGTCTCCATGTTCACCAGAAAAAGAACCTTTATATTTTTTTACTAATGCAGCAGTTTCGGTTGTGATTTTTCTAAATAATACAACATCTTCTTTTTTCTTTAGATTTAAGATAGGACGTAAATGTAATTCACCCGCACCAGCATGTGCATAATACACTGCGTTTTGCTGATACTTATCCATAATCTGAGTGAACTCTTCAATATAATTTGGCAAATCTTCTAGAGCTACCGCTGTATCTTCTATACAGGCTACGGCTTTTTTATCACCAATCATATTTCCCAAAGCACCTAAACCTGCTTTTCTTAAATAATGAACTTTTGCAATATCTTGGCCAAATACTTTTGGGTGATGGTAGCCAAAGTTGTTTTTTTCTAAATCTGTAATTAAGTTGTCTGCTAAGATTTCTGCGTCCTCAATAGTATTCGCTGAAACCTCTAACATTAAAACTGCTTCAGGGTCTCCTTGTAAGAAGAATCTATTTTTTGCAAGGTCACGATTGTTTTTCGTACAATCTAAAATTGTCTTATCCATTAACTCGCAATTGTATAAATCGTGTTTCATTGCTATAACCGTAGCAAGTAAACTTTCATTTATACTTGTAAAATGGGTACACACCATAATACTCTCTGATGGGGGTAAAGGATCTAATTCTAAAGTAATTGCTGTAGAAAAAGCTAAAGTTCCTTCACTACCAGATAAAAATTTTGCAACGTTTATAGTTGGTGCTGATCCACCAAACAAGTCTGATGTTAAAAACTCATCAACCGCATACCCTGTATTTCTTCTATGTATTGCTTCTTTCGGAAATTGTTCTTTAATTTCTAGTTGATTTTTTTCTAAAGAAAGCTCTTCAAAAATAGTTCTGTAAATAGTTCCTTCTAAAGTATTCTCTTTTGTTTTATCACTAAATTCTTGAGAAGTTATTTCTTTAAAAGTAACGGAAGTTCCATCACTTAAAATCGCTTCAATTTCTAGTACTTTATCACGCGTAACTCCGTATTTTATAGAGGTGCTTCCCGAAGAATTATTACCTACCATTCCGCCCATCATACAGCGGTTCGAAGTAGATGTATTCGGACCAAAAAATAAACCAAATGGTTTTAAATATACATTCAAAGAATCCCTTACAATTCCGGGCTCTAATTTTATAGATTTTGAAGTTTCATTAAAAGAAATAATTTTTGTGAAATGTTTAGAAACATCTACTATAATTCCGTCTCCAACACATTGGCCAGCTAATGAAGTACCAGCAGTTCTTGGTATTAGCGTAATTTCATTTTGAGTTGCAAAAGCAATTAAGGTTTTAAGATCTTTTTCATTTTTAGGATATGCAACTGCCAAAGGCATCTTTCTATACACAGAAGCATCTGTAGCATATAAGGTTTTATGTAAGCTATCAAAAAGTACATCACCAGAAATCGATTTGTGAAGTTGTTCTAAAACAGTATTTGAAATCATTAGTTGGATAAATAAATGTTCTATTACAAATATCTGAATAATAAAATTAATTCAATCCGTTAAAAAACTTCTTTCACTATTTTTATTGATTCTATAATAAATCATTTAAAATACTGTTAATTTTCTATTGAAATAGTATGCAGTCAGATATTGAAATCTTTCTGTATTATCTATTTATAGTATCATTTATAGGTTTTAAAAAAAGTATCTTTGCGGCGTAGTATTTAGATTATTAATACAATAACAATCAACTTAATGTTTGTTTGTTTCTAAATACCAATTATAAGCCAATTTCAAACGCACGTTTTGCGAACCACATTAGTTGGTAAAACGTTATAACTTAGTATCAATTGATGAATTCAAAAACACAAATAAACAAACCATCACCAGCTGTTCCTGGTGAAATTATAATAAAATTCGAGAGCACTACAGATGTAAGAGCTACGATTTATGCAATGAAGGAAGGTTCATCGGTTATAATTACTGATTTTTATAGTAATGGAATGATGCTCTTAAAAGAGTTACATAAACATTTAAAAAATAGGTTGCCAAATAAAACATTTTCAGAGCAACGCGCATATAGAGCTGAATATCATCAAGCTTTCCAATCAGGTTTTTATAGAAATTGTAAATCAAGAAGTAGCGGTTAAAAAAGCGCCTAGTATTGGTTGGTTAGAAAAGTTTTATCCAGAAAATAACAAATTCTTTTTAACCTTTCCGCAAGTACAAGGATTAAATAGTGCTTGGCAATGGTATAAAAACGGAATTAAAGTACCTGTTCTAAGAAATAAAATTCACCCGTTTTATGGCACGTATTTCCCAACCCGTTTCGATCATTTAATTTTGTTTGACAATTGGTTAAAGCGCTATAAAGGTGCTAAAAAGTCTGCTATAGATGTTGGTATTGGTAGTGGTGTTTTGGCTTTTCAAATGGTGCAACATGGTTTTCAAAAGGTTTTTGGAACAGATACTAATCCGAATGCAATTGCAGGTTTAAAAGAAGCTATGGGAGAGACAAAACTGTCTCGTAAGATTGAATTAAGTGATGCAAATCTTTTTGGTGAATTAAAAAATGAAACAGAATTAATTGTTTTCAATCCGCCTTGGTTACCAGCAGCTTCTAGTTTAGGAAAAATAGATGAAGCTATTTATTATAATAAAAATTTATTTCCTAAGTTTTTTGCGGAAGCAAATAACAGATTGGCTAAAGATGGCAAACTAGTCATATTGTTTTCTAATTTAGGTCAAATAACAAAAGCATCTAAAGAGCACCCGATAGAAAAGGAATTGGCAAAGGGAGTACGTTTTCAATTAGAAAAATGTTTAAAGAAATCTGTGAAAGTAGCTTCAGAAAAAACCAAAAGAGATCAACATTGGCGTTCTACAGAAGAAGTAGAGCTTTGGGTATTAGTTAAAAAATAAAAACATTAAATAAAGAAACCCTAGAGAAGTAATTTACTGTTTTTATCGCTTTTTATTATTTAGCTTTTTCTACCAACTCTAAATTACTCAAAGAAGTTTTTGTAGTAAAAACACCATAATTAATAATTACGTTTTTTTTCTCAATTTTATCAATAGTTCCAATAGAGTTAGAGTCTTTAATTCGCACTCTGTCATTTATCTTATAATTATAGGTTGCTTTTTCTTCAGCAATTTTAACAGCTTCTATTTTCTTTTCTTTCCGAACTTTAACTACTTTTTGTAATACCTCTTTTTCTACTGTTTTAATAACCTCTTGCATTTGCTTCTGAACAACTTTGGCTTGCTGTCTTTTGAGACTTTGTTTTCGGTGTTAAAGGATTTTTCTTAGCATATTTAACCTTTTCATCAACCACCCATTTATTAAAATTTGTATTTAATTCTTTCTTATTGTTATTCTGAAAGTATTTGTTTAGAAACTCATTAATTTTTCTACCCAAAGAAAGCATTCTTTGGTTATTATCATATAACTCTTGGAAACCAGCTAATTTAGTTGAATTTTATCTTCCTTTTCTTGTAAACTTTCTAAATGCTCTTGTCCTTTAGATTTTTGTTTTTCTAGATTGTCTGAATTTCGTTGTAGTTTACTTCTTTCTTTTTGCAGTTTAGAAATGGTTTGATCTAAACGAACTTTCTCTGTGTCTACACGTTTTTTTGCCTTATTTATAATACTAAATGGGATTCCGTTTTTTTGCGCTACTTCAAATGTAAAAGAACTACCAGCTTGCCCAACAAACAATTTGTACAACGGCTCTAAGGTGCGCTCATCAAACTGCATGTTTGCATTGGTTACATTTTCCAATTCATTTGCCAGTACTTTTAAGTTAGAGTAGTGGGTTGTAATAATTCCGAAAGCTTTTTTCTCATAAAACTCTTCTAGGAATATTTCTGCTAGAGCACCTCCCAATTCAGGGTCTGACCCGTACCAAATTCATCAATTAAAAACAATGTACTTTCTCCACATTTACGTAAAAAATTACGCATATTTTTTAAGCGGTAACTATAGGTACTTAGCTGATTTTCTATAGATTGATTGTCTCCAATATCTGTTAAAATAGTATCAAAAATATAGGTTTGGCTGCGTTCGTCTACAGGAATTAAAATTCCGCTTTGTAGCATTAATTGCAATAAACCAATCGTTTTTAGAGTAATACTTTTTCCACCTGCATTAGGTCCTGAAATAACAATAATCTGTTGTTTTTCGTTGAGTTCTATAGATTGAGGTATTGTTTTTATTTTTTGAGCATTATTTTTTCTCCATAATATTGGATGCATGGCATTTTTAAAGAAAATTCTTTTTTCTTTGGTTATTTTTGGTAAAATAGCATTCATTTCCAATGCATATTTTGCTTTTGAGCCAACAGCATCTGTGTGCACCAAGTATTCCAAATATTCTTCTAAAAGGCTTGTAAATGGCCTAATTGTTTCAGCTAGAGCTCGTAATATTTTAATTACTTCTTGTTTTTCTTCATACACTAAATTTTGATACTCTCTGCTATATGCTAATGTAGCTTGTGGTGCTATGTAAACAATATTGCCAGATTTAGAAGATCCCAATAGGCTACCTGCTATTTTACGCCTGTGCATTGCAGAAACCGCCAAAACGCGTTGATTGTCTACAACGGTTTCTTTAATATCATCTAAATAGCCAGCACCAATAGATTTCGAGAGCGCACTAGAAAAGCTAGCACCAATTTTACCACGAATATTATTAATATCTCTTCTTATTTGTTTTAAAGCAGATGATGCGTTGTTTTTTACTTCGCCAGAAATATCAATTATTTTTTTAATTTCATCGTCAATATAAGAAGTGAACTCAATTTTTTGAGAAAGCTCAAAAAACGTGGGAAACTGCAATTTTAATTTCTTAAAAAACTTAATATGCTCGTTTACTGTAAGGGATGTGCTTGCTATCTTTAAGAAAGCTTCTGTTTCAATGAAGCTATTTTCTATTTTTAATCTTTTTACACTTTCCGTTACATTATCAAATCCATGATTTGGTACTCTATTTTCACTTTGAAAAGAAGATAAGTATTCATTTACCAAATGTAGTTCTATAAAAAGTTGCTTTCTACTAATTATCGGTTGAATTTCTCGCACCCTTTCTTTTCCTAAGCCGGAAATACAATGTTCTGATACATGCTGTAAAACTGTAGAAAACTCTAAATCTTGTAATGTTTTTCCTGAAATATTCGTATTCAAATTCGTAATTTTGGTTCTTTACAAAAATAAGGAACAATGGAGCTAAAAATAGCGAATAGCTGGAAAAATATTTTGCAGAATGAGTTTGAAAAATCATATTTTAAAGATTTAACAAGTTTTGTAAAAGAAGAATATGGCAAGTACCAATGTTTTCCGATAAAAAAGATGTTTTTGGAGCTTTTGATTTTTGTTCTGTAGCTGCTTTAAAAGTAGTTATTATTGGTCAAGATCCTTATCATGACGAAAATCAAGCGAACGGATTGTGTTTTTCTGTAAAAGAGGGGATAAAGCACCCGCCATCTTTAAAAAATATATTCAAAGAAATTGCTACAGATTTAGATCAAGAAATTGCACATAATGGGAATTTAGAAAGGTGGGCATCTCAAGGTGTTTTATTATTAAATGCAACTTTAACGGTTAGGGCGCATGAAGCAGGATCGCATCAAAATAAAGGCTGGGAAAAGTTTACAGATGCAGTTATTACACAAATTTCTAAGAAAAAGAAAATGTTGTCTTTTTACTTTGGGGGAAGTTTGCTGAAAGTAAAATTAAATTAATAGATACTTCAAAGCATTGTATTTTAACTGCACCACATCCGTCCCCATTGGGGGCTTGGCGAGGTTGGTTCGGCAGTAAACATTTCTCTAAGACAAATGTATTTTTAAAAAAGATAGGGGCCAAATCGATTTCCTGGTAACTAAAAAATAAATAATCTACTAAAAAGTAGATTTGTGAGATTATTATTATTATTATTATAAAGTAAATTTAAGCTAAATCAGCTTCTGTTAAATCTACATGTGTATTTATTGTGCTATCATTTGCTAAGCCACAAGGTTTAGAAGTACTTCTACAAGAAGAAAAACAAAGAATTCCAACAATACAAACTGAAATAAATACTACTTTTTTCATTTTTTTAAATAATTTTAATAGATTAAAGATACATGTTTTTAATGAATTTATCTCAGTTTTCTCTATTGTGAAAACGATAAAATAGATCATTTTATTATAAATTCTTTTAATTAATTATTCTATCAATAGTATATAAAATTAAATCCTCGATAACTTTGTTAGGATTCTCGCTAAATACTTCATTTGCTCTATTGGCAATAATAGCATTCATAGAAATAGCATTATGGCCTAACAGTTTAGATAAACCATATATAGCAGATGTTTCCATTTCTAAATTAGAAACTTTATGTCCGTTATAATTAAAGCTATTAATTTTAGCATTTAGTTCAGAATCTTGCACCGGAAGTCTAAGAACACGGCCTTGTGGTCCATAAAATCCTCCAGCAGTTGCTGTAATACCTTTATAGGTTTTTGTTGATGAAAATTTAAGTTCTAATTCTTTGTTATTTTCTATGATAATAGGGTATGGCTTTTTAGCACTCCAATTTGTGTGCTTTACAAATGCGTTTTCTATAATTGGATTAGAAAACGCATCTATTTGATAGGAGTGAAGCATCCCATTAATATCTAATGCATGTGTACTTATTAAAAAGGAATTTATTGGTATTTCTGATTGCAAAGCTCCAGAAGTTCCAATCCTAACGATATTTAATTTAGTCAGTTTTGCTTTAGGAGTTCTTGTCTCTAAATCAATATTTACCAATGCATCTAACTCGTTTAAAACAATGTCTATATTATCAGGACCAATTCCTGTAGAAATTACTGTTATCCTTTTATTTTTATAAAACCCAGTAATCGTCTTAAATTCTCGTTTTTGAGTTTTAAATTCGATACTATCAAAGTGCTTTGTCACTTTTTCAACTCTATCTTGGTCGCCTACAAAAATAATATCTTGGGCAATGTTTTCTGGTTTTAAATTCAGATGATACACACTACCATCCGTATTTAAAATCAATTCTGATTCTCTTATACTCATAAATATATATTTTTAACCACCAACTCTTTTTACCTTAAGCCCTTTAGCTTTAAGCATTTCCATTATAGTATCTCTATAATCTCCTTGAATAATAATTTTATCATCTTTAAAACTACCACCAACCGAAAGTTTGGTTTTTATTTCTTTTGCCAATATTTTAAAATCAGATGTAGCACCTGTGTATCCCTCTAAAATAGTGATTGGTTTCCCTTTACGTTTTTCATATTTACAGAGTATAGGATCGTCTTGTAGCCAAATATTAGACTTTTCTTTTATTGGGTCTAATTTTTCCTTATGCTCTGGAAATAAATTTTTTAATTGATCTTTAAAATCCATTTTGTCAAGTATCAATTATTTTTTTAATCCTAATTCCAATAAGCGTTGCTCTAGAAATTCACCCGCAGTAATATCTTCAAATTGTTTCGGATTTTTTGAATCGATACAATTTTCTAAAACATCTAATTTCATTTCTGATATTGGATGCATAAAAAACGGAATTGAATATCGAGAAGTTCCCCACATTTCCTTTGGTGGATTCGTTACTCTATGAATGGTAGATTTTAGTTTATTATTACTGTGTCTTGCTAACATGTCACCAACATTAATCATGATTTCATCCGGCGCTGCCATGGCATCAATCCAATCTCCATTGTGGTTTTGTACTTGTAAACCCTTTCCTTGTGCACCCATTAATAATGTAATTAAATTAATGTCTCCATGCGCTGCAGCTCTTTCTGCACCTTTTGGCTCTGTTGCTATTGGTGGATAATGAATAGGACGTAATATACTATTTCCATTTTTGATATATTGGTCAAAATAGGTCTCCTCTAAACTTAGATGCAATGCTAAAGAACGCAGCACATATTTGGCAGTTTTTTCTAACATTTTATAGGTTTCTTTTCCTACTTCATTAAAATTAGTAAGTTCATTAACAAGAACATTTTCGGGGTATTCTTTTGCTCTTTCGGCATCATCTTCTACGTATTGCCCAAAATGCCAAAACTCTTTTAAATCGCCTTCTTTTTTACCTTTAGCAGATTCTTTTCCAAAAGAAACGTATCCTCTTTGGCCACCAATTCCTGGTATTTCATATTTCTCTTTAGTTTCTATTGGTAACTCAAAAAAGTTTTTTATTTCACTATATAAATTATTTACTAATGTATCATCTAAAAAATGCCCTTTTAAAGCTACAAAACCTATGGTTTCGTATGCATGTCCAATTTCATTTATAAATTTTTGTTTTTTATTAGGGTCGTTCGATAAGAAATCTGCTAAGTTTACACTTGGTATTTTATTCATTGTTGTAGTTTTAAATTAAAACAGGTTTAAAGTTACTAAAAAAACAGCAGTTTATAAGGTGAATTTACTTTTTAGAAAAAGGAATTAAGTAACTAATGGTATAATTAATACCAAAACCGGTATTGCTTTCAAAAATTCTATTGAATCCTGGAGAAAAGAGCGTCTTAAAATTTTCTGGATCTTTTACACTCATTAATATTTTGTAAGAAAAGCTAAACCCAATAAATAGATTTTGTAAAGTTTCAGCTTTAATACCTATCATAAATTCAGACCAATGAGCATTTAAACTCGTGGAGGCCTGCCCGACGGTATTTAAAACAGCAGGAAAATAGCTGCCGTTTTCCATGTCTGAAACGTTTGTTGTATAATTATTTAAAGTTTGATTAAACAAGGAAAAACCATATCTATATCCAACAAAAATTTCATTATTCATATCTAACCAATTGTCATAGGCATTGTAATTAAGCCCTAAACGAATATAATTTCCTTTAGAAGTTGAATTTGAATAATCCTCAATGCTTGTTTTTTCTTCAAAACCTATTTCTGCTGCTATGTATACGTTTTTTTTAATTCTATAATCTGCTACAATTTCTAAACCATTGTAATTGGAGTACAAAGAAGAAAATAGAGGTCTACTTATATCCATTCCCAGGCGCAAACCGTAATTTGTTTTATATATAACCGTATCTTTTTCTTGAGAAATAATGCTGTCTTTTTTTTGTTCTTGAGAATAGTTTTCAGCAAAAACAAATAACAAACAAATGCTAATGAAATATTTGTACATGCGCTGCGCTTTGATCGTCTAAATTAATAATTGTTGTTGGTGTAAAATCTGTTATCCAACTATTTGTATTTGAAGAAAACTCTAAATTGTTAAATATCACTTTAAAGCCACAAGATCTAGAAACAAATTCTTCTTTAGTATCATATTGAATTGTAAATGTGGCAATTTTATTATCCGCAGTTGCACCAGTATCATCATTTTTCTTTAAAGTATAAATGGTTTCTAAGGTTAAAGAGTTTAGCGGTATTGAAATACTATTAAAGGTTTTATTTACAAAAAGGCTATCTGTTTTACCTTCTGCAATGATAGAAAATCGTTGTACATTTTTTAAAGTCTCTCTATTTGTATCATCATAAAAATCTATGATCAATTTGGAAGTAACAGGATTCTCTATGCAAAAATCGTCTTTTTCACACGCGGTAAAGATGCCCGTTAATAGTACTAAAAATAAAATATTTTTTTTCACAATTCAAATATAAGAATTAGATTGTTTTTATAGCACTATTCCTCTTCAACTTCTACAATCTTATTAATTTCAGCTGCTAATTTAAAATCTAATTCTGTAACACCGTCTGCATCATGCGTTGTTAGTGTAATATCTAAAGTATTATAAATATTTGTCCATTCTGGGTGATGATTTAAAGCTTCACACTCAAAAGCAATTCTATTCATTGCAGACATACAATCTTTAAAATTATCGAATTCAAAGTCTGTGTGCAATGCGTTATCATAATACTCCCAATCGATAAGATTTTCTAATTTTTTTGATATTTCGAATTCAGTTAATTTTTTCATCATCAAATTTTTAACAAATTAATATTTAATTATTAGATAATTTTTTAATTATATTACAAATGTAATTAAATGATTACAAAATTATTTCCTGTTTTTTGTTTATTATAATTAAAAAATAAGTAATAAATATTTAAAATTAAAAATTAAACAGTTTTAAAATTAAACTATTTTTATTTTATAGGGTCTAACTTTTAAATATCTTACTATTCTTTAGTTGGCTTAAATATATTTCAACAACAAAAATAAATAAATGAGAATTTTAAAAATAATTTTAGTACTATTTTTCTTTACATCCACATGTTTTAGTCAACAACAATCACCAAATATATTGCTAATAATTGCAGATGATATGGGGATTGATTCTACTCCTGGTTTTGGAATAAATGAAGATTTACCTAGTACGCCAACATTAGATTCTTTAAGAGAAAAAGGACTTTCTTTTACCAACTGTTGGGCAGCTCCTCAATGTTCACCAACACGTGCTGCAATAATGAGTGGTAAATATGGTATTAAAACAGGAGTTATGAGACCGCCTTTAATTTTAGAGACTAGCCATACTTCATTATTTACTAAAATAAAAGAGCAGAGTATAACAGATTATAGCATGGGGCTTATTGGTAAATGGCATATTGGAGGAAGTGGTACTAGCAATTATAGTCACCCAAAAGACTCTGGTGTACCTTATTATGAAGGGGTTTTTACGAGTCAAGTAGATGATTACTACAATTGGACTAAAGTAAATTCAGAAGAAAATGAAGAACAAGTAAATGAATATGTAACTACACATTTAACAAACAACGCAATATCTTGGATAGATGATCAAACAAAACCTTGGTTTTTATGGTTAGCGCATGTAGCGCCTCATGCACCCTTTCAAACACCTCCAGAAGGCACTTACACAACTTCACCTACAAATAACAGAACAACCTATTTATCTATGGTTGAGTCTATGGATTATGAAATTAATAGACTTTTAGAAAGTATGGATGATGATACTCTAGAAAATACAGTAATTATTTTTATTGGAGATAATGGTACTCCAGGGCAAGCAAATAATTTTTGGCCAAATGGTCATGCGAAATCTTCAATATATGAAGGCGGAATTAGAGTACCATTAATTATTACAGGTAAATCTGTAGAAAGAGTAAATGAAGTAGAAGCAAGTTTGGTACAGGCTACAGATTTACATGCTACAATTTTAGAGTTGGCAGGAGTGCCATTATTAGGTGGAACAGATAATAGTTTAAGTTTAAAACCTGTGTTGTCATTTGAAAACCAGGTTTCTAAAAAAATAAATTATACAGATTATGAAAGTAGTAATACAGAACTTTGGGCAACCAGAAATGATACGTATAAGTTAATTGAAGATGAAAATGGTAGAGAAGAATTTTATAACATTATTACAGATATTAAAGAAGAAACTAACTTAATAGGGAACTTAACAACAGAACAAGAAACGATAAAAACGATGTTACAGCAAGAAGCACAAACAATTAGAAATGATTGGTCTTGCAATGATGGTATTAAAAACGGTACAGAAACTACCATTGATGATTGCAATAGCCCTTGTGAAACAACAGATGTATTAAGTTATGATAATATAGATTGTAGCTACACGCCTTCAAACCCCAGTGTTTATTACGAATTTATTGAACAAAATGATAGAGTAGTATATTCCAACAATTACCCTAATCATAATTTTAATTATGTTGCAGACAGAATACCAAACCCTTATTATAGAGTTTATAAATTTGATTTAAAACCTAAATTATCTGGAGAAGTTACGAGTTTAACAAGAGCTAACGGAAGACCAGTTAACTTTTTTGGTATTGCTTTAAACGGAGTGTATATGATGCCTGCGCCAGCTACACCTTTTATTTTTGAAGATGTAAATACTGGAGAATACAATTGGGATTGGGTTTTTGAACCCACTACAAATATTGGAGATGGTAGAGATTTTGTTGCTTTAGATTGTGCTTCTGCTCATGTAAACCCTAATTCAGGCTATCATTATCATGGAAATATGTATGAATATGTAGAAGAATTAGAACAAGGTATTTCTACATTAAATACACCGCCAGCAGAAGTATTACAAGTTGGTTGGGCTGCAGATGGTTTTCCTGTTTTATATCGTTTTGGTCCTGATAAAGAGGGTAACATAAAAGAAATGTTTCCAAGTTTTCAGTTAAAAAGCGGTTTACGTCCTGGAGATGGAATTAGTGCTCCTTGTGGTTCTTATTCTGGAAAATATACCAATGATTTTGGCTACGTTGCAGGAAAAGGAGATTTGGATGAATGCAACGGAATTGAAGCTTCCATTACATTAACTACAGCTCAAGGAGAAGAAAATTTTGACTATTATTATGTGGTAACTCAAGATTTTCCTCAAATTTCTAGATGTATAAAAGGTAATTTTAATGATAGTTTTATTAGTAACGCTAATGCTTTAAGTGGTGTTGATGCAGATGGAGATGGTTTTGTAGTATCTTATGATTGTGATGATTCTAATGCAAATATAAATCCTTTTGCAACAGATAATCCTTCAACTAGTTTTGATGAAAGTTGTGGAGCCACATTAAGCACAAAAGATTTAGATTTGAAAGACTTAGGTTACTATATCAACTCAAATCCTAATGATGGCCATTTCTCTGTAATATCTACCAGTTTAGAAGAATATCAAGTTCAGCTATATTCGATAACAGGACAGCTCGTTCTTGAAGAAACAGGTATTGGGGTTTTAGAAATAAATACTACAACTAATGCAGGTATTTATGTGTTAAATATTATAAGAGAAGGAAATAAACTGGGAACAATTAAAATTATTATAAAATGAGAATTTTAATATTAACTTGTTTTGCTCTACTAAATATAACTAACATAAATAATTTGCATGAATCTATCTCTGCTACTTTTAATGTTATAAAAAGAGGACATGTATTGATGCTAGAAATTGATTTTGATGAAGAAAACTTTATTAAGTTTGGCGCATCTAAAAGCTTACATGTTTCTAAAGAAGATTTCAGTAAATACTTAAATAAAACAACTAGTTGGGAATTTAATGGTGAAAAACTAGTACCTCAAGTTTTAGAAATAAAATCAGATGAACATCATACAAAAGTGATATGTTTCTTATCTAAATACCAAGAAAGTATAAAGTCAGTTAAAATTAAAAATGAATTTTTATTGAATGTGAAGTCTCATTCTAATATTGTAAAGTTAGACATTAACAATACTTTTAAAGACTATCGATTGCATAAAGAAAGAAGAGAAATAAAAGTGAATTACAACTAACGTAACTAAACTTTATTTCTCTTCATATTTCTTATTTTATTTCTCAAATAAAACCACAGTTTCAATATGCGCAGTATGTGGAAATTGATCTACCAGACTTATCTTTTTCATAAAATAACCAGCAGCACTTAACAACTCTGTATCTCTTGCCTGCGTTGCAGGATTACAAGAAACATAGACCATTCTATCTGCTTTTAAATTAATTATTTTTTGTAATGTTTTTGGTGCAATTCCTGCTCTTGCAGGATCTAAAATAATCGTTTTAATTTTATTTTCGTATTCAGGATGTGCTGTTAGAAATTTACCAACATCTGCTGCATAAAATTTTAATCCTTCAATATTATTTCTTTTGGCATTTTTCTCAGCATCTTCTATAGCAGAAGCCACAATATCTACTCCAACAATTTTTGCATTTTTACTTTTAGAGGCAACAATTTGACCAATGGTTCCTGTTCCACAAAACAAATCCATAACCACTGTATTGTCTACTTTAGATTTGTCTTCTAAAACATATTCTACAACTTTATTATATAGTTTTTCTGCACATTTTGGGTTTGTTTGAAAAAAGCTTTTCATGCTGATTTCAAAATTTAAACCTAATAATTCTTCTACAACTTTATCTTTTCCATACACTAATTCAATACTTCCAGAGGTAGCAATTGTTCTATCACCAGTTTCATCGTTAATAGTATGTAATAAACCAGCTAATCGATCTCCAAAAATATCTTTTAGAAAGTTTGCAAATTTCTGCAAATCGAATTGATCTAAATTTGGCGAAGTAGTTACCAGGTTGCATAATAATTCATCTGTTTTAAAAGACTTTCTTACTACAAAGTATCTAAAAAACCCTTCTCTTTTGGGCCCGTGCCAGGGATCTAAACCAGAATCTATGCAATACTGTCTAATATTTTTTAGATTGTCTTCCATTTGTTTATCAAACAAACCAGAATCTTTATCTAAATTATCTCCCATCCACCAAACACCACGTCTTTTAAAACCAAGTGTAAACTCGTCTTTATCTCTTTTTGTAACTCTATCATAACCAATTGCAGAGAAACCATATTCCATTTTATTTCTATAATGAAATACATTTGGTGAACTTACAAATTCGTCAAATAAAGCTTCTATATTTTCTACTTTCCCTATTTTTTTAAATAAAGATAAAGTACTTTCTTTTTTATATTTATGTTGTAATTCAATAGGTAATTGAATGTAAGGTGCACCAGGAATATCTTGATAAGGAACTTCAACTTCATCTTCAGAAGGAGCCAAAACATCTATTAATTTTGCTTCAGCATAATTCTTACTAGATTTATTAATTTGCGCTTTTACCAATTGGCCAGGTAGTGTATTCGGTACAAAAATAACAAAGCTTCCATCTTCTGAATGAATTCTCGCAATTCCTTTTCCCCCAAAAGCGTAAGCTTCAATTCTTAATTCTAAAACTTGATTCTTCTTTACAAATTTATTTCGTTCTCTGCGCGGCATTTTTAAGTATTTTGGACTGCGAAATTAGGAAAAGAAAAGGAGAGGGATGTTGTTTTTTTTAAATAAAAGACATCAAAGGTTTGTTCCCAAATTCTTTCTATTGTTAGTTTTAAAATGATATTTTTAGATAATATCACATTAAACAATTTATTATTACGAAATAAAATCATTTATTAAATAGTTAATTATTTTAATTACTTTTGTGTCACTTCGGGGATGATTTCTTTCCCACGCTGAATTTTCGGAACTTCGAAAGGATAAAGGTAGAACAGGAATGGTTATTTAATTATAAACATTTAATACGACTAAAAATGACTGTTTTAAACAAACTTACATCGCAAGAAGCGATAGCATTAGAGAACAAACATGGGGCAAACAATTATCATCCACTTCCAGTGGTTTTGAGTAAAGGTGAAGGCGTTAATGTTTGGGATGTGGAAGGAAAAAAATATTATGATTTCTTGTCAGCATACTCTGCTGTAAATCAAGGACATTGCCATCCTAAAATTGTAGATGCAATGACCAATCAAGCAAAAAAATTAAGTCTTACATCAAGGGCTTTTCATAATGATATGCTTGGACAATATGAGAAATTTGCAACTGAGTATTTTGGTTTTGATAAATTATTACCAATGAATACTGGAGCAGAAGCAGTAGAAACTGCTTTGAAAATTGCAAGAAAATGGGCATATGAAGTAAAAGGTATTGAAGAAAATAAGGCAGAAATAATTGTTTGTGAAAATAACTTTCACGGCAGAACAACCACTATTATTTCTTTTTCTAATGATGAAGTTGCTAGAAAGAATTTTGGACCTTATACAAACGGGTTTATTAAAATTGAATATGATAATTTAGAAGCTTTAAAAGAAACGTTAGAGGGTAGCAAAAATATTGCTGCATTCTTAGTGGAGCCAATACAAGGTGAAGCGGGCGTTTTTGTGCCTTCTGATGGCTATTTAGCTAGCTGCTAAAGAAATGTGTGCAGCGCACAATGTTTTGTTTATTGCGGATGAAGTACAAACAGGAATTGCAAGAACGGGTCGTTTATTAGCAACTTGTGGTAATTGTGCTTGTCCAGAGAAAAATTGTTCTGGTTCACCAGAAACAAAACCAGATATCTTAATTTTAGGAAAGGCTCTAAGTGGCGGTGCATATCCTGTTTCTGCTGTTTTAGCAAATGATGCTGTAATGAATGTAATTGGGCCTGGTAATCACGGTTCTACATTCGGAGGAAACCCAATTGCTGCTGCAGTTGCAATGGCTGCTTTAGAAGTAGTTGCAGATGAAGAGTTAGCAATTAATGCAGATAAATTAGGAAATATATTTAGGCATGAATTAACAGAATTTTGTAAAACAAATGATTTAGTAAAGTCTGTAAGAGGTAGAGGATTGTTAAACGCAATTTTAATAAACGATACGGAAGACAGTTCTACAGCTTGGGATATTTGTATGAAACTAAGAGATAATGGGTTATTGGCAAAACCTACACATGGTAATATAATTCGTTTTGCACCACCTTTAGTGATGACAGAAGTGCAATTAATGGATTGTATTTCTATTATTACAAAGACAATTACTAACTTTAAAAAGTAAACTTTTAAAGCTATATTGTAAACCACAAATTTAATATTTGTGGTTTTTTTTTGTCAAAATTTTAAAATGACTATTTTTGAAACTAATTGTTAACTAAATAAAAAAATATGCAAAATGCAATTACAGAGATAGAGCAACTAACTTTAACTAGTGGGGCAAAAAGTTTTTTAAAAGAAACAGCAAAATGGTGCAAATTCTTATCTATTCTAGGTTTTATAGGTTTAGGTTTTCTCTTTTTAAGTAGCTTTTTTATTAGTACTATTTATGCTAGTATACCAAAAGCAACAGGTATGCCTTTCAATTTAGGCACAGCAATGACAATATTTTATATTCTAATGATTGTCATTTATATTTTTCCACTATACTATTTATATCAGTTTTCTGTAAAGTTAAAAAAAGCATTAACCTCGAAAGATGATGAAGTTTTAGCTAGTGCATTCGAAATGCTAAAATCTCATTATAAATTTGTAGGTGTTTTTACCATTATAATGCTATCTATTTATATTTTAGTTGGCATCGTAGGGCTTTTGGGAGCAATTGTTTAAGTTTCTATAAATTTAGTAAATTGTAAGGAAAAATAAATCAACTAAAAATGAGGAAATTATATACAACAACCATTTTATTAAGTCTTATTTTTGCGACCTCTTGTAAAAATGATACCATGAAAAATATAGAAGCAAAAACACCTACAGCAGATAAGCAGCCAATAACATTAGAAAAACATGGAGATGTTAGAATAGATAACTATTTTTGGATGCGTTTGACGGATGAACAAAAGCTTGTTGATGTAAAAGATGACCAAACACAAAAAGTAATTAATTATTTAGAGGAAGAAAATACGTATCACGATAAAGTTACTGAGTTTTCTAAGAATTTTGAGGAGACTTTATTCGAAGAAATGAAAGGTAGAATTAAAGAAGATGATTCTTCTGTGCCTTATAAAGACAATGGGTATTTCTATATTACACGCTTTGAAAAAGGAATGCAATACCCTATCTATAGTAGAAAGAAAGACAATTTAGATGCAGATGAACAGGTAATGTTCAATGTAAATGAAATGGCCAAAGATTTCGATTATTTTCAATTAGGAGGTTTAAATATTTCTAATGACAATAAATTAGCTGTCTTTGCAAGCGATACAATTAGCAGAAGACAATACTTTTTACGCATAAAGAATTTAGAGACGGGTGAAGTTTATAAAGATGTTATAGAAAACACAACAGGTGGTTCTGTTTGGGCAAATGATAATACAACTATTTTTTACACCAAGAAAGATCCTACAACATTAAGAAGTGAGAAGATTTATAGACATATTCTAGGAACATCAGCTTCAGAAGATATTGAAGTATTTCATGAAAAAGATGAAACTTTTGGGACCTATGTTACAAAATCAAAATCTGACAAATACATCATTATTGGTTCGTATAGCACTGTTTCTACAGAAGCTCAATATCTAGATGCAGACAATCCTACAGGAGAATTTACAATGCTACAGAAGCGCGAGCGCGATTTAGAATATAGCGTCTCTCATTTTGGAGATGATTTTTATTTATTAACAAATAAAGATAATGCTACTAATTTTAAGTTAATGAAGACTCCGGTTTCTATGACAGCAAAAGAGAATTGGACGGATGTTATTCCGCATAGAGAAGATACATTACTAGAAGATTTTTCAATATTTAAAGAATATTTAGTTTTAGAAGAACGTACAAACGGATTAAATATGGTTCGTATTAAACGTTGGGATAAAACAGATGATTTTTATCTTCCGTTTAACGAAGAAACCTATTCCGTAGGTGTGTATTCAAATCCAGATTTTGATACACACGTAATACGTTATTCCTACAATTCTATGACAACACCTGCCTCTGTTATTGATTTTAATATGGGAGATAAGTCTAAAGAAATTAAAAAAGAACAAGAGGTTTTAGGGGGTAAATTCAGCAAAGAAAATTATAAGAGTAAACGCGTTTGGGCAACGGCTAGAGATGGTAAAAAAGTAGCTATTTCTTTGGTATACCATAAAGATACGAAATTAGATAAAAACACCCTTTATTGCAGTATGCATATGGTTCTTATGGGTATACAATTCCAGACAGTTTTTCTACCACACGATTAAGTTTATTAGACAGAGGTTTTGTATATGCATTAGCACATATTCGAGGAAGTGAATACTTAGGTAGAGATTGGTATGAAGACGGTAAAATGTTGAATAAAAAGAACACCTTTACAGACTTTGTAGATTGTTCTAAATATTTAATAGAAAACAAATACACTTCTGAAAAGCATTTATATGCAATGGGCGGTTCTGCAGGGGGGTTACTTATGGGGGCAATTGTAAATATGAATCCTGAATTGTATAACGGAATTATTGCAGCGGTACCTTTTGTAGATGTTATATCTACAATGATGGATGATTCAATACCTTTAACAACAGGAGAATACGACGAATGGGGAAATCCGAATGACAAAGAATACTATGACTATATAAAATCATATTCACCTTATGATCAAGTAAAATCAAAGGCATACCCAAATATATTAGTAACTACTGGTTTTCATGATTCTCAAGTACAATATTGGGAACCTGCAAAATGGGTTGCGAAACTACGTGAGTTAAAAACAGATGATAATTTATTATTACTTAGAACAAATATGGAAGCGGGTCATGGTGGTGCTTCAGGACGTTTTGATGCCTTAAAGGAAACTGCAAAAGACTATACTTTCTTTTTAGCTTTGGAAAATAAATTAGATCCAGATTTAATTAAACTTTAAATTTAATTTTATAATTCAATACTAGAATGTATCTTCATATTTTATAAAAAGATTATCAAACATTATTCATTAATAATGTTTACGTATTAGAGTCGTATGAGTAAAAACAACGGAATTAATAATAGTATTTTAGAATTAGTTGGGGAAACTCCGCTAATCAAACTTCAGAAAATAACAAAGGGTTTAAAAGGTTCTTTTTTCGCAAAAGTAGAAGCTTTTAATCCGGGTCTTTCTTCAAAAGATAGAATTGCCTTGCATATTCTTAACGATGCAGAAAAGAAAGGAATTCTTAAAAAAGGAGCTACTATCGTTGAAACTACTTCGGGAAACACAGGCTACAGTTTGGCAATGATTAGTCTTGTAAAAGGTTATAAATGTATTTTAGCAGTAAGTGATAAATCTTCTCAAGATAAAATAGATTTATTAAAGACAATGGGAGCAGAAGTGCATATTTGTCCAGCAAATGTTCCTGCAGACGATCCAAGATCTTATTATGAAGTTGCAAAAATAATTCATAGGAAAACAAAAAACTCTGTTTATATAAATCAGTATTTTAATGAATTAAATATTGAAGCACATTATAGAACTACAGGTCCAGAAATATGGAATCAGACAGCTGGTAAAATTACACACCTGATAGTTGCAAGTGGCACAGGGGGAACGATTTCTGGAACGGGTAAGTACTTAAAAGAGCAAAACCCAAACATTAAAGTTTTAGGCGTAGATGCTTTTGGTTCGGTGCTTAAAAAGTTCCATGAAACAGGAGAATTTGATATTAATGAGATAAAGCCATATAAAATTGAAGGCTTAGGAAAAACATTAATTCCTACAGCAACAGACTTTGATGTGATAGATATTTATGAGAAAGTAACTGACAAAGATGCTGCCTTTGCAGCTAGAGAAATTATACAAAAAGAAGGGATGTTTTTAGGATATACAAGTGGTGCTGTTCTGCAGGCTGCAAGACAATATAATGCTTTAGGTATGTTCGATGAAAATAGTTTTGTTGTATTGATTTTTCCAGATCATGGTTCTAGATATATGAATAAAATTTATAGTGATTCTTGGATGCGTGAACAAGGGTTTTTAGATTAAAAAAAACTTTCAAACATCAAGTAAAATTTTATATAATATTATAATTAGCTAACTTTACATACTGAAAAAAAGAAGAGAGAATGACGACAGATTTATTTGATAGAATAATAAAAGATAAAGGACCATTAGGTAAATGGGCAGATATGGCAGAGGGATACTATGTGTTTCCAAAATTAGAGGGCCCAATTTCTAATAGAATGTATTTCAATGGAAAAAAAGTAATTACTTGGAGTATTAATGATTATTTGGGATTAGCAAATCATCCAGAAGTTTTAAAAGTAGATGGAGAAGCAGCTTTAGAGCATGGCATGGCGTATCCAATGGGTGCCAGAATGATGTCTGGACATACACCTTTTCACGAACAGTTGGAACGTGAATGTGCTGAATTTGTTGATAAAGAAAAAGCCTATTTATTAAATTTTGGATATCAAGGAATCATGTCCGCAATAGATGCTTTGGTTACTAAACACGATATTATTGTGTATGATATGGATACGCATGCATGTATTATAGACGGAGTTCGTTTACATTCAGGAAAGCGTTTTGTATATCGTCATAACGATATGGAAAGTTTTGAAAAAAACATAAAACGTGCAACAAGAATGGCAGAAAAAACTGGTGGAGGAATTTTAGTAATTTCTGAAGGAGTTTTTGGAATGCGAGGTGAGCAAGGTCGTTTAAAAGAAATTGTAGCTTTTAAAAAAGAATATAACTTTAGATTGTTAGTTGATGATGCACATGGTTTTGGAACTTTAGGAAAAGATGGAAAAGGAACCGGTTTTGAACAAGGAGTTCAAGATGATATTGATGTGTACTTTGCAACCTTTGCCAAATCTATGGCAGGTATTGGTGCATTTCTAGCAGGTAATAAAGACGTAATTCAATACTTACAATACAATATGCGTTCTCAAACGTTTGCAAAATCTTTGCCAATGGCAATGGTTAAGGGAGCATTAAAACGTTTAGACATGTTGCGTACAATGCCAGAATTAAAAGAAAAACTTTGGGAAAACACAAACGCATTGCAATCTGGTTTGCGTTCTGCTGGTTTCGATTTAGGAACTACACAAACCTGTATTACACCCGTATTCTTAAAAGGAGACATTCCTGAAGCAATGGCAATGGTGAATGATTTAAGAGAAAATCATGGTATTTTCTGTTCTATTGTGGTGTATCCTGTAATTCCTAAAGGATTAATTATTTTAAGATTAATACCTACAACAACCCATACTCAAGAAGATATAGACGAGACAATTACTGCTTTTTCGGCAATTCGAGTATTGTTAGAAAACGGAACTTATAAGAAGATTGCAGCAACTATGGTATAACACTGTAAGAATATTTAAAATATTAAAAAGAGAGATTAATCATCATTCTTTTTAGTTTTAAACAATAAATTTAAACAAATAATAAGAAATCGATAAAATTTATATATTATTTAATTTTTTGATTGGATGATTACTTTAATTAGAAATAAAAGTAAGATATTTGCATATAATTAAAAAAGAATGACATTTATTCAATCACATTTTCATCATTTTCACAATTGCAATCAAGCGATTTAAAAATGTATTGAATAAAATCAAAATATTTATAAACCTGTTTGAGCAAATCAAACAGGTTTTTTTTATTTAAAACCGTATTTGTTCAGGCTTTTAACAAAAACAAAAATGAGTAACTTAAGAATTGCAGTGCAGAAATCAGGAAGGTTAAATGAAGATTCTATGAGAATCTTAAAAGATATTGGTATTTCTATAGATAATGGAAAAGATCAGTTAAAAGCTGCTGCAAGAAATTTTCCAGTTGAAGTTTTTTATTTAAGGAACGGAGATATCCCTCAATATTTAAGAGATGGTGTCGTAGATGCAGCAATTATTGGTGAGAATGTTTTAATAGAAAAAGGAAAAGATCTAGAATTTATAGAGCGTTTAGGTTTTTCTAAATGTAAAGTTTCTATTGCTGTACCGAAAGATTCTAAAGCTAATTCTTTAAAAGATTTAGAAGGGAAAAGAATTGCAACCTCGTATCCGGAAACTGTAAAAAAGTTTTTAAAACAACAAAATATTAATGCACAATTACACACTATTAGTGGTTCCGTAGAGATTGCACCTAATATTGGTTTAGCAGACGGAATTTGTGATATTGTATCAAGTGGAAGTACTTTATTTAAAAATGGGTTAAAAGAAATAGAAGTTTTATTAAAGTCTGAAGCAGTTTTGGCAGTTTCTCCATTAATTTCAAAAGAAAGAAGAGATATTTTAAATAAAATTCAATTTAGAATACAATCTGTTTTAAAAGGAAGAGATTCTAAATACATATTATTAAACGCACCGGATGACAAACTTGATGCCATTCTAAATTTGTTACCAGGAATGCGCAGTCCTACAGTTTTACCATTGGCAGAAAAAGGTTGGAGCTCAGTGCATACAGTAATTTCTAAAAATCAGTTTTGGGAAATTATTGACGAGTTAAAAGAGAATGGAGCAGAAGGTATTTTAGTGTGTCCTATTGAAAAAATGGTTTTATAAAATGAATACAATTTTAAATCCGCAGCAAAAAGATTGGAAGAAAATCCTAGAAAGACCTACAAAAACAGTAGACGATATTGAAGGTACTGTAAATGAAGTTTTTACAGACATTCAAAAAAACGGGGATATTGCTGTTGCTAGGTATACTAAAAAATTCGATGGTGTTTCTTTAGATTCTAATTTAGTTTCAGTACTCGAGATTAAAGGGGCAATAGATACCGTTTCAGACGAATTAAAAGAAGCAATTAATTTTGCAAAAGAAAATATTACAAAGTTTCATATTGCACAGAAAACTAAAAAAGTATTTGTAGAAACTACAAATGGTGTTTCTTGTTGGCAAGAAAAAAGACCCATTCAAAAAGTAGGCTTGTATATTCCTGGCGGAACGGCACCTTTATTTTCAACGGTTTTAATGTTGGCAATTCCTGCTCAAATTGCGGGTTGTAAAGAAATTGTTTTATGCTCACCTCCTAACAAAGATGGGGAAATTCATCCAGCAATATTGTATACAGCCAATTTATGCGGTGTAACAAAAATTGTAAAAGTGGGAGGAATTCAGGCAATTGCAGGAGTTACTTTTGGAACTGAAACGATTCCGCAGGTTTATAAAATATTCGGACCAGGAAATCAATTTGTAACGGTTGCAAAACAATTAGCAACCAAACATGGTGTTGCAATAGACATGCCAGCAGGGCCAAGTGAATTATTAATTGTTGCTGATGATAGTGCAAATGCAAGTTATGTGGCTTCAGATTTACTAAGTCAAGCAGAACATGGTGAAGATTCTCAAGTTATTTTAGTTTCAACTTCAAAAGAGTTCATTAAAAAAGTAGAAGAAGAAATAGAAAAACAGATTAAAGAGCTACCAAGATTAGAAATTGCTCAAAAAGCGATAACGAACTCGAAATCTATTTTTGTTGAGAATGATAAAATCGCTTTAGATTTGATTAATGAATATGGGCCTGAACACTTTATTGTTTGCACAAACAATAATAAGTTTTACATAGATAACATTGAAAATGCAGGTTCTGTATTTATAGGGAATTATACTCCAGAAAGTGCAGGAGATTATGCCTCAGGTACAAACCATACGCTACCAACAAACGGATTTTCTAAATCGTATTCTGGTGTAAATTTAGACAGTTTTACAAAAGCAATTACCTTTCAAGAAATTTCAAAAGAAGGCATACAGAATATTGGTAGGTCTATCGAAATCATGGCAACAACAGAAGGTTTACAAGCGCATAAAAATGCAGTTACATTGCGTTTAAATGATTTAAAATAATATTTTAAGGTTAGACTGAATTTTTTAAATTTTTTATAATATGAAATCAAGTTTCAATTTAAATAATCTTATTAGAGAGAACATTAAGTCTCTAAAGCCATATTCTTCTGCAAGAGATGAGTATAAAGATACCAATGTATCAGAAATGATTTTCTTAGATGCTAATGAAAATCCGTTTGAAAATGGCGTGAATAGATATCCAGATCCTAATCAGAACAATGTAAAACAATTATTATGTAAAATTAAAGGAAGTGATAAGCGTAATCTTCTATTAGGAAATGGAAGTGATGAAGTTTTAGATTTAATTTTTAGAGCTTTTTGTGAACCTAATGAAGACAATGTTATTACGTTGCCACCAACATATGGTATGTATAGTGTTTTGGCCAATATAAATGCTGTAGAAAATAAAACAGTCTTATTAGATGAAGATTTTCAGCCACAAGTAAAACAGATTATAGGAGCAGCAGATAAAAATAGCAAAATTTTATTCTTATGTTCTCCAAATAATCCCACAGGTAATAGTTTTAGCGAAGCTACCATAAAAGAATTGTTATTAAAGTTTAAGGCTTAGTGCTTTTAGATGAGGCATATATTGATTTTTCAGCAAAAGAAAGCTGGTTAAAAAATTTGGAAAAATATCCGAATCTAATTATTATTCAAACATTATCAAAAGCATATGGTTTGGCAGGAATTCGATTGGGAGCTTGTTACGCGTCAAGAGAAATTATTGCAGTTTTAAATACTATAAAACCGCCGTATAATGTAAATGAATTAACACAACAAAGAGCAATTAAGGACTTCAGGAGATGGAAGTAATTCAAAATGAAGTTGCTCAATTAGTAAGTGAAAGAAAGCGGTTACATAAAGAATTAGAGTGTTGTGTTAGTTATATTGAGAAAGTATATCCTTCAGATGGTAACTTTCTTTTAATTAAAGTAGATGATGCAACAAAACGCTACAATCAATTAGTAATGGCAGGAGTAGTTGTTAGAAATAGAACCACAGAAGCTTTATGCGAAAATTGTTTACGGATAAGTGTGGGTATCTGCGAAGAAAATCAAATTTTGTTAAGAGCTTTAAAGTCTATTCAATAAAAATTAAAATATTTTTAAGGTTTTTAAAACCTGAAAGTTAACATGTTAGATATGAGTAAAAAAGTATTATTTATAGATAGAGACGGAACGTTAGTTTTAGAGCCGCCAGTAGATTATCAGTTAGATAGTCTAGAGAAGTTAGAATTCTACCCAAAAGTGTTTCAATACATGGCAAAAATAGCCTCAGAATTGGAGTATGAGTTAGTAATGGTTACAAATCAAGATGGTTTGGGTACAGATAGTTTTCCTGAAGCTACTTTTTGGCCGGCACAAAACAAAGTACTTTCCGCTTTTCAAAAAGAAGGTGTTGTTTTCTCTGAAGTTCTCATTGATAAAACCTTTCCTCATGAGAATGCGGAAACTAGAAAACCAAGAACGGGTTTATTAACCAAGTATTTTTCAGAAGAATATGATTTGGAGAATTCTTTTGTTTTGGGTGATAGAATTACAGATATGGAATTGGCAAACAACATAGGTGCTAGAGGTATTTATTTGTCTGAAAATGCAGAATTAGGTGCGAATGAAATAGAAACATCTAAACAAAAGATATTAGATTGTATCGCACTTACAAGCACAGATTGGTCAGAAATTTATAATTTTCTTAAATTAAAAGACAGAGTTGTAGAAATTACTAGAAATACCAACGAAACTAAAATTTATATCAAATTAAATCTAGATGGCTCTGGTAAAAATGATATCAGCACAGGTTTGTTGTTTTTCGATCATATGTTAGATCAAATTGGTAGACATGGTAATATGGATTTGACGATTAAAGTTGATGGCGACTTAGAAGTTGACGAACACCATACTATAGAAGATACTATGATTGCTTTCGGAGAATTGTTCAACAAAGCATTGGGTCTAAATTAGGAATTGAAAGATATGGATTTTGCCTGCCAATGGATGATTGTTTGGCACAAGTTGCTGTAGATTTTGGTGGTAGAAATTGGCTAGAATGGGAAGCTGATTTTAAAAGAGAAAAAATTGGAGACATGCCAACAGAAATGTTCTTCCATTTGTTTAAATCTTTTACAGATGGTGCAAAATGTAATTTAAATATTAAGGCAGAAGGAACTAACGAGCATCACAAAATTGAAGGAATTTTTAAAGCATTTGCAAAAGCAATGAAAATGGCGGTAAAAAGAGATGCTAACAAGATGTTTTTACCTTCAACAAAGGGAATGTTATAAAATAGTTCTTAGATATTAGCCATTTGCTAATTGATAAAAGTGAAAGAATGAAATTAATAATAATAGATTACGGTGCAGGAAATATTAAAAGTATTCAGTTTGCTTTTAAACGTTTAGGTGTAGACGCTATTTTATCAAATAATATTGATGAGATAAAAACTGCAGATAAAGTAATTTTTCCTGGAGTTGGTGAAGCAAGTTCTGCAATGAAAATGTTGCAAGAAAGTGGATTAGATAAAATAATTCCAACATTAAAACAACCTGTTCTTGGTATTTGTTTGGGTATGCAATTAATGTGTAACTTTTCTGAAGAAGGAAATACAAAAGGTTTAGGAATTTTTGATGTTGAGATAAAACGTTTTTCAAATGCTGTAAAAGTGCCTCAAATGGGTTGGAATACAGTTTCTAATTTAAAGTCTGCTTTGTTTACAGGAGTTAAAGAAAAAGAATTTATGTATTTAGTACATAGTTTTTATGCTGAAAACTGCAAAGAATGCATCGCAACTACAACTTATGAAACTGCTTATGCAGCTGCATTGCAGAAAGATAATTTTTATGGAGTGCAGTTTCATCCAGAGAAAAGTAGTTTAGCCGGCGAGCAATTATTAAAGAATTTTTTGGAACTACAAACCAATAACTAAAAATTTAAAACTATTTTGAGAATCATACCAGCCATAGACATTATAGACGGAAAATGTGTTCGTTTAACAAAAGGTGATTATAATACCAAGAAAATATACAACGAAAACCCGTTAGAAGTAGCCAAAGAATTTGAGGCTGCAGGTATCGAGTTTTTGCATGTAGTAGATTTAGATGGCGCAAAGGCTAGCAAGATTATCAACTATAAAGTTTTAGAACAGATTGCTTCAAAAACTAATTTAAAAATAGATTTTGGTGGTGGTTTAAAATCTAATAAAGATTTAGAAATTGCTTTTAACTCTGGTGCAAATCAGATTACAGGAGGAAGTATTGCAGTGAAAAATAGCGATATATTCGAAAGCTGGATTGAAAAATATGGAGCTCAAAAAATTATTTTAGGAGCTGATTTTTATCCAGATAGTGCAGGAGGAAAAATTGCTACAAATGGCTGGCAAGAAGAAAGTACTTTAGAATTGATTCCTTTTATTAAAAGATATCAAGATAAAGGAATTCAGTATGTAATTTGTACAGATATTTCTAAAGATGGCATGTTACAAGGGCCAAGTTTTGATGTTTACAAAGAAATTCTAACCGAAGTTAAAGACGTAAAACTTATTGCCTCTGGAGGAATATCAACCTTTGATGAATTGCCAAGGCTAGCAGAAAATGGATGCGAAGGTGTAATTATCGGAAAGGCCATATACGAGAAAAAGATTAGTTTAAAACAATTGGAACAATATATACTTAATAATTAGCCATGTATTTTTAGCAGTTAACAATTTGCAAACTGCTAAAAAGTAAAAGAAAAAAGCTATTCGAATGTTAACAAAAAGAATAATACCTTGTTTAGATATTAAAAATGGTCGTACTGTAAAAGGTGTGAATTTCGTTAATTTAATTGATGCAGGAGATCCAGTAATCTTAGCAAAACAGTATGCGGAATTAGGGGCAGATGAATTGGTGTTTTTAGATATTTCGGCTACTTTAGAAGGTAGAAAAACGATGTTAGAAATGGTTTTAAAGGTTGCAGAACAAGTAAATATTCCATTTACAGTTGGTGGCGGTATTTCTTCGGTTGCGGATGTAGATTTATTACTAAAATCTGGAGCAGATAAAGTTTCGATAAATTCATCAGCAATAAAAAGACCTGAATTGGTAAATGAGCTGGCAGAGAAATTCGGAAATCAATGTGTGGTTATTGCAATTGATGCGAAACAGATAGATGGAGAATGGATTGTACATTTAGCAGGAGGAACCATTCCAACAAATTTAAATTTATTTGATTGGGCAAAAGAAGTAGAGGCGCGTGGAGCAGGAGAAATTCTATTTACTTCAATGAATAACGATGGTACAAAAGCTGGCTTTGCAAATGAAGCTTTAGCAAAACTATCTACGGAATTAAATATTCCTATTATTGCTTCTGGCGGTGCAGGAACGGTGCAGCACTTTATAGATACTTTTAAAATAGGTAAGTCAGATGCCGCATTGGCAGCAAGTGTTTTTCACTTTGGTGAAATTGCTATTTTAGATTTAAAACAAGCTTTAGAACAACATAATATACCTGTTAGAATTTAGTGTATAGAAAATGAAAGAGTTACAAATTAAGGCATTCGAAGATAAATACCATCAACAGTTTAGAGAAATTTCTTTAGACTGGTTGCAATCTAATGATTTGTATGAAAAAGCAGATGATGATTTATTAGACAATCCCCAAAAGTATTTAGAGAATGGAAGTTTTATTTTTTTAGCACATTATAATGATGAAATTGTGGGCACAGTAACTTTAAGTCCATTAGAAAACAATACTTTTGAAATAATGAAATTAGGAGTAATTGATGCATATAAAAGATTGGGAATTGGTAGAAAATTACTGCAAATTTGTATTGATATATGCCACGAAAAAGATGTTAAATTAATTACTTTAGATACCAGTAGTAAATTAGTAAACGCCATAAAACTCTATGAAGAATTTGGGTTTGTACATGCAGAGATAACAACTTCTTATTACGAATCTGCAGATGTGAAAATGGAATTAAAATTAAGACAATGAAAATAGATTTTAATAAAAATAAAGACGGTTTAGTGCCTGCAATTATCCAAGACGCGACAACAAAAAATGTTTTAATGTTGGGGTATATGAATGAAGAGGCATTTCATAAAACAAAAGATACTAAATTAGTTACTTTCTTTTCTAGAACTAAAAATCGTTTATGGACGAAAGGTGAAGAGAGCGGTAATGTACTGCATTTAGTAGATATTAAATTAGACTGTGATAACGATTCTTTGTTGCTTCAAGTAACTCCTAAAGGTCCTACATGTCACAAAGGTTCAGATACTTGTTGGAACGAGGAAAATGACCAGAAATACGGTTTCTTTTCTACTTTGGAAGATACTATTTCAGAAAGAATTGCAAATAAAGATACTGAGAAATCTTATGTAGCTTCTTTGTTCGCTAAAGGAATCAATAAAGTGGCTCAGAAAGTAGGTGAGGAGGCTGTAGAAGTTGTTATTGAGGCAATGGATGACAACGACTCTCTATTCTTGTATGAGTCTGCAGATTTGTTGTTTCATTATTTAATGCTGTTGCAAGCCAAAGGTTTCACCTTAAAAGATATTGAAGCTGAATTAAAAAACAGACAGAAATAGTACTCCCTAATCTATAAAATATTTGTTTTTTGAATATTAATAATTCTAAATTACTTGTTGTCCTTGCGTTTTTTGCAATTTATGTTATTTGGGGATCTACCTATTTATTCAATAAAATAGCGGTTACAGAATTGCCTCCATTTTTTTTAGCATCTATTCGTTTTATTTCAGCGGGTGCTTTAATAATGATTATTGCAAAGTGTTTGAAATTTAAAATAGCCATTACAAAAAAACAATTCTTAAATACATTAATTGCTGGATTTTTATTTTTAGTTTACGGTAACGGGGTCTTTGTTTGGGCATTAAGATATGTAGACAGTGGTTTTGCAGCATTATTAGCTGCTACACAGCCTTTGTTTGTGTTATTCTTAATGCGTTTGATAGATCGAAAACCCATGCAAAAGAAATCTATTATTGGTGTTTTACTAGGTTTACTTGGTATGTATTTATTGGTAAGTCAAAAAAACATTGCTACTTCAGAAGGCAGTGCTTTAGGTATTTTTATGATTTTTACTTGTGTGTTAAGTTGGAGTTATGGTAGTGTATTTGTATCAAAAGCAGATTTACCAAAAAACTTTTTTGTGAGCACTGGTTACCAAATGTTAACTGCTGGCACCTTATTGTTTTTTGGAAGTATACTTTTTAAAGAAACTTGGGTATCTCCATTAGATTGGAGCGAAGATGTAAAACTCTCCATGGCCTTTTTAATTTTCTTCGGCGGAATTGTAGCATTTACATCCTTCAACTATTTATTAAAAAATGTATCTACAGAAAAAGTAGCCACATCTGCATATATAAATCCAATTATAGCAATGCTTTTAGGGTGGTATGTTCTAGATGAACGTTTGTCATTACAATCCATTATAGCTTCAGCTGTGCTCTTAACTGGCGTATACTTTATAAACTCTAGGAAGCGAAGATAATTGTATTAGTAGTGTAAAGTGTTTTTAACACGGGCTAGTTAAAAGTTCTTTTTAATTCTAGCTAAGTCGCGTTTATTGTCTCTGTCTTTTATAACTTCACGCTTGTCATGCGTTTGTTTTCCCTTTGCTAAAGCAATTTCTAATTTAGCAAAACCGTTGTCATTTATAAAAAGTCTTAAAGGAACAATTGTATTTCCCTTTGCTTCAACATCTTTTCTTAAGCTACGTAATTCTCTTTTATTTAATAACAGTCTGCGCTCACTTTTAGGTTTATGGTTAAAGTGATGTCCAAAAAGATATTCTTGAATATACATGTTTACAATAAACAATTCTCCACGTTCATTAAATTCGCAAAAACTTTCTGTAATTCTAGCTTGACTTAATCTAATAGACTTTATTTCTGTTCCTGTTAATTGAATTCCAGCAACAAACTTGTCTAGAATTTCAAATTCAAAACGAGCTTTTTTATTTTGTATGTTGATGTTTTTTTGAACCATCAAAAATCACTTTTTTAATTTTAACAAAGATACATTTTTACATTCGAGAAAGAAACGTAATTTTGAAATCAATTTAACAATCAATTCAAATGCGTTACCTCATTTTTTTTTATCTTTTATTTCTAATTTCTTGCACCTCAGTGGAAAAAGCATTGTCGGCTGAACAAATTATAGAGAAAGCAATCTTGTTTTCAGGAGCAGATAAAATTGGTAATTCAGAGGTTTCTTTTAAATTTAGAGATAAAAAATATGTGGCCATTAGAAAAAACGGTAATTTTCAGTTGTTTAGAACTTTCACAAAAGACAGTGCATCTATAAAAGAAGTTTTAACAAATAATGGACTTCAGCGCCTGATAAACATGCAAGTTGTTAAAGTTCCAGATTCGATGGTTTCTGTATATAGTAACGCTATAAACTCTGTGCATTATTTTTCTGTTTTACCTTTTGGTTTAAAGGATAAAGCAGTGCGTAAAAAGTTACTAAAAGCTACTACTTTGAAAGGAAAAGAGTATTATAAAATTGAAGTTACATTTTCTGAAGATGGAGGAGGAGAAGATTTTGAAGATGTTTTTATTTATTGGATTGGAAAAGAAGATTTTTTAATTGATTATTTAGCTTATTCTTACCATACAAATGGTGGTGGAAAACGCTTTAGAGCTCTAAAAGAAGCGTGTTTAAAAAACGGAGTTCGCTTTGTAGATTATCTAAATTACAAGCCTCTGAATAGTTCCGTATCTCTAATCGACATCGATATTGAATATGAAAGTAACCAACTTAAAAAGGTTTCTGAAATTATCTTAGAAGATATTAAAGTAAAACTCTTAAATTAATTTACTTTCTTGATTTCACTACTTTTTTTATCATTAACAACAGTAACAATATATAAGCTTGCATTGTCATTATCTGCCATATTTTTGTATTTTTTTTGACCTAAAATAGTATTTGCAAAAACAGGTGTTGTATTGCTATGACCAACTACTAAAACTGTTTTTCCTTTTGTATTCTTTTTAAAAATGGAATCGTACATTTTACTAGGATTGTAAGATTGTACGATTAAACCTTTACTTTTTGCCGTTGGTGCTGCTGTTTGCTGTGTTCTATTATAATCAGTAGAATATACTGCATCCAATTCAATGTTTTCAAAATGTTTAGCCCATTTTTCCGCTCTTATTACCCCATCTGAATTTAAGTTAGGGTTTTTATTTGTATTATTTGTTCTGTCTTTTTCTGCATGACGAATTAGGTAATACGTTGTCGTTTTATCCGAAGTACAAGCAATGAATAAAGTGAAAACAAAAATAATTAATAAAAACTTTTTCATAATTAGAAATTTATAGTACGAATGTAATAAAAAAACGACTGATATTGAGCGTTAAGAAGTAATCTACTAATATAATATAAATGGGTGTCTTTATCCTTGTTATTTGCTGCTACAAGTGTTTATAATGCCTGATTTAATAATCCAAGTATCATCATTTTTAAAATCAAATAAAAAATGTATATTATCTTGTGAAGTATTGTTATTACTCGTTTTTTGCCTCGTAAAAGTTTCTTATATTTGTAAAAATAAAAGTTTAAAAAAATAAAATGGGAATATTTAATAACATGTTTGGAGGAAAAGAAGGACAAGAAGAAAAACCAGAAAAAAAAACATATTTAACATGGCTTCCATTAACTTCCTTAGAGCAGTTAGAGACAATTGAAACCGAATCTAATACAGCGTCAGTTCTTATTTTTAAAGATTCTACAAGATGTGGAATTAGTAAAATGGTAATCAAGCAATTTGAAAAATTATTTACGGAAGAAAATCAGCATTTAAAAGTATATTATTTAGACCTTTTAAATTATAGAGATATTTCTAATGAGATTGCTGTTAAATTTCAGGTGATGCATCAATCTCCTCAATTAATTGTCGTTAGAAATGGCACTGCAGTTCATCATGCATCACACAATGATATCACACAAGTTAATTTAACAAGATTTATATAGTTTAAATTAGGGAATAACCTATTTTAAGTCTTATTTTTGTAAAATAAAATTTCTAAAAATTTTGACACAAACAAGCGCTTCACAAGTAAAAGTTGGTAAAGAGTTATACGGATATCAAAAGGATGCACTTCATGAGATTTTTAATCGATTTGAAACAGCACCACCAGATTATCATTTATTATATCAATTGCCCACAGGAGGTGGAAAAACAGTTATATTTTCTGAAATTGTAAGACGTTATATAGAAACTTTTAAAAAGAAGGTTTTAGTCCTAACGCATAGAATAGAGCTAAGCAAGCAAACGTCTAGAATGTTAGACGAATTTGGTGTAAACAACAAAATCATAAACAGTACTGCGCAGTTAGATGATCAAGACGATTTTAATTGTTTTGTAGCCATGGTAGAAACCTTGAAAAATAGGTTAACCGATGAAAAATTAGATATTTCTGATATTGGTTTGGTTATTGTAGATGAGGCGCATTATAATTCTTTTACTAAAATTTTTAAGTTTTTTGATGGTGCTTTTGTACTGGGTGTTACAGCAACTCCTTTAAGTTCTAACATTAAATTACCAATGTATGAGAACTATCAAGAATTATTTGTTGGCGAGCCTATTCATCACTTAATTGAAAGTGGCTATTTAGCGCAAGCAAATATGTATTCTTACAATGTTGGGTTAACTTCTCTAGAAGTTGGCGCAAACGGAGATTATACGGTAAAATCTTCTGAAGATTTGTATATGAATACAGATATGTTATCTAAATTGGTAGGTGCATATGAAGAAACTGCAAAAGGTAAAAAAACATTAATTTTTAATAATGGTATAAATACTTCTATACAGGTATTTCATGCGTTTAAAAAGGCAGGATATCCTATTGCGCATTTAGACAATACCAATACTAAAAAAGAGCGTGAACTTATTTTAAAATGGTTTCATAAAACACCAAACGCAATTATTAGCTCTGTAAGTATATTAACTACTGGTTTTGATGAGCCCAGTATTGAAGCAATTATATTAAACAGAGCAACAAAATCGCTGACTTTATATTATCAAATGATTGGACGTGGTTCTCGTATTTTTGGAGAAAAATCTACGTTTGAGGTAATTGATTTAGGAAACAACTTTCATAGATTTGGGCCTTGGGGTGCAGATTTAGATTGGCAAAAAATGTTTAGAGCGCCAGATTACTATTTAGATGCCATTCTTTCTGATGAAGAGATTGAAAATACATTTAGATATGAATTACCTGCGCACGTTCAACAAGAATTTGAAAAGGCTACAGATACCTATTTCGATATGAAAAGGGTCTATATAGATACTATTAAAACGGGTGAATCTTCTAAAAGAGTCTTAGAAAAATCGATAGTACACCACGCAAAAATGTGTATTGAAAATAGTGAAGATGTTTTTGATGCGTTAATTTTAGCAAAAATGCTAGGAGAAGAAATAGACGACAGAATTAACCGCTATGCAAAATGTATTTCTAAAAGTACACATAACTTTGTTACTTGGTTAAAAGATGATTACCGTAAAAAATTAAACGCATACTTAAGAGAAAACTTTGATGAAGATTTTGAAGAAATTCATGGTCATCCGCCAATTGAGGAATAAAAGATATTAAAAAAAGCGTTGAAATTTTTCAGCGCTTTTTTTTACGGTATATTATTCTCTAATACTCCAAATTTCTTGAATTGGATCTCCTTTACTTGACAAGCCTGAATGATGCCATTTACTATTCATTAACTCATAACTAAATTTTAAGCTGAGTCCTGCTTTTGAATCGTCTCTAGAAAAAAACTTAATATTCTCAATATATTCCTTGTTTTTAGTGGTATATGTTCCGCCACCAGTTCCCATAAACTTTTTAGTTTCTGTATTATATGCTATCCATTGGAATCGTGTTCCTGATAAAATTTTCATAGTCTTCCGGGGTCTGTTTGTATCCCTTAACTGAGTTTTACCATCCCTAGTTCTACCAGACATTAACCAAGCCCCATTTAACTTGCCTGGTGAGCCGTTATCCAATCTTTTAAATTTAGAACCACTGTCAAATATTTCAATTTCATTGTCTGTAATGCGTACTTTAAAGCTTACTGTTGTTCCTATGAGTTCAGGATTTTCTGAATGAAACTCAATCTTTTCAGTCATCGTATTACCTGCTAATTTCCATGCACCACCATTGGTATGAATGAATTTTCCAGTAGTAGTATCATAGGTTGTTAATACTTGATAACCGTCTGCAAATATTACTATACTTTTTAATAGATCTCCATTTTTAGAAGTGGAAGTGGTTTCCCATGCACCAATAATTCCTTGGGCATGAAGTACAAAAGAAAAGGACATACAGATGAGAAATATAATTATTTTTTTCATGGCTTTATTTTTTTAATTAGTGGTCATCGTAAAGGTTAACGTTTTATGCTATGATTTCGTTACGTGTTGAAAATTCGTTGGATTTTCCAACGTAGAGATCAAGCCAATTAAAAAGTAACCAATTTCTTTTCTTAATGAAGCCAAAAACGAGGTTATTTGGTATAGCAATTGCTATGTGGCGTTTTTTATTCGTCCTCTTTATTTAATTTGTTTAGTAAATCATATTTAGTTTGTCTTTCTTTCCACCTTTCTCTTGCATATTTTTGCATATCAGTTATAGTATCTTTTTCATCAATTATTTCAAGTCCAAGCAATGTTTCAATAATATCTTCCATTGTTACAATTCCATCCAAACCGCCATATTCATCTACGATTAAGGAAATATGCTCTTTTTTTTCTAAAAGTTTTTCCCATAAAGTATATAGTGCGATGGAATTTGGAACTATAACAATGTCCCGTTTAATATCTTTCAGTTTTAATTCATGTTGGTCTTCCGCAAGTTTTTCAAAAACTGTCTGTCTAAATACATATCCTGTTATATTTTCATCATTTTCTGTATATATTGGTATTCGTGAGAATTTTAAATAGTCTTTGTTTTTTAAAAATTCTTCTAATGATAGTTTTTCGTCTGCAACAGCTACAACAACTCTTGGAGTCATTATTTCTTTTACTTTAACATTTTTGAGCCTTAGTAAATTCTGAATTATTTTATGTTCTTTTTCTATGAAAACTCCTTCATCAGTGCCAATACTCGCTAATGCGGCAATTTCTTCCCTACTTGTTATTTGTTCTTGTCGATTTTTTGAAATCATTTTCGTAATAATACTTGAAATTACAACTAATGGATAGGTAATAATTATCGTTCCTTTTATAATTGAAGAAGAAATCATTGCTAAATTTCTCCAATATCTGGCGCCAATAGTCTTTGGAATAATTTCGGATATAAGTAAAATCAAAACAGTCAATATTGCTGATACAATTCCAAAAGACGCTTCTCCAAATACTTTTACTGCTTGGGCTCCAACCCCTGCTGCACCAACTGTATGGGCAACAGTATTAAGTGATAAAATTGCGGATAAGGGTTTGTCAATATTGTTTTTAAAATCAATAAATGTTTTAGCCCAAAGATTCCCATTTTCATGTTTAACAATCAGGAAGGATTGCGGTGTTGAAAGCAATACTGCTTCCATTATAGAACATACAAATGAAACAAACAATGCAAGAAACAAATATGCAAAAAGTGTTATCATGTTTTTCTATCAAAGATATAAATTTACGGGGTAATTAGGATGAGTAGTGTTTTTTTAATACTACCTAATTTGATTGTGTCTGATTTCGTTGCGTGTTTAAGCACTAAAGTTAGCAAATAAAACACAGATAGAAAGTCCGCTAGGACTTTCGCAAGTAGAGCACTAAGCCAGCAATGAATTATACACGGTGTTAGCCATAGTATGTAAAATCCTATAGGGCTTTTATCATTCGCAAATGGACTTTCGAATATTTTCCAATCTGTTGTTTTTAGAGATTTTCCATCTGTGTTCATTGGTGTAAATCTAACTTTATATTTACCTTTTCGATTGAAAGTGAAAGCTCCAGAGCACATTCCGTGACCAACATTAAGTTTTCCATTCCATTCCTTTATGTAGTAAATGTTTTTTTTATTAGTATTAATAGCTACAACTTCGGTTTTATACCAAATTTCAGATTCAAACTTGTTTTTTACATCAAAGATTGTATTCGCAGATGGTCCACAACCATAGTGTATAACTTCGGTTTTTGCAAGTTCAATATTTAGGTTAGAGTTTAGATTTTTAATAGTTTTTTTGTTCGTTGTTTTCCAATACACTTTTTCTCTCTATTATACTGCATCATTTCTCTTCCTTCATTTTCGGTTTGGTCAGAGTATTTTAGAAAGTAAGTAGTATTTGGTTTTAATTCTTTTGAAGGCCTAAAAATTGCTTGTGTTAAACTCATTTGACCTTTTAAAATTTCTTGAAGATTTAATTTAATCAATTCTCCGTTTTCACTTTCTAGGTAGATTGTTCTTTCTTTAAAGCTGTTGATTGTTTTTTGACTAAAAGAATAACTTTGAATATAGAACATTGAATTTAGACTAATTTCCTTTTGTTCTGGATAAAACGTCATTCCATTCATTGAGCAATCTGCTGAAGCCGTTTTAATTCCAAAAGTCAAGAGTAGAAGAAGAAGAATGATTTTTTTCATAATGTTAGTTTTCTAACTAGTATCAAATATCGTTCCGTTTATATCACTGCCAACGTTCAGTTTATGGCTAGTTGCGTTGGTAAGATTAAAAATACTAAAAGAAAACGAACCAGAGGAAAAGCAGTAAGATTTTCCGAGCACACACAGACCAAGCAATTCGTTATACGCATTGTTGTGCTTTTGTTATTTTTTAGGGATTTGTATCAAAAATTAGATAAGCAACAAACAACAAAAAATAAATAGCCAGATAGAACAGGTAGAAGTTTCTAAACTTTTTATATTCGAGATTTTCAGGATAGATATTTCCAAAAAGACCTTTAATTTCTTTCCAAAAAAGAGGTTTAATGTTAATTAACCAACTATCGGTTTGATATACGATTTTGCGGAATTTACTTCTATAAAAACTTAATGGTAATCCCCAAGCCACAAAAAGTATAAACCAAATATTTTTAATTATAAAATCCATCATCATTTATTTTTTTTTGGGAACCATGGAAAAAAGGAATTTGTTTTTTTAATGTAATCTCTGTATTGAGGTTTTGACTCTTTTAAAGTTTTTTCAAGTAAGCGCACACCTGATATTTTAATAATCAATAAAGTCATTATAATAGCACCTATTATTTGCCAGTAACTGCCGGCTGCAATGCTAAAAATAGCATATGCCCACCAAACAGCTGAGTCGCCAAAATAATTTGGATGCCTTGTGTATTTCCAAAACCCTGTGTTTAAGACCTTTCCATTGTTTTTTACATTATTTTTAAAACGTGCTAATTGGAAATCTCCACCAGCTTCAAAAGTAAAACCAATAAGCCATACTACAATTCCTATATAATCCAGTACATTGAGAGTTCCATTACTTGTACTTGAATTAATCCCCAAAAGAGGTAAAGAAACAATCATAATCAAGGTTCCTTGTAATAAAAATGTTTGGAAAAAACTAAACCACCAATAGCGTTTTGGGCCATAATTTTTTCGGAATTCCTGATATCTAAAATCTTCTCCTTTGCCAATGTTTCTAAATGCAAGATAAATTGCAAGCCTAAGGCCCCAAATACTCACTAAAGTTAAAATCAATATTTTTCTAGCATTTAATTCTCCTGACATAAATACGTAAAACGTATTAACAACCACAAACCCAAAACCCCAAAAAATATCTACAATACTTACATTTTTTATAAAAACACTCCAAATCCATAATAGGTTACAAAAGCTAAAATGATTAAGGCTGCTTGAGAAAATAGTGTTATCATAGGTTATTGGTTGGTCATAATGAAGCACAACGTGTTCGTGTATGGTTAGTTGCGTGTTTAAGCAACCAATTTAGTAAATATAAACCGAATAGAAAATCCGAGAGGATTTTCGCAAGTAGACTCTTACCAATTAATTAATTATTCACAGTATTGGCAACTGGCTTTATTTTTTTTTGGTTCAATTTTAAATACTTGTTCTTTTAATTGCTCTAAAATCCCACATTTTTTTTTAAATAAAAAAAACCAACAGCAATATGTTATATAGGGTTTACAATTTTTATCTCTTTATTTTTTTAGTTTATTCTATCTGTAAATTTGGTTTATATATATTATTCTTTTCACAAAATAATCATTCGTATTAATATTGTTTTTCAATATATAGTAAGACATTATAGGAGGTAGCATTGGTGTAGCTGTCATTTTAATATGTTCTAAATAGAAATTTATAAAATTTGATTTATTAGAGATTTTTTCCAATGCCTTAATATAAGAACCTATCAGATTAATTTTAACTCTTTTTTTTTCTTGTTTAGAAAGAGTTAGTGTTTTACTTATGACACCACTTTGTGTCTTATTATAAATAACTTCATTGTTTGGATTCAAGCATTTATATCTTGTTTCTATCACATCTATTTCTTTTCTCAAAAAAAAAGTTCTTTTTTTTATCCAAATCGAGTCAGGGACACAATATATGTTTAATTTCAATTTACTTTCAACAAATGTTTTTCTTTTATCTATTGAATGATCTTTTGAATAATTATCTTTTAAAAATTCCTTGTAAGAATTTTCAGTTGTTAGATTTGGGTATTCTTTTTTCAATGTTTTTGTTTCAAAATTCTCAATTAGGGAATTCAAAGTTTCAGCATTTTCTTTTCCTAAAGTTTTGTCAAACGTAGTTTGTTGTGAGTAAATAGAAAGAGTAATGAATATAAATAAAATAAATACTACTTTTTTCATCGTTCAGTTTTTTTTATGTTTAATAACTATTAAAAGTTAAAATTAATGTTTTGTTACAATTTTTTCGGAAAACTTGGATTCAATGAATGCCAACGTTGAGTATATGTAATGTAGGGCAGTAAATTAGCACTTTTGTTTCAGGTTGGTAATTATTTAAATATAAATATTTCTTCTGTAAACGCCAAATTTTATATTTAGCGAGCTTCATTAATATGCACAGATCTTTTGGTTTAATATGAATTGCCTATGTTTTTTATACATTGTTGTAAAACGTTCAGATACAATGATTACTTACAAAACTTTAATATGAAGCCATACAATTATAGCATTGGAACTCTTAACTGTTTTTTTAAAATGAAAAGTTTAAACTAGCAAAGGCGAAATGGAGTTGAATAAAATTATACCTATTAGTTCCGTCTGCACCACCTTCAAGTAGCCGATAACCAATGTTCCCTTGCAGATTTTTAGTAAAATTATATTTTCCAGATAAGGAAAGGTCAATTGCTCTACCTTTACTTGCAACTATACCTTCTCCTAAAAATTCAACACCCATTTTTTGAGAAATAGCCCAATTCGCTAAAACGTTTGCTAGAGGCACAAAACCAATACTAAAATTTTCGCTTAACAGTTCATTATTCTTCAAAGAGGTTCCTGCATCTCTAATTTTTGCAGAAAAGCCAATACCAAATTTAAATTTGTTGTTACTTATGATTCTTCGATTATAGGTAAAGCGATAAGAGTTAAACTTATAAACAGCTTCTAATGGTAGGTTCGCTATAAAATTTTTTCCATCAAAAAGGATATCCCTATCTATTGTTCCATTTACTACAATTTTTAAAGGTGCATAAAGAATTGAAAAGTGGTGTTTATCATTTAATAAAAACCCAACACGAAGTCTAAAAAATGGGCTTGCTGGTGTCGAAAAATCATTTTTCAGAGAAAATAGCGTTCCATTATTGCCATTACGAATATTATTAAAGCCCGTAAATAATACTCCTGACTCGATATTAATGAAAGTCTGAGCATTTGTAGATAAATTAAGTTCAAACAAATAAAAAGAATCCAAAAGCGTGGTTGGAAAATAAGCTTAGAAGCTAAATGGTTCATATTAAGTGTTTGTTTTTTTGGAACGGTGTTATTTAATGTTTTAGAACGTTTCGTATAAGAATAGTGTGGTTTTGCAAGGTGGATTTAGTCGGTTTTTCCCGCCATAAAATAATATCAGTTGATTTCCGTCAATATCTTTCAGCCTCGCTTCTCTCCACAACCAACTCTGGTCAGTTAGTTCTTGATCGAACTCAATTCCTTTGCTTTTTATGTTTTCAACTTGCTCATCAAGATTTTCACATTCAAAATATACATAAATTCCATCTCCTTTGGGTAGTTTGTCCGTTTGATGAATTGAAAAGGTCGAGTTTCCATTTGGGCATTCAAATCGTGCATAATGAGGAAGGGCTTTTACAATCAATTTCAGTCCTAATTTCTCATAGAAAGGGATTGATTTTGTCAAGTCCAATGATGGAACAGTTATTTGGTTTAAATTAATTCTTTATCGATCAGGTGTTACATTGCGCACAGCGTGTTTGTATATGATTTGTTGCCGTTTTTTAAGCATATAATTTAGTAAATACACAAATAGAAAATCCATAAGGATTTTCGTAAGTAGGCTAGGAGCTAGCAATTGATTATATACATTGTTCGCATTTCGTTATATTCTTGTAATTCTCGATAATTATCATCTGAGATGTTAGTATTGCGAATTTAGAATGGTTAAACAAATTTTTATTCCTTGTCTTATATTTCCAATTCTTATATTTTCATTAGGACTATGTTGATTATTGTCCATATTTACCATAGGAATAATGATGGTGGGAACGTTTAATTTATTGATAACTGGTACAATAGGAACGGTGCCTCCCATTAATCTTATGACAATGGGCTCATTACCAAATTCTTTCATTAACGAGGCTCTTACTTTTTTACCAAAATTAGAATCAGGACTCGTCCTAAAAGCATTTATGCCAGGGTCTGAGTTAAATTTAACAATTTTGGGATGGCTTTGTCTTTCCTCGTTTGTAGGGTCTCTGTCGATAACATAATAGCCTTGTTTTGCTATATGGTTCTTGATCTTTTCCAATTGAATCTTTCCATCTGTTTCTGGAACGAGCCTGACATCGATGTCTGCCGTTGCATATTCAGGTATAACCGTTTTTAGACCATTTCCTTTCCAGGATGTTCCAATTTGTCGGACGTTTAACGAAGGATATTGCAACGCTTCTTGATAATTTTTACCAACTTTTTCTGAGGTATGAATACCCAATGACTTGTTCAGTTCAATAGAATCAAAAGGAACCGATTCTAAAAGCTCAAAAATTTCAGGATTTATTTCAATCCCTTTGTAGTAATCCTGTATCAAGACTTTACCGCTTTCATCTTTCATACTTGACAAAAGCTTTGCTAAACTAAAAACTGGGTTTGGCACATAATTCCCATAATGACCACTATGTTGTGGCAATTTGGATCCATATGTGGTAATAGAGCATGTTGCAATTCCTCTACATCCAAAAGTAACTGTTGGTTTATTAGAATTATGTGCGGGTCCATCCATCACAATAAAGAAATCTGATGCATATCGCCCTTTATATTTATCCAAAGTTGATAGTAGAGCAGTAGACCCATATTCTTCCTCTGGATCAAGGATTACTTTTACGTTGAATTTTGGGACACTATTGCTAATTTTAAGGATTTTGAGCGCAGACAGAAGCATTATGACTGGTGCTTTATCATCAGCCGCAGCCCGTCCAAAAATGCGCCATTCGTCATTAATATCGCCATCGAGTTTATTCCAATCTATAATCTTCCACAAACCACCTTTATCTTCACTTTTCAAGACTGGATGAAAAGGATGGTCCTGATTCCATGATTCAGGATTAATGGGTTGTCCATCAATATGAAAATAAAATAATACTGTCTTATAACTAGGGTCATATTCCTTTTCAGCAATTAAAATAGGAAGTGTATTTGTCTCGAGTAAGGTTGTCCTGAAATTTAAATCATCATATTGTTTAGCTACCCAGTTTATATTTTCAAGCATTAAATCCTTATTTTCAGGCAGATTCGGGATGCTTACCAACTCTTTATGAAGCAATAAGGTACTTTTAAGATTTTTATTGATTAAAACCTCATAATTAGATTGTCCGAAAATTATAAATGGAATAAAAATCAGAAAAAATATAAATGTTAATTTAATAATTGAATTTTTTTGTTTTGTTTGTTTCATATTTTATAAATTTTTAAAGGTAAAGTGAAATTTCATTGATGTGGTTTAAATTCACTTTAGTCAGGATGGGTCTTAATGAAGGCTAACGTCTCGTATAAGAAACGTAGGGCAGGTGATAAGCACTTTCGTTTCGGTTTATTACTTAGCGAAATATAAATATTTTGCTTTTATTTTTTCTTCTATAAATGCCAAATTTTATATTTAGCGGACTTTGTTAATATGCACAGAACTTTCGGTTTAGCACGAACCGCCCTATGTTTTTTATACATTGTTATGCACTTTTATTCTTTATCTCAATCCATTTATGTCATATCGTGACACAAAATTCCAAACCAATTCAGATGTGTTCTGACCTTGAAAAGTTGCGCTAAACCAAACATGGTCTCCACCAATATATTTGTAATGCTCAACAGAAACTGAGCTATCTCCCTGATCATAAACATAATGTTCAATATTATTGTCACTTGTTTCGGTTGGGGTAAAAACTGTATTATTAAAATTAATCCAATGGTCCAACGTACTTTGGGCAGAGTTATAGTCACTACTCCCATTGTAGGGGAGAACGCCATCAGAAGTTCCATGAAGATGTATTACCGGCATAGGATGACTGGTAGGTCCAGTACAATCTAACATAACTCCCGAAACAGACGCTACCGCAGCAATTAAATCACTTTTATAGTTCGCAAGTCCATACGCCATCATGCCTCCGTTTGAGTATCCAGCAGCATAAATTCTCTCCATATTTACATTATACTGAGATGAGATTTCAGTTATCATGGATTCAATAAATCCAAAATCATCAGCATTACTTTTATTGTCTGGTCCTAATGGACAAGCATTCCAATGAGATAAACCATCTAAACAACTACCTTGAGGATAGATTAAAATAAAATTGTCAGCTTCTGCCAATGAGCGCATATCTGCTTCTTGCATATAATCACTAGCATTACCACCAAACCCATGAAAATTCAGCATTAGTGGAACAGAAGATGTTCCGTCATAAGAGTTTGGTATATACAACACATATTCTCTGTTGAGACCGTCATGAACTATAGTCTGTGCATTAGTATTTGAGTAACATTCCTCTGGATTTTTATTAACATCTTTATTACAACTGCTTAGAATTAACAATAAAATAGTAAATAGTAAAATTGCTTTTTTCATTATACAGTTTCTTTAATTTTTTTTAACGCCTATTTCTTTTTGTTATTGTGCATAACGTTGAAGCTATGCTGCGTAACGCATTAATAATTACTAATTTTTCTGCTTATAAATATATTTAATTAATACGTTTAATGTTTATGCTTACAGTTAATTACGGTATGCAGCATAGGTATTGTAAGGCACTTTTTTATTCATTGATTAAGATATTTGTCAAAACCTGGTCAACTTGGGTTTCATTTAGACCAATCCCCATATCTGGATGGTATAGTAGCCTGACTAAATCTTTATCGATTGTAGCATATTCGGTTGTGGTTGTCCTTGCAGATTGGAAAATACTCTCCAAATACAAAGGGGAATCTTTAGCTAATCCTAATGATTGTGTGAACTCTTCACGTAATAGATGTTTCTGTTCAATTGAATTAGCTCGAATAATATCAACATACATGTGGCCTGAATAAAATTGATTTTGACCATTCCAATTAACATAAAATAATCCAAGATTGGAATTAACTAAATTTGACTCATTTGGAAACATTTCCGCATACTTAGTTCCTGCGCCAAAAAATATATAATAATTTGATTGTAAAGAATCATTTACAACCATTATCTTAAATCCATCAGTTGCTAATTCATTAATTTCAGTTCTAATGTTTTCGAATTCAGTTAATAATTCAGAACTTGATTCCCCGCCAATGAATACTTTAATTTCTGTACTCCATTTTCGAGATACATTACTTGCATCTCCAAATTCAAAACCTAAAGCAATATCTTTAAAATAATCTATAATATTAATTTCATATTCACTTAGTTCTGATTCAGGTAATATATTTTCTTCATCCTTAGAACATGATAATACTATAATTAACATGAGAAGAAGCGATAAAATTCTATTATTCATATTTTCTTGAGTTTAATATTGTGCCTAACGGTTTGGCTAAAACCAGTTTTAATTGGTTTTAGGTTTTGTTGGCAATAGTTTTTATTCATTCTTTTCTATACTTGATGATTTAGTGTCGGAAGACATAATCAAATGGTATTGCTACAACCGAATATCTTTCAAAACCCACGCTAAAACTTCATCATGTTCTTGCTGATAATCAGACCATTTGGGTTTGATGTGCACATCAGGAATAATTCCATTTGAGATCGAATCTTGAAACCGATAATATCGCTTCGAATACTGTACCCACATTTGTGAATGAGGCAAAGGAAATCCATCAGCATCTTGATAATCATTGGGATTTGCACCTGTGGGTTCACCAACTAATTTTGCATTTAATAGCTCCTTAAAATGTGCCGTATTGCTCATCCCTGCCGAATAGGTGTACCGACTGGTAAGCACATAAATCCCATTTTCAAAGTCCAGATTATCCGTAATCGTCAGTAATTTAGCTAATTGTAAGCCATTAAAAAAATTGCCTCCGCCATTGTATCGGACATCAATAATCAGTTTTTGCGTGTTGTGCTTTATCAACTCTCTGGAAACAGCAACGGCAAATCTTCGCATTTGTAGATTATTCAAATATTTTGAAAAATAAATATATCCAATTTCATGATTATCAATGGTTTGAAAAATAGTATTTACATAGTTTGCATTTTTATAGCTAAAAGGCTTTTGAAAATCTTTTAATTCAAGGCTTTGGGTCAATAACGGCTCGTATTCGTGTGCAGCAACTGTTTGCAAATTTACTTTTTGCACAGAGCTATCAGGAAGTAAAAATTCAAAAGTAGCCATATTCTCGATTTTGGTAATGCCCAAGGCATGTAAACGCGCACCATATCTAAGCTCATCAGCTAATCTGGCTTGAATCGAATAATAATTATCCGCACACTGAATCATAGGCTCAATTCGTTGAATGACTTCGGAAATAGTCATATCATCAATTCGTACTAATTTAGCTCCCAACAAATGAGTATTTTCCTTAGAAGTTCTTAAAACTCGAAATCCATCATCATCAAACGAAAAAAAACCAAGTGTAAAAGATTGATAATAGTTTGAGTTACTCGACCAGATTCCCGTATGACTGTCATCCAATGCGCGCACAATTTTAGAAAATTCCATGGTAATTTGATTTTCTGATAGCTTTTTAAGCTGTTGTTTTAGGCTATCGACTCGATTGTAAATATCTGATTTAGAAGTGGTGTGATATAGATTAATGTGCCTTGCTTCCAGTGTTTCGACCAAATAATCAAGGTCAGATACCCATTTGTCAGTTGCCATGGGTGTTTTCTCAGTAGGTTTATTATTACAACCCAATGAAAAACAAAGAAATAAACTTAAAGTTAAGTAGGTAATCTGAATATTTTTCTAAAAATAAAATGTTGTTTGATATTCTTGAGAAACTTTTTCATTAAAAATAAATTGCTAAAATAATTTCGGTAAATGATATTTTTTTGATTTCCAACAAATTTAAAAATCCAAAAATCAAGGAAATTATACCCAAAACTAGTAAAATATGCTGCTGACTTTCAGTCATGCTGGGAATAATATAAATATTTATATTAAAATAAAAACCCAATAATGATCCTAATCCAAATAAAATAAGAAAAAAACTACTCGCTTTTAATTTGAATATGGTTACAATACTTGTGAGAAACAATATGACATACAAAAACCAATGTCCTACATATAACAAAATGGAGTAGTCGTAATAATCACCAAGAGGAACGAGGCTATTTTCAATATTAATTCGTTGATATTCAAAATATCCCAAAATCAGCGCAAAGACAAGAAGTACTGTTCCTAAGATTTGACTTAAATATTTTTTCCTAAAATTATTCATTTCGTGTTGTTCTGTTCAATTATTGCCAACGGTAACGTATAAGAATAGTGGCGTGTTTTTACACACTAACTTTTCGGTTAAGCACAGAACTTTTGTAAATGTACTTACTTTCATTTTTGCGATTAAACCGCTATTATTTTTATACATTGTTGGCGGTAGTTATTTATTGCACAGTATATCTTATAATAACTTCATTATCTAAAATTACACTTGTTGACCAAATAAAGTTATCGTTGATAGTTTTCTGTTGTTGTACCGTTTGGATTAACAAATTCATAGGTGTACAATCCATTATTATCCCAATTATAGTTAATAATGTAATTTTGATTATTTAATGTATAAGTTAATGAATATGCATTTGTGCCTGTTGATTGAAAGTCGGTAATAACTGCTCCATTTAGTGGTTCTAAAGCAGGTCTCACACCTTGAGTCGTTGCTTGAGGAATCACTTGGTTTTCTGGTGCTGTTGTATTAGGGTCTAGAGTAACTTCACCTCTCATACCAGCAATAAAGTAGGGATATTCGCTAATAGTATAATATTCATATCCACCATCATCATTAAACCTTCCTAGGTACTCATCTAATTGCTCCGTTGTTTCCCCATATACAGGGAATCCATCTACGGCATAAGCAATAGGATTACCTACTCCTACAGTATTTTGTAAATGTGCTGGTGGTAGGTGATAATGATAATCATCTGCTCGTCCACAGTGTCCGCCCCATTGGTCTAACTCTCCAATGGCCTTGGCGTCTTCTCCACGATTGTTTAGCGGATTAAAAATAGGTATACCATTAGCTGCGATAGCTAATGCCCCTTTTAATAAGTTGGTTTGTGTACTCAAAGGATTTTCAGCTAAAACAGGTTGAAGAGGTATAGCCCAACTGTTATTTCCAGTATAATTATGGTCGATAGGTACTTGCTGTTGCCAATTGGTAATGCCAACCATCATATTATGACTTGGTAATCCATTTGAAGCTACATAAAAATAAGTGTTATCTGATGTTGTGTATACTCCAGAGAAACTTCCAAAAACTGATTGCATTAACGAAATGTCATTTGCAGGTACAACAGGAAGTGGCTCTACCGTTACATCATCATCCTTTTTGCAAGACGTTATTGTTATTAAAAAAATACCAATAAATCCATAGGCTAAATGATATTTTTCCCTCTGTTTATAAAAAAATATTATTGATAAAATCAATAGTATACCTCCAATACCTGCAAATGCATAACTATAATGATTGCTAGTTTCTTTTTTATTATGAATAGATGAAACTTTAGCATTTTTATCTAAAATAATTTTTTGTTGTTCAGATGAAAGTGATTCTAGATCATAACTAATAAGATTATGATTGTCATTTAAGAAAAACACTTTACCTTCTTCATATTTTAAAAACTCAGCTTGTACAGGTTTGTTATCAATTATCCAAGTTTTACGATTTCCGTGACCACCTTCGTGAGCATAAAGGGAAATTTGAAATACTAATAGTGCCAATAGTGTGATTATGTACTTCATGTTTTTTATTTTAGACGATTTTTTTGATTATTCCTTCGGTTTCCTGCTTGTAAAAGTGAATTTATCATCAATTTAATTTTAGTTGCGTTCTTGTTTTTAATTACCGCCAACGTTTAGTGTAAAATGCGTTTTAATGCATTTTACATAGTGTTGTCAGTGGTTTTTATTCTAATCCTAATGAGTAGTATTTTTTATAATTCAAATGGATTGATTCTTAGAGTTTGGCTTCAATGGTTGTTTTGAAACCGATCACAGAGTAAACAGCAGTTAGCAAGGCAAACGCAGTTCTAACCCAATGTAAGTTGACCCACCATTGAAGTCTTATGGCAGTTGCTTCTTGCGTAAATTCCCCTCCTAAAAAGCCGAAGTTTGTTGGGATATGGTAAATGGCTGAGATTAGAAATCCTGCAATTACTCCGTAAAGAGCAATCCTCCATGATTTGCTAGCTTTGGTTTTTCTATACCAAATAAAGCAAGTGACAACTCCGATAATGGATGGAATCATGGTCAAGGGTAATGTGGTCAGGAGAAATGGGAATTTCAAGGTAAAATCTGCTATAAAGGAGTCTGTATCGAGAGATTGCCAATAAGGTGCATGGACCAACCCCATGTTAATAAGATTTCCCAAGTAGGCGCCCGACCCGATGATTGCTATGAGGCTTATGGCTAAATTATTCTTAGTGAGTTTCATTTTGTTATTTCATTTAGTCTGTAATTAGTCAGCGATTTTGAATTACTGCCAACGTGGTTGTGTAAGGAAAGTTGCGATATAAATGAGAGTTTACTTTCCGATTTTAAATATAGTAAATAAATAAAACAGAAACAAAATGAAAGCAATAATTAAGCAATTTTTTTTACACGGTGTTGGCAACCGTTTTTTTCAATCCGCCAAAAGTAGATTCAAGCGAAGGACGTAAAGGAAACGTTTTTCAATTTTAGTGATATTCCTATTTTCCTCGTTCATTTGTTAAAATTACAATTTATCTTTTATCTAAGGACGTGTCTTCTTTGACTGTCTAATTTTAGTAATGATATTCGTGATTTAGGTACGTTTCAACACTCCACTTCAAACAAGCAAAAGATAAAGGAATAATGATTGTTAATATTGCAATTTTTTGGTTTGTTGTGAAATTATTCCACCATTTTTTAAATATTCTACAGTTTTTAATTATTTATTTTTACAAATTTTCAAACATTTTTTTAATTCACTTTTATTCGTAACAACTTTTATGTCAGGTATATTTCCACCAAAACCATCTGATTTATCTTTAGCTAATGTATATTTAATCATTCCTTTTGAGTGTGATTGGTAATGGTTGCCAACGGAATTGTGTATGGTTAGTTGCGTGGTTAAGCAACTAAATTAGTAAACAAATACGAACCTGAGAAAATTCCGAAGGAATTTTCCAAATAATCACTTGCCAAAGCAATTAATTATACACGTTGTTGTGCTTTCGTTATCTTTTTCTGTCAGCATCAAACCATTCAGATGAATTCCAACTTGGACTTATTCCACCCAGTTTTGGGAAATTCAAATGAGGATTGTTTGATTGTACAAGTCCGATTAATTTTTGTCCAGTTACAAGCCAAATTCGAGATTCATCCGCAATATTGTCAAGAATTCCTTCTGCAAATTTTCCGTCTTCTTCCACAAAGTTGTCAAAATACCTAAAAACTAATATTAACCCTTTATATTTTCTGTTATATAAATCTCCAAGACAATCATTAAATGCGTCTAAATTCTCTCCATAATAATCTGGAAAATTCAGAGCGATTTTTAATTTCTGATGAGCGTTTTTACGATTCCAATTCCGACAATTCATTTCTATAACCTCAAAATTGTTATTGCTAAACCAAATTATGTCTTCGTCCAAAATTCCGTTTTTGAAGTATTTACATATTGGTCCGTCTTTCAGAATTTCAATATCTCGTTCTATTTTATCTTCTTTTATTTCATCTAATCTTTTTTTAATTATGCGTTCTGGATAATGAAGCACAACTGGTTATATGGAGCACAAAGTTCTCGTTTACGGGTCTTAATTTCCGGATAAGAGGAACTTTTGTTCTCGTTTCGAATTTTTATTTAAAGATGATAAAATCGCATCTAAAGGACTTTGACTTTCTAATAAATTTTTTGCTATGTGGCCTTTAATGTACTTCATATATGACTAAATTGGTTGTAAACTTATGTTCCAAACAATAACTAAATTAAAGATATTAAAGGATTACTTCGCGGGTAAAACTTTACCAACACATTCACCAAAACCAATACGTACTTTATCGTTTTTACAATGAGCACGCATAATTACGGTGTCATTATCATTTATAAATTTACGTTCTGTTCCGTCTTTTAATTTGATAGGATTTTGTCCTCTCCAAGTTAATTCCAACATAGAACCGTAACTATCTTTTGTAGGACCAGAAATAGTTCCAGAACCCATCATATCTCCAGCTTCTACAGGACAACCATTTACAGTATGGTGCGCTAATTGCTGCGCCATTGTCCAGTACATATATTTAAAGTTAGAATTGGCAACCACTGTTTCTTCTCCGTTTTCTGGCTGAATGCCAACTTGCAAATGAATGTCATAACTTCCTTTTCCTACTTGTTTTAAATAGGGTAGTGGTTCATGCACTTGTTTTGGGTTGTCTGTTCTAAAAGGCTCTAAAGCATCTAAAGTAACAATCCAAGGAGAAATGGTAGACGCAAAACTTTTTCCTAAAAACGGACCTAATGGCACATATTCCCAAGCTTGTATGTCTCTTGCAGACCAATCATTAAATTGTACCAAACCAAAAATATGTTCTTCTGTTTCTTCAATAGGTATTCTATCTCCTAAAGCATTCGCATCTGTAGTAATAAATGCCATTTCTAATTCAAAATCTAATAATTTTGAAGGTCCGAAACCAGGCGTATTACTTCCTTCTGCAGGTCTTGTTTGGCCATGTGGTCTTCTTACTGGTGTTCCAGAAGGTATAATAGAAGAGCTTCTACCATGATATCCAATAGGTATGTGCAACCAGTTTGGCAACAATGCATTTTCTGGATCTCTAAATAAAGATCCTACATTTGTGGCGTGTTCTTTACTTGCATAAAAATCGGTATAATCTCCAACAGCAACAGGCAATAACATTTCAACTTCATCCATCCTAAAGATAATTTTATCTTTATGGTCTGCATTGTCTCTTAAAGTGCCATTTACAACATCAAAAACCTCTGCAATTCTATTTCTAACCAAACGCCAAGTTTTTCTACCATCAGCTATAAAATCATTTAAATTATCTTGTAAGAAAATATCATCTGTTAAAGGAATTCCATCAAAATATCCTAATTGATGAAATGCACCTAAATCTATTGCAAAATCGCCAACTCTACTACCAATGGTAATAATATCATCTCTTGTAATAAAAACACCGAATGGAATATTTTGTAACGGAAAGTCTGAATTTTCTGCTACTTTTAACCAAGATTTTCTATTCGGATTATTTGCGGTTATAATCATTATATAAATTCTTTAATTTATCCAAATCTATGCAATATTTTCATGTTTTTTAGCAGAAACAAAACGAATAATTATTATTTAACATTTGTTTAATTAGAAATACATAAAAATTCATAAGTTCTGTAAAATTTTATACAAAAGATTTTTATTAAGTTTTGATTTTTCATTACTTTTGATACTTATTTCAAAATAACAACAATGCAAATAGACAATCAAATTTTTGACCTTATTCAGGAAGAAAAAGAAAGACAAATAAATGGTTTAGAGCTTATAGCTTCTGAAAACTTTGCAAGTGAACAAGTGATGCTTGCGCAAGGTTCTGTTTTAACCAATAAATATGCTGAAGGATATCCTGGAAAAAGGTATTATGGAGGTTGTGAAGTTGTTGATATTGTAGAGCAAATAGCAATTGATAGAGCCAAAGAATTGTTTGGTGCAGAATATGCAAACGTGCAGCCGCACTCTGGTTCTCAAGCAAATACTGCTGTATTTTTTGCTTGTTTAAAACCAGGCGATACCATATTAGGTTTCGATTTATCTCATGGTGGACACTTAACACATGGTTCTCCGGTAAATTTTTCTGGTAGATTGTACAACCCAAAGTTTTATGGTGTTGAAAAAGAAACCGGTGTTTTAAATTATGATAAAATTCAAGAGATAGCAACTAAAGAGCAACCAAAATTAATAATTGCGGGTGCTTCTGCATATTCTAGAGATATCGATTTTGAGCGTTTTAGAGTGATTGCAGATAGTGTTGGTGCTATTTTATTGGCAGATATTTCACATCCTGCAGGAATGATTGCAAAAGGTATTTTAAATGACCCTTTACCGCATTGTCATGTTGTTACTTCTACAACCCACAAAACATTGCGTGGCCCAAGAGGAGGAGTTATATTAATGGGTAAAGATTTTGACAATCCTTTTGGAGAAACCTTAAAAAGCGGAAAACTTAAAAAAATGTCTACTTTATTAAATTTTGCTGTGTTTCCTGGAAACCAAGGCGGACCTTTAGAGCATGTTATTGCTGCTAAGGCAGTTGCTTTTGGTGAGGCTTTAACAGATGAGTTTTTAGAGTACCAAATTCAAGTAAAAGAAAATGCTGCTGCAATGGCGAAAGAATTTGTAGCTAAAGGATATAATATTATTTCTGGTGGTACAGACAATCACTGTATGTTGATTGATTTACGTAACAAAAATATTTCTGGAAAAGATGCAGAGATTGCTTTAGGAAAAGCAGAAATTACTGTAAACAAAAATATGGTGCCTTTTGATGACAAATCTCCTTTTATAACTTCTGGGATTAGAGTAGGTACACCTGCTATTACAACCCGTGGATTAAAGGTAGAACATATGAAAGCTGTTGTAGACTTTATAGACGAAGCAATTACAAATGCGGATAATGAAGAAGCATTGCATGAAATTAGTGATCGTGTGTCTGATATGATGAGTTCAAGAAGACTGTTTGTAATGTAAGCCATGTATTGTTTATAAATAGCTCAATTGGCTGAAAAAATATAATAAAAAAAAGCATCAAGTTAGTTCTTGATGCTTTTTTTTTAGTAAAACTAGAGTTACTTTAATCTAAATCATTTGCTCTGTCTAGTAAACTTTGATTTATCTTTTTTGAAGTATTTACACCTAATTGTTTTATGTTTTCTACTTTCTTAATTAGATTTCCTCTACCGGTTAACTTTTTCATAGAAGAATCATAACTTCCTTGTACCGTTTTTAACTGATTTCCTACCTTAATTAAATCTTCTGTTAAATTCACAAATTGATCATACAAAGCACCTGCTTGTTTCGATATTTCTAAAACATTATTCTTTTGATTTTCTTGTCTCCACATAGATGAAACCGTGCTTAAGGTGGCCAATAGAGTAGAAGTAGAGACCAATACAATATTTTTATCTAAGGCTTCTAAGTACAGATCATTCACCTTATTTAAGGCAATCATTAAAGCGGGTTCTATAGGAACAAACATTAATACATAATCTGGCGAATTAATCTCATATAAAGTATCATATTTTTTAGAACTTAAATCTTTAAAATGATCTCTAATACTTTTAATATGCTTTGATAAAAAAGCTTCTTTTTCAATTTCATTTTCTGAAGAAAAATAACTTTCGTATGCCGTTAAAGACACTTTAGAATCGACTATTAAATGTCTATTGTCTGGTAAATTAATAATAAAATCTGGTTTCTTTACCTTGCCTTCATTATCTCTAAAACCACCTTGTGTGCTATAATGTATTCCTTTTGTAAGCTTTGCTTTTTCTAATAAAATTTCTAATTGGGTTTCTCCCCAGTCTCCTTGCGTCTTATTATCTCCTTTTAAGGCTTTGGTTAAATTAATTGCCTCTTTACTCATTTGCAAGTTCAAATCTTTTAAATGCCCCAATTGCTCACGCAGTGCAGAATGCATACCAATACTTTTTTCTTGAGTTTCTGTAACTTTCTTTTCAAACCCTTCTATTTTTTCTTTTAAAGGATTTAAAATAGCACTAATACTCTCTCTATTTTGTGTTTTAAACTTTGTAGAGTTTTCATCTAAAATTTTTGTTGCTAAATTTTCAAACTCCTTTGTAAATTTCTCATTTAGTTTTTCTACTTCCCCTTTATTCTCAGTTAATTTAATCTGTAAATTCTGAATTTCAGAATCTTGTCTAGCATTTGTAGTAATTAACTTTTCTTTTTCTAGTTGATTGTTTTTTAATGCTATTTGAGATTCAATAAAATTATTTTCTGTATTTTCTTTAGATTGTTGCAGCAAGATTAAACGTTCTTCAAGGGTAGATTTTTCTTTTTCTAAAGCGGTTTTATCTTTTTCAAAGTTCAATTTAGAGAGTAATTTCCCTATAAACATGCCAATTAAGGCAAAAACTATGGCAATAAATAAGTATGTAATTATTTCAGTCATCATGTCAATTTAAGTCCTTAAATTTATCACTTTAAAAAATAATAGAAAACCTTTTATGTAGGTTTTTGTAAACAATTAAGATACCCGTATTTGTGGAAAAGATTTCAAAATTTATTTTATATAATATTTTAGGTTGGAGAGTAGAAAATGGTTTCCCTGAAACGCCTAAAAAATATATTATTATTGCAGCACCCCATACAAGTTGGATAGATTTTCCGATTGCGATTCTAGCAAGAATGAGTCAGGGTAAAATGGTGCATTTCATTGGTAAAGGCTCTCTTTTTAAATGGCCTTTTGGTTATTTCTTTAAAGCATTAGGAGGAACTCCTGTAGATAGAGATAAAAGCACTAATATGGTAGAGGGTGTAATTAACATTTTTAATTCTAAAGAAGAATTTCGTTTGGGTTTATCTCCAGAAGGAACTCGAAAAAAGGTAGACAAATGGAAAACAGGATTCTATTATATAGCCAAAGGTGCAAATGTACCTATTGTAATGGCAACCTTAGATTTTGAAAATAAGAAAATTAAAATTTCAGAGCCATATTATGTAACAGAAGACATTCAAAAAGATTTTAAAGTATTCGATAATTTTTATAAAGATGTAAAGGGTAAAAATCCTGAATTGTCTTAAGAATCTTATATTATAGTGGTATAGAAACGAATAAAAAAAGTCTCCAGAAATTCTGGAGACTTTTTTTATGAATTCTTTTGAGCAATCTTTGCTGCAATGCCCACAATAACTTCTGTTGCTTTTACCATAGACTCTGCAGGAACATATTCAAAGCGTCCGTGGAAGTTGTGGCCTCCAGCAAAAATATTAGGACAAGGCAACCCTTTAAAAGATAGTTGAGAACCATCTGTTCCTCCTCTAATAGGCTTAATTAATGGTGTTATTCCTAAATCTATCATAGTTTCTTCAACCAAATCTACAATATGCATTACAGGAACAATTTTTTCTTTCATATTAAAGTATTGGTCCTTCATTGTTATTTCAATTAGATTTTGCCCCGCAACTTTATTTAGTTCGTCTGCAATATTTTGCAATACATTCTTTCTTTTTGCAAACAACTTTATATCATGATCTCTTATTATATATTCTAATACCGTTTTTTCAACAGTACCATTCATATCATGTAAATGAAAAAAACCTTGGTAATCGGTTGTTTTTTCAGGAACTTCTGCTTTTGGTAATAAAGACATAAATTCATTGGCAATTTGCATTGAATTTATCATTTTTCCTATTGCATAGCCGGGATGTACAATTTTACCAGTAATAGTAACAACAGCACTTGCTGCATTAAAATTTTCATATTCTAACTCTCCAATCTGACTACCATCCATGGTATACGCCCATTCTGCTCCAAATTTTTCGACATCAAATAAATGAGCTCCTTTACCAACTTCCTCATCTGGCGTAAAGCAAATTCTAATAGTACCATGTTTTATTTCTGGATGCTGAATTAAATATTCCATAGCAGTTACAATTTCTGTAATACCAGCCTTATCATCTGCTCCTAAAAGGGTTGTACCGTCTGTAGTGATAATAGTTTGCCCTTTATATTGTAATAGATCTTCAAAATAATCTGGAGATAGAATAATATTTTTTTCTTTGTTTAAAATAATATCGTTTCCTTGATAATTTTCTGTTATTTGAGGTTTTACATTCTTCCCTGTAAAATCCGGACTTGTATCCATATGCGAAACAAAACCGATAATGGGTACATTATGGCTTACATTACTCGGTAAAGTAGCCATGATGTAGCAATTTTCATCTAAAGAGATGTCTTGCATTCCAATTACTTTTAAATCTTCAACTAAAACATTTGCCAAATCCCACTGATTCTCTGTGCTAGGAAAAGCAGGATTATTAGGGTCTGATTCTGTATCTATAGTTACATATTTTATAAATCTTTCTATAAGCTGTTTCTTATTAATCATTGGTATTCAACTTTTTTACAATTTTAATTTTCCAACTTTTTCATGTCCGCTTAACCAAGCCGTATTTTTATCTAAAAACTTTATTGCATAATATGCGTCTTTAGAAACTTCTTTCCAAGTTATTCCACCATTATTAGAAAATGAAATTCCTGTTTTACCTACAGCAAAAACTTCTTGTCCGTTTGTATTAGGAACATATTGCACACAACTTTTATAATTAGGATTTTGATTGTCTGCAATTAACGTCCATGTTTTACCGCCATCTGCAGTAACAGCTTTATTTGCTTTATTTTTTAAGGGCTCTGAATAATCTCCACCAATTATAATTCCGTTATTTTCATTATAAAAATCAATAGAATAAATTCCTTGTGGCCCATTACCTTGAATTATTGGAGTCTCAAAAATCTGCCATGTTTTGCCATAATTTGTAGATTTTAAAACTCTTGCCTTACTTCCTCCAGAAGCAATCCAAACGGTGCTTCCTATTGTTTTTATATTGGTATTGCTAGCTGCAAAGAAAGCTTCATCTTTGCTAAATTTCGGTAAATTTTCGCAAGGAATTTTATTCCAGGTTTCTCCACTGTCTTTTGTTATAATTATTGAAGCACAGTTTTCTGTAGGGTCTCCAACGGCAATTCCGTGGGTATTGTCTTCAAAAAAAGTGAGCGCATCATAAAATACGTTTTCATCTTCTTCAAAATACTGCAAAGATGCTGCACCATTAGAAATCTTATACAATAATGCAGGGTTACCAATAGACAAAGCAAAATAATCTGCACCATTATAAGCAAGGCTTCTAAAATGGGGAATAACACTGTCTTGATATCTAATTTTTAAAGTATGCCAAAGCACACCATTATTTGCAGTAAAACAAATAGTACCGTTAGAGGCAGCATAAGACATACTTTCGTGACCTGTCACAACCATTGCTCTAATGCTAGAGCTGTCTATTTTAATTGTTTTAATAGTTACTTTTTCTATATTTCTTGGTTGATATTCTTGAATACACCCAATTAAAAAAAGGAAAGTGAAAATAAGTGGGAATATTCTTTTCATTTTTAATATTTTTATACCACTAAAGTAATCAAATCATACTACAAAATGAAAAAAGCATTGGTAATTTCTGGGGGTGGAAGTAAGGGGGCATTTGCAGGTGGTGTTGCGCAATATCTTATGCAAAATAAAAATAAAAAGTATGATTTATTTATAGGAACTTCTACGGGAAGTTTAATGGTTTCTCATTTAGCACTAGGAATGTTAGTCCGAATTAAAAGAGCTATATACCAATGTAAACCAGAAAACTATTTTTAGTAACAATCCTTTTAAAATTAAGAAAATTGCCGGAGAAAAAGTAATAAGCATTAATCATTTAAATACGTTTTGGAACTTTTTAAATGGTAGAAAAACTTTTGGAGAAAGCAAAAATTTACGTGCATTAATTAAAAGAGAGGTTACTAAAGAAATGTATGATAAAATTAAAGCTACACATAAAGAGGTGGTAGTTACGGTTTCTAATTTAACAACAAATCAAATAGAATATAAATCTATAAAAGAGTGTACCTATGAAGATTTTTGTGATTGGATTTGGGGTTCTTGCAATTATGTGCCATTTATGAGTTTGTTAGAAAAAGATCATTGCCAATATGCAGACGGTGGTTTTGGTTCTTTAATTCCCATTAGAGAAGCCATCTTAAGAGGTGCAACAGAAATTGATGCTATTATTCTAGAAACAGAAGTTACGCAGTTGAACAGGTTGCCTGCTTCCAATCCGTTTTCTTTGTTATTTGATGTGTTTGATTTTATGCTAACTCACGTAGAAAGACACAATATTACGATTGGCAAACTAGCTGCGTCTAATAAAGATATAAAACTAAATTTATATTATACACCTACTGTTTTAACTGTAAATTCTTTGGTTTTTGATAAAAAATTAATGAAAAAATGGTGGAAATCTGGTTTTAAATATGCCAAGTCTAAAGATGAAGAAATAATGAGTGAGTTTAGACCCGATGTGCTTACCGATAAAGAAATGTAAGAAGCAAAATTAGGTACATGAAATTTAATTTTAATAAAAAAATCTAGCAATGCTAGATTTTTTTATTTTTGTAACTATCTTAATTCCTTATTTCTTCAATATACATTTCTTGACTAAAAAGGGCTTCAGATTTAGAATTCATAAGTGGTTTATCTCTAAACGAGAATTTTATAGATTTGTTAGACTTAAAACCAGCTATAATAGAAGTAATTGCTGTATTTAATAAAGGATCTGTCTTAAAACCTAAAACACCCAAATCAATAATACCATCTTCTCTACCAAAGTTTTCGGGTAAATAATCATCCGCTATATAACCTTCTGGATCGTTTTCTGAGTTTGCGTTTTTAATTTCTAACACAATGGGTTGGATTGCATAGGTGTGGTTTGCGTTTAAATTAGGGCCATTTCTGCTAAAAGTATCAGAATCATATAAAGTTACAGAGCCTACTTGTTTTCCAACTGTTTTTGTGCCTACCAATCGTACATCAATATAAGGTCTCATACCGTTTATTATTAACTCTGAAGCTGATGCAGTAGCTTCAGAAATTATAAAATAAACTTTCTGCAAAGACAAACTATTAATAGGTTCATCTATAAGAATTGTTCCGTTACTATCTGTGTTTAGAATTTGATTTGTAAAATTATTTAAGAAATATTCTGGAGCTGTTGCATTCATTACTTTTTCGTTCCATATTTCTTGAGAAAATAATTTACCTGTATTTGTTCCGTTAATCATACTTGCTAAATAGGTTGCTGTTCTTACGCTTCCTCCGCCGTTGTATCGCAAATCTATAATTAAATCGGTAATATTTTCTTCCTTAAAATATCCAAAAGAAGCATTTAACTGTCCATCAAAAGAATTTGCAAATTGGTTGTACAATAGGTATCCAATTTTCTTACTTCCTTCATTAAAAACCTTTGTAATAGCAACAGGGTTTTCTTGCAATTGTTCTTTGGATAAATTAATTTCTGTTCCATTTAAAATTGGATCTCCAGCACTAAAATTGGCTAAGTTTAGCGTGTAATTAACACTAGCTGCGTTTGTTAATAAATCTCTATAGTTTGAAACCGTGATTTGAGTGTTGTTAATTTCACTAAAAACCATTCCTCTTAAAACACCTTTTTTTTCTGCATCTGAACCGGGAATCACGTAATATACAACACCATAAACATTATTTGAATTTGTTTGGTTAGTGTATAAATTAAATTCCATTCCGTTGCTTAATCGAATGCCTTGAAATGCATTTTCTAAAGCTACATAGTCATCAACAATCCAAGAAAAACGGTCTACTATTCCTGGTTGAAAACGAACCGATTCAAAAATATCTTCTGGTGTTTCAAAGCTAGCACTAAAGTTATTTATTTCAGCTTGGTTAGAAAAACGTCCGTCTCCTAAATTTGGCACATCACTCTGCCAATAATAATAAGCATTCATGCCTTTCCAAACAAAATCATTTATTTCTATGTCTGCAGGAATTGAACTAATTTTATCAGAACAATTTAAACAGGAAAATAGTATGAGTACGCACGCACAAATTTTTATAATTTCTTTCATATTAGAGAACACATTTAATTTAAATCTAACGCAATATAAAAAGAATTAGTATTATTTTTAGGCACTTGTGTAACAAATTAAATTGTTGCTCGTCGTACTGTTGTAAATCTATTAATTTTAGAAGAGAAATTAAAGAAGTATCAAGCAAGAAACGCTAATGAAACAATCAGACTTTTTAAAAGTTGTTCTACCATTTAAAGATAAGGTGTTTAGATTGGCAAAAAGATTGTTAGTTTCTAATGAAGAGGCAGAAGATGCTACTCAAGAACTACTTTTTAAATTATGGAAAAGTAAAGAAAAAATAGCTAGTTATAAGAATGTTGAAGCTTTTGCAATGACAATGACAAAGAATTACTGTTATGATAGGTTAAAATCTAAGCAGGCAAGTAATTTAACATTAGTACACAGTAATTATAAAGAAAATGAAACGTCTTTAGATAAAAAACTTGAATATCAAGATAGTGTAAACCAAGTGCATGTATTGATAGAAAAGTTACCAGAGCAACAAAAGATTATTATTCAATTAAGAGATATTGAAGAATATGATTTTGAAGAGATTTGTAAAATGGTAGATATGAAGCCAACAGCAGTGAGGGTAGCATTATCTAGAGCAAGAAAAAAAATAAGAGAACAATTAACTAAAAATCACAACTATGGAGTTAGCTAACATAGAACAATTAGTAGAAAAATATTTAGATGCAACTACTACTTTGCAAGAAGAAGCAACCTTAAAAAATTATTTTACAGGAGGTAATGTGGCAATACACTTGCAAGAATATGCATATTTATTTAATTATTTTGCTACTGCAAAAGAAGAACAGTTTAAAAAAACCATAAACTTAGCCCCTAAGAAAAAGAGAAACTTAACTTGGTTCTCTGCAGCTGCATCTATAGCTTTATTAGTTAGCATCTTTTTTGGTAAACAACAATACGATAAACATGAGCAAAGAAAAGAAGCTCAAAGAATATATGTGCAAGTAAGTAAAGGTTTAGCTTTATTATCTTCAAACTTAAAAAAAGGAGAACAAGCTGTAGCTGTTTTATATACATATGAAAACACAATAAATAAAATATTAAAATAAACCAATTAAAAAACTAATAAAACCAAGTAAATAGTAAGATTATGAGAAAAATAATTCTATTAATAGTATTAACAGTTGCGTCGATGGTAACAAGTGCACAATCTTTATTCGATACTTTGGAGGATATGGACGGTGTAGATATGGTGGTTGTAAACAAAGATATGTTTGAGCTTTTATCAAAATTTAATCCTGATAAAATGAAAGACAATAAGGCAATGCAAATCTTTGCTATGATTAATGATTTGAAGAGCTTTAAAATGTTTTCTACAGATGACAGTTTTATTGCCGATAAAATGGAAATAATGACAAATACAGCTATTAAAAAACACAATTTAACAGAGCTAATGCGCATTAAAGAAGATGATTCTAGAATAAAAATCTATGTAAAAGCTACAAAAAACAAAGAATACGTAAGTGAAGTTTTAATGTTTATAAAAGGGATTGATAAGCAGTCAAAAGGAATCTCTAAATCTATGATTATGTCTTTAACAGGTGTTATAGATATTACTAAAATGTCTGATTTAGCAGATACGTTTACACAAAATTAATCTATAAACATATTGAAAAGTTGTTGCTATTAAACGCTGCTTTTCCTGTAAAATAATACCAATGAAAACAACAACAGTATTATCTTCTATACTTTTATTAATACTATTTACATGTTCTTGTAAAAATGAAAAATCTTTGCAAAGTTATTTAGTAGATACTAGCGGTAAAGAAGGCTTTTATACCGGAGATTTACCAGTAAGTTCAATACTTTCTGCTAAAACGGATGTATCAGAAGATATAAAGAGATCTATAAAAAGTATCAAAAAAATAAATATTGTATTCTTACCTAAAACAGCTGATAATACTGCGGATTATGAGATAGAAAAAGAAAAACTTAACGCTATTTTTAAAGGAAATGAAGCTTATAAAAGTTTAATGTCTATGAAAGTAAAAGGAATGAATGTAAACATGTATTATTCTGGAGACACAGAAAATATAGATGAAGTAATTGCTTTTGGCTATAGTAAAAATACTGGAGTAGGTGTTGCTCGATTATTAGGTAAAAAGATGAATCCCTTAAAAATTATTGAAACTTTAAGTAGCACGGATTTTAACGAAGAGAATCCCGCATTAAAACAATTTTCAAAAATGTTTACTAAATAATAGTAAACGTTTCAACTATTATGAAGCTCCAATTTCTTTTAAAATTGGGACTTCATCAGTCTATTTAAGTATATTTTTTGATTTTAACTGCTCATTAACTTATTGTATCTTCTTAATTAGTATTTTTGAAGGATAGAAGAAAATAGTATTTATGAAACTTAAAAATTGGTTTTTATTTATTTTTGTAGCAGTTACATCCATTAATTTTGCTCAAAATAATTCAATATATCAAGCAGAAAGAGAAAAAACACACACTTTAATTCATACCAAGTTAAAAGTTGATTTTAATTTTGAAGCAAAGCAATTAAACGGAGAAGCTTGGGTTACTGCAAAACCTCATTTTTATGCAACAAATACCTTTGTTTTAGACGCAAAAGCCATGTTAATTCATGAAATTTCTTTAAAAGGAACAGCCCTACTATATGACTATGACGATTATAAAATAACTGTTAAGTTACCAAGGAAATACACCAAAGAAGAAAAATTTACTATTTACATTAAATACACCGCAAGACCTGAAAAAGTGAAAGAAAAAGGCAGTAATGCGATTACATCTGCAAAAGGATTGTATTTTATAAATGCAGATGGTGCAGACAAAAATAAACCTACACAAATTTGGACACAAGGTGAAACCGAAGGCAGTAGCTGCTGGTTTCCTACCTTAGATGCACCCAATCAAAAGACAACACAAGAAATCTATATTACCGTTCCTAATAAATACGTAACACTTTCTAATGGCGAATTAATTAGTCAGACTAAAGAAAAAGAAAACAGAACAGATTATTGGAAAATGGATCAAAAACATGCACCTTATCTCGTTTTTCTTGGTGTTGGAGCGTTTGAGGTTGTAAAAGATAGCTATAAGGATATTGCAGTAAATTATTATGTAGAAAAAGAATATGCGAAGTATGCTAAAGGTATCTTTGGTAATACTCCAGAAATGATGGAATTTTTTTCAAACAAATTAGGCGTAGCATTTCCTTGGAATAAATATAGTCAGATAGTAGTGAGAGATTACGTTTCTGGCGCTATGGAAAACACAACAGCAGTGGTTCATGGCGAACAAGCATACCAAACTGACGGTCAGTTAATAGATGCTAATACGCATGAAAACACCATAGCACACGAACTTTTTCATCATTGGTTTGGAAATTTAGTTACTTCAGAAAGCTGGTCTAACTTAACTTTAAATGAGTCTTTTGCAAATTATAGCGAATATTTATGGCAAGAATATAAATACGGAAAAGAAGCGGCAGAAATGCACATGCATGAAAATGTGAAACTTTATTTAGAAGGACAGGAAGCAGATAAAAAACTGGTTCGTTTTGAGTATTTAGATAAAGAAGATATGTTCGATTTGGTAAGCTATAACAAGGGAGGCGCTATTTTACATATGTTGCGGAATTATGTAGGAGATGAAGCTTTTTTCGAAAGCCTTAAAACCTATTTAAACGAATATAAATACAAGGCAGCAGAGGCGCATCAATTGCGTTTAGTTTTTGAGAAAGTGACAGGTAAAGATTTAAATTGGTTTTTTAATCAGTGGTATTTTGGAGCAAACCATCCCAAAATTGATGTTTCTTATGATTACAATAAATTAAGAAAAACAGTAACCGTAAACATTCAACAATTACAAGCACAAAATTTTCAATTCCCTTTAACCTTAGATATTTTTGAGGGAAATAAGATTAGAAGAGAAACCATTTTTATAGAAAATAACGATGCTTCTTTTACCTTCGATTTTAAAATACAACCTACTTTAATTCAAGTAAATTCAGATGGTGTATTATTATGTGAGTTAAATGAAAACAAGGTATTAAGCGAGTATATTTTTCAACTAAAAAATGCTCAATATTATACACATAAAAAGGAAGCGTTATTAGAGGTTATAAAAAAACAAGATGATAAAAATGCCTTTACTGCAGTTGTAAATGCTTTAGATGATTCTTCATATAAAATAAGAGTTTTAGCACTTGAAAATATCGATTTAATTAATAAGTTTTCAAAGAAAGATGTCTATTAATAAAATTATGCAAATAGCAAAATTTGATAAAAAAACATTGGTACAAGCTGCTGCAATTGAGACCTTAGGGAAATTAATAGATCCAGAGCTAAAACAAATATTTATTAAGGGCTTAAATAGTAAGTCTTACGCAGTAGTAGGAAAGTCTTTAGTAGCCATGTATTATGTGGATAAAGGTATGGCTATAAAAAAATCTAAAGCACTACCAGATGAGGTGCGAGAAATATTAACAACACCATTAACTAAGATTTTTATAGAGTCTAATGATGATACAGAATTGCCTTTTATTGCAAAAAGTGTAGTTTCTGGAATGTATTTATCGGGGGCAGGAGCAACAAAAATATTGTATGAAAAAGCTTTTTCAAGGATTTCTAAAAGTAATAATATGCAAGCAATTCAGAACTTAGTAGAGGATATGGTTGTAAAAGGGAATCAGTATAAAAAGTTTAGTTTCGATAAAGTGGCTATTAACTTAATGAGAACCATTATTAAGGCACAACAAAAAAGTGCAAATTCTAATAAAGAAAGAAATATTGCTATTGTGAAAGAGGCAATGATGGGCTTATTATAAGTTTATTTTACAGAAACTAGTGGCAATGCTTCTTAGGATATCATTTTAGTGACAGAAGCTTCAATTAATACATAAAGATCGTTTTAAGAAGTACTTTTTTTTTGTAAATCCTATACTTCAAGACTAACTATAAAAAGCAATTACAATTTTAAGTACTATTCGTTAATCAGATAGTATCTTTGCACTTTATTTATTTTATGTCTGTAAATACACTTTTAATAACTCCACCTTTTACACAGTTAAATACAGCATACCCAGCAACGGCATACATCAAAGGTTTTTTAGATTCTAAAGATGTAAAAGCAACGCAAATGGATTTAAGTATAGCACTGTTTTCGGCTGTGTTTACTAAAGAATTTATAGATGCTATTTTCAAGCAAGCAGACATGCTTGGTAATAAAGATTTGCCTTTAGTTTATAGTCAAAAAGAAGAATATATAAATAAGGTAGATTCTGTAATGAATTATTTGAGAGTGCAAGAAGTTACAGCAGCGTATCAAATTGTGCATAAAGATTATTTACCACATGGCCATAGGCGCATAAAATTAGATAAAGACTTAACAACCGAATTTGGAAAGTTAGGTATTTTAGACAAGGCAAAACATATTGCAACACTTTTTGTAGAAGAGCTGGGAGATTTTATAAACGCTAATGTAGATGAGTTTTTCTCTTTTACTCGCTATGCAGAGCAATTGGCAAGAGCAGCCTCTAGTTTTGACACTATTGATACGTATCTTCAATATGAGACTACGTTAATAGAAGATGAAATGTTGTATTTGTTAGCGGAACAATTGCAAAAAGATACCTATGATTTAATATGTTTCACTGTTCCTTTTCCAGGGAATTTATTTTCGGCTTTAAGATGTGCTCAATTTATAAAGGAAAAAACCCAAAATTAAAGATAGCAATGGGCGGTGGTTATTGCAACACTGAACTAAGACGTCTGTCAGATCCTAGAATTTTCAATTTTATAGATTTCATAACTTTAGATGATGGTGAAGGTCCGTTATTAAAAATAACGAGATTTTCTTAGATGGAAAATTGGGAGAGGATGCTTTAGAAAGAACTTATATCTGCAGAGATAATACTGTGGTGTATGCTAATAAAATACCAAACACCATATTTCATCACAGAAATTTACCAGCTCCTAGTTATATAGGATTGCCAACAGATAAATATTTATCTTTTTTAGATGTTATGAATCCCATGCATAGAATGTGGTCTGATGGAAAATGGAATAAATTAACTATTTCTCACGGTTGCTATTGGAAACAATGTTCTTTTTGTGACGTTACCCTGGATTACATAGGGAATTACCAAAATACAACAGCAGATGATTTGGTAAATAAAATTGAAAAGATAATATCAGAAACGGATATTACTGGTTTTCATTTTGTGGATGAAGCCGCTCCCCCAAAAATGCTTAGAGCTTTGGCGAATACCTTAATTGAAAGGAAGGTTTATATTACTTGGTGGACGAACATTCGTTTTGAAAAAACATTTACTCCAGAACTTTGTGCTTTATTATCTAAATCTGGCTGTATTGCAGTAACTGGAGGTTTAGAAGTTGCTTCTGATAGATTATTGGAAAAGATGAAAAAAGGAGTAGACATTGCACAAGTAGCAAGAGTAACCAAAGCTTTTTCTAATGAAAATATTATGGTTCATGCGTATTTGATGTTTGGTTTTCCTACGGAAACAGCGCAAGAAACCATCGATTCTTTGGAAGTTGTGCGTCAGTTGTTTCAAAGTAATTGTATTCAATCTGCTTTTTGGCATCAATTTGCCTGCACAAGCCATAGTCCAGTGGGTAAAAATCCAGATGAATTTGAAATTAATATTACAGGTCCGAAGTTTGAAGGTTTTGCCGAAAATGATCTGTATCATGAAGACCCAACAGGAGCAGAGCACCACTTGTATAGCGAAGGCCTAAATACTGCTTTAAATAATTACTTAAATTATAAAGGGTTTGAAATTCCTTTAGAACAGTATTTTAACTTTAAAGTACCACATACAACACAGGTACATAATTTAGTAGAAGGATTCTTAAAACAAAAAACACTTCAAAAAGCTTAAAGTAAAAAATATCAAGTTAAAAAGCCTGCTTTGCTCTGAAGGCCTCTTTTAATTCTTACTTCTGATATTCATCAAAAGTGCCATCTGCATAAAAAACAACAATGCGTTGTATTTTTTTTATATGTGAATTATTTTCTAAATCGAATATAGAAGGAGTAGGGGTTATGCTATTTTCCGCTGAAACTTCAGCAATAGGAAAAACTCCAATTCCATTCAATAACCATTTAATATCAACATCTTTAAATTCTGCAGTCACTTTTAGAACAAAATCTAAGCTTGGTTTGTTTCTTCCAGAAAGTATATGAGAGATACTAGAACGCTGAACACCTACCTTATCTGCGAACATAGATGCCGAAATTTGATAGTGTTCCATCATTTTTTTTAATCTGTCTGTAAAATCTTTACTGTTTATCATTGTAACATGTTAAGGTGTTACAAATGTAAAACTTATCATTTTAATCAAGCTATTAAATCTTAATTAAATTTATTTATCCGAATAATTAGTTAAAGTATAACTTTATATAATTTCTTAATTAATACAATTACAGTATTTTACTTATAATATAGTATTTACTTATGCAATAGAATTATTTATTTAGCAAAGATTATAAAAATTTAATTTATGTTTACAACTGTAATATAATTTTACAATTTCTATTGTTTACAAATGTAATATTCGTGATATTTACATTTGTAACATTTTAGTTTGATTACAAATGTGATTCTATTATTTTTACAGCAGATTACACAGCAACCAATTATGAATTTATTAGCAATTGATTTTTTAGAGACTATTTACAATAAAGAAAAAGAAACTTCTCTTTTAGGAAAATGGATCCGTTTTAAAGACATTAAAGATTTATTTAAAAAATATGAAGATGCTTTTCAAATATCTGAGTTAGGAACTTCAGAAAAAGGAACACCTATATATACCTTAAAAATTGGTTCTGGAGAAAAGAAACTACTATTATGGTCTCAAATGCACGGAAACGAGAGTACTGGAACAAAAGCACTGTTTGATCTCTTTAATTGTTTGCTGCTTTCTAAGCAATCTGAAATAAATACAATTTTAGAGTCTTGTACACTTCTTTTTGTACCCATGTTAAACCCTGATGGTGCAGAAGTATATACAAGGGTTAATGGGAACAACATCGATTTAAATAGAGATGCAATAGATAGAAAAGCAAAAGAAAGTAAACTTTTACGCGCTTTATTAGAAGAGTTCAATCCGCAGTTTTGCTTTAACCTGCATGATCAAAGAACTATTTTTAATGTAGAAAACACTAAAAATCCTGCTACCATATCATTCTTAGCACCCTCAGAAGAAGAAACAAGAGCTTTAACAAAAGGGAGAAAAGAAACCATGAATGTTATTGTTGCCATGAATACCATGTTGCAAGAAGTAATACCAAATCATGTTGGTAGGTATACTGATGCTTTTTATCCAACGGCAACAGGAGATAATTTTCAAAAATTAGGTTTTAATACTATTTTAATAGAGTCGGGTCATTATCCAGATGATTACATAAGAGAAGTTTCTAGAAAATTTACTTTTTTCGCTATTCTTCAAGGATTATATTACATAGCCAAAACAGACAATTTTACTTCATACAAAGCGTATTTTAAAATACCCAATAACGACAAAGTTTTTTATGATGTAATTCATAGATATCCAGACTCTAAAAATGATCTTGGGTATCAATTTAGAGATGAAATTATTGAAAACAAATTAGTTTCAAAATTAGTGAAAATTGAAGAAACTTCGCTAAAAGGTAAATTTGGACATCTCGAAATCGTTTTCGAAAGCTAAATTCTTTGAATTTAATTCATTTTTAACCATACTTTGTTAAATTAAAATCATAGATTTGCATAATTAATTGAATATTATACAAACTATGAAAAAATTTATCTTAGACGAAATCGACCATCAAATTTTAGACATCTTAATTGAGAATGCAAGAACCCCATTTACGGATATTGCAAAGCAGCTTTTAGTGTCTGCAGGTACAATTCATGTTCGTGTAAAAAAAATGGAAGATGAAGGTATTATTCAAGGGTCTACACTTTCGTTAAACTATGAAAAGATGGGCTATTCTTTTATAGCACATGTAGGGGTTTATCTAGAAAAAACATCTATGACCCAGAGTGTTATAGAAAATTTAAGAAAAATACCCAATGTTACTGTAGCTTATGTAACTGCTGGAAAATATAATATTTTTTGTAAAGTTAGAGCAAAAGGTACAAACGATGCAAAAGACATTATTTATGAAATAGATGATATTCCTGGGGTAAATAGAACAGAAACGATGATTGCTTTAGAAGAAAGTATCAATGATAAAAAGAGAATGATGCATGCAATTTTTAAAGAATTATAGAATAAAAACATAGAGTAAACATAAAAAAAACCTTCTCATGAAAATGATAAGGTTTTTTTTATGTTTTATGTTTATGATACCTATATTCTATTTAATTCTGAATTATCTAATGCAAACAGTCTGTAGTGCACTAATCATAATTTCTATCCAAAACCTATTTTTAATATCTTGATAATACTTCTTTTAATTCCTATAAAAAGTGAAATTTATTGAAGATATAATTTGGTTTAATTTTCGTAAATAATTTTAAAAATATAAAACAGTAAGAAATAGTTAATAATTTCAAAAAAACAAATAAAAGGAGGTATTAATTATTAAATATTCTTATTTTTAAAAACAATTATTAATATTATGAAAAATAAACAAATCATTTTAAAAAATAGACCAAAAGGTTTTCCAGATGAAAATACTTGGGCTATTGAAACAGCAACGATTCCAGAACTAGAAGAAGGAGAAATCTTAATTGAGCATCATTATGTTTCTTTAGATCCTGCAATGCGCGGTTGGATGAATGATACCAAATCGTATATCCCTCCAATTGAATTAGGTCATGTAATGCGCGCTGGAGCAATAGGAAAAGTTATTAAAAACAACAACAATCCTAAGTTCGAAATTGGAGATTGTGTTACTAGTTGGGGTGGTGTGCAACAATATTCATTATCTAATGGAGATGCGTGGTATAAAGTTGATGATACATTAGCACCAATGCCAATGTATTTAGGAACACTAGGTATGCCGGGAATGACGGCTTATTTCGGAATCTTAGAAGTTGGTAAAATAAAAGAAGGGGATATTGTTTTAGTTTCTGGCGCAGCTGGAGCTGTTGGTTCTGTTGTAGGACAAATAGCCAAGTTAAAAGGTTGTACCGTTATTGGTATTGCTGGTGGACAAGAGAAATGTGATTATCTTAAAAACGAATTGGGTTTTGATGAAGCAATTGATTATAAGAACGAAAATATTTATTCTGCCTTAAAAAAGAAATGTCCTAAAGGAATAGATGTGTTTTTTGACAATGTTGGTGGTGTAATTTTAGACGCTGCTTTAAGTAAGTTAAGAATGCATGCAAAAGTTGTTATTTGTGGAGCTATTTCTCAATACAATAACAAACATAAAATAAACGGACCCAGTAATTATTTATCTTTATTAGTAACACGTTCTTCAATGCAAGGAATGGTTGTTATGGATTATACAAAAGAATTTGGAACGGCTGCAAAACAAATGGGAATTTGGATGAAGGAGGGAAAACTAAAATCTAGAGAAGATATTTATGAAGGAATAGAAAACTTTCAAGAAACGTATAACAGACTTTTCTCTGGTAAAAAGAACGGAAAACTAGTTTTAAAAGTAAAGGCATAATAATGGAGCAGGAACATTTTTTTCAATGTCCGCATTGTTGGGAAGAAATTTCTATGATTTTAGATAGTAGTATAAGAGCGCAAACTTATATAGAAGATTGTGAAGTTTGCTGCAATCCTATTGAAATATCACCCAATTTTGAAGATGCTGAATTAATTGGATTTCATTCGACTTCTATTGATCAATAAAAAAAGTGAAGTTTATTTAGGGGTGTAATAGAAGTTTACTTTAATTGATTGTGCATCTTTATTTGGCAGATTAGATATTAGGATTAGTCCAGGTAAACTCCTCAAATAAGGAAATCCAATCTTTTGGGAAATTTGCTTTTAAAATTAAAACTTCCTCAGAAAACGGATGTTTAAACTTTAAATGACCAGCATGTAAAAACATGTTTTTCCAGCCAAAATTTTCATCAAACATGAGGTCGTGATTTTTGTCCCCGTATTTGATATCTCCAATTAAAGGGTGACTAATTTTACTAGTATGCACTCTTAATTGGTGCATTCTCCCAGTTTTAGGTTTCAATTCCACCAAGCTGTAACGAGAACAATCATAGGGTTTTACAGGGATCTCTAAAACAATCTGTTCCAATGTTTTTAAATAGGTTAAAGCATCTTTATGTATACTTGCATCACGCCCTTTTACCGGAGAATCTATGATTTTAGTTTCTGGTGAAAAACCTCTTACAACTCCATAATACGTCTTTTCTATTTCGTTGTTTGTAAATAATTCTTGAAATTTAGAAACATGTATAGTCTCTTTTGCCAATAAAATAATGCCCGAAGTTTTTCTATCTAATCGATGAATAGGATAAACTTTTATTCCTTTTTCTGCTTGTATTAGCTGTAGAAGAGACGTTTCATCTGCAACATTTCTAGAATGATAAGCATGATGCACTACCATATTATTTGGTTTGTTTACACAAATAATAAATTGGTCTTCAAAAATAATATCTAAATTCATTATACAATCTTATAAAATATTCTTTAGGATACTTTTTTTTTGTTAGAAAAATTTAAATATTGAATTAACAATAAAGCAATAACGCCACAAACAAAAAAACCAATAAATAGAGGTAAAGCGGTGGTATTTATAAAACTACCGATTAATGTTGCTATTGGTACGGCCATAATTGTAGATACAAAACCATTAATTGCTGCACCAATTCCAGCAATATGTCCTATTGGTTCCATCGCTAAAGCTCTAGTATTTCCAAATAAAAAGGCAACTGCAAAAAATTGTAACCCAAAAAATGTGACTAAAACATAAATACTTGGGTTGGTTTCACCCGAATAAAGAACTATATAAACAAAAGGAATTAATGTAAAAATGATGGTAAAAATACTTACTAATTTAAACATGCCTAATCTTACTACAAAGGTTCCATTTAAAAAAGTAGCAATACCAATAAAAAGAGCGATACCTGCAAAAATGAAAGGAAACTCATCTTTTAAATTGTATTGCTGCTCAAATATTAATTGACTTGCACTTAAATACACCATAAAAGAACCGGTAATACATCCAGAAAAAAATGTAAAAATTACTGCATTTTTATGTTTTATAAATTCCTTTAACCCTGCAATTAGTAGCGATAATTTAAAATCTCTTTTGTTTTCTTTCTTTAATGTTTCTGGTTGTCTTTTCCAGAGCCAAAGCATTACGGCTAAACCAAATAATAACTGACTGTAAAATATAGATTGCCATCCATATAGATCTAACATTATCTTACCTAATGCGGGAGCTACAACCGGTACTAATATAAAAATAGCAACAACAAAAGACATTACTTTTGCCATGTAATTACCACTAAAACGGTCTCTAATCATTGCAATACTAATGGTTCTTGGAGCAGAAAGACCAATTCCCTGTACAATTCTTCCAACAATCATCATTTCTAAACTAGTAGAAAAAACACATATTAAACTAGCAAAAGCAAAAACAATAAAACCGATGTAAATAATTGGTTTTCTTCCATAACTATCAGATAATGGTCCAGAAATTAATTGCCCAAATCCTAATCCTAGAAAAGATCATCGTAATTAATAGCTGATTATTTGTAGCATCGGTAATACCTATCGTATCGCCAATATTTGTCATGGCTGGGAGCAAGGCATCTATTGCTAAAGACACTAGAGACATTAAAGCCGCCATAATAACAATAAATTCGAACTCAGATTTTTGCCTAATTTTCATCGGACAAAAGTAGTTATTTAGGTATAATATCTATTGGTATTATACATTCTTTATAAAAATGTTATTTGTAATAATTTTTTGCACTTAATAATCGTTAAAATCTACATATTACTTAATATACTTTAATTGTGCTAAATTTTTATAAGTATCATATTTTATAAGCCTATTTTTATTTTATCTCTAATATTTTAAGAGAACAATGGTTGTATCTTTATTTTTTTTAATAATTATAGATAATAATTTTATGAGTGCACTATCAACAATTACAGTAGAACAACCCCAATTAATAAACGCAATAGACACTATTTGGGTAGCTATTTGCGGTGCAATTATCTTTTTTATGGAAGGTGGATTTGCATTATTAGAGGCTGGTTTTGTAAGATCTAAAAATGCCATGAGTATTATTGCAAAGGTTATTATAGATGTTACTTTTGGAGGAATTGCTTTTTATATAATAGGTTTTGGAATTGCTTATGGAAATTCTAACGGTTGGTTTGCATTTGATACAGGAATAACCACTAAAGATTTAGGTTTAGGCTTAACGGTCTCTAATAAACTATTCTGGTTCATACAATTAGGTTTTGCAATTGCAGCCATTTCTATTGTATCTGGAGCAGTAGCAGAGCGAATGAAAATTTGGAGTTATGCAATTTATGTTTTTATTTTCTGTGCAGTAATGTATCCATTAGTTGCAAATTGGGTATGGAATCCTAATGGATGGTTAGCTTTAAGAGGTTTTAACGATTTTGCTGGTTCTGCAGCAGTGCATGCCATGGGTGGATTTTCTGCGCTCGGCAGCAGCCATTGTTTTAGGGCCAAGAATAGGAAAATATCGAAAAAATGGAGAAGTAAATGCAATTCCTGGTCATAATTTACCATTAGCAGCAATTGGTGCTTTTATTTTATGGTTTGGTTGGTTTGGTTTTAATCCTGGTTCTACCTTGGGTGCAGTTGGTAATTGGGAATTAATAGGTACTGTGGCTACAAATACATTTTTAGCCTCTGCAGCAGGAGGAATTTCGACCATGTTTTATACCTATTTTAGATACGGTCAAATAGATATTACCATGACAATTAATGGAGTTTTAGCTGGTTTAGTTGCCATTACTGCAGGGTGCAATGTAGTGGGGCCAAATGCTGCTATAATTATTGGTTTAATTGCAGGTGTTTTGGTAGATATTGCCGTATTGTATATTGATAAATTAAAAATTGATGATCCTGTTGGTGCAATTGCGGTGCATGGTGTTAATGGTTTCTTTGGTGCTATAGCTGTGGGGTTATTCGCTACGGATGGTGGTTTGTTTTTTGGTGGAGGTACAGCAATGTTAGCTACACAAGCATTAGGGGTTCTTGTAATTGGTGCTTTTGGTTTTGTATTCACTTTTATATTGATGAAAATCATGCAAAAAACGGTGGGCATTAGAATTTCTAAGGTAGAAGAGTCTGCAGGTATAGATGCCGTTTCTTTTGGAGTGGAAGCATATTCTACTTTTGAATAATTATAAGTAACTAAATTTAAAATCATGAAAAAAATAGAAGCAATTATAAGGCCATCAAAACTAAAGGATGTACAAGCAGGTTTAAAATCAGCTGGCATACCATGTAATACAATAATTCCCGTAAAAGGAAGCGGATTACAGAAAACATATACAGAGCGTTATCGTGGCACAGAACAATCTATGATTCTACAAACTAGAATTATGATTATTTGTGTTGTTAGTGATGATAATCTTGAAACTGCTATTGATGTTATTTTAGAAAATGCCTCAGAAAATTTAGTAGGTGACGGTAAGATATTTATATATGCCGTGGAAGATGCAATTAGAATTAGAACCAAAACAAGGGGAATAGAAGCAATTAAATAAACGTAGCGAGTAGATAAAGTTATTTAGTCTTAGACATTATGAAAAAACCTATTTAACATAATATAAATTATAGTACATTTTATAGCAATCGAACAGAATATCGTATTTGGGTACTATTTGCCAGAACAAGCCATGCTGTGCAGCTATGACATAAAAAATCTCCCAACTTAGTTCACAAGGAACATGCTGGGAGATTACATATAAAAATTTATTATTCAATATTCAAGGCAAAGGTCAACGCAAAATCAGTATCACCATCATTAGAACCAGACGTAGCTGTTTTTACATCTGGCTGGTGCTGTAGCCTAACGGTAAATGATGCTCCAGAAGATGCTGTACTAGAAGTTGTCCAAGTGCTAGACAAACCAACAGGGTTCCCATTTTCATCCGCATCGTTGTAATTTATTGGATCTGCAGCTGCATCTATATTCCCGTTTCCGGTAGGATTGGCAAAGACATTTTCTGTGAAACTAAAGAAGAACTGGTGCTCATTGTCTTCCTCAAGAATTTCGCTACCAATATCTTCAATATCTGCTGGATCTAGGGCATTTAGAATTTCATAGGTTAATGTATATTCGGTATCGGCAGCAAGTGTAATAGCATCTAAGATCTGTAATTCTTGTATACCTGTTCCGTCCGGGTCTTGAGCGGAAGCAGTTACCACATCATTTACATCAGCTGTATTCGTAAAAACAAGGGTAACATCTGTAAATACTTCTACTTCGTTTTCTTCTTCCGGTGCAACATCATCATCATTACTACAACCAATAATTGTAATAACTGAAAATAAAATTGCTAATAATTGTAAATTTTTAAATGGATTTATTGTTTTCATCTTTTTTTTTAATTGTTTTATTTTTATTGAATGGTACTATCTAGATAAATCTTTAAAATTTAAGGTCCTCTGCTAGGCATAGACTTATACCTTGGTAAGTTTTTTCTATTCATTTTTAGCATTTGTTTTAAGTGTATATTTCAGTGTAAAAAGTAAATTTCTACCAGATTCATCGGCGAAATAGCGCATTTGGTTGAGGTAGTCTCGATAACCGGTATTTAATAGGTTTTGAACGGTAATACCTCCACTAAGGTTTTTCCTTTTAAAGGTCCATGATAAGTCCAATAGAAAGTAGCCATCAGTTGCGGCTGCAAAGTCAAATATTTCAGAGTCCGTTGTAAGTTCCACAGATTTATCTACCAAACTTTCGGGTGTAATTGTTCGTGGTGCTTGAAATTGTCGAAATGTATAACTAGGACGAATAGCCCATCTAGAGGCATCAAATACCCCTATCTTACCTTGGTCCCATTTCAGTTTAACATTCGTAGAAATGGGTGGTTGGTTAATTAAGGGAGCTATGATCACCTACATTTCTAGACCATAAATAGCTTGCGCCAAAAACACTCGAAATTTTATCGGTCCATTTTTTTTTCCAACTGTAATCTGCGCCAAAGAAAAGTGCATCTACTTGATCGAAAATAAAGGCAGGCATTGGGCCCCGTATTGTTCCGAAAACTCCAATAGGTCTATCAAAAACATAATTTTCTATAAAATGTGAATACACTGTTAGGTTATGACTATTTCCATTTTTATGGGTCTGAAATTCATTGATGAATTTATAGCCTCGTTCTGGATGCACAGTACTTTGGTTTAAAGGAATCACTTCATCTGTGCTCAGTTTGCCATTGGTGTCTGTGAATCTTAGCAGGCCAAAGGTTGTTTTAAAGCCATGCTGTCCAAAACTGAACAGTTCTTCCATATTAGGCGTGCGCCATGCAGTTCCTATATTTGTTCTAAAAGTGCTGTTTTCAGAAAGTTGCCGAACGTAGCCCAATGATCCAGTAAAATTGGTAAAGGTATAGTGGTCTCTAAAAATATCTTGATTGATTTCTCTACCGCGTACATCATTGGTTTCTAAATCAAACCGCAAGCCCGCTTCTATCATATTTTTTCCAAATGTGAAGCTTTCAACCGCAAAAGCACTAACCCTATCCGTATTGTAGTTGGGTATATATGGAGTGGTCTGGGTACCTGGGTTATTGTCGTTATTTTGACTAAAATATTGAGCGCCTAGCAAACCATTTAATCCATACCATTTAGGGTGTTTCCATTCCAATTGATAATCATAGGTAAGCAAATCGAGATTAATAATAGGTAGCTCGGCATTTCTACGTACATCAAATTCATCTCTTTTGTTCAATTGCACACCACCAATTAGGGTAAGCTTTGCCCCTTGTGTATACCACCAATTGATTTCCGCCTTCGCTAAATGGTGTTGTGTTGTTTGGCTAGGTTGATTAATAGCATAGGAAAAAGGATTAATAATAATAGGTTCATTTGAATTAATGGCACGAATAAACGAATCTGGACTATTGGCAATAGAGGCACGTAAAAGTGCTAGGTTCTGGTCAACAAAGCTATAGTTCACCTTAAAATCCCATTGATCTAGAGTGATGTAAAACGCCAAAACTAAACGCTTTTTCTTCTTTTCCAGAATTAGTTAAATTATAATCTGGTGTGTTGCGATCACCAATTCTGGTATAATTTCCATTTGCAAAATAGCTCCATTTTTCAGTTCCATTTCCAATTTCAAAATTGGTATTGTAGCCTTTCCCATTGGTTTGGTAGCCAGTGCTTAATGCTGCATACAATGCATTGTTTAAAAGTAAAGGATTGGGCTCAATAATAATGGCACCTCCCAAAGCTTCAGGGCCGTATCGAACGCCAGCGGCACCCTTAATCACAGTGATGCTGCTTGCCGAAGCAATGTCTATTTCTGGAGCATGATCGGCACCCCAATTTTGAAAGCCATGTTTTAGACCATTATTCAATACCAAGATTCGATTCCCATACAAACCATGAATAACAGGTAATTGCACATTGGTACCGGCAGATATAAAGGTTACGCCCTGCTCCTGTGACAGGACTGCCGCCAATGATTGGGTTGGATTGCTGGTAATTTCTGTCTTTCCAATTGTAACTTGTGAAATTGTTGCAGTCCCTTTCTCTTTTCTTCGTTTCGCTTGAATGATTACTTCATTTAATCCTGTAACCTGTTGGGTTAAATAAAAATGTATGGCTGAATCGTGTTCATGGTCTTTTGTCGAATTAGTATAACCCAAGCATGAAATAATAAGCGTATTATTTTTTGTACATAGATTATCGATTTTAAAAGCACCTTCAGCATTGGTGGTGGTGTATTTTCCGATGCCCTTAACTTTAATAACAGCATTGAAAATAGGCCCTCCTGTATTGGCATCTAATACTTTTCCACTAAGAGAATACCCACATGTTTCTTTTTGAGCCATAAGCAATGATGCCCCAAGGAATAAAAAGAGTACTATTAGAAAGTGGTGTTTCGTTTTGAATGGCATTCGAAAATTGTTTTGGTTTTGTATTGCTTGACTTTATATCTTATAAGACGGGCTGTTTTTAGTGCTAAATGAGCATGAAAGGCTACAGTCCGCGTCGCATTAGGTAAAACGCGAATCAAATATATTTTTAATGGAACTGCAGGCTATTCATATCTTTTATTTTTTGAAGGACAAAAGTAAGATATTTTTATTAAACGCAACTCAGTTGCATTAGTTTTTATATCCATTTTTTTTACCTAGGGAAATACTCATAACGTTGAACAAAAGGTGTAACTATATACCTTTTGTTAATTATTTAATGAACAATGAAGTAATGCTCCCTTAATTGCATTTTTAAGTAATGCAGGAGTGCTACCAGGACCAATACTGAGTAGTTTTGCTCCTGTTATTGGGGTTCCATTGAAAGGTCTTATATGTACTTCTCCGCTTGGGATACGTTCAAAATAAGTAAAATTGATATCTCCCTGAATTTTAGTACAACCTTTTACTCTCAGAATACTTTTAGGCAAGGCAGCACAAATAGCATCAATACATGCTGTATTTACTAAGTCTGGTAAATCAACTGAGCATGAGGCCCAATGTGCTTTTTGATGATCGAACTTTTGAGCTATATTTTTAGAGGGTACTAATTCTGGAAGCAATAAAACATCCAAACGATCCATATTTAACACTTTTGCAACTGGATTCAGTTTTTTTAATTCATGAATAACTTGCGCTTTTCGATTTGGATGTACGTTTTCGAGATGTGTTAAAACCAATAACGAAGAAACCTGAATTTGATTGGCTTCAAGCTCATTATATTCGCCTCGTTGTTGCCAGTTTTTAACATCAACCACCGAAATTTGAATTGGGGGTAAAAACCGTTTATGAAGCCCCACTCCCAAAAATTCCATTAACGAACACGCATCAGATGTTCCGTTAGCTTCAATGAACGTAATACCATCTTTTCTTTCAGGAATTCTATTTACCGTATTTCTAAGTTCCACGATTCCGCTACAACAAATACAACTGCCGCTCAAAGGTTTGATACTATTTAATCCAATTTTATTTGTTAATTGTTGGGCATCCATAGTTGCGTTTTCATAGTCATTAAGAATAACAAATGGACGCCAACCTTCATTAGAGTACCGCTCCAATAAATATTTTAGTACTGTAGTTTTACCTGCTCCTAAAAAACCAACAATCGTAATAATAGCCTCCATGTTTTTTATGTTTTAGACATATGTAACCTGTTTTTTACACCAATAATCATCTTATTTATAATGATTTGGTTTCCTGTATCATTCATTTAATAAAAAAAATTAGTGCTAAAACATAGCTCCTAATTTTTCCAATTAATTATTAACGAAACCTTCGAATAAAATTGAATTTTGAAAATTAAATAGTTGACATCAAACTAAAATAGTGGTTCCTTTTGCTGTTTTATTATTTTGTTCATCAAAATAAAAATCGATTCTTCCTAGATTAATTCCATAAGCGCCTACTTGATTTACCAATATGTTTTTTCCATCAATATTTTTCACAATAGTTGGTTTTGGTAAAAATGTATGGGTATGGCCTCCAATAATTAAGTCGATGTTTTTAGTGATTTTTGCTAAATTTAAATCCGATATTTTATCAGGATTATTTTTATAGTAATACCCCAGGTGAGATAAACAAATAATCAAATCACATTTTTCTTCATTTTTTAGTTTATTGGTTATATCCTGAGTGATTTCTATAGGATCTAAATACCCAGTTTCTTTATACATTTTTTTACTAACCAAACCGTCAAGCTCAATACCCAAACCAAATATTCCAATCTTAATACCATCTTTAACAATAATTTGATAAGGTTTTACATGGGTATCTAAAACCGTATTTTCAAAATTATAATTTGCAGAAACAAAATCGAATTTAGCATTGGGTAATTGTTTGTACAAACCATCAATAGCGTTATCAAAATCATGATTTCCTATGGTAGCCACATCGTATTTTAACATGCTCATTAGCTTAAATTCAAGTGCACCTCCAAAATAATTAAAGTAAGGGGTTCCCTGAAAAATATCTCCAGCATCTAATAATAAAGTGTTTTTATTTTGGGTTCTAATTTGTTCAATTAAAGTAGCGCGCCTAGCAACACCACCTTGGTTAGGATTTCTATGATGAGTGGGTTTAAAAGGCTCAATTTGGCTATGTGTGTCGTTGGTATGTAAAATGGTAATATGACGTTGTTTGCCTCTAAATGAAGGTAAAGTAAGCCCACCAACCATCGTTAATGTAGAAGCTACGCCTATTTGTTTGATAAAATTTCTTCTTTTCATTACTTCATAATTATGCGGTTATCTATGGTACTGTGCAACGTGTCTTTTTTTCTAAAGTAATCTATAATAGCATCTCGCATTTTATAGTCTAATAATGTCAATTGTTTTGGATTTTTAAAGAAATTCATGTTGTCTCCTCCACCCTGCAAATAATCGGTTGTTAATACGTTATAGGATTTATTTTTATCAAAAATTTCACCTTTTATTTTTAAGTGATTATCATTTTTACCAATTGTTAATTGAATGCTTTTAGATACTGGATGTGCCTTTCTGCTTTTTATAAAATAGGCGACCAATTCTAAAACTTTTTCGCCTGAAAGCGTAACGACTACAAATTCATTGTCAAAAGGCATTAATTTAAAAGCATGCTCTTTTGTTATTTTACCAGCAGGTAGACTAGCTCGTATTCCTCCATTATTAAATAGTACAAAATCTATCGTTGCCTTGGTTTTTTCTATAAAAATAGGATTTGCCATTTCAAAACACATATCTGCCATTAAGTTTCCTAAAGAGCTTTGCATATTTCCGTCATTTTTCACTATTTCTTTCGGAGAATAACAAAGTACTTCTTGCATTTCAGAAGCAAGTTTTCTCTTATACGGTTGTATTACCCGAACGATTTCTTCAGAGGCTTTTATAGTATTATTAATAGCAATGTTTTTTGCTGTAATCTTAACAAGCTGTTTTTCTAATTTTTGACAAGAACTAATTATTAATAAAAAAAGGAATATATAAGATTGTTTCATTGTTTAAAATTTCTAAAGGTTGATTCTATTTACTATTACCAGCGTTTTACTTTACTAATATTCCTTTACATTCTTTTAAAATGTAATTAAAATGTTCAATATCATCTTTGTTTAGTTCTAAGATACCTGTTATACTGACAATATCATCTGTTTTAAAGTTTTCTTTATTTATAAATTCAAGTTCTATTGCAGACTCAGGACCTCCTTGACCACAAAAATAACAAGATGCCATTGGCCCTTTAGATAGCATGTATGTATTTTCTTTGGCTATAATATCTAAAAAATAACCTTTTATTTTTATTTGCTTCCCTTCTAAAGCTTTTACCGAAGGCGAAAATGTAGGATACATAAAATAATCATCATATTCTAAGAGATATTTATCTGTAAACTTTATTTTTGACAAGTCTTTCCAAGTAATATTTTGTTGACTGAAACTGCACGAACAAACGAATAGAAAAAACACATAGATACCTTTATTTTTCATTGCTTAAAATTTTTGAAACATCCATTTTTATGATAGGATAAATTGCACATGAAACGGATATGATTACCATTATTAAAATGAGCATTGCTATTTGCAATACATCTTGAAAAGACAACGCTGTAAGTATGTTTTGTTGATTGTTCGATTTCATACAATAAAGTGCAAAACGCAGCCCTATTTTTAATAGTAAAAATCCGAGTAAAAATGAGGAAAAGACGACGATGAATCCTTCATAAAAAACCATTTTTATCAATTGAAAGTTACTCGCTCCATACGTTCGTAAAATTGCCAAATCAAAAGCACGTTCTTTTACCATTTTATAGAGACTTATAAATAGTGTAATACAAGAGATTACAAGAATTAAATACGCTATCAAAGAAATAGTTTTAAAGCCAACACTTGTGTATTCATACAATTTATGTAACTCGTATTTAGGCAAGGCAGCTTGCATGTTCGTTCGCTCATTAATACGTCTTGGAAACGTTAACAGCCCTCTAGGGCTTTTAAAACGAATTAATAATGATGTTATTTCTTTTTCATCAATACTTTTGATATCGTTATGACCTTCATGATCATGCAAGTTCCAAATACTTTCTAAATTCGTAAGTATTAAACGATCTATTACTTTTTGCGTGGGTTTTAAAATACCCACTACAGTTAACAAAAGATCATGTACTTCAATACTATTTTCTACTAATCCGTGGGCACTTAATAAGGTATCCCCTATTTTAAGGTTTAATTTTTGAGCTACAGAATTTCCTAAAATTACTTCCATAGCATTTTCAACGCGATGTCCTTTTTGCAACTCAGCACTATAAAGCGTCGGATATTCATGGGTGGTTCCTACAATCCGATACCCTTTATAATTATCACCATAAGAAATTGGTACGGCAGATTTAATCAGCGGGTTTTTACTGATTTTAAGTGCCTCTTTGTATGAAATATTCCCTGTTGGATTGTCTAAATGCAATACCGAAGCCAAAACAAGTTGTAACGGACTTCCTTTAGCACCCACCACAACATCTATCTTCCCTAAATTGTTTTCGATTTGATTTTCAAAAGACCTTTTTAATTGTTGCGTTCCCAAAAGCAAGGCAATACTTAAGGATGCTATAAAAACACTTAAAAAAGTATATAAAGGTTTAGACTTTATATTTTGTAGGCTAATATTCCAAATATTCATAATGTAATTGAATTTTGGAAGCATGCTTTTATTCTATGGTCATGCGTAATCACTATTAAATTAGCATTGGTTTGTTTCGCTTGATTTTTTAGCAATTTAATAACAATTTTACAGTTTTTATCATCTAAGCTAGAAGTAGGTTCATCGGCTAAAATAACTTGTGGATTGTGTATAACTGACAATGCAATTCCTAATCTTTGTAATTGCCCTTCACTAAGTTCGCTTACTTTATTTCTTTTTAACTCAGACAACCCCAATTGTGCGAGTACGATTTCGATCTTTTTATCGGTTACAAGCGCATTGCTAAATAAAAGACGTGCTTTTAAATTATCAAACACATTTAAAGATTGGATAGCGTGTTTTTTCTGAAAAACAAGTCCTATGTTTTCTCCTCTAAAGGTGTCTAATTTATTATTTTTTAAAGAATTTAACGCAACTTCATTAATGTATATTTTTCCAGTAACAGGTTTTAATAAACCCGCCAAAAGATGTAAAAGTGTTGTTTTTCCAATACCCGATGCTCCTAAAATGAGTAAATTTTCTCCTTTTTCTAAAGTGATATTTGGAAAACTGAAAATAGCGGTTCCTTTTTTATATTGATATGTAAGATTTTCTGTTTGTATCATTCATAATTTTATAGAAACCAACCTCCTATTTATAATGCTATTGGCCATTGATCTTTTTGTGTAAATGCTTTATTTTCCCACAACTTAATTTCTTCATCTGTAAGTAGACATGTATTCAATTGAACAATAATTCCTTCTTTATCTAAATGCTGTCCAATAAAGACTAATTCTATTTTTCTGTCTCCATATAGGGCATCCCAATCTAATTCAATTTGATCTTTATTTTCATTAAAAGAAGCATTATTAATTCGTTGAGAAAAAGTCATAGATGCCCACCAAACACCAGCACTATCTGCTTTACAAGAGCCACCAGCAGAACTCCACAACAATGCTTGACTAGATCTTGATGCCAACCAAAATAGCCCCTTACTTCTGATAATATTTTGAGGAAAACTTTGATTTAAATAGTTTAAAAAACGTTCTGGATGAAATGGTTTTTTACTTCTAAATACAAAGGAACCTATTCCGTATTCTTCCGTTTCAGGTACATGTTCATTTTCTAATTCTTTGAGCCATCCAGCCGAAGCTTCGGCTTTTTCATAATCAAATAAACCTGTGTTTAAAACACTTTCTAAAACAACCTTAGATTTTTCTGTTATAATAATACTCGCTTCAGGGTTTAGCTTATGAATAATAGCGCGCAATTCTTCTAATTGATCTTCAGAAATCAAATCAATTTTATTAATAATGATCACATTGGCAAATTCAATTTGATCTGTTAATAGGTTTACAATGGTTCTGTTATCACCTTCTATGTTGGTAAGTTCTCTTGTTGTTAAATAATCGGAACTACCGAAATCTTTTAAAAAGTTAAAGGCATCCACCACAGTTACCATAGTATCTATATAACTAAAACGACTTAAATCTATCTTACCATCTTCACTTTCAAAAGTAAAAGTCTGTGCTACAGGAATTGGTTCGCTAATACCGGTGCTTTCAATTAATAAATAATCAAATTTGTTTTGAGCGGCTAGTTTTTCTACTTCAACCATCAAATCTTCTCTCAAGGTACAACAGATACATCCGTTAGACATTTCAACTAGTTTTTCTTCGGTTCTAGAAAGTGTGTTTTCATTTTCAATAAATTGAGCGTCAATATTTACTTCACTCATATCATTAACAATTACAGCTACTTTGAGACCTTTTTTATTGTGTAATATGTGGTTTAGTAATGTAGTTTTTCCAGCTCCTAGAAAACCACTTAAGACTGTGACGGGTAATTTTTTCATTTTATTTTTAAAGAATATAAAAGTTATACTTCTATTTTATGTAGTTGATTCATTTTTTCAATTAAATCTCCCGTAATAGCAACAACAGCTGGCTTTGGAATATTATCTTCATCAAAGGGCCATTTACTAGTAGGATTATTTAAATATTTAGTTTGTTCTCCAGGATGTTGAACGCTTAAAAATAAGGTTTTACCATCTGGAGAAAACCAAGGACCCGTAAGTTCTGCATCTTTAGGTGCTGAAGCAACTCTGATTACTTTCCCTGAATCTTTACCATATCTTGGAATTACAAATAGACTATTGTTTTTAAAAGCCATATAGGGTTTATCTTTTCTATTCATAGCACTTCCAGACATGTCTGAAGTTATCCAAAGATTTCCTGATAAATCGAAGGCTAAATTATCTGGACAAGAAAAACCGTTTGCTGCTCCACCTGCTTTATAGGTAGAAGCATTAAAAGTTAATGCGTCAAATTTACCGTTAGTTTCTTCAATTTTAAGGATAGATCCATGAAAATCATTTTTAGGTATATTATTGGTTAGCGAAACAAATATGTTTCCACTAATAGGATCTATTTCAATATCTTCTGGTCTATTTAATGGGGTAGCACCTAACAATTTTGAGGCTTCTCTTGCTCTAATTAATACTTCTGTTTGATCTTTGAATTTCTTTTTTAAAACAGGTTGATTTTCCCAATCTAAAGCAAGCCATTTTCCATTGATCGTATCTGCGACGTATAAAGTACCTTCTTTTAAAGAGCTTGGTTTAGCCGAAATAAATTTATATAAATGTTCGCTGTTTTTATCGTCTCCCGAATAAGCAACTACGCGCTTATCTTCCAATTCGTATAACGTGCAACATTCGTGAGCAAACCTTCCAAGGGCAATATGTTTTTGTGCGGTTCCATCTTTTGGATTTACTTCCACCACCCAGCCATAGTGTTCTGGCGGATAGTTGTAAAAATTTTCCCAACCTAACCAACTTGGTGTGTGTGTAGCTATATTATTTTCATCGTATTGAGTTTCCCCAAAACAGCCATCATAATTTTCTTCACATGTAATAAACGTTTTCCAGGGTGTAATTCCACCAGAACAATTACTATGTGTTCCTATTACCTTAGTTGCTCCCTTAATAGGAGTATCCCAGTTTAGCTTCATTGGAGTTTTACCAGTAATACGTCTGTTATGCGGGTCGTTTTTTACAACTTTCCAAATTCCGTTTTCTTCTCTAATTCGTACAATACTTCCACCAACATTGTACATTTCTTTATCTACTTGTGCAATAGTTCTGTATTCTTGTGGGTTTTCGTATTTCCTAGCATCAAAATCAGAGACAAAAAGCGGATTTACATATTCATGATTTACCCATAATAAACCATCTTTTGGGTGGTTATCATCAAAAGGAATAAAACAGGTAAAATCATTATTAAATCCAAAGGTATCTGCATCACTAATTGTATCTCCCCATTTTATTACTGTATGGTAATCTAGTCCGTTAGCTAACAGTAAATCATCCTTGTCAGAAGGAACTAAACCTTCTAAAACAAGATTTTTTAGTGCTTGAAGTCTTTCTTGAGAAATTGAACTAAAACTGTTTGTTGGTACGGTTGTATTGCCGCAACTTATTAAAAATTGAGGTACGACAATAGTGCCTATACTTGCTTTTCCTAGAAAGGAAATAAATTGTCTTCTATTATAATTATTTTTAATAATATGCTCCATTCAATTGGTTTTAAACTCAAATAAATAAGTAACTTTTAATTTAAATGATGTTTTTCTAAACAAACTAAATCAGAATAGATATTAGTGAATTTATTTTTATCTCTATTATATATTTTACCTCCTATTTTAATAGATTCATTTGATAAATTAGTTATTTGTAATTCCAGTTCTTTAATTTTTTTATTTAAATAAAAGGAAAGAACTGCGAATTGATGATTATCTCCTTGTAAGAATATTTTTGAATGCTTCTTTTGTATTGTAATTTCATTATAAAAATTACGTAATGTTCCAATATTGGAATATTCTTTATTTCCTAATGCATCTTCAACTATCTTATTATCCATAGAAAGCACAAAACAAATTTCTTTAATATTATGCTTTTTAATAATTGAACTTATAGATTCTAATGTTCTGATACTGTAATTAAAAGAATTACCAAGTGACGTATAAAAGTAATTTTGATACTTAAATGTTTTGGTAATAGTATATTCCAAACAATCTGTAGGACAAATAAGATAAATACATTTATGCATTATACTGCTTGTTCTGTTATAGCATAAGGAAATGAAGAATGGTGTACATCAATTTTCAACTCTCCATTAATTAATTTATAACCAAATGTGTATTCAACTTTAGCTTCATTTCCATTTAGATTAGTAAAGAAATAATTACCCATAGCAATTGCACGATCTTCCTCTAAAATGAAGTTTGAGTTTTCAAATCTTACTTTCGTCCAAGGTTGAATAGCAAAGCCTTTGTCTTCTTTACAAGCTCGATTTTCTCCCGCAATGAAATACGATAAAGCTTCTAGTTTGGTTGGTCTAAACTGCTCTATTTTACATTTTGTTGGCTTAAATAAAACAGGACCATTATTAAAAGCATACAATTCTTCTAGGAATTCATTTGTAAACTTTTCACATTCAACCCTATTTTCTTTTAAAGCTCCTATTTTTATTACACCATTGCCCCAAGCTTTTTGCGCTTTTACTACTTGCTCTTTTATGATCATTTTTTATAATTTTTGATTTGTAATTACTTTTAAGAATTCATTTCGAACTTCGGTTTTTGAAAAGCAGCCACCGTATTCTAAAGTAGTTGTAAAACTACTTTGGTCTTTAATTCCTCTTGAAGACACACAAAGGTGTTTTGCGGTTACCGAAACAATAACATCTTTAGTATCTAAAACTTCCTGCAAGTCATTTAAAATTTGAAGCACCAAACGTTCTTGAACTTGCGGACGACGTGCATAATAATCTACTAAACGATTAATTTTAGACAATCCAATTACCTTGTCTTTTGGAATGTATGCTACATTAGCATGTCCGATTATTGGTAAAAAGTGATGTTCACAAGCAGAATCTATCGTGATATTTTGTTCAATCAGCATTTTTTTATATCCGTACTTGTTTTCAAATATTGAAAGTTTTGGTTTATTAGCTGGATTCAATCCATAAAACAATTCTTTTACATACATTTTTGCAACTCGATACGGAGTTCCAGATAAACTATCATCCGTTAAATCTAGCCCCATCTCCTGCATGATCATTTTAAAATGATGTTGTATATTTTTAATTTTCTCATCATCTGATGTATCAAAGGCATCTGCTCGTAAAGGTGTTTTAATACTTGTTGAAAAATGATTGTCTCCTATGATTTGAATTTGTTCTTTACCCTTCATTAGTGCAGCATTTATTGTTGTTACATTGGCAATATTTTTTATTGTAAAGGTGCAATACTATTAATGCAAGTGCTGGAAAATAAATAGCTTGCTCACTTAAAGAAAACCATGTTATTTTTTCGTTCATTATTATTATAAATAATACACTCCAACTCAACCATAAAAAAGGTTTTATCCAATAACTAGAAGTTGTTTGTGTAGAACGATATACAGCAAAAAAAGAAATTACTAAAAAGAAATAGTCTAAAGCACCCCACCAAACAGGTGTGCTATCACAACAAACTATTGAACAACTTTGAGCTATAAAAATAAAGGGGGTAGCAATACAATGCGTAAGACACAATGTACTTGCTATTGCTCCTATAAGGTCTGTTTTTTGTTTTAATACTATCATAAGTTATTTTAATGCAACCAAGTTGCAAATATAGTATTTTTATCAATTAATGCAACTTAGTTGCATTAATTAAAGTTTTATTTTTTTCTACACTGTCGTTGCTCTATATTTGTATCATGGGAATTTTAAGGAAAACAAAATCAGTTAAACTGCTGGTTGATGAATTTGAAAAACACTTAACGGCTATTTCTGTGATTAGCATTGATAGAGCGCCTTCATTTAAAAATGAATAAAACAACTATATATCGTGTTTTAGACAAGCTAGAAGATGATGGTTTTTTGCATTCGTTCTTAGGTAAAAACGGACATAAATGGTATGCAAAATGTAGTGGTTGCTCCAGTGATGTGCATCATGATGTGCATCCACATTTTCAATGTTCGGATTGTGGAAAAGTAGATTGTTTATCCACAGATGTTCTTATTCCTACGATTCCTAATCGTACAGTTGATGTGTCTCAAATATTACTTCAAGGAACGTGTGAAGAATGTTTATAACTCAAAATGTTTAGCATTCACGGGCTCCATATGATAAACCTACGATTTTGGTTTATCAGGGATAATTTATAATTTTGTATTATTACACTTTTACAATGTAATAAATATTAAGAACATCATAAATATGGATACTATGCGAAAAAATAACATAACTAACGAATTAGACAAAACAGACGAACAAATAATTAGACTCTTACAAAAGAATGCTAGATTGTCTAACAAGCAAATTGCTGCAGAAGTTGGTATTGCAGAATCTACCTGCTCTGAAAGGATGCGCAAATTGCAGCGAAAAAAAATATTCTTCGGATTTCATGCTATTGTTGATTCTTCTAAATTGGGTACGAATATAGAAGCAATGGTTGCTATAAAATTAACTAAAAACACAAAAGATCAAGTAGATCATTTTCAAAATGCAATGTCTTTGTTACCTGAAGTTGTGAATATTTACCATTTAGCAGGACAAATAGATTTTCTGCTCTACATTGCAGTAAGAGATAAAAATCATTTAAGAGATTTTGTAATGGATCATGTTACAAAAGATTATGTAAAAAGTATAGAAACTTCATTGATTTACGATTTCTCACAAAACCCATTGTTTCCTATTTATTTAGATAATGAATAAAGGAGAAGATCGAATCATTATTTTAATTTGAATTTCTCCTTTATACCTACTAATTGAAAAAATTAATTTTGTTTATATTTTTAATTTGAAACAAACAACTTTGGTTTCAGTCATGGCTTCAATAGCAGACTTTACTCCTTCTCTGCCGATTCCACTACTTTTAACGCCACCAAAAGGCATTGCATCTATTCTATAATCTGTAGAATCGTTAATCATAACACCAGCGCACTCCAATTCATTAATTGCCTTGTGTGCATTGTTAATATCATTCGTAAAAATTGCCGTATGCAAACCAAAAGGTGATTTATTGCAGCATGCTATAGCTTCTTCTAAATTTTTTACTTTTGATATGGTTACAACAGGTCCAAAAACTTCTTTGCAATTGGCAATATCATTGTTACAGTCAGCCTCTAATATGGTAGGTGTATAACAATTTCCTATTGTTTTTCCCCCGCTAATTAGTTTTGCGCCATGCGCTATACTTTCAGTAATAAATTTATCAATTTGATGAATCGATTCTCTACTTATAATAGGACCAATGTCAATATCTTCTGATAAAGGTGAACCAATTTTTAAAGTAGCCGTTAATTGAGAAAAGTTATTTATGAATGAATCATAAGCAGTCTCTTCAACAAAAATTCGTTTAACACCAACACAATTTTGGCCACTTGCAAAAAATGCTCCTGAAACACAAGATTGAACAGCGTCTTCTAAATCAGCATCCGATAAAACGATTACAGGAGAATTAGAACCAAGTTCCATCACTATTTTCTTTAAACCTGCTTTTCTCTGGATAACTTTTGCTGCTTCTACTCCACCCGTAAAACTTATAAGTCGTATTCTATCATCACTAATTAAAGAATCTCCAAACACTTCTGGTGAACCTGTAATAATACTTAACATCTCTTTTGGTAAACCAGCCTCAAAAAGTATTTTTCCAAATTTAATAGCTACTAAAGGGGTATAATCACTCGGTTTTAATATTACTGGATTACCTGCTGCAATTGCTGGACCAAGTTTGTGACAAACCAAGTTTAAAGGGTCATTAAAAGGTGTAATAGCAACAACAATACCAATAGAGACTTTGGTTTCGTACCCAGTCCGATCCTCTGAACCTGGAACAGCATTAAACGGAATGGTGGCTCCAATTATTCTTCCTGCTTCTTCTGCAGAAAGTTGCATGGTATTTAAAGCTCTAGTGACTTCTTTTCTTGCCTGAACTATTGTTTTTATTCCTTCTGTTGCGATGAGATTTGATAATACATCAAATTCTCGCTCCATTATGGTTCGGGCTTTTTAAGAATTGCTATTCTTTTAGAAGCTGGCATTTTTCTACCAATTGCTCTCTCCTATTTTTGCTAAATCAAGTGCATGCATTACATCTTGCTTAGTCGACTGAGGAACTGTTCCGATTTTATCACCTGTATAACTATTATAAACAGTTATGGCACTTGTATTTTTTTTATATTTTACCATGTTTTAATTTTTCACTGTTAACTATTGATATAATATCATTGTACAAAGCAAAACCTGTTTCAATTTTCCCTGCTCCTGCTCCAACAATTGTAGTATCTCCCTAAAATATTAGAGGTTATTTTTAAAGCATTAGTCGCATCTGAAATACTATATAATGAATCATTCATTGGTATAATTTAGGGCAGACTAGAACCATGACAATACCTTTATCATCCTTCCAAACGCTTCCAATTAGTTTCCATCTCTTATTATCTGCTGCTGCTTCTTGCACATCTGAAAGTGTAATTTAGAGATTCCCTTTACTTCAATATTTCTTGAATTAATTGAGCATCAAAAACAACATTTGCCAAAATCATTACCTTAGCTAAAGTATCTAATCCTTCAACATCACTTGTAGGGTCTGCTTCTGCATATCCAAGCTTTTGTGCCTGTGAAAGTGCATCATTATAAGTCATTCCTACTTCCATTTTAGATAAAATATAATTAGATGTTCCATTCATAATACCGCTTACAGCAGTTATGTCTGAACCTAAAAGACCAGTATTCAAAACATTTATAATAGGGGTACCACTCATTACAGTTCCTTCAATTGCTAAAGTTTTTCTCTTTAATTTGGCTAAATTAAAAATCTCTTCATACGCTAAAGCAAAAGGACCTTTATTCGTGGTAACAACATGTTTATCAGAATTTAGTGCAGTTTCTATATGGGATATTGCTGGTTGCCCTGTTTTAATATCAGTGAAACTAGCCTCTATTACTATATCTGCATTAATTTCTTGTATTGCTTTAGGAATGTCAAGTATATTTTCTGTTAACAAACTATAATCACCATTATTAGCATTTGCAAGTATATGCTGCATATTTATACCCTTAGTATCGAGCTTACTACCTTTTATTGTATCCAAAATTCCTACTGTTTGTACCTCTATATTTTTATCCAGTGGTAATACCGAATTATTTCTTAAAATAATTTCAGCTAATCCTTGTGATACAATTCCAAATCCTACATATACTATTTTTACCATTTTTAATTATTTAAGTTCATTTTTATATGACAAAACTATATATATATTCATATATAATTAGTATTACAGTAAACTATACTGTTATGTACTATTTAAATGAATTATATTCATTTGCCAACACAAAACTTATCTAAAACAAAATTTAAATCGTTCGTAAAATAATTTATTAAGTAGATAAATTTTTATTGAAGAATTTTGAGATTTAATTTTAATGTGTTTTTTAATATAATCTCATATTAAAATTGAATATTAAAATTGAATATTATAAAAGAATGTAGTATGTTTTATTTTTCCATTCCATTGTTTTAAAGAAACTTTTAGAAAAAAAATAAAGAAGATTGATGATTTTATAGCTTTTTACTCAAAAAAAGATTCATAACACAGAACAATATAGTAAAAATATGCAGTAAATTCTGTATCGCTGTTTTGATGCTATTTGCAAATAATATCACATATAAGTCTAAAGATATTATGTTAAAATAAATTACGCCTTATGGATATGTAGGTCTATTTGATAGTTATAATTTTATATAACGATTTAATTACTTTTTAAGTAAAATTAAATAAAGTAACACATTATAATAAAGATCAATTCATTAAAAAAGCAGTTAATGAAACTACTGACTGAAAAGAATTAAAGAACTATCTAAACTATATTTTCTAATTTTTAAAAAATCCTTGTAGAATTTCTATTCGAATACATGTAAACCCTACATTAAAAAACTTTAGTATAGTTTATGTATTGTAAAATCAATAGGTGAAAATATTTTAATTAGTTAACTTTACATCTTTAGTAGTTTCCTTTAGAACGGATATACATATTCTAATACATGTTAATTAAACAAGAGATAAATGCAGAAAATAAATATTTTGAATAACAATAAAATGAGGTATTTATCCTTGTTTTTTGTAGTTAGTATCTATAATTTAACAGCACAAACAGTAAGAATAAATGAAGTAGTTTCCTCTAATTCTGTTTATCTAGATGAAGATGGAGATAACCCAGACTGGTTAGAAATTCATAATTTTGGAACCCAAGATGTTTCAATAAATGGTTGGTCTTTATCTGATGATGTAGATGGTATTACAAAATGGATATTTCCTAATATCACACTAACTCCTGACCAATACATGGTGTTATGGGCTTCATCAAAAGATCGCACTACTATTAACTATCCAAGAACACTCATCAATCAAGGAAATGAATTTAAATACCTAATTCCAACTTCCGAACCCAATTCTAACTGGAACTCATTAAGTTTTGATGATTCAAGTTGGTCTTCAGGTTTATCAGGCTTCGGCTTTGCTGATGGAGATGATGCTACCATTATTCCAAATGGCACACAATCGATATATCTTAGAAAAACATTTACAATTAATAACCTCGCTTCTATTTCTTCTTTATTTTTAGATATGGATTATGATGACGCCTTTGTTGCCTATATAAATGGAAATGAAGTTGCAAGAGCTAATATTAATGGCGCACCACCAGCGTATAACTCAGGAACTATAACAGATCATGAGGCCATAATATATTCCGGAGGAAGCCCGGAAAGGTTTATGATTACAGATTTCAATACAACTTTAAATGAAGGTGAAAATATCTTAACCATTCAAGCACACAATATCAGTGCAAACTCCTCCGATTTTACAATAATACCTTTTTTATCGGCAATTTTTTCAAGTCAAAATACTACTGGTATTGAACCACCTGCCATTTTAGGCCTAACGACGAATAATCTCCATACAAATTTTAAAATATCATCAGGTTCAGAAACAATACGTTTAAATAATGCTTCTGGCGATCTTATTCATCAAATAATTGCAGAGAACCTTCCAGAAAATACATCAATTGGAGTATCTATAACTTCTGGAGATATTGTAAGTTATGCAGATACTACTCCCGGTTATAAAAATTCTAATCAAGAATATGTAGGAAGTGTTCAAAGTGAAGTTGTTTTTTCTAACCAAGGTGGCCTTATTAATGCACCCATAAGTTTAAGTTTATCTGGAAATGCTTCAGAGGAAGTAATACGGTATACAATTGGTGATAATAATCCTACAGAAACTTCTCCAATATATACAAATCCTATTGAAATTAATGAAAATACAACTGTGCGAGCACAAATATTTTTAGAGAATTATTTACCATCTTCGATATCTATTAAATCCTATATTTTAAATAATAGCTCATTTACAAGTAGTAACTTACCCATCATTATTATCAATACAGAAAATGGTGCAGAAATTCCTGACGAGCCAAAAATACTTGGTACTATGAAAATAATTCAAAGACCTGATGGTGCTCGAAATTTTCTAACGGATGCTAATAATGATGACTTTTTAAATTATTCAGGTACTATTGGTATTGAAACTAGAGGATCTTCTTCTCAGGCATTGCCTAAAAAACCATACGGTATTGATACTTTAGAAGATGATGGTATAGAAGATAAAGGCGTAAAATTATTAGGGATGCCAAAAGAAGATGATTGGATTTTAAATTCATTTGCCTTTGATGATAGTATGATGCGAGACTATATTAGTTATGAAATGTCAAGGGAAATGGGGCAATATGCTGCCAATTTAAAGTATTGTGAAGTGGTGCTTAATGGCGATTATATCGGTTTATATGCACTCTCTGAAAAAATAAAACGTGATGGAGATCGTGTAAATATTGCAAAATTATCTGATGATGAAAATTCATTCCCAGAGATCTCAGGTGGTTATCTAATGCAGACAGATAGAGTTTCTGATGAAAATCCTGCTGCTTGGTATAGCAACGGTGCTGTTTATATTCATGAAAAACCAAATTCAGATGATATTACACACAACAATCTTCATATATAGAGTCGGTTTTTAGAAGTTTAGATAATAATGCTACTAATTCTAATATAACAAGTGGTTATCCTTCTATTATAGACATCCCATCTTTTGTAGATTATATGTTAATAGCAGAAATTGCCTCAAATGCAGATGCCTATGCCCTTAGTACGTATTATCATAAAGACAGAGGCGGAAAGTTAAGAGCAGGACCTGTTTGGGATTATAATTTAACCTATGGCAATGATTTATTTGATTTTTTTGGAACTCCTTATGACAGAAGTCAAACCTATGTATGGCAATTTAACTACAGCAATACAGGTTCCTATTTTTGGGGAGACCTTTTTAATAATTCAACTTTTAAATGTTATTTAGCAAAACGCTTTGACGAATTAACTGAAGAAGGACAGCCACTAAGTTTTAACTACCTCTCTAATTTAATTGATAATACTGCAGAATTAATTTCTGAAGCTACTGAAAGAGAAAATGAGCGTTGGGAAACAATAGATGATTTTTCTGGAGAAATAGCCAATATGAAAGTTTGGATTCAAGAAAGAATTACATGGATGCGAAACAACCTTGGTGCATTTTCTAATTGTAATTCAATAGAAACACCTTCTTTGGTAATTTCTAAGATTAGCTATAATCCATTAGAAACAGACACTTTTCCTGAAAGCAAGGATTTAGAGTTTATAGAGATTCAAAATATAGGAACTACAACTGTAAATTTAACTGGTGTGTATTTAAGCAAACTAGGTGTATCCTATCAATTTGAAGAAAATGCAACTATTTCACCTGCACAATCGATTCAGTTAGCTGGAAATACAGACGTTTTTTTCGATAGATATGGACTTGAAGCTTATGGTAGATTTGATAGAGATTTATCAAATAGTAGTCAGAATTTAGTATTAGCAGACGCTTTTGGGAATATCATTGATCAAGTGGAATACACAGATAGCGCGCCTTGGCCAGAAACTGCTGATGGTGATGGTTTTTATTTAGAATTGATAGATGTTAATTCTGACAATGCTTTGGCGAGCAGTTGGAAAGCAAGTTCGGATGCAGTTTTAAATACAACTGTCTTTAATTCTAATGAAATAGATTTTACAGTATATCCAAATCCGACGAAAGAAAAATTGACGATAACCTCTAAACAAATACTAGAAGAAATTATAATTTTTAATCCGCTAGGTCAACAAATAAAAACGTTTCAAGTAAATTTTAAAACAGGACAAATAAATATTAGTGATCTTAAAAAAGGAATGTATTTTTTAAGTTTAAAGGGAATAAATGGGGTACAATTTTCTACTAAAATTTTTAAAGAATAAATAATTTTATTTTATATATTTTAATTGACCTGAATTTAAAAAGTATGACAAATACAAAACCCGTATTAAATGTTTTAGGAGGGCTTTTAGATACCTGTTCATGCAATCCTATGACAGGATATTTACGTGACGGTTTTTGTAATACTACGCCAGATGATTTTGGTACACACGTAGTCTGTGCAGTAGTTACCAAAACATTTTTAGAGTATTCTTTTTCTAAAGGAAATGATTTAATGACTCCAATACCACATTGGAACTTTCCTGGCTTAAAACCAGGCGATAAATGGTGCTTATGTGTTTCTAGATGGAAACAAGCAGAAAAAGCCAACGCCGCACCACTTGTTGATTTAAAAGCTACGCATGCACTTGCTTTAAAATATGTTTCATTAGAACTTTTAACAAAGTATGCATGCCCTATCTTATAACTTTATAGCTTAGATCATTTTTTATGAGATTCCTCCTACTTCGGAATAACAAACTCTTTTTAATTGTATATTTGCCCCTATAATTAAGAAAAATAAACCATTATCTCTTTATTTCCTATGCCTTTTAAAAAATTACATTCCGATATCAAAGAGAAGCTAGCTTTTTTTGAAATAACTGCACCTACTCCTTTTCAGAGTAAAAGTATTCCTTTCATTAAAAGTGGTGCAAATATCTATTGCACAGCACCAAAAAACAGCGGAAAAACAACTGCTTTGATACTTACTACTTTACAAAAATTGAAATGTGAAGAAGTTGGTGTTGCTCCAAGAGCTATTATTTTAGTAGAAAACAGAGAACGTGCTTTTGAATTAGAAGAAACTATTTTAAAATATACAAGACATACTTCTTTACGTGTATATACCTGTGATGACAAATTTCATATAGAAGTGCTTACTTCTGAAATTTTTGAAGGTGTAGATATTCTTATTGCTACCCCTAAAACAGTGTGTAAGCTGCTTTTATCCGAAGGCCTAAACATGACACAATTAAAGATTTTTAATATAGAAGATGCAGAATTTTTAGCCAAAAGTTCAACGTATACAGATCTTATGGCAATCACACAAAGTATTCACAAATGCCAATATGTGGTATATTCAGAGAAATCGAATACAATGTTAAAACGCTTAGAAACTAATATTATGCAATATTCTAGAACAGTTGCACTTTAATATATTTTAAAGATTATTACTTTGCCTTTTTTAATTTAATAAAGAATTAATGATACCTAAACTACATTATATCTCTCAAGGAAATTCTCCAAAAGAACACATAGAAAATATTCAAAAAGCGTGTTCTGCGGGAGCAGAATTGGTAGAACTACGTTTGCAAAATGTTTCTGAAAAAAAATATCTAAAATTAGCAACTGAAGCTAGAGAAATTACTTCTTATTTTCAAACAAGACTCCTTATAAATAACGATTATAAAATTGCAAAGCAAGTAAAAGCAGACGGTGTGCATATAAGCACAGCAAATGTGTGTCCAATTTCAGCTAGAAAACATTTGTATACTTGGCAGATTATAGGCGCAAGCGCCAACACCCTAAAAGACTGCGAGGTGCTTCTTGAAAAGCAAGTAGATTATATTAGCTTAAGTTCATTCAAAACAAAAGAAAAATCAGATCCTAAAGCTATGGGTTTAGAAGGTTTTTCTGCAATTATTGATGCTTTAAAAAGCAAAACACCAATTCTTGGTGCTGGAGGAATTATTAAAGAAGATGTTGCAAGCATCTTAGAAACAGGTATTTCGGGTATTCGAGTATCTAATGAAATTACGAAAGATTTTGATTTGATGAGAACATTTAATAATTTATTAAGTGCTTCGGCAACCGACGAAAAACGACATACATTTGAATAGTAAATTAACATTACATTTACTCTATTAAAAATAGTTAACTTTTAAAAAAATCTTTTGAATTTACTTCCAATTTTAACACTGTTCTCAAGTTTAGCGTTTATTTATTTTGGTGTACAGTGTTTTTACTCAAAATTTATTATTTCAGAATTTGAAAGATATGGATTACCAAATTTTAGAAAACTTACTGGTTTCCTTCAATTAATGGGTTCAATGGGTTTGATACTTGGCCTATACATAAGTCCCATTCTACTAATACTAGCTTCATCTGGTCTATGTCTACTAATGCTTTCAGGATTTGTAGTAAGAATCAAAATTAAAGACAATTTTATTCAGTCTTCTCCATCATTTATTTTTGCTGCTTTAAATTTATGTATCGCCTTAAAAGCGTTTTACACCTATTTTTAAAGAGAAAAATATATAATTACTACATTCATTAGTATAAATAATGCTGCTGGAAATGATTTATATAAGGCATCTTTCACTTTAAGGTGCATTAAAACAGAGCCTAATAATAGGGTCGTTAAACCAATACTTCCTATTAAAGTTAAAAACTCAAACTTTATCGATGCTATTAATATGCATGCAAAACTTATTTTTAAAAAACCAACAACATAACAAAACTGTATAGATAAACCGTAGGCCTCAAATTCTTTAATAATAGATTCCATATTATTGCCTCCCCTCCATTTTGTTGGTTTGTGTGCTAGCAATAACCAAACGTTTAAAATACTTAAACCAACAATAATCTTTAATGCCAAAATAATATATTCAGTTAATTCCATGGGTAGTTTTTTAAAGTGAATTTGTTTTAGCAAATCTATAAAAAAGAATGCAATTCATAATTACAGAATCTCTTAAAAAACTATATTCGCGCAATGTGGATTTATTTAGGACTTTTAGCTGCGCTTTTTTTAGGGTTACATAATTTATGCAAGAAACATGCATTGCAAGGAAATGAGGCTTTTCCAGTATTGTTAGGAACTATTACTTCAGGGTTTATGCTATTATTGCCGCTATATATTGGTTCTATTTATTTTCCTGAATTCACAAAAAGATACAAGTTTTTATATTGCTTCAATTACTTGGGAAACCCATGGTTTTATCTTTATAAAATCAATGATAATGGCAGCTTCTTGGGTATTAGCTTACCAGGCTTTAAAACATTTACCAATTACTATTGTTGCTCCTATACGCTCTGCAGGTCCATTTTTTACATTTATAGGTGCTATCTTAATTTACAAAGAGCAACCTACTTCTTTACAATGGATTGGGTTCTTTCTTATTATCTTTTCTGTATTATTATATTCTAAAGTAGGAAAAAAGGAAGGCATTCATTTTAAACGGAATAAATGGGTGTTTGCTATTGTTGGCGCTACTTTTTTAGGAGCTTCTAGTGGGTTGTACGACAAGTTTTTAATTCAGAATTTAGCTTTAAATCCGCAAACTTTATTATTTTGGTTTTGTTTTTATACCGTGCTAATTTTAATTATTATTTTAGCCATCACCTGGTTTCCGTATGCAGAGAAAAGAAAAGCTTTTAAATTTCGTTGGTCTATAATTGCGGTAGGTATTTTATTACAGAGCGGCAGATTATTTTTATTTCAAAGCTTTACAAGATCCAGATGCTTTAATAATGTTATTATCTGCAGTAAAAAGAAGTCAGTTAATAATTGCTGTTATTTTTGGAGGAATACTATTCAAGGAAAAAAATAAACGTAAAAAATTAATTCCTTTGGCAGGAATTATAACTGGAGTATTTTTAATTTTATTTTCTTCAGGCTTTTAAGCCTATGGCTTTTCATAAACTTACAGCTTCTCTCCTATCTTTATTTTGATATAAGAGCCTTATCTTTACAAATAGATACTCTAATTATAAATTTGGAACAAATAAAAAAATACATCGATCAAATAGCCACTATATCTGAAGAAGATTGGGACTTTTTCAAATCTAAACTACACCGTCGAACACTGCCGAAAAAAACTATTTTCTTAAAAATTAATCAAATAGAGAATCATATTTCTTTTATTGAATCTGGTGTTGTGCGTTTGTTTATTCCTAAAGAAAACCCTGAAAAAGAAATTACATTTGGTTTTAGTTTTAAAGACCAATTTGTAAGTGCTTATGATTCTTTTCTTACTCAAAAACCGTCATTATATCAATTACAAACACTTACGGAAACAAGTATCTTAAGCATTACGTATAAAGATTTACAAGTCGTTTATAAGACTACTCAAATTGGTGATTTAATTGGAAGGTTAACCGCAGAACGTCTCTTTTTAATTAAATCTAAGCGAGAACAGAATCTACTAAACCTTTCAGCAGAAGAGCGTTACTTGAAGTTATTTAAAGAAAGACCAGAACTTTTAAAAGTAATTCCTCTAAAATACATTAGCTCTTATATTGGTGTTACAGCGCAAGCTTTAAGCAGAATAAGAAAACGTTTATAAATTTACTTTTATTGATTTGGGTTCATTGTTTTGTGCTGAATATCAAATTATCTTTGTAAAAAAAATAAATGATTATAATTATATTTGTTTTGGTACTTTGGTATGGAGGTTTGTTTTTTCAATCTTTCTTTTTACACAGATACGCAGCGCATCAAGTTTTTACGATGTCTAAAACTATGGAACGTGTAAGTTTTGTTTTAACTTGGTTTTTTCAAGGTTCTAGTTATTTAAGTGCTTATGGTTACGGTATTATGCACCGCATGCATCATGCATATACAGATACCGAAAAAGACCCGCATTCTCCTTCTCATGACGCAAATTTATTTGCTATGATGTGGAGAACAAAACAGTACGTATCAAGATATTAACGACCAAAAAATTACGTGGTAGATAAAAAATTCACAAAAAACGTACCACAATGGAAAAGCTTCGACGCCTTTGCAAGTAGTCGTTTTTCTAGAGTTCTTTGGATTAGCTTTTATATTTTATTTTTCACTTATTTTACAACGGCACTGTGGCAATGGGTATTATTACCTGTAGCGCTTATGATGGCACCAATTCATGGAGTAATTATCAATTGGTTTGGTCATATTTATGGGTATGTAAATTATAAAATGAGTAACACCAGTAAAAACCTTTTTCACTTCGATTTTTTAATGATGGGTGAAGGATATCATAACAATCATCACAAACATGCCACTAGTGCAAATTTTGGTGTAAAATGGCATGAAATAGATATGACCTACCTTGTTATTAAAGTATTAGATTTTATTGGATTCATTAAATTGAAACCTATTTCTATAAAAAAGTGAATATCGTTTTTAAAATTTAATAGATTAATTTTCGACTTATGTCAATCATTTTTATGTAGTTCTCTAGATAAAAAAGTATATATAAACGTTAATTCCTCAATAGAACTATTATACTGGCTTGCACCATAATGGCCTTCATTATCTTGAGCATATTTTACTTATTACCGAAATAATATATTAAATAAAAAAAGAAATTTAAGTACTTTAAATTTACCAGTCAATAGGAAAATAATCTTTCAAAAACTTACCACACCAGTGCTTTCCAGTATTGATTCCATCAATTAAAGGATCCATAACTCTAGCAGCACCATCTACAATATCTAAAGGTGGTTGAAAATCGTGTACTTCTTCTTTCTTTTTAGAAAGTTCTGCAGGATCTTCATCTGTAACCCATCCAGTATCAACTGCATTCATGTAAATACCAGACTTTGCAAATGTAGATGCAGAAGTATGAGTAAGCATGTTTAAGGCAGCTTTTGCCATATTTGTATGTGGATGTCTATCTACCTTTTTAAATCGGTGAAACTTCCCCTCCATCGCAGTAACATTTATAATATGTTTTTTACCCGTATTCTCTTTCATCATTAAATTAGACAAACGATTGCACAAAACAAAAGGCGCTACAGCGTTTACCAGTTGTACTTCTACCATTTCTGTAGTTTCAATTTCACCCAACCTTAAACGCCAGCTGTTTGTTTTTCTTAAATCTACTTGTTGTAAATCGGCATCTAATTCACCTTCAGGAAAAACCTCTGCTGTTTGCAAAGAATTGTCAAAACTATATGGAATTTGAGATAATTCTGCCGAATTTCTTAAGCCAATGCCTGGTTCTGGTCCGTGCCATGTAACTGGTAACACGTTATTTTTACTAGTTTTCGCTGTAGAAACACTTAAATTAGAAAGTTCTTCTAAACAAAAAGCATGTTCCTTTAGTAAAGGCTGCGCTAACTTTGGTAATTGATTCAGAGGTTTCTTTTCATTTTCCATTAAATGAAAATAAAAACCAGAAGGTCTTCTTACTGTTTGTGCGGCATTATTGATTAGAATGTCTAATCTGTTGTATTTTTGTTCTATATAATTACAAAAAATCTCTACACTTGGAATGTGCCTTAGATCTAAGCCATGTATGTGCAAACGATCTCCCCAATCTTTATAATCTTCTTCCTTAGAGAAACGAATTGCAGAATCTGCAGGAAAACGAGTAGTTGCAACAACCGTGGCACCAGAACGCAATAACATTAAAGTAATATGATATCCTATTTTTAATCGAGAACCTGTAATTACAGCTACTTGATCTTTTAAATCAGTGGTTTGAAAACGTTTTGTATAGTTTAAATCGCCGCAGTCTGAGCACATGGTATCATAGAAATGATGCAACTTTGTAAATACAGCCTTACAGACATAACAGTTTCTAGGTGATTCTAATTCTGGTGTTTCTCTGAAATTGAAGCCGCAGCTAATAATTTAGGAGCAACAAATAAAGCTGCTTCTCTAGCAGAACGAATTCCAGTAGACTTTCTAGCATGCTTATCGCTCTCTATTTGCTTTCTTTTAGCTGCTTTTTTAGCATCTTTTCTACGTCGTTGAAATTCATCACGATTTGGACGAGATAATTCTCCAGCAACTTTAAAAAGTGCTACTCTTTGTGCTTCTGGTATTTCAAAAAGTTGATTGGTGTCTTCCAATAACTTCTGAATAGTAGCAATGCAAGATGCTATTTCTTCATTTGTTTTTAACTGGCTCATAGTAGGATACACTATTTCTTTTTCTTCTTTTTTGAAATGTCTGAAGAGATGGAAGCCGTTTTTGCAGTTGCAATATAATTTGCTAAAATCTTATCTACTAACTCTTCTTTTGTTAAATGATGAAAAATTGTTTTAATCTGAGATTTAAAATCTTCTGAAACCGTACGATTGGGCTTTGTTTTAAATATTTTATTTGCCCAAATTAACCCATTACTTTCTTCAATACTTTTTGCATCCGCCTTTTTAAAAGCGTTAAAACGAATGTCTAATGCTTTTTCAAAGTCAGAAATATCTTGTGCTTCTTCTTTTTGAATAATAGTTAAAGACAAACCGCTTGCCCCTGCCCTAGCCGTTCTACCACTTCTATGCACATATGCATCATATGTGTCTGGTAAGTGATAATTTACAACATAAGAAAGGTCTTTTACATCAATTCCACGCGCTGCTAAATCTGTAGCTACTAGAATATCAATATGTCCATCTCTAAATTGCCCCATAATTCGATCTCGAATTCCTTGGGTTAAACTACCGTGAATTGCGCCAGAAGAAAATTTATTAATTGCTAAGTTTTTAGCTAGTTTGTTAACAGCTGCTTTCGTTTTACAGAAAATAATACCTCTTTGTCCTGCTTTAGAATTTAAAAAGTGCAGTAAAACTTCTAATTTTTCAATAGGTGCTACAATTACGTATTGGTGATCAATACCTTGATGCCCAACACTAGACATATTAGCTTCAATATGAACTACATGTTTAGACATATAGTTTTGCACTAATTGCTTGATGGCTCCTGGCATAGTAGCCGTAAAAAGTAATGTTCTTCTTGCTTTCGGAATTTCTTTGATAATACTATCTAGACCTTCTTTTAAAGCAGTAACCATTTCATCTGCCTCATCTAATATAAAATAAGCAATTTTAGTAATATCAACCGCTTCTCTTTTTACTAAATCGGCTAACCTTCCTGGAGTTGCTACAACAATATGCGTAGTTTCTTTTAAACGGTCTATTTGAGGTTTAATCGGAATTCCACCACAAATAGTAGCAATGGAAATAGTAGGACTATGTTTTGCCAATGCTTCTAAGTTACTAGCTATTTGCTGACCTAATTCTCTTGTAGGCGCTAGTATTACCGCTTGAATATTTTCATTTTCTATATCAATGAGTTGCAACAAAGGTAAACCAAAAGCAGCCGTTTTACCGGTTCCTGTTTTTGCCAAAGCAACCACATCTTCTTTTTGATTTAAAATAATAGGAATTACTTTTTCTTGAATTTCTGTCGGAATAGTGATTTTTAAGTCGACTAAACTTTGTTGTAATTCTTTATTAATTCTTAAATCTGAAAATTTTTTTGACATTAAAATATTTTTTACAAAGGTAACAACAGTTTTTATGGGTTGCCTTTTTTATATGCAGTATTATTGGTGATTGTTTTAGCGAGTTTAAATATTATTTCTATGAAGCCATAATAAGCTTTAAACACGCTTAGATAAAATACTATATTTAAATTTAGAGCAAGAAAAAAGCCCAACTTTATAAGATGGGCTCTTTTTTGAAAAAATATGAATTTAAAATTATATAACTTTAACGTTAACTGCATTTAATCCTTTGTTTCCTTCTTGTAAGTCAAATTCAACTTGATCACCTTCTCTGATTTCATCTACTAATCCAGAAATGTGAACGAAATGATCTTTATCAACTCCTTCTTCTGTAATAAATCCAAATCCTTTAGACTCATTGAAAAACTTTACTGTACCTTTGTTCATCTTATTATAATTTAATTTGTAATATTATTCTGCAAAATTATACTCTTTAAATGAAATAACAACTATAAATTTGTAAAAATATTAAAAAATGTTACGTTTCTCCTTAAGAACAAGGCTTTTAGACCCCGTAAATTCTAACTTTTTTCTTTTTTAAACGAGAATTATTCAATTTTTCCGCAAGATCAGCAGCTAAAGTTGCCGGAACGGCAACAAAAGCACAATCTTGTTTTAGTTCTATATTTCCTAATTGATCTTTTGTTAACTTTCCTTGTTTTATAAATAAACCAGCAATATCACCTTTAGATATTTTATCTTTTCTTCCTCCAGAAATAAACAGTGTTTCCCAAAAAACCGGTTTTCTTTCTGCTTGCTTGGAAATGTTCTCTAAATCTGCATGCTTAATAAAATCTGGTAAACGTTCTTCTTTCCATTTTAAAACATATGCAGTTCCCTTTGCGGAAACTCTAGCTGTTCGGCCGTTTCTATGAGTAAACTCCTCCACCTCTCTTGGTAATTCATAATGAATTATATATTTCATTTCTGGAACATCAATTCCTCTTGCTGCCAAATCTGTAGCAATTAAAAGTTGGTTGGTTCCGTTTCTGAACTTTATTAAAGAACGTTCTCTGTCTTTTTGTTCCATTCCTCCACTAAAACATCCATGCTTAATGTTTTTACTTTCTAAAAAAGTACTTAGGTTGTTGATACTATCTTTTAAGTTACAAAAAATAATTCCTTGTTTATTTCCTAAGAAATTTAATAAATGTAATAATGTGTTTTGCTTGTTCTTTGAAGGAGACAATACAGTTCTTATTTCTAATTTAGAAGTTGTTGCCTTTAAATAATTTACCGTATTTGGTTGATCTAACCTCACGAAATCAGGAATTTCTACTCCTTGTGTTGCAGATGTTAATATTCTTTTATTTAAAGATATTAATTGATTGATAACACCTCTCATTTCATATTCAAAACCAACTTCTAAAGACTTATCAAACTCATCTAAAATTAATGTTTTAATATGATCCTTAGAAAAACGTTCATTTGCAAAATGATCTGAAATCCTACCTGGAGTTCCTATTAGAATTGCCGGTACGTGTTTTAATTCTATTTTATCCTTAGACATTGGTCTACCTCCATAAACTGCGTTTACTTTGTAACCAGATCCCATAGAACGAATAACTTGTTCTATTTGAATGGCTAATTCCCTCGAAGGTACTAGAATTAAAGCCTGTATTTCTTGTATATTTGGATCTAAAAATGACAACAATGGTAAGGCAAAAGCAAGTGTTTTTCCTGTTCCTGTTGGAGATAAAAGAATCGTATTTGTATTTTTCTTAATCGTTGCAATAGCTTCCTCTTGCATAGGATTTAACTGACTAATATGCAGCTTTTGTAATATTTCTTCTTGCCCTTTTATATGATTTGCCATCTATTAAAATGTTTTTTTTATTTAATCTAACGGGCAAAGATACTTAGAGTTGTCTGGTATTGACCATAATTACTAAAAAGATTACTAATTTTGTCTTTCTAAAAAAATAAAACTAAATGCTGAAACAAAAACTGAACAACTATAATGTAATTCTTGCTTCTGGTTCTCCACGAAGGCAACAATTTTTTAGAGATTTAGATATTGATTTTTCGATACAATTAAAAGAAATTGAAGAAATTTATCCAGAAAATTTAAAAGGTGTAGCAATTACTGACTTACCTATCGAATTTAAAATCGGACGCATTTTCTGCTTTAAATGATAAAGATTTACTAATTACTTCAGACACTATTGTTTGGTTAGAAGGCAAAGCATTAGGCAAGCCTAAGGATGCAAAAGACGCTTTTACTATGTTAAGAGCTATGTCTGGAAAAAAACATGAAGTAATTACTTCTGTATGTTTAAAGAGTACTTCTTTTCAAAAAATTATTAATGATATTACAATCGTTACATTTAAAGAACTTTCTGATGATGAAATTCAGTACTACATCAACAATTACAAACCTTTTGATAAGGCGGGTGGCATATGGAATTCAAGAATGGATAGGGTTTATTGGCATAGAAAAGATAGAAGGCAGTTATTTTAATGTAGTAGGCTTGCCAGTGCATAAACTTTACAAAGAGCTAATGGACTTGTAAATAGACTATTTAGCAGAATAAATCGCAACTTTTGGCAGTTTCTCACATTATGTTAAAAAGTCTTGCGTCTATTCTCGCTTTTATTTTCTTTAGAAATAAATAAAAGTTTATTTTTACGCAAAATTAAACAACACAATACTTTACAATATTATAATGAAAAAATACACGTACACAGAAAAAAAGGATACACGTTCAGGTTTTGGAGACGGTTTAACTGAGTTAGGTAGAACAAACCCAAATGTAGTTGCTTTATGTGCTGATTTAATTGGTTCTTTAAAGATGGATCAATTTATAGCAGAAAACCCGGAAAGATTTTTCCAGATTGGTATTGCAGAAGCAAATATGATTGGTATTGCAGCTGGTTTAACAATTGGGGGTAAAATTCCTTTTACAGGAACATTTGCAAACTTTTCTACAGGAAGAGTTTATGATCAAATTCGTCAATCTGTTGCCTACTCAGGTAAAAATGTAAAAATTTGTGCTTCTCATGCAGGAGTTACTTTAGGTGAAGATGGTGCAACCCACCAAATACTAGAGGATATTGGTTTAATGAAAATGTTGCCAGGAATGACTGTAATTAACACTTGTGATTACAACCAAACAAAAGCAGCAACGATTGCAATAGCAGATTTTGATGGCCCAGTTTACTTGCGTTTTGGAAGACCAAAAGTGCCTGTATTTATGCCAACAGACAAACCATTTGAAATTGGTAAAGGAATTCAGTTAACAGAAGGTACAGATGTAACTATTGTTGCAACTGGTCACTTAGTTTGGGAATCTTTACAAGCTGCGGAGCAATTAGAAGCAGAAGGTATTTCTGTTGAAGTAATTAATATTCATACAATTAAGCCTTTAGACGAGGAAATAATTTTAAAGTCTGTTGCAAAAACAGGTTGCATTGTTACCGCAGAGGAACATAACAAATTAGGTGGATTAGGTGAAAGTGTTTCTAGAACTTTAGCATTAAATACACCTACTCCTCAAGAATTTGTTGCAACAAATGATACTTTTGGAGAGTCTGGTACACCAGAACAATTGATGGCAAAATATGGTTTAGATGCTGCTGCTGTTGTAAAAGCGGTGAGGAAAGGTAATTTCTAGAAAATAAAAGCATTTTACTAATAATCCCTAACAATTAAATTTAAAACTATGAAAAAAGTATTTTTAATGATGTCATTGGCTTTTGCATTTAGTCAAACTTCAACAGCACAAATAGATTTTGGAGTAAAAGCAGGTTTAAACTACAATTCAGAATCTATTCAAAGTGTGAGTGAAGATGTTTTTACCGGAGCAGAAAGCAAAACAGGTTACCATGCAGGTATTTGGTTGCGTTTTAAACTGCCAATAATTGGCTTTTATTTAAGACCAGAATTAGTATACACAAACTTAGAAAATGAATTGCTCTACAAAGGAAGTCAAACAACTTCTTACAACTTCCAAAAAGTTGATATTCCTGTCTTGATAGGTAAAAGGTTTTTTGGTATTGGGAACGTTTTTGCGGGACCTTCTTTTCAGTACATACTAAACTCAGACTTTAGTCTTAATGATATATCTGAAGTTGATACAGATGGCTTTTCAGTTGGGCTGCAATTTGGGGCAGGTATTGAATTGGGTAATTTAGGAATTGATGTGCGTTGGGAAAGAGGACTAAATGCCGTAGAATCTACCTTTTTAAACGTTGCAACAAATACAAATGTTACTTTTGATACAAGAGTGAATCAAATTATAATTGGTTTATCGTATAAATTCTAAAGAAATATTATGTTATAATAAAAAAGGCTCTTGATTTCTCAAGAGCCTTTTTTTTATTAATTGATATTTGGATTCAAATAATCTGGTACCGTAGGATTACTATTGTCACTAAAATCATTTGTTGGATCACCGTCTCCATCAGCATCTTCCTGTATTGAAGGTACACCGTCATTATCATGGTCTGTATCTTCTACGATCTCCAATAAATCTACATAAAATAACAAATTTGTATCCACTAAATTATTACTATAATTAAATGCATTACTTGAAGGATACCCAAACCAGAAGGAATAAATAAAAATCCTTTACCTGTATTTAAATACGTAATTGGTCCATTAAAAACACCTCCACTTGAATCTTTCTTTAATTCTCCACTTAAAAAATTTGAAATACCAAACTTCCATCCTTTCACAACAGCACTTAAAGTAAACCAAATTCCAGTTTCATTAATATCAAAATTAGAAGTTGAAATGTCTGATTCTAAAAAAGCACGTCCAGAATACTTTACATATACTGAATCCATTACTGTAGGGTTTCCTTTTGCAGGAGAGGGTTGACCTTCCTCTATAGTATATACATATAAGGTATGGTCAATGTTATTTTCTACAACGCTTATAGATTTTAATTTACTGGTATCGTCAAACAACGAAATTTCTCCAGCAACTAATGTTTTAATTGAGTCTACAGAAACATCATAATAATTATTCTGTAAAAATTTTACTATTGAATCGTTATCCTTAATCGCTAACTCCTCATGGTTAATATCTAAAAATGGGTTAGAAAAAGTATTATTATCATCATCACAAGAATACACTAGCGCAACTCCTATTAAAAGAAGTAAAAAAATATTTTTAATTTTATTCATTATAATCATATAAATTTAAGCCTGCAATTTACCATTTTTATACCTTTGTAAAAAGACAAACATTATATTTTAACTTTTTTTATGAGAATTGATAAATATTTATGGTGCATTCGCATTTTTAAAACGAGAACAATAGCAACAACAGCCTGTAAAAAAGGACAAGTTAAGATGGATGCTAAAAGTATAAAACCTTCAAAAGAAATTTTTGGTGGTGAATTAGTAGTGGTTCGAAAAAATCAGATTAATTATCAAATAAAAGTATTAAGTTTACCTGAGAGCAGAGTTGGTGCTAAATTGGTAGATCAATATAGAAAAGATGTTACACCAAAAGAGGAGTTTGAAAAGACAGAACTTTTAAAATATGCCAAAGATTATTACAGAAAAAAAGGAATTGGTAGACCAACAAAAAAAGACAGAAGAGATATAGACGGTTATCAAGAAGAAACAACAGAAGATATATGATCGCAGAAAACAATATAATTTTAGACAACACTCAGATAAATCAGAAAATTAAAAGAATAGCCTATCAAATTTATGAAAGTAATAGTTCTGAAAAAGAGGTAATTATTGCAGGTATTGTGGGAAATGGATTTATCTTTTCAAAAAAAATAGCAAAAGTTTTAGAAGAAATTTCTACTATTACCGTTACACTTTGTGAAGTTATTATTGATAAAAAAAAGCCTTTACGACCAATAACTACCTCTATTTCTGTAAATGATTACAAAAATAAATCATTGGTATTAGTAGATGATGTTTTAAACTCTGGCAGCTACTTTAATATACGGAATTAAACACTTTTTAGAAGTGCCTTTAAAAAGGTTTAAAACCGCTGTTTTAGTGAATAGAAATCATAAAAAATATCCTGTAAAGGCAGATTTTAAGGGTATCTCATTATCCACATCAATAAAAGAGCAGCGTGCAAGTAGAATTTAAAGAAACAAATGCCATTGCGTATTTAGTATAATAGAATTCTTATTTCTGTTATAATTTCTTCTATAGACTTATCTTCAGTATGAACAGTTATAGAAGCCTGTTCGTAAAAAAATCTTCTTTCAAAAAGATGCTTTGCTACAAATTCTATAAGCTTATCATCTTCTAGGTCTGCAACTAAAGGTCTTTTGATTTTTTTCGGCAATTAATCTTGAAGCTAGTGTTTTTATATCCGCTTTTATATAAATGGATGATGCTTCAGAATTCAGTATCAATTCCATGTTGTTTGAATAACAAGGAGTTCCACCGCCTAAAGAAAGTATAAAACTATCTTTAGAATTTAATATTTCACCGAGGTATAAGCTTTCAATTTTTCTAAAATATATTTCTCCTTCTACTTTAAAAATCTCTGAAATCGACCTCTTTTCTCTCTTCGAAATATAGTCATCTAAGTCTATGAATTTCATATCCAGCTTTTTAGAAATCTCTCTACCAATCGTAGATTTTCCAGACGCCATGTAACCTAAGAGTACAATTTTCATTTCTTTTTATTTTTGACAAATATCGCTAAAAAAAAATCATTTTTATACGAATATTTTCAATGATTGATAGTATATTTGCAATCGATTTAAGGAGAGACCTGGTAGCTCAGTTGGTAGAGCATCTCCCTTTTAAGGAGAGGGTCCTGGGTTCGAGCCCCAGCCCGGTCACAAAAAGTTAAGCCTATGCTTGACTTTTTTACTTTAAAGTAATTTGCGCACGTGGCGAAATTGGTAGACGCGCAACCTTGAGGGGGTTGTGAACGCAAGTTCGTGGAAGTTCGAGTCTTCTCGTGCGCACTTTTTACTTTTTTACTTCTTTCACAAATAATTAACCATATTATCTAAGATTATTATTATTTTTGTCTATGCAAAAATTAATAATCACGTTGTGCTTTCTTTTCTCTTTATGCACTTTTTCTCAAACAGAAACTTTAACAATTAAAACTTTAAAAGGGCAAATTATCCATGCTGAAAACAAAAAAGTTCTGAGTGCTGCTCATATATTAAATCTTAACACGGTTTCTGGAACTATTACTAATGATTTAGGTTACTTTGAACTTCCAACTAGGGTAAATGATACTATTTTAGTTTCCTATTTAGGGTATGAATCAATCAAACTAAAAATAACCAATGATTTACTAAAAGGAAATGAATTAGAAATTGCTTTATATGAAAAATCTGAAAAAATTAGAGAAGTGGTAATACGCTCAACTAAATTAATTGGTGTTTTAGAAATTGATGTAAAACAAGTACCTGTAGATAGATTTACGCGAATAAAAATAAACGGATTACCACAAACATATGAAGTAGGGAAACCTCAAAAGAAAAACTTTTCTTCTCCCATAGCAGCATTGTTTCAGCCAGTAGATTTTTTATATAATCTTTTTGGTAAAAAACCAAAGCAGTTAAAAAAATTACAAAAATTAAAGAAAGAAGATAATTTACGTAAAATGCTTGCTGGTAAATTTGATAGAGAAGTAATGATGGAGTATTTAGATATGGATCGACAAGAATTATCTGAATTACTAACAGACTGCAATTACTCAGATTATTTTATTAAAAAAGCATCAGATTTACAAATGATTGAAGCAATATTAGACTGCTACGAAAACCACAAAGCTTTAAAGAAAGGTAAAATAGAACGTAATAAAATTCCCGTAAAGAACTAAGTTTACTTTTAACGAATGCTTTAAACTGATTACTATGGCTTCTTACCAATAATATATAAAGTTCCAAAATACTATTATTACTTAATATAGCAATAACCGTTAGCAATAGCGCACTACTATGCATAGAAATAAAAACAAAAAAAATCCGGCAAATGCCGGATTTTTAATTGTAATTACTTTAAGTTTTTTTATTGGTTCCCGAGTATAATTGGCATTCCAGATTCACCAGAACCAATTACCACTACTTTACTATTAGGAGACTTCGATAATTCTAAAGTTGCCTCAATTCCTTTTTCTTTTAAAATCATATTTGTTAAAGAAGCACTCAAAATTTTGTTTGCGATAGCTTTACCTTCCGCATCAATTCTTTGTCTTTCAGCCTCTTTTTTAGCTTTAGAAATTCTAAATTCGTATTCTAAAGATTCTTGCTCTTGCTTTAATTTTGTTTCAATTGCAATTCTAATCGTACTTGGTAATTTAACATCTTCTACTAAAACTCTTTTAACCAATAAGAATTGATCTTTTAAAACGATTTGAATCTCATCTAAAATTTCTTGTTCAATTACATCTCTTTTACTAGAATACAATTGCTCTGGTGTATAACGCCCAACAACACTTCTTGCCGCCGCATTTATAGCAGGATCTAATAATTCACGTTCGTAATCTTCTCCTTTTGTTTTAATAAGAGATCCTAAGTTTTCGAACTCTGGTTCGTACCAGATTGTTCCGTTTACTTTAACCTCTAATCCATTAACAGACAATACATTCATTTCATCTGAAATAGATTGCTGACGCACTTTTCTAACAATCATTTTGTTCCAAGGAGCAACAATTTGAAAGCCTTCCCCATACGTTTTATCTGTATTAATACCATTTCCTAAAGTTTCGAAAAGAACACCACCCTCACCTGGGCCAATAGTTACTGTAGATTTAGAAAACAAAATTAATACTACTACTGCAAGCAGTATAAAAAAAACTCCACCTTTCGGGAATTTTATATCTAATTGATTATTTGCCATTTTTTTTAATATTTTAAGTTCAATCAAATTTACAATAAACTTTAGGAAAGACAAGGCATAAGGTTACAATCTTACCAAGAAGGTTTCATAAAATTTAGATTAAATCTTACCATAATATTTTCTAATAAACCATTCTGCAGAAAATAAAAAGATTACAAAAACTAAAATCCAATTGCCAATCAATCAAATTTTGCTCTTTTATACTTGGCTTCTGAACGGTGTAGTATCTTTTATCTTCTAATAATTTTTTACATAAGCTAGCAGCCTCATCTTTAAAAAAGACCTTACCTCCTACTTTTTCCGCTAATTTTTTTAACTTTTGAACATTTGAATTTGTAAACTGTTCTTCAATATTATAATCTGTTATTTTGAAACTATCATATTTAATAATATTCTGCCCAACAACTGAAACTTTAAAAATATAATTACCAGAGTCCAAATTCTCTATGGCTATTTGATAAGAATTGTTGATTAGTGAAAACGGCAACTTTACAACCTTTTTAGTATCCTTATTTGTAATTGCTATTTCTAAAGAAGCTCTTTCATCAAATTGATAGTTTTTATCTGAATAAAAAGCAGAAATATTAACAATGGTGTTTGCAGGATATAGGTTTTCTGAATTAATTACCAATCGATTTCTTTTCTTTTTTGAAGAGACATATTGCACTAAGCTCCCTATAAATTGATCAAATTCCTGAAAAGAATTAGAAATTAGAAAGCTTGATGCTCTCCATTTCCAAATTCCTTCTCCAAAAATTACACCCATCTTATACTTATTTTGGTCCAAAATAGCTATTAACGGCTGTTGCAGCTCTAATCCATTTATACTTTTAAGTAACAGATCTTTATGTTCTTTATAAAAAGTAATGGCACCAAATTTATCTTTTAAAAGTGAAAATTCATTGAAACCAATATCTTTTTGGAGAAAAGTTAAAAAAGCTGGATTGTAAACTGCTCCGTAATTTTCCGTTTCATTGATTGCTTTTTTTGTAAAACCTATTTGTTGTTTGTTTATAAAATTCCAATCTGAATCTTCACCCGTAACTACTAGTGAATTTAAATTAAACTGTTTAATTTTATTCAAAACAGACTTAAATAAATTATTCGGTTGATGTAGTATAATCAATTGAAAATCAGTTAATTCACCTTTAAATTTATCAACAAAAAAAACATCTAAAGAACGCTGTTTATTACTTTCTATTGCCTTTTTAATTGCGCCAATATCTGGATGTAAAACCGATGTAAGAAGCAGTACTTTTGTCTGCTCATCAATGACTTCTACCGAGAAATTTTTAGTATTATTATTGGTATTTTTTTCACCTTTTATTTTCTGTATTGTTGCTGTATAATAATTATTTCCTTCCTTTACAGATGTTAGATTGGTAGTAATTATTTGAGAGTTATCACTTTTAGAAAATTGAAGGTTCTTAGAGAATACTTTTTTAGCACCGTTAAAAATCACAAACTTTGTTTTTACATTTTCATCTCCATCATAATTTAAGAGAACCTCTACAGGAAATTTATTTTTTATATAGCTGTATTTATTTACATTTACTTGACTTATTTTCAGGTCTTTATAATTTACAGTATCTCCAAAAACAATAGGGTAAATTGTTTGCGCAGAGTTTGTATATTCATATGCACTGCCTATTGTTTGGTTACCATCCGTGAGTAATAAAATAGGCGCATTTTTACCGTTATTTAAATTATTTAGATCGCTAATTGCCTTGTGAATATTTGTTGTTTTTCCTTTAAAAGACAAACTATCAGAAAATGCTAAAGCTTTACTAAATATAAAATCTTCAAAATTGAACTTAGCAGCCAGATCCTTATTATTCTTAAGTTCACTAATAAAGTCAATTACATTTTGTTGTTCATTAAAAAAAGAAATAGATTTAGAATTATCAACTAAAATTGACAAGGTTGGCTTGCTATTTTCTAAGGTTATTGTCGTAATCTTCGGATTAATTATTAACAATAATAATAAAAACAAAGAAATTGATTTAAGTATAAAAAGTAAAGTACTCCTTTTAGCTTTTGTTTTTATTTTATATAAATATTGAAAATAAGCAACAGCAATGCTTGCTAAAAAAGCTATTAGAATATATAAAATGATTATTAATTGCAATTATTTTCTTTTTGTGAAAGATATAAAGAACTATCTAAAAAAAGAAAACCTGTAACGTTAAATTATTACAGGTTTGTATTATTTCAAAATTATGAACGATTAAGTTAACATTCCACCGTCTACAGAAAGAGTTTGCCCTGTTATGTATGTACTCATGTCAGAAGCCAAAAAGACACATGCATTAGCTATATCTATTGGTTGGCCTCCTCTTTTTAAAGGAATTCCGTCTCGCCAAGATTGTACAGTTGCCTCATCTAATCTTGAAGTCATTTCTGTTTCTATAAAACCTGGAGCAATTACATTACTTCTAATATTTCTAGAGCCTAACTCTAAAGCTACAGATTTAGAAAAACCAACAATACCAGCTTTTGACGCTGCATAGTTAGATTGTCCTGCATTTCCTTTTAATCCAACAACAGAACTCATGTTTATAATAGATCCTGATCTTTGCTTCATCATAGGTCTTATGACAGCCTTTGTTAAATTAAAGACAGATTTTAAATTTACTTCAATAACTTTATCAAAATCATCTTCAGAAATACGCATGAGCAGATTATCTTTTGTAATGCCTGCATTATTTACAAGAATATCAATAGCACCAAATTCTTTATGAACTTCTTTTGCTAATTCTTGAGCTGCATCAAAGTTAGCAGCATTCGATTGATATCCTTTTGCATCTACTCCATAGGATTTTAATTCTTCTTCTAAAGCTTTTGCTGCGTCTACAGAAGCACTGTAAGTAAATGCTATATTAGCACCTTGTTTTGCAAATTCAACTGCAATTCCTCTACCAATTCCTCTTGTAGCACCTGTAATTATTGCAGATTTATTTTCTAGTAATTTCATGTTTTAGTATTTATTTACTTTTCAAATATAAATAAGAAATTCCCGTTTTCACGGGAATTCCTTGTTATTATGCTCGCTTTTGTAATAAAGCATTATTCTTTTCCTAGAACTTTAGCAATCATTTCTCCAATTTTTGCTGGAGAACTCACAACGTGTACCCCATTTTCTGCTAAAATTTTCATTTTTGCTTGCGCTGTATCATCGGCACCGCCAACAATTGCTCCTGCATGCCCCATGGTTCTTCCTGCGGGTGCAGTTTGGCCTGCTATAAAACCAACAACTGGTTTTCTATTGCCATCTGCTCTAATCCATTGTGCAGCCTCTGCTTCTAGATTACCACCAATTTCACCAATCATAACAATTGCTTCGGTTTCATCATCATTCATTAATAACTCTACAGCTTCTTTTGTTGTGGTTCCAATAATAGGATCTCCACCAATACCAATTGCAGTAGTTATACCGTATCCCTGTTTTACAACTTGATCCGCAGCTTCATAGGTCAAAGTTCCTGATTTAGAAACAATTCCTACCTTCCCTTTTTTGAAAATAAAACCTGGCATAATACCAACTTTAGCCTCATCTGGAGTAATCACTCCTGGACAGTTAGGACCAACTAATCTGCAATCTTTAGTATCTATATATGCTTTTACTTTTACCATATCTGCCGTAGGAATCCCTTCAGTAATACAAATGATTACTTTGATTCCGGCATCTGCAGACTCCATAATTGCATCTGCAGCAAAAGCTGGAGGCACAAATATAATAGAAGTATCTGCTCCTACTTTTTCTACAGACTCTAATACTGTATTAAAAACTGGCTTCCCTAAGTGTTCTTGTCCTCCTTTACCTGGAGTTACTCCTCCAACAACATTCGTTCCATAATCAATCATTTGACCTGCGTGAAAAGTACCTTCACTACCTGTAAAACCTTGAACTATAATTTTTGAATTCTTATTTACTAAAACACTCATTAGTTTAATATTTTATTTTGTGTGGCAAAAATAGCTTTTTGATTGTTTTTAAAAAAATTTTTTAAGAGTTCTTTCTCTCTTTCAAAAAACGTTTTATTCCTGCCATTTCTTTTAATTTTTCTCTAGACTCAGAAACGGGTGTACCGAAATAACTTTTCCCGCCAGCTACAGATTTTGTTACCCCAGTTTGACCAAGAATAATAGCTCCTTTTCCTATTGTAATTCCGCTATTTGTGCCAACCTGTCCCCAGATTGTTACCTTATCTTCTATAATTACGCAACCAGCAATACCAGTTTGCGAGGCGATTAAACATTTTTTTCCAATTATTGTATCATGGCCAACATGCACTTGATTATCAATTTTTGTACCTTCTCCTATAGTCGTATCTCCTGTAACACCTCTATCAATAGTACAAGAAGCACCTAAATCCACATTATCTTTTATAACAACTCTACCGCCAGAAATCAATTTATCGTAACCTGTTATTCTATTTTTATAATAAAAAGCATCTGCTCCTAAAACAGTATTTGCATGTATCGTTACATTGTTTCCAATTACCGTTTTGTCATAAATTGTAACATTTGGATGAATTATACAATTACTACCAATAGTAACATTATTTCCAATAAACACATTGGGTTGAATAATTGTATCTTGACCAATTAGTGCAGTGTCAGAGATACTTTGTCTAGAGGCTATAAAGGGATTAAAATGTTTTGTTATTTTATTAAAGTCTCGAAAAGGATCATCTGAAATTAATAAGGATTTTCCTTCTGGACAATCTAATTTTTTATTAATTAAAATTGTAGTTGCTGCAGAATTTAGAGCTTTATCATAATACTTTGGATGGTCTACAAAAACAATATCTCCTTTTTCAACGACATGAATTTCATTGATACCCAAAATTTCAAAGGTTTTACTACCAATAAATTCAGCATTAATTAATAATGCAATATCTCCAAGAATTTGTGGGTTTTTAAATTTCATTAGTAGCTATTGACTGCTTTATTTTGCTTTTGACTACTTGCGAAAGGCTAACAGCCAATGGCAGAAAGCAATTTTTACTCTTTAATACGTTCTTGATACGTTCCTTTTGTAGTTTCTACTTTAATTTTATCACCTTCATTTATAAATAAAGGTACATTAACAATGGCACCACTTTCCATAGTGGCGGGCTTTGTTGCGTTGGTTGCTGTATTTCCTTTTACACCCGGTTCTGTATGCGTTACCTCTAAAACAACACTTGCTGGTAAATCTACAGATAAAGGCATATCATCTTCAGAGTTGATAATTATAGTTACAATTTCTCCTTCTTTCATTAGTGATGGAGAATCTAAAGCTGATTTTTGTAATTGAATTTGAGAATAATCTTTTTCATTCATAAAATGATAGGTATCACCTTCATTATATAAGTACTGAAATTTATGAGTTTCTACACGAATATCCTCAATTTTTCTTCCTGCAGGAAATGTATTATCTACTACTTTTCCATTGGTAACACTTTTCAGTTTTGTTCTTACAAAAGCAGGACCTTTTCCTGGTTTTACATGTAAAAACTCTATTACTTTGTATATATCATTGTTATATTTTATACACAATCCGTTTCTAATATCTGATGTTGTTGCCATTTCTAGTGTTTCTATTTTTAGTGTAATACTTTTATTATATCTTTAATTTTATGCTGTTATCTAGTTAGAATTATGGTATCCTTTCATAATTCCTCTATGCGAATCTTTTATAAATTGAATAATTTCATCTCTTTCTGTTGTTGCCTCCATTTCAGCTTCAATAATATCTATGGCTTGCGTGTAATTGTAATTTTTTTGAAATAAAATTCTATAGATATTCTGAATTTCTGTTATTTTTTCTGTTTTATAACCTCGTCTTCTTAGACCTACCGAGTTAATACCAACATAAGATAAAGGCTCACGTGCCGCTTTTACGTATGGTGGAACATCTTTTCTAACTAAAGAACCACCAGTTACAAATGCATGTTTACCAACAGAAGCAAATTGATGTATTGCAACCATACCTGCTAAAACTACATTATCTCCAACAGTTACATGTCCTGCAAGCGTTGTGTTATTTGAAAAAACACAATTATCACCAACAAAAGAATCATGTGCAATATGACAATACGCCATAATTAAACAATTGTTACCAATTTTAGTCTTCATTCTATCTGAAGTTCCTCTATTTATAGTAACACATTCTCTAATAGTGACATTGTCTCCAATTTCTACAGTAGTTTCTTCATCATCAAATTTTAAATCTTGAGGAATTCCAGAGATTACTGCGCCTGGAAAAATTCTACAATTTTTTCCAATTCTTGCACCTTCCATAATTGTAACATTAGAACCAATCCAAGTCCCAGAGCCAATTACTACATTATTATGAATTGTAGTAAAAGGTTCTATTACTACGTTTCGTGCTATTTTTGCTTGCGGATGTACATATGCTAATGGTTGATTCATATTTAATTATTTTCTAGCAATTTGAGCCATTAATTCTGCTTCTGCGACTACTTTACCATTTGCATAAGCGTATGATTGCATATGGCAAATTCCTCTTCTTATAGGTGTAATTAACTCACATTTAAAAATAATAGTATCACCAGGTAATACTTTTTGTTTGAATTTTACTTTGTCCATTTTCATGAAATAAGTTAAATAATTTTCTGGATCAGGTACTGTGTTTAAAACTAATACTCCACCACATTGTGCCATAGCTTCAACTTGTAAAACACCTGGCATAACAGGAGTTCCTGGAAAATGACCTATAAAGAAATCTTCATTCATTGTAACATTTTTCATTCCTACTACATGTTTATCGGAAAGCTCTAAAATTCTATCAATCAATAAAAAAGGAGGTCTGTGTGGTAAAATTTCCATAATTTGATGAATATCCAATAAAGGGGGTAAGTTCAAATCATAAATTGGTACACTATTTCGTTTTTCTGCTTTAATAATTTTTGCAAGTTTATTTGCAAATAAAGTGTTTATTTGGTGTCCTGGTTTGTTTGCAATTATTTTTCCCTTAATACGAGTGCCTACTAAAGCTAAGTCTCCAATGACATCTAACAATTTATGTCTTGCAGCTTCGTTTGCCCAATGCAATGTTAAGTTGTCCAAAATTCCATTAGACTTAATAGAAATTTTATCTTTATTAAAAGCTTTTTTTAATTTTTGCATCGTACTGTGGGATAATTCTGAATCTACGTATACAATAGCATTATTTAAATCTCCACCTTTAATTAAATCATTCTCTAATAACATTTCAATTTCGTGCAAAAAACTGAAAGTTCTGGCATCTGCGATTTCTTTTTTAAAATCAGACATTTTATCCAAAGTAGCATTTTGTGTACCTAATATCTTAGTACCAAAATCGACCATGGTAGTTATTTGATATTCATCTGAAGGCATTAAAATAATTTCACTTCCAGATTTCTCATCCTTAAATGAAATAATTTCTTTTACCACATATTCTTCTGCATAGGCTTCTTGTTCTTTGATACCTGCCTCCTCTAAAGCAGCCACAAAAAACTTAGACGAACCGTCCATAATTGGTGGTTCTGAAGCATCTATTTCAATTAATAAATTATCTACACCTAAACCAACAGCAGCTGCTAAAACATGTTCTGATGTCTGAATTAGTACTCCGTTTTTCTCTAGGTTTGTTCCTCTTTGGGTATTTATAACATATTCTGCTCTTGCCTCTATAACAGGGCAACCTTCTAAATCTATTCTACTAAAAGCAAAACCATGATTTATTGGCGCAGGTTTTAAAGTCATGTTTACAGTATTACCTGTATGCAATCCTACACCAGATAAACGAACCTCTTTTTGTATTGAATTTTGTTTCTTACTCATTATTTTTTGATTTGAGTTTTCAAATCTTTTTCTATTTGATTGATCTTTGACACTATTTTTGGTAAATTTTTAAAATACACATAGCTCTTATTATAATCTCTTGCGTTTAAAGCAGGAGTTCCGTATACCATTTGATTATCTCTTAAACCTTTAGTAACACCTGTTTGACCTAAAATTTTTACATTATTACCAATTTTAAGATGACCTGCAATACCTACCTGTCCACCAATCATACAGTTTTGACCTATTTTAGTAGAACCGGCAATACCTGTCTGAGAAGCGATTACAGTATTTGCACCTATTTCTACGTTGTGTGCAATTTGAATTTGATTATCTAATTTAACGCCTTTTCTAATAATAGTAGCACCTAAAGTTGCTCTATCTATTGTACAGGCTGCTCCAATATCTACATTATCTTCTATAATAACATTTCCTATTTGAGGAATTGCTTTAAACTCTCCGATTTCATTAGGAGCAAAACCAAAACCATCTGCACCAATAACAGTGCCTGAATGTACTTTACAATTTTCTCCAATTTTAGTATCTGAATATATTTTTACTCCTGAAAAAATAACGGTATTATCTCCAATTATTGTATTGTCTCCAATATAAGTATTTGGATATATTTTTACATTATTTCCTATTTTTACGTCTTCTCCTATAAAAGCGAATGCACCAATGTATTCATTTTCTCCTATTTCAGAAGAAATAGCAATAAAATTTGGTTGTTCTCTTCCTAATTTATTATTTTTAACTTCATTATAAAACTCTAATAATTTAGAAAAAGACTTGTAAGCATCATCTACTTTAATTAATGTTGTTTTCACTTCTTTCTCTAAAACTAAGCTCCTATTTACTATAGCTACTGATGCATTTGTTGTGTATAAGTAAGAATTATATTTAGGGTTCGATAAAAAAGTTAAAGACCCTTTTTCACCTTCTTCAATCTTAGAAAGTTTAGAAATTTCTTCTTCAGGGTTGCCTATTACATCTCCTTCTAGAATATCCGCTATTTGTTGTGCTTTAAATTTCATCAATGGCAAAAATATAAAAATAATACCGTTTAGTCTAATCTCAGGATTACTTAGGGTAACAAATAAAATGTTTTACAACAGGTATTGTAAGTGCCTGCAAGTTTAATTGGTCAGATGCTTTACTTATATCTTCTAAATTTCCTTTTTTAGTTAAGATATAAACGGGTGCTTTTAAATTATAAGCTTGATTACTTATCTTCTGTTGAAATACAAAATAATCAACCTCTTTATTGGAAAGGTGTAACTGTTTCATTGCTTTTTCTCTTTTTTTTCTGAAATAATTTTCTGAAAAAGTATCTTGTTGAATTTCTATTTTTAATAATTTTCTATCTACAATCATTGAAGCTAGTAATGATAAAACACAGTCTTCATGATGCACCCATTCTTTAACAGCAGACAAAATATCATAATCATCTAGTTTAGAAAACATTTCTAATGTTTCCTCTGTAAAATTATTTTTAGAAATTTGATTGTATAAAAAGTACTTTAATGCTGAGCTACAAAATAAATTTGTTCCTTTTTCTGCAAGCTCTTTAGCTCTTTTTAAAACATTTACTAAAATATTTTCTGCAACCAAACCTGTTTTATGCAAATAGACTTGCCAATACATTAATCTTCGTGCAATTATAAATTTTTCTACAGAATAGATTCCCTTTTGTTCAATAACTAATTGATCATCTTTTACATTCATCATTGCAATTAATCTATCTGATGAAATATTTCCTTCTGTTACACCTGTATAAAAACTATCTCTTTTTAAATAATCTAATCTATCTATATCTAATTGGCTAGATATAAGTTGATATAAAAATTTGCGCGGATTTTTACCTTCAAAAATTTCTATTGCTAAATCTAATCTACCTTCAAATTCTTCATTTAACTTCTTCATGAATTTTAAAGAAACCTCCTCATGACTAATACCGCTAACAATGCTATTTTCTAAAGCATGTGAGAATGCTCCATGACCAATATCATGTAATAAAATAGCCAAACACAATGCATTTTTCTCTTCATCAGAAATTTCAACTTGCTTAAAACGCAAAACATTTATGGCTTTTTGCATTAAATGCATACAACCTATGGCATGATGAAAACGAGTGTGATTTGCACCTGGATACACTAAATTAGAAAACCCCATTTGAGTAATCCTTCTTAAACGCTGAAAATAGGGATGTTCTATGATATCAAAAATTAAAGAATTTGGTATTTGTATAAAACCGTAGATAGGATCATTTAAGATTTTAAGTTTGTTCGGTTTTTTTTCTTTCAAAGGTATTCTGATTTTCAATCTATAATTGCAAAATACGATATTTCTAGAAACAATTTCATATATTTATAAATGATAATTTTAAATAACAACAAAAAAATAAATTTGGCAATATTTTATCATATTCTTGCGTCATTAAAAGCAACAATACATTAATTTTAGCGTTGAATAAATAAAAAATAGATGAGCATACAAATTTTATGGGTGGATGATGAAATTGAATTATTAAGACCGCATATTATATTTTTAGAACGCAAAAATTATAAAGTTACAACCTGCACAAACGGAGCAGATGCAATTAATTTAGTAGACGAAACAAATTTTGATATTGTTTTTTTAGATGAAAACATGCCAGGCTTAAATGGTTTGGAAACACTTTCAGAAATTAAACAAAAACAAGCCAATTTACCTGTAGTAATGATTACTAAAAGTGAGGAGGAATATATTATGGAAGAGGCTATTGGATCTAAAATAGCTGATTACCTAATAAAACCTGTAAATCCTAGTCAAATTTTATTAAGCTTAAAGAAGAATTTAGATCACTCTAGGTTAGTTACTGAAAAAACCACCTCTAATTATCAACAAGAATTCAGAAAAATTTCTATGGATTTAGCGATGGTAAATTCCTATGAGGAATGGATTGAATTGTATAAAAAATTAGTGCATTGGGAGTTAGAATTAGAAAATATTAGTGACCCTGGAATGTTAGGTATTTTAGAAAGTCAAAAACAAGAGGCAAATACACAGTTTTTTAAATTTATAAAAAAAAATTATGAAGATTACTTAACTGCATATGACAAGCCAACATTTTCGCATACTTTATTTAAAGATTTTGTAGTACCAGAATTAAAAAAAGGTCAAAGTGTTTTATTTGTAGTAATAGATAATTTACGATATGATCAATATAGAATCTTAGAGCCATTAATTAACAACCACTACAAAAAAGAAGAAGAAAACGCATATTTTTCAATTTTACCAACAGCTACTCAATATGCGAGAAATGCTATTTTCTCAGGACTAATGCCTTCTGAGATGGAAAAAAGACACCCGAAGTTATGGAAAAATGATACTGATGAGGGCGGTATGAACTTATTTGAAAGTGATTTTTTATCGGCACAGATAAAGCGTTTAAATTTAGATCTGAAACACGAATACTATAAAATTACCACACTAAAAAGCGGAAAAGAACTTGCTGATAATTATAATGGAACAAAACAAAATGACTTAACTGCTGTAGTTTATAATTTTGTAGACATGCTATCTCACTCGAAAACAGAAATGGAAGTAATTAAAGAATTAGCTGGGGACGATAAAGCATATCGATCTTTAACATTAAGTTGGTTTAAGAATTCTGCCTTGTTTGAAATTATACAAAAAGCACAAAGTTTAGGTCAGAAATTAATTATCACTACAGATCACGGAACTATTAATTGTAAAAATCCAACAAAAGTAATTGGAGATAAAAATATTAGTTCTAATCTGCGTTACAAAACCGGTAGAAGTTTATCCTATGAAGAGAAAGATGTATATGCTGTAAGAAACCCGAAAGACATTTTCTTACCAACTATCGCTATGAATAGTCCATTTATTTTTGCAAAGGAAGATTTGTTTTTTGCGTACCCTAATAATTTCAATCATTTTGTGAAATATTTTAAAAACACGTATCAACATGGTGGTGTATCCTTAGAGGAAATGATTATTCCTTGCGCCGTTTATAGTCCGAAGTAACTCTTTATAATTTTAGTGATTTAATAAACAAAAACAATACTTACATGTAAAACACCTAAGCACTATTAAAATAATAATTTAAAAATTAGACCTCACAAGTGTTATAAATTTGTGAGGTTTCTTATTTTAGCCAAATGAATAAAAACTATTCTTTAGAAAGTTTATCTGAAATAGCTTCCGAAATAATTACCTCAGCAAAAAATAAAACAGTATTATTTTATGGGGAAATGGGTGTTGGTAAAACAACACTTATCAAAGAAATTTGCAAACAACTAGAGGTTATTGATACCGTCTCCTCTCCTACTTTTTCTTTAGTAAATGAATATAAAACATTAAAAGAAACTTCTATTTTTCATTTTGATTTTTATAGAATTACAAAAGAAGAAGAAGCACTTGACATGGGAATTGAAGAGTATTTATATGATAATAGTTGGTGTTTAATAGAATGGCCACAAAATGTGGAAAATTTACTACCTTTAGAATCTGTTCAAATTCATTTATCTATTTTAGATAATGGAAAACGCAACGTACAATTAAAATAATTAAATTTATGAGTTCATTTTCTCCATTTAGTAAAGAAGAATTACTACCCCAAGAAGAAATGTTAGAAATACAAAAGAGAAAAGGAGAACTCTTTATCGGTCTGCCCAAAGAAACTCATTTAGGTGAAAAACGTGTTTGTTTATCTCCGGATGCTGTTGGTGCTTTATCTGCTAATGGGCATAGAATTGTTATTGAAACAGGTGCTGGAGATGGTGCTAATTTTACAGACAAGGAATATTCTGATGCAGGTGCAAAAATTTCTTACAATATAGAAGAAGCTTTTAAATGTAATATTGTTTTAAAAGTTGCTCCTCCAACAGAAAATGAAATTGAATATATTAATCCCAAAACAATTCTTATTTCTTCGTTACAATTAAAAACACAATCTAAAATATATTTTGAATGCCTAGCAAAAAAGAAAATTACTGCCATTGCATTCGATTATATAAAAGATGAACATGAAACCTATCCAATTGTAAAATCTTTAAGTGAAATTGCAGGAACTGCATCTATATTAATTGCTGGTGAATTAATGAGTGGCGTTAATAAAGGAAATGGTTTATTACTTGGAAATATTGGAGGAGTTCCTCCAACAAGTGTTGTAATATTTGGTGCAGGTACCGTTGGTGAATATGCAGCTAAAACTGCAATTGGTTTGGGTGCAAGGGTGAAAGTTTTTGATAATTCTATTAGCAAATTAAGAAAATTACAAGATTGTTTGCATGCACCAATTTACACCTCTACGTTGCAACCTAAATCTATTTTAAAAGCACTAATGCGGTGTGATGTTGCAATAGGGGCCATTCGCGGTAAAAACAGATCTCCTATTTGTGCAACAGAAGAAATGGTTGAGAAGATGAAAGAAGGTGCAATTATTGTAGATGTAAGCATTGATAGAGGTGGCTGTTTTGAAACCTCCAACGTAACTACACATAGCAAGCCTACTTTTGTAAAGCACGGTGTAATTCATTACTGTGTGCCTAATATTCCTGCCCGTTATGCAAGAACTGCCTCGGTTTCTATTAGTAATATATTTACTCCTTATTTACTGAATATTGCAGAAGAAGGTGGTTTTGAAAATACTGCCAGATTTGACAAAAGTTTACGAAACGGAATGTATTTTTATCACGGAATTTTAACTAATAAAACAGTTGCAGATTGGTTTAACCTTCCTTTTAGAGATATTAATTTATTGATACTTTAATATTCAAACCTAAAATTACAGAAAAAATAAATTCATATTTAATATCTTTTTTTCTTAATCAATCGTTGTAAAATAACTTTGTTTTACATTCTTATAGTTATTCATTTTACATAAATTTGTACCTCAAAATTTTAGTATGTTAGTAAAGAGAATTTTTTATTATTTAGTAGGTTTATCCTTAGGTTCTATTGCTGTTTATTTTTTCTGGCAAAAGAAAAACGCTACGTTTGACTATGGCATGGATTCTAGAACATTAAAAACTATTAGAATTAAAAAGCGTTTATTTTCTGATAATGCAAGAGTTACAATGCAAAAATTTGATATTGATACTTTGAAAATATCTACAATATTGAAAAATGGTGATGTAGATTTTGGAAAAGGAAAGCCAAGACAAACTCCTTGCGCAGAATATTATGTTACTGGAAACAACGAGTTAGACAATATAAGTTTATTAATTAAGCGTTGCGATTCTTCAGCTACCATTGAAAAAATTATTGTTGAATAAATTATAATTTTCTGTTTGACATATTGAATTAAGTAATTTTATTTTAAATTTTGTTGGTAGTGCGCTTCTATTTTATCTACATTCTTAATTGTTTTTTTAACCCAATCAAAATATAAAACTTCTTTTTCTTCCTTTGATAATTCCCAATTAATGTCAGAGTTTCGAAGTTTTGTAGTAACATCTTGTAATATAATTGCTGCAGCAACCGATATATTTAAACTTTCGGTAAAACCGACCATTGGAATTTTTAAAAATCCATCTGAATTCTCAATTACATAATCTGAAACTCCCTCAGCCTCTTCACCAAATACAAATGCAGTCTTTTTTGATACATCAAAATCTTGTAACAAACAAGAATCATTATGTGGGGTTGTTGCTACTATTTGGTATCCTGCCTTTTTAAGACCATCTAAGCAAGTTTTAGTATTATCACCATCGTTTCTGTATCTATATTGATTTAGCCATTTTTGAGAGCCCTTAGCTACGTGCCTAGAAACTTTATTATTGTATTTATTTTCAATAACATGCACATCTTGTACTCCGAAAATATCACAAGTTCTAACAACTGCACTGGCGTTATGAGATTGAAAAATATCTTCTAAAACAACTGTAAAATGTCGGGTCCGTTTTTCTAATACACTTTTAAAAAGCTGCTTTCTACTATCTGTTAAAAAGCTTTCGAAATAATTTAATAGTTTTTCGTCAATCATAATTACAAACTTAAAATTATTATTTTTTCCTAACAACAATAATAAAGTATTAAAGATAATTTAATTTCTAAAGTTGATTAAAACAATCTAAGTGCAGACAAGACGCAAATAAGTGAAGATGAGTGGTAAAAAAAGAAATATTAAAAATTAAGAAACTAACGTATTAAAATACTCGAAAATTTCTCCTTTAGAAATACTACTCCCTTTTTCTATCAGATCAAAAACTTCTAAATTTCTTTCTGAATTATAGGGTTTAGTACCTTTAAAAATCTCAACAGAATTATCCATAGGGTTTTGCATCAACCATTCAAACCCTTTTTGTTCTAATAAGTTAATATCCCAAGTAATTTTTATAGCAATTCTATGAATTTCGTCATCTTCGCACTTAAATAAGTTTACCGATGTTTCAGAAAAATGTTCTATATAAGCGGTTTTTGTAAGCACATCATCCCAAACAACATCAGAAAAAACATTCATTTCATCTTCTGCAACAGTAGGCTTTTCCTTTTTAATTTGAGTCCATTCTTTAGCATCTATACTTTGGGTAGCTAAAAAGTGCGCAAATTCTTCATGTAAGCCCTCGAATTGTTCTTTAGTTAATTGTCTGTATTTCATGATTTATAGTAAAAAAAACCGCCCTATTATGGGCGGTTCAAATATCTAAATTTTTATTGTTAATTAAAATGAATATCTCAATCCAAATTGCATTTGCCATCTCGAAATCAAGGTAGAATTATATACAAATGTTTCTTTTAAATTCGAGTTAAAGCTATACGTTGGGCTTCCACCTGCATCTATTGAAACACCTATAGGTTGAACAGCATTTGGCTGCTGTACTAAACCCCAATCAGAATTTAATAAGTTACCAAAATTTAAAATATCAATACTAAACTCTAGCGAATTATTATCCTTTATTTTTAAATTTTGAATAAACTTAACATCCATTTTACCTCTCCAAGGTGTAAGAGCTCCATAACGCTCTGCATATTGCCCTCTTCTACCCTTCAAATAGTCATCTTGATTAATAAAATTCTCTAAATTACCTGCATCTGTTGCGGTGCTGAAGTCCATTTGACCTATTTCTGAAGTAGTAGGAATATATATTAAATCATTTAAATTAGATCCATCGTTATTGATATCTCCTGCATACGTATAATTGAAACGACCTCCTTTTGCTAATTCATAGAAAGAAGAAAGTGTAGTCGTCCATTCTTTGTTTGCCCCATAATTCCAAGATTTGGCTGCAACTGCTATGAAACGATGTCTATCTCCATATTTAGAATTTGCTAAAGTTGCACTATTCGCATTCGACAAAGTAGGATTAAAATCAAAAGCGTCTCCTGTAATTTCTGCTTCAATAGAATTTACATCCTTTGAATCTAAAAAATTATAAGCAGCCATCAAGTACAAACCATTGTCAAATGTTTTTTGTGCTTTTAAGGATGCATTGAACGTTCTTCCTTTATCTGAATTTGTAAATACGTATGCATTGGCTTGACTTCCGTAAGCACCAACTACAGGTCATTAGCTGTATATACCGGTCTTGAATCTACACCTTGTAAAGTTCCAGTAGGTGGTGTTAACCCCCAATTTTGAACGTGAGCACCATTAATATCTTTAGTATAAGCAATATCTGTTGTTAAAATAGTACCATCCTTTAATTTTACATCTGCCCCAAAACTAGTTCTCCAAACTTGTGGGAATTTGTAATCAGGATCTACATTTTGTTGAAACCAAAAATTTGGATTTCCAATTTGGTTACCTAACCAAACAAAAGGAAAACGTCCTGTAAATAGCCCAGTACCACCTCTAAGTTGTAAAGAACTATCTCCTTTCACATCATAATTAAATCCTAAACGAGGAGAAACCAACCAATCGTTAGATGGCATTTGAGTATTACTCAATTGCTGAACTTGTCCTGAATTAGGATTTATATAAGGAATTTCAGGAAAGTAATCTGGTGTTCCGTCAATAACGTCTTGTGCCTTTTGAGCAGAGTCGAAAAACAATGGTTTATCAAAACGGATTCCATAAGAAAATTTAAAATTGTCATTAATATTCCAATCATCTTGCACATAAAATGCTAATTGACCTACGTTTGTTTCTGCTAATGCCCATGAATCATTAGCATTATTACTATTAAAAGTGTTTTGAGCCGCAGCAAAAGCATCTGCTAATAAACCGCTAGATATTCCTGCTCTAAAACCATCCATATTAGCAAAATCACCACCAAAAGCTCCTACATAACCTCGACTATCACCTAAACCATATACGCCTAAATTAAATGAATTATCAAATTCAAATTTTTCAAAAGAAAAACCAACAGTATAATTATGATCACCTTTAGCAATATTTAGATTATTTGTTATCTGAAAAACTTTTTGATCTAATTTATTATGGATTGAAAAAGGTTCATGTCCTGCGATGATATAGTTCCCTCCATTCCCGTCCTGAATTCTAAACGCTGGCATCGGTGCTGATTTAGGGCTTCTAAAATCATCAAAATGTGTGTACCCAACTTGTAATTTATTGGTTATATTTTCATCGAGAGTAGAATTTAATTCTACTAAGAAAGACTTTAAATTATTATTAATTTGATACCCGGTGTTTTCGAATTGTAACATTTGAGAACTAGGACCTCTAAAACCTAATGCCGTTGGATGTGCAGGCAAATCTCTAGAAGCATTTAAAAAGTTATAAACGAATGATACACGATTGTCTTTATTAATGTTCCAGTCTAATTTAAATAATCCTTTTGAACTGTTGGAATCATGTGTAAACCCTTCATAAGCTCCTGTGTTATATCCTATACCTGCTAATGCACTTTGCACCTCAGCTAAATCTGCTTTTAAAACTCTAGATTCATTAATGCTATTCGAGCCAGTATTTGGAAGCCAAGATTGTCCTAAGTCCGTTCTTTTAACTTCTTCAAAATTTACAAAGATAAAAAGTTTATCTTTTATAATTGGTGCTCCAACACTAACCCCTGATTGAGATTGTCTTAATTGTGGAACAAAAATATTTTCTCCTTTAATTTTGCCTCCAGTAAAATCCTGATTCCTGAAAAAGCCATAAACAGTTCCTGAAACTGCATTTGTACCACTCTTTGTTACTGCATTTACAGAAGCTCCTGTAAACCCTGATAAAGTTACGTCATATGGCGCCGTAGAAACAGAAATTTGTTCAATTGCATCTAAAGATACCGGTTGAGATCCTGTCTGTCCTCCCGGAGTTGCAGCGTCTAACCCAAATGGATTATTAAAAATAGAACCATCTAAGGTAAAATTATTATACTGATCATTTCTACCTCCAAAAGAACCTCCAGAAGCGGCAGGATCTAAACGAGTAAAATCTGATGCCGATCGAGAAATTGTAGGTAATGTTCTCAAATCCTTAGAACGAATACTTGTTTGTGCTCCAGTTCTTCCATTATTAAAAACAGTATTTTTACCCGAACTAATAACGATTTCATCTAACATGTTTCGTATCATCTGATAATACAGCATCGATATTTGTAGTTTTTCCTAAAGTCAAAAATACCTTAGATATTTTTTGAGTTTCAAAGCCAACATAACTAATTGTAATAGTATATGGGCCTCCAATTCTTAAATTAGATAATGTATACCGTCCATTATCTTGCGCTGTAGTACCTGATATAGTACCTGTAGGAGTATGCAGCGCTATAATATTTGCTCCAAACAAAGCTTCTCCAGTTTTTTCTGTTATGGTTCCAGTAATTTTTGAAGTAGTAGTCTGTGCAAATACACTTGTATAGATAATTAAAATTAAAGAACACAAAATAAGTAATTTTAATTTCATTTTTTTTGGTAATTTATTATTTATGTTAATTGTAAAAGTAAAGTAAAAAAAAAGTCTACTGTAAAAAGTAGACTTTAAATTTTTAAAAAGTATTTAACATTTTGTTAACTACTCAGAAATAACTTCAAAAGTAATATCAGCAACTACAGCTCTGTGTAATCTTACAGCTGCTTCATATTTACCTAATCTTTTCACAGAACCACCAACAACTTTGATAAATTTCTTATCTAAATCTGTTCCTGCTTTTGCTAATGCTGCAGCTAAATCGATGTTGTTTACAGAACCAAATAATTTGTCTCCTGAACCAACTTTAGATGCAATTTTAATTTCATATCCTTTAACTGCTTCTGCTATAACTGTAGCATCTGCAATTAATTTAGCTTCTTTATAAGCTCTTTGTTTTAAATTCTCTGCTAAAACTTTCCTTGCAGATGAAGTAGCTAAAGATGCTTTTCCTGTAGGGATTAAAAAATTTCTACCAAATCCGTTTTTCACGTCTACGATATCATCTTTAAATCCTAAATTTTCTACGTCTTGTCTTAATATAAGTTCCATGTTCTACGTCTTTATTATTTTAACAAATCTCCAACATAAGGCATTAACGCTAAATGACGACACCTTTTAATTGCTTGCGCAACTTTACGTTGATATTTTAATGAAGTTCCTGTTAAACGTCTTGGTAAAATTTTACCCTGTTCGTTTACTAAATACATTAAGAAGTCTGCATCTTTATAGTCGATATACTTGATACCTTTCTTTTTAAATCTACAGTATTTTGCTTCTTTCTTAGTGTCTATGTCTAACGGCGTTAAATATCTAACGTCAGCAGATTTACCACCTTTTGATTGTTGTTCTATCGTTGCCATTTCTTATTTTTTAGTAGATTTAACACGTTCAGTTCTAACTTTCGCCCAAGCAGCAGCATGTTTGTCTAATCTAACAGAAAGGTAACGCATAACGCTATCATCTCTTCTAAACTCTAACTCAAATGCAGAAATCTCTTCTCCAGCAATTTTGTACTCTAATAAGTGATAAAAACCACTTTTCTTTTTTTGGATTGGATAGGCTAATTTTTTTAAGCCCCAATCTTCTTTGGAAATCATTTCGGCACCTCTAGAAACCAAATAGTCGTTAAACTTTTGTACTGTCTCCTTTATCTGAGTATCAGATAAAACGGGATTCAAAATGAAAACAGTTTCGTAATGATTCATAAATTAAATTTTAAATGTTTATTTTAAGGGTGCAAATATAGGTACTTTTTACTTAGTACTACTAATTATTTTTAAATCTTTGAACTGAACAAATTTTCTACCTTCTGTACAAATATTGTTATTCGACAAAAGCTTCTTTATTAATTTTTTAGTAAAAATATTGAACATCTCAAGGGAGAAATGGAAAGCATATATAAAATGATGGTAAAAAAATAATTAAGGGATAGAATATATATAAAACTACTTTTTAAAAATATCGAAAAACTGATACTGAATACTAATAGCCGCCAATCAATTCTAATAAGCATCTACATCAATAATAAAGCGAATAGGCCTAAAGTCTGCCACAGCCTCAAACGTGTTTCTGATTTTAGTAATCTGACTTTTTGTGTGCACTAAGCCTTGTTTTGGCGGAATTTTAATTATTATATTTTTAATATACTGATTTCTAATTCTTGCCACAGCAGGCGCCGTTGGTCCAAGAACATGTTCCCCAAAAGAGCTGTACAAAGCTTTAAATAACCAATTTACTCCGCTATCTACTTTGTTGTAATCTCTGTGTTTTAATGTAATTTTTATCAACCTATAGTATGGTGGATATTTATATTGATACCTTTCTTGCAATTGTTCTTTATACATTTCTGTATAATTTGTTGTAGAAACTTGTTGCAGTATTTGATGAAACGGATTGTAAGTCTGAATGGCCACATTTCCTTGTTTTTTACTTCTTCCTGCTCTGCCAGAAACTTGTACCATCATATCATAACCACGCTCATGTGCTCTAAAATCTGGAAAGTTTAGCATGGTGTCTGCATTTAAAATTCCTACTAATGAAACGTTTTCAAAATCTAAACCTTTAGACAACATTTGCGTTCCCACAAGAACGTCTATTTCTTTAGCCTCAAAAGCACCAATTATTTTCTGATATCCATGTTTTCCACGCGTGGTATCTAAATCCATTCTACCAATTTTAAAATCTGGGAAAATTTCTTTCAACTCCAACTCTATTTGCTCGGTTCCAAAACCTTTGGTATCTAAAGTATTGCTACCACAAGCACCACAACTATTTGGCATTGCACGCTGGTAACTGCAGTAATGGCAACGCAATTCATGCTTAAATTTATGAAAAGTAAGCGTAACATCACAATTTGGACATTCGGGGGAAACGCCGCATGTTTTACATTCTACAACTGGCGAATATCCTCGTCTATTTTGAAATAGAATCACCTGTTCTTTTAAATCTAACGCTTCTTGAATCAATGCCAATAACCTGTCAGAAAAATGGCCCTTCATTTCCTTTTTCCGGTGCTTTTCTTTTACATTAATTAGTTCAATTTTAGGCAATTGGACATTTCCATGACGCCTATTTAATTCAACAAAACCATATTTATTTTGCTGAGCATTATAATAGGTCTCTAACGAAGGTGTTGCAGAGCCCAATAATATTTTAGCCTTATGAATTTTAGCCAATACAATGGCAGCATCCCTTGCGTTGTATCTTGGTGAAGGCTCAAACTGTTTGTAAGAAGTTTCGTGCTCTTCGTCTACCACAATTAAACCCAAATTAGAAAATGGCAAGAAAACAGAAGATCTTGCACCTAAAATAATACGTGCTTTTGGTTTGTTATTTAAAACATTATTCCACACTTCTACCCTCTCATTGATAGAGTACTTAGAGTGAAAAACGGAAATTTGTTCGCCAAAATAATACTGCAAGCGAACAATAATTTGAGTAGTTAAAGCAATTTCTGGTAATAAAAATAAAACTTGTTTGCCTTCATCTAAAACCTCTTGAATTAACTTTGTATACACTTCTGTCTTACCAGAACTTGTAATTCCATGCAACAGTGTTACATCTTTTTCTTTGAAACGTTTCTTTTATTTCGGCAAGTGCTTTTTCTTGAAACTCATTCAGAACTTTTAAATCGTTGGTATCTCCTTTATATTGAATTCGATCTATTTGAATATGGTAAAACTCCAAAATCTCTTTATCAACCAAAGATTTTAAAATACTTGAAGAAACCACTGCTTTTTCTTCTAAATCTTTTGCTTTTATTGGTTTTTTAGTGGTTAACAACTGAAAAAATCCCAGCACTGCTTCTCGCTGTTTCTTTGCATTCGATAACTCTTCTAATAATTTTCCTAAAGAATCATCTGAAGTATAATTTTTATGAAGACGAACATATTTTACTAATTTTGGTTTGTACTGTTCGTAAATTTCTTCTTTTATTACAATGGCTTCTTTTTTAAGTAATGCATTTACAATAGGCATTACTTTTTTCTTCCCTAAAATAGCAATTACTTGATGAATTGTTAATTGAGATTGCTGTTGCAAAGCTTCAAAAATCAAGAATTCATCATCTGCTAAAATAGTTTCATCTAAAAAAGTGTTCGTTTTTATAAATAATAGTTTCACTTTCTAATAAAAAAGCAGAAGGCAAAGAAGCTCTATATACATCTCCTAAAGAACACATATAATAGTTAGAAATCCATTGCCAATGTTGCAGCTGCTTCTCGTTAACTAAAGGTATTTCATCTAAGATTTGATGAATTTCTTTTGCTTCATATAAGCGTTGGTGCATTCGTGATGAATATTAAGAACCAACCCTGTATACATTTTAGACTTCCCAAAAGAAACAGCAACACGCATTCCTTTTTGTAAAAAATCTGCTTCATCTTCAGTTACAGAATACGTAAACGTTCTCTGAATAGGAATTGGTAATATGACGTCTATAAAATGGATAGTATGTTGTTTTGTGTTCATTTCAAAATTACGTAAAATTAGAATGCAATTCCTTTTAAATTATACAAAAGCTAACAATTCGTCTAGCACTGATTTCAATAGCCTTTTTTTATTTTTCATAAAAAAAACGATGAACTCAGAAATAGTTTCTAAAAAAATCATAAAATTGAAGTTCTGTACTAATAGGTTCTTGCCTTAGCAAGAGTATCAATAAACTACTCTTCTATATCTCCTTCAGCATCTATTTCAGAATCTGAATCTAATTTTGGCTCTTTAAATTTACGAGTACCTTCGTACAATTCATATTTTACAAACTTACAGTCTAAGTCTGCATTCTTCAATGCAATTCTTTTAGAAGTTCTTAATCCTACTGCTTTTAAAGCATCTGTATCTGAAGTAATTAACCATGCTGTAGAACCTGGATAATTATTTTTTAAGGTATCGCCTATTTTCTTATAAAATTCTTCTGTGTCTATATTTAAACGTTCACCATATGGTGGATTGAATAAAATAGTAGTGTTCCCGAAGACTTCTTTTTTAGAATTAAAAAAATTGACATGGTGCACTCCAATAAACTCATCTAAATTAGCGTTTGCTACATTTGCAGTTGCTTTTTCTACTGCAGATGGCGCTTTATCAAAGCCCATAATTTTAAAATGAGAAGAACGTATTTTCTTTAATAAGGATTCTTGAATTGTAAAATACAGGTCTTCATCATAATCTTTCCATTGCTCAAAAGCGAACAATTTTCTATTGATGTTTGCAGGAATATTATTAGCAATCATGGCAGCCTCTATTAAGATAGTTCCTGAACCACACATGGGATCTATAAAGTTTTCTTCACCTGTATAACCAGATAATAAAACCATACCTGCGGCTAAAACCTCATTAATTGGGGCAATATTTGTAGCTGTTCTATACCCTCTTTTATGCAAAGAGTCTCCAGAAGAATCAATAGAAACAGTTAACCATTCTTTCTGAATATGAATGTGAATCTTAACATCTGGATATTTTAAATCTACATTGGGCCTTTTACTATATTTATGTCTAAAATAATCTGCAACTGCATCTTTAGACTTTAAAGAAATGTAATGAGAGTTGGTGGTGAAATTCTTAGAGTTTACTACTGCACCAATTGCAAAAGTACCTTCTACATCTAAATAATTTTCCCATTTTATTTTCTGAATAGAGTCATAAAGATCTTCTTCATCATAAATTTTACAAATCTTTATGGGCTTTAAAATACGAACAGCCGTTCTTAAAGCAATATTTGCCTTATACATAAAACCTTTGTCGCCTCTAAAAGAAACGCTTCTTACCGCTTCCTTTACATCTTGTGCGCCTAAGTTTTTTAACTCTTCTGCCAATACACCTTCTAAACCGAAAAGTGTTGTTGCCGTCATTTTAAAATCTTTCTCCATACGTATAAAATTGGATGCAAAAATACATTTTATTGTTCAAATGGTGTATCTAGAACACTAAAGTTTTAAGTTTAATTCTGAACTATTGTTTGCTTTTAAAACATATTTTTATAATTTTTAATAATTAATAAAGCGGCAGTCTTTTATAAAATACAGTAGTTTGTTAAAATTTCATTCTAAAGCCGCAATATTTAATTACTTTTACACTCTCAAAATATTTATGGAAACAAAAGATTGGTTTACAGATTGGTTTAATACTTCTTATTATCACACTCTTTACAAAGAAAGAAATGATGTTGAGGCTCAATTATTTATGAGAAACATTACAGAAATTTTGAGTTTAGATACAACTACTCATATTTTAGATTTACCTTGTGGAAAAGGCCGACATTCTGTGTTTTTAAATTCTCTTGGGTATAAGAGTTACTGGCAGCGATTTGTCTAAAAATAGTATAAATGCTGCGAAAAAGTATGAAAATGATACTTTGAAATTTAATGTACATGATATGCGTGTGCCTTTTAGTAATAAATACAATGCTGTTTTTAATCTGTTTACAAGCTTTGGTTATTTTGAAGACGATAAAGAAGACCTTTTAATATTGCACAATATTAAAAACGGCTTAACAAAAGAAGGTGTTTTTGTATTCGACTTTTTAAATGCAGCAATAGTAAAAGAAAATTTGGTTACTAAAGAAACGAAAGTTGTAGATGGTATTACTTTTAATATTACTAGAGAAATTTCTAATGGTTTTATTTTAAAGCATATTTCTTTTTTCGCGGATGCTGAAAATCACTCTTATACCGAGCGTGTAAAATATCTAGATTTAGAAAAAATGACTTATTATTTAGAAAAAGTAGGCTTTAAGATCGAACATACTTTTGGCGATTATTATTTAAATAGTTTTAATTCTAAAATTTCTAACCGATTAATTATAGTTGCAAAATGAATTACATTTTATTAATTGCCTCAGTGCTTTTGGGTTCTTTATTAGTTTTGTTAATAAAACCAAGTAATAAAATTCTGCGTTTACTATTGGCATTTAGTGGTGCTTATTTGCTATCTGTTACCATATTACATTTATTACCAGAGGTATATACAGCATCTACAGATTATGAAAGAATAGGAGTTTTTATATTGGTAGGTCTTATTTTACAATCTATTTTAGAGTCTTTTTCGAAAGGTGCAGAACATGGTCATATTCATATGCATGCCGATAGTAAGAAGTTTCCAACCTTGCTTTTTGTTAGTTTGTGTTTGCATGCTTTTTCGGAGGGTTTGCCAATTAATCATTCAGGAGAGAATTTATTATGGGCAATTATTGTGCATAAAATTCCGATTGCAATTGTTTTAACAACCTTTTTAATACACACTAAATATTCTAACAAAACAATATTTATATTTCTCTTTTTCTTTGGATTGATGAGTCCTTTGGGAGTATTAGTAGGAGATAAATTTGCCTTTTTTAATGATTATTATACAGAAATTACAGCACTTATTATTGGTGTTTTTTTACATATTTCCACTATAATTCTATTTGAAAGCTCTGAAAATCATAAGTTTAACTTACAGAAGTTTACAGCGATTCTTTTAGGAGTTTTACTAACAATTTTTACACTCTAAATTTGTATATTTTTCTAAAACATTAGAAAAACAAGGAATTTAAAGAAAGTTTGAAAGTTTTTGAGGTATTGTTACAATAGGGAAATGCAGTAAGTCAAGGAGAAATCTAATTCCCTACTTCATTTATAAATTTAATACGCATTAAACGCAATTCATCTTCATCATAATCACCATCAAATTCATCTAAAGCTTCCTGAATACTATCAGATTCAGCTTCCATAAAATACTCATGTATTTCTTCTTGCTGATCTTCATCTAATAAATCATCTAAAGCATAATCTATATTTAACTTTGTTCCAGAATAGATAATGGCTTCCATTTCTTTAATTAAATCCATCATTTCTTTTCCCTTAGATTTTGCAATATCTTCCAAAGGTAATTTTCTATCTGTATTCTGAATGATGTATAATTTTAAACCAGAATTAACCCCTGTACTTTTTACAATTAAATCATCTGGTCTTAAAACATCATTTTCAGCAACATACGTGGTAATTAATGAAACAAATTCTTTACCAAATTTTCTAGCTTTACCCTCTCCAACACCATGCACTGTAGATAATTCTTCGATACTTATTGGATATTTTAAAGCCATATCATCTAAAGAAGGATCTTGAAAAACAGCAAAAGGTGGCACACCTTGTTTTGTAGCAACCTTTTTACGCAGACCTTTTAATAAACTTACAAGAACTACATCAGCAGCACCAACAGAAGATTTTGCATTGGTAATAATTGTATTATCATTTTCTTCTGAATAAGAATGATCTTCTGTCATTAAAAAAGAAGACGGCTTATCCATATAAATTAGTCCTTTATCAGTAAGTTTAACAACACCATACTGTTCAATTTCCTTTTTAATAAAGTAAACTACCAATACCTGACGAATTAATGCCATCCAATACGCAGCAGTTCTATCTTTACCAATACCAAAAAATGGCTGCAAATGTGTTTTATGAGAAGTTAATAAAGCGTTTTCCTTTCCTACTAAGGTGTTTACTAATTCTTTAGATTTATATTTTTGAAGTGTTTGTTTTACAACAGAAAGTAATTTAACGACATCTTCTTTCGCTTCGTGCTTTTTCTTCGGATTTCTAGAATTGTCGTCCATATCTGCTCCATCACCTGTAATGGCATCAAATTCTTCACCAAAATAATGCAACAAATATTTACGTCTGTTCATAGACGTTTCTGCATAACCCACAACTTCTTGCAATAAAGCATGTCCAATTTCTTGCTCTGCAACGGGTTTACTAGACATAAATTTTTCTAACTTCTCAATATCTTTATATGCATAAAAAGCCAAACAATAACCTTCGCCATCATCTCTACCAGCTCTTCCTGTTTCTTGATAATAACTTTCTAAACTTTTAGGAATATCATGATGAATAACAAAACGAACATCTGGTTTGTCTATTCCCATACCAAAAGCAATGGTTGCAACTACTATGTCACAATTTTCCATTAGAAACATGTCTTGATGCTTTACACGTGTTTTTGCATCTAAACCTGCATGATACGGTACTGCATTTAATCCGTTTACTTGTAAAATCTGAGCAACTTCCTCTACTTTCTTTCTACTTAAACAATAAATAATTCCAGACTTTCCTACACGTTGTTTTACAAAACGAATAATATCTTTTTCTACCTCTGTCGTTTTTGGTCTTACTTCATAGAATAAATTAGGTCTGTTAAAAGAGGCTTTAAATCTATTTGCATCCGTAATTCCTAATGTTTTTAAAATATCTTCTTGTACTTTCTCTGTTGCTGTTGCAGTTAAACAAATAATAGGCACGTCATCAATAGCCTTAATAATATGTTTTAAATTTCTATATTCTGGTCTAAAATCATGACCCCATTCAGAAATACAATGTGCTTCATCAATGGCTACAAAAGAAATTTTCTGCGTTCTTAGGAACGCCACGTATTCCTCCTTTATTAAAGATTCTGGAGCTACATATAAAAGTTTGGTTATTCCGCTATCTATATCTGCCTTAACCTGAGCAATTTCTGTTTTATTTAGAGAAGAGTTTAAAACGTGGGCTACTCCATGGTTTTCAGAGATACCTCTTATGGCATCCACTTGATTCTTCATTAATGCAATCAAAGGAGAAACCACAATTGCGGTGCCTTCTTGCATTAAAGCTGGTAATTGATAACAAAGAGATTTACCACCTCCGGTTGGCATAATAACAAAAGTGTTATTCCTGTTTATAATACTTTTAATAACTTGCTCCTGTAAACCTTTAAATTTATTAAATCCAAAGAATTTTTTTAGAGAACTATGTAAATCCATTTATTAAATATTCGTTTAAAATTAAAAACAAAATACAAACCTTTTTTAAAGTTTGATGAAACTATTTTTTTGTGGTAAATTTGCTTGTTTATTAAACTAAAGATATAACTTTTTTTTATTCTGATAAAATACCAAACTATTGAAAAAATTAAATCCAATTTTACAAACTGCCAAGGAAACCATTTTATTGGAAAGCGCGGCTATTGCGAATTTAGAAAAATTATTAGACGAAAACTTCGAAAAAGCAATTAATTTTATTTTAAATTCAAACGGAAGAGTAATTGTAACAGGAATTGGTAAAAGTGCCAATATTGGCGCAAAAATAGTAGCTACATTTAATTCTACAGGAACACCTGCTATTTTTATGCATGCGGCAGATGCAATTCATGGAGATTTAGGAAACGTGCAAAAGAATGATATTGTAATCTGTTTATCCAAAAGTGGGAATACGCCAGAAATTAAAGTGCTAGTACCTTTAATTAAAAATTATGGGAATAAAATAATAGCAATTACGGGTAACATAGACTCTTTTTTAGGAAAAAACGCTGACTTTACTTTAAATACTTTTGTAGAAAAAGAAGCCTGTCCTAATAATTTAGCACCAACTACAAGCACAACCGCCCAGCTAGTTATGGGAGACGCTCTAGCTGTTTGCTTGCAGGACTTAAGAGGGTTTTCGAAGAAAGATTTTGCAAAATATCATCCAGGTGGTGCCCTTGGAAAACGTTTGTACCTCAGAGTATCTGATTTAATTAAAAACAATCAAATACCTAAAGTTAATGTTTCAGATTCTATAGCCAAAGTAATTGTAGAAATTTCTGAAAAAAGATTAGGAGTTACTGCTGTTCTAAAAAATGAAAAAATAGTCGGTATTATTACAGATGGAGACTTGAGACGTATGCTAAGTAAAACCACAGATATCAGCCACTTTACAGCAAAAGACATTATGGGTAAAAACCCAAAAACTATTCAGGAAAATGCGATGGCTATTGAAGCTTTAGATAAATTAGAGAGCAATAATATTACTCAAATTTTGGTAGTTGATGCGCAAGAAAAATATATTGGTATAGTTCATTTACACGACCTAATTAAAGAAGGAATTTTCTAATGGAGGAGACAAAAAATGAAATGTCATTTTTAGGGCATCTAGAAGAATTAAGATGGCATTTAGTAAGAAGCGCAGCAGCCATATTTATTATTGGCATTTTACTATTTGTTTTTCAAAAAGAAGTATTCAATCATTTTTTATTAGCACATAGAAAATCAGATTTCATAACGTATCAAATATTCTGTGATTTTTTTAATTTATTCGGAATGGATAGCACCTTCTGTAATGTCGCTTTTACTGATAATTTAATAAGTTTAAAACCTACACAGCAACTAATGACTGCCATTTGGTCATCTTTAATTTTAGGAATCATATTAGCATTTCCTTATTTACTTTGGGAACTTTGGCGTTTTATTTCTCCAGGTTTAACAAAAAAAGAGGTTAAAAGCTCCAGAGGGTTTATGTTTATTGCTTCGTTTTTATTTTTCTGTGGTATTGCATTTAGTTTTTATGTGATTGCGCCAATATCAATACATTTTTTGTATAATTATAAAATTTCAGATGTAATTCAGAACAACTTCACACTAGAATCTCATATCGGATTAGTTACCAATATGCTATTAGGAGTTTCTGTTTTATTTGAACTACCCGTATTGGTTTATTTTTTAACAAAGATTGGTTTGGTAACTCCAGAATTTTTAAAGAAATACAGAAAACATGCACTAGTACTGGTATTAATTTTAGCAGCTATTATTACACCTCCAGACGTTGCAAGTCAAGTAATTGTTGCAATACCAATACTTGTTTTGTATGAAATAAGCATTAAAGTTTCTAGAATGGTGATTAAAAAACAAAAAAAAGATGCATAATAAAGTACAAGAGTTTAATGATTATCGTTCTAAAATGAACGAAAAAATATTAGCTTCCGACAATAAAGTTATTAAAAGAATATTTAATTTAGATACCAATGCTTTCCAAAAAGGTCATTTACCTGTAAAGACTAAAGAGCTTTTAGGATTAGTAGCTTCAGCTGTTTTAAGATGTGATGACTGTGTACAATATCATTTAGAAGCAGCAAAAAAAAATGGAGTTACAAAAGAAGAAATGATGGAAACAATGTCTATTGCTAATTTAATTGGCGGTACTATTGTAATTCCGCATTTAAGAAAAGCACTAGAATATTGGGAAGCGCTGGAAGAAGAAAGTAAAGAAGCATAAATGTTTAATTGTTTAAGACTCTTAACATAGTTATTTATTACATTTACGAAAGCAACATTACACATTTTTTAAAATATGATTTTAAGAGCAGAGAACATTCAAAAAATTTATGGAAGCAGAAAAGTTGTAAGAGACATTTCTTTGGAAGTTCAGCAAGGAGAAATCATTGGATTATTAGGACCTAATGGTGCTGGTAAAACCACTTCTTTTTACATGATTGTGGGCATGGTAAAGCCAAATGCAGGTAAAATATTTTTAAATGATGAAGAAATTACCCAAGATGCGATGTACAAACGTGCACAAAAGGGAATTGGTTACTTAGCGCAAGAAGCATCTGTTTTTAGAAAATTGTCTGTAGAAGATAATATTATGTCTGTTTTACAATTTACCGGACGCTCTAAAAAAGAACAAAAAATAAAATTAGAATCTTTAATAGAAGAATTTAATATAGGTCATGTTCGAAAGAACCGAGGAGACTTATTATCTGGTGGCGAAAGGAGAAGAACAGAAATAGCACGTTGTTTAGCTTCTGACCCTAATTTTATTTTATTAGATGAACCTTTTGCAGGTGTAGATCCAATTGCCGTGGAAGACATACAAAGTATTGTTGCGCAATTAAAAGAAAAAAATATTGGTATCTTAATAACAGATCATGATGTACAAGCAACTTTAGCTATTACAGACAAAACGTACTTAATGTACAATGGAAGCATCTTAAAAGAGGGAACACCCGAAGAATTAGCTGCCGATGAAATGGTCCGTAAAGTGTATCTTGGTAAAGATTTTGAGTTAAAAAGAAAAAAAATATTTTAGAAATAATACAGTCAAAAAATCATAAAAAAGCATCCATAAACTATTATTTATGGATGCTTTTTTATTGAACTAGTAAGTACAATACTCCGCTAAATAATTGCAAACTACGTTGTTCTTCTGCGATTAGATACTACCGATAAACAAACGTAAAATGCAATTATTAAGGGAATTGATACAAATTGCAATGTCAACAGCATTGACTAATGAAATTAATAAAAATAAATATTTAATAAATTATTCTTTATAGAGTACTCCTTAAACTTCAAAGAAAATAATGGCAATTCAGCATTCATTAAATAGGTTAATACATACGGTTACTAAGATTAGAAAATAATGATTAGAGATTAAGTTTTGAATAGATTCAATAGTGGAATATTCTTGAATTAAAGGCAAAGAGATTACAAACAAGCTCATCGCTGGTGTTGGAAGACCAATAAAAGATTCTGATTGTCTAGTATCTATATTAAATTTAGCAAGCCTGTAACAAGCTCCTAAAGTAAGTAATAAACCAAAAAGCTGAATTGGAGCAAAACTGAAGTTCATCCAATTCGCATCTATAGGTGCATTTTCTAAGGTATCTAAATTTGGACTTGTAGCCAACAATTTAAACATTATAATACCTGGTACAACACCACTAGTAACCATATCTGCCAAAGAATCTAACTGTTTTCCTAATTCTCCAGAGACATTTAAGATTCTTGCAGCAAATCCATCAAAAAAATCAAAAAAGATACCTAAAACAACTAAAATTCCTGCAATTTCAAAATTTCCTTGAACCGCATAAATAGTTGCAACTGTTCCACAAAAAAGATTACCAAGCGTTAATATGTTAGGAATATGTTTTTTCATTTTTTAATATTAATTTAATAGCTAAAATAGCAAATCCTACTTGGGTAATTTTCTAAAACTATTTATTTTTTATGTATTTTTAAAAATTATAAAAATAAAATTATTAGATGCCTATAATAAAATCAGACTTCTCTCCTACTTTACCATTTAAAAACGGTCATTTTAATACGATGTATCGACCACTTTTTACAAAAGATATATGTAGCTATACTAGAAAAAGAATCACTACTTGGGATGCTGATTTTATTGACTTAGATTTTTCTTTTGTAGGTTCTAAAACATTAGTTCTATTAATTCATGGCTTAGAGGGAAGTTCTAAATCTAAGTATATTGCCTCTACATCTAATCATCTAAATAAGAAAGGATTAGATACTGTTTGTTTTAATTTAAGGAGTTGCAGTGGTGAAGATAATTTGTTATTATCAACTTATCACAGCGGAAAAACTGAAGATGTTGCCTTTGTTGTAGAACATCTTTTAGAAAATTATAATTACGACAATATAGTGCTTGTTGGTTTTAGTTTAGGAGGTAACTTAACTTTAAAATACTTAGGTGAATATCAGGAAAAATTATCCTCAAGAGTAAAAGGAGGGGCAGCTATATCTGTTCCTGTAGATATAACATCTGCAGAACAAGAAATGGATAAAATAAAAAATAAACTATATGTTGAAATATTCTTTAAAACACTAAAAAATAAAATTTTAGAGAAAGCGCATAAATTTCCAGAATATCCTTTAAACAAAGATAAATTGTTTAAAGCAACAAAATTTAAGCATTTAGAAAAACTATATACAGTTCCTGTATTTGGTTTTGAAAGTCCAGAAGATTATTGGAAAAAAGCAAGTTCTAAACCTTATTTATCAAAAATTGATAGACCTACCTTATTGGTAAATGCAAAAGATGATACATTTTTGTCACCAGCATGCTTTCCTACCAAAGCGGCATTGCAGTCTAAAAATTTTTATTTAGAGATTACAGATTATGGAGGTCATTGTGGTTTTATACAATCATTTAAGCCACAAGAAAATACGTGGTTAGAAAAAAGAATTAGTTCATTTATAAGCGAAAAGATTCAAATTCCACTTTATTAAACAATATTTAAACAAAACCAATGTTAGTTTAATAGTATTTAAGATATTTGTTGAAGAAATTATTATGCTTTTGAAACTTAGAATTTTATTTTTATTTTTATTTTTCTCATTATTTATAAATGCGCAAGCTTTTAGAAATTACTCTAATGAATTTTTAAATATTGGGGTAGATGCAGCTGGTTTAGGAATGAGTAAAGCAATTGTGGCCACCTCTAATAATGTGAATTCTATATATTGGAATCCAGCTGGTCTAGTTGGTATAGAAGACTATCAGGGGTCTTTAATGCATGCTTCTTATTTTGCAGGTATTGCAAATTATAATCATGCCGCATTTGCAATGCCCATAGACAAAAAAAGTGCATTAGGAATTTCTATTATCCGTTTTGGAGTAGATGATATTCTAAATACCACAGAACTAATCGACAGCGAAGGAAATATAGATTTTAATAGAATTAGCCTTTTTTCTGCTGCAGATTATGCTATTTAATATTGCATATGCTAGAAATCTTATTTTTAAGGATTTAAAATTTGGTGTAAATGCTAAAGTAGTAAGAAGAACCATTGGTGATTTTGCTTCTTCATGGGGCTTCGGATTTGATGTTGGTATTCAATTTGAAAGAAATAATTGGAAATTCGGTATAATGGCGAGAGATATTACCACAACATTTAATACTTGGGCAATAAATGAAACGGAGTTTGATAAAATCAAAAATGCTATTTCAGGACAAAATCAAGAATTGCCAGAAACCACAGAAATTACAAAGCCAAAATTACAGATAGGTGCCGCCAAAGAATTTAGAATTGGGCGTTTTTTTAATTTACTTGCAGAAGTAGATTTAAATGTGCGTTTCGCAAAGACCAATGATATTTTCTCCTCTGATGCAGGAAGTGTAGACCCAGCCATTGGTTTTCAATTAGATTACGATAAAATAGTATATCTGAGAGCTGGTGTTGGTAATTTTCAATATGCTAACACAATTTAACAACGCTAAATCCTTGTCTTTACAACCTAACTTTGGAGTTGGTTTTAACTATAGGGGAATACAAATAGATTATGCATTAACAAATATTGGTAGTGTTGGTAATGCTTTATTTTCTAATATATTTTCAATTACTTTTGATTATAATTTTATTAGACCTTAATTTTATGATTAAAAAATTATACATTTTTGTTTTACTTTCTCTTTTTTCAATTACTCACAATAATGCACAAGTAAATCTTTCCGTGTATTCGGAAATTTCTATAGTTACTGCGGGTCCTGGTGTGGAGTTATATGAAAAATTTGGACATGCTGCAATTCGAATTAAAGATTCCGTTTTAAACTTAGATCTTATTTATAATTATGGTGTTTTCGATTTTAACCAACCTAATTTTTTACTAAATTTTGCAGATGGTAAAATGTATTATGTATTGGCTAGGTATGATTTTAAGTATTTTTTATCAAGCTACAAGAAAGATAAGCGTTGGTTAAAACAACAAGTATTAAATTTAAATAAGACAGAAAAGCAACAACTCTTTTTATATTTAGAAAATAATGCGCTCATCGAAAATGCTACATACCCGTATGATCCTTTCTTTAACAATTGTGCTTCCAAACTTAAGAGATATTACAACAGCTATTTTAGAAGAAAATGTAGTGTTAAATTCTGAAAATATAAAAGATAAAAGTACCTTAAGGGCACTTATGAACAAAGAAATTACTTGGAATACTTGGGGTAATTTTGGAATTAATCTTATTACCGGAAGAATTTTGGATCAAGAAAGGAATCAATTAGAATATACCTATTTACCAGATTATCTTTTTAAAACTATTAAAAACGGAAAAATAAAAAGAGATCATAAAATTATTAACTTAGTAAAAAGAGAAGATGTTTTGTTAGATTTTGATGAGATATCCAATAAGACAACCTTATTTAATCCCTTATCCTTTTTTACTTTATTATTACTCATAGTGCTATTAATTACAATTAAAGATATAAAAAACCAAAAAAGAACAAAGTGGTTAGATTTTATAATTTTCTTCTTTACTGGTATTGTTGGACTTATTTTAACCTACTTCTGGCTCTTTTCATCACACAAAACAGCACCAAATAATTACAACGTTTTATGGGCCTTTTTACCAAATCTAATTGTTGCATTTATAGTTACAAAAGCCATTGCTAAAAAATGGCTGCAAAAATATCTTATTGTACTTTTAGTTTGTTTGACAATAGTTCCAATTTTATGGATTTTAGAACTACAAATATTCCCTATTACAGCAATACCAATTTTACTTTTACTTGGTATTAGATATTTATTTCTTTCAGATACTACATAAAAGCTTAAAATAAATAGGCTTACCCACATAGCATACGCAATGACTCTAGAAATAATTCCTTTTAAAACTGAATATTCTCAAGATTTTTATAATCTAAATACAGAGTGGTTGGAAAAATATTTTTATGTAGAACCTTATGATGAAAAAATATTAAGCAATCCCCAAAAATATATTATAGACACTGGTGGTTTTATATTTTTTATAAAAAATGAAACAAAGATAATTGGCACTATCGCTTTAATAGACCAAAGTATTTATTTTGAGTTGAGTAAAATGGCAATTCTACCAGAATATAGAGGGCAAAAAATAGGACAAAAATTAATTGAATATTGCATCAATTTTGCAAAACAAAAAAAGTGGAAAAGCATTACACTTTATAGCCATAAGAAATTAGTTCCGGCTATAAAACTTATATAAAAAAGTTGGCTTTGTAGAAGTTCCTTTAGAGAGAGACGTACACTATGAAAGAGCAAATATTAAAATGATTCTCGTGTTTTAAATACCCGAAAAAAGCAAACACAAGTTTTCTAAAACGGTTCTTTATAAAAAACTCTGAATTGCTAAATCATATCCTTTTAAACCAAAACCAAATAAAACGCCACTAGCATTTGGAGAAATATAACTGTGTTGCCTAAATTCTTCACGTGCATGAATATTGGAAATATGAACTTCTACAACAGGAGTTGTAATTCCTTTTACAGCATCACCGATACCAACAGAGGTATGTGTATAAGCAGCAGCGTTTAATATAATTCCATCGCAATCAAAACCAACCTCGTGTAATTTATCAATAATTTCTCCTTCGATATTCGATTGAAAATAAGAGATTTCTATCTCTTTATATTTTAATTGAAGCTCTTTAAAGAAATCTTCAAAAGTTTTAGAACCATAAATTTCAGGCTCTCTTTTTCCTAGTAAGTTTAAGTTCGGACCGTTGATAATAATTAATTTCATACAGCAAAAATACAATTCTTTTTATAAAAAAAATGAAAGCAAAATTGCTTCCATTTTAATTGTTTTATTTCATGACATATTAAAATCGATAGCCCAATCCTATTTTAAAAGTATCAAGTTTTAATGATATTCCAGAGGACGCGTCTGAAAATCAATTAGATAAGCCTAATGTAATTTAAGATTCTGTCATATCTAAACCATCCATCTTAAGAGATAAACTATAAAAACCTGCTATAATTCCAAATTAGAACCTTGTGCATTTAATTTCATTAAACAAACTGCAACTACTATTGCAATAAATAATACTTTTTTTCATAAATTCTGTTTTAATAATTAAATAACAATTAAATTAAAATATTTGGATTTTAGCTTTATCCAAAACATATATTTAATATATTGTAATTATGAATTGGCAAAACACAATTAAAGAATATAAAATGTATTTAAAAATAGAAAGAGGACTTTCTAAAAATACAATTGATAGCTATACCAAAGATTTAGAAAAGTTATGCCTTTTTCTCAAAGAAAATAATATGAGCATCTCTCCTATTGCTATTGATTCTAATATTGTAAAACAATTTATTTATGAGGTTGCAAAAAAATTAAACCCAAGAAGTCAAGCACGAATAATATCTGGATTACGAAGTTTTTTTGATTATTTAGTCTTTGAAGAGTATAGGAATACCAATCCTACAGATTTATTAGAAACTCCTAAAATTGGAACGAAATTACCAGATACGCTAAGTCAAGATGAGATTGATGCATTAATTGACGCGATCGATTTAAGTCATCCTCAAGGAGAACGAAATAGAACCATTTTTGAAACAATATATAGTTGTGGTTTGCGTGTAAGTGAGGCCATAACACTAAAAAATTCTGATTTGTTTTTTGAAGAAGGCTTTATTAGAGTCTTAGGAAAAGGAAACAAGGAAAGATATGTTCCTATTCATGAAAATGCACAAAGATATATTACAATGTATCAAAAGGCTATAAGAAGCCATATTTTTCCACAAAAGGGCTTTGAAGATACACTCTTTTTAAATAGAAGAGGAAAAGGTTTAAGTAGACAAATGATTTTTATGATTTTAAAAGATTTGGCTATTAAAATAGATTTAAAAAAGAAAATAAGTCCACATACGTTAAGACACTCTTTTGCGACGCATTTGTTACAAAATGGCGCAGATTTAAGAGCCATACAACAAATGCTAGGTCATGAAAGCATAACTACAACCGAAGTTTATGTGCATGTAGACAAGAGCTATTTAAAACAAGTAGTTGAAACTTTTCATCCTAGAAAATAAAAAATCTCGCAAAAGCGAGATTTTTTATTTGTACACACATGTTTTTATTTACTTTGCTACATTCACAGCTCTTGTTTCTCTAATTACGGTTACTTTAACCTGACCAGGATACGTCATATCATTTTGTATTTTCTGGGAAATACTAAAAGATAATTCTGCAGCCTTCGCATCATTCACCTTTGTACTTTCTACCATTACACGCAATTCACGCCCAGCCTGTATAGCGTATGCCTTTTGAACTCCTGTAAAACCAAAAGCAATATCTTCTAAATCTTTTAAACGTTGTATGTAAGAATCTAAAACTTGTCTTCTTGCACCAGGTCTTGCTCCTGAAATAGCATCACAAACTTGAACAATTGGAGAGATTAAACTCTTCATTTCTATTTCATCATGGTGGGCTCCAATAGCATTACAAACATCTGGCTTTTCACCATATTTCTCTGCCCATTGCATACCCAATAAAGCATGTGGAAGTTCACTTTCTGCATCTGGCACCTTACCAATATCATGCAATAAACCTGCACGTTTTGCTACTTTAGAATTTAAACCCATTTCTGCGGCCATAATTCCACATAAGTTTGCTACTTCTCTAGAGTGTTGTAATAAATTCTGCCCATAAGAAGATCTATATTTCATCCTTCCTACTGCCTTTATTAATTCAGGATGCAATCCATGAATTCCTAAGTCTATAACAGTTCTTTTACCAACCTCTATAATTTCTTGTGTAATTTGCTTTTCTGTTTTACTTACAACTTCTTCAATTCTAGCAGGATGTATTCTACCATCTGTTACTAATTTATGAAGTGATAAACGTGCGATTTCTCTTCTAATAGGATCAAAACAAGAAAGAATAATAGCATCTGGAGTATCGTCTACTATGATTTCTACACCGGTAGCAGCTTCGATTGCTCTAATATTACGTCCTTCTCTACCAATAATTCTACCTTTTACGTCATCAGACTCTAAATTAAAAACAGAAACACAATTTTCAACCGCTTGCTCTACACCAACTCTTTGTATCGTTCCTAAAACAACTTTTCTCGCTTCTTGTTCTGCCGTTAATTTTGCTTCTTCAACAGAAGTTTGAATAAAAGCCATTGCTTCTGTTTTTGCTTCATCTTTTAAAGAAGTTACCAACTCTTTCTTCGCTTCATCTGCAGATAAGCCAGAAATCTGCTCTAACATATCTACATGGCGCTTGTGCATTACCTCTAATTCATTTTCCTTTTTCTCAAGAAAATCAAGTTTCAGATTATAGCCTTCTTCTTTCTGTTCTACAGAACGATTCAATTTTTTATTTTTATCAACTTCTGAAGCAACTTGAGATTCTCTATCTCTTATGCGTTTCTCAACGTCAGAAATTTTCTTTTCTCTACTTAAAACAACTTTTTCGTGCTCAGATTTTAATTCTATAAACTTTTCTTTCGCTTGTAAAATTTTATCTTTTTTTATTGCTTCAGCATCAATTTTAGCTTCTTTTATTATAGAAGAAGCTTCTTTTCTTGTTGAATTTAATAAATTTTTCCCTTTAGATTTCTCTATAATTTTTGCAATGATAAAACCGATTGCAATTCCTATAATTCCCACAATAATGGGAAGTAAATTTCCGTCCATAATTTTAATTTAATGTATAAAAAAAGCCTACGTTAGTTTGGTTTATATAAACTCCATTATTACAGGTTTAGGACTAACCAGATGATCAAGGATCCACTTGAAATTAAATGAATTAATTTCTATGGCTTGCTTTAGCAACTGAGACTCATCCTTCATAATAGATACTCGTTGAGTTTATCAAACAATTTACTAACGTAGGCAGTGTTTTGTTAATGTATTTTAAAGAACTTATTTTAAATGAGTGTCTACCAAATTGGTTAACTCTTTTAACTTATTAATTGTTTCAGTACTATCCGAACTTTTTTCTAATGTAGAAATCTCTAATTTAGAAGCAAATTGTAATGCACACATAGCTAAAACATCTTGTTTGTCGCTTACAGCATAATTTTGCTCATACATAGAAATTAATTTATTAATAGCAGTTGCAGCTTTTCGCATTCCCTCTTCTTCTTTCGTGTTATTTACACTTAAAGGATAGGTTCTACCCGCTAAAACAATATTAATTTTTAATTTTTCCACAATCTAAAGAACGTTAATCTTGTAACTGAATAATACATTTATCAATTTCTCGAATTAATGTATTTATTTTGAGTTTTGTATCTCTTGTATTTGTACCACTGCCATCTATAGCTTTGGCAACTTTTAGTACATCAAATGCCCTCTTTTGATCGACTATAAACTGCTGTTGCTCTAATATTTTATGTTGAAAATTAGTAGTATTTTGAAGCAAAATTTCGTTTTCTTTTTTTAAAAATTCATAATTAGAAAGTAAGGTTTGTAACTTATCTTCCAGAGAATGAATTGCTTCTAAGATATTACTCATAAAATTATTAGAATAAAACTATATTTACAAAGTTAACAATCTGTTTTAAATATACAACATTTAAATGACCTTTTAATAAAACACTGAATTTAAACAGTTTACAAAAGATGTTTTTTTAGTACTTTTACATAAAATTTCTATTTATTGAAACCACTATTTTTGCTTTTTATATGGGTATCTTTTTTGAGTTTTTCGCAAGAAAAATACCCTAAAAATTATTTTCAAAACCCTTTAGATATTCCGCTAGAACTCTCTGGAACATTTGGAGAGTTAAGAAGTAATCATTTTCATGCAGGTCTAGATATTAAAACACAAGGAAAAGTGGGTTTTAAGGTTTTTGCAGTTGCTGATGGATATATTTCTAGAATAAAAGTACAACAATATGGTTATGGAAAAACCATCTACATTACACACCCAAATGGTTATACATCTGTTTACGGGCATCTAAGTAAGTTCAATACTAAAATTGATGCATATGTAAAAAGAATTCAATACAAAAAAGAAAATTATGAGACTGGAAATATATTTCCTAAAAAAGAAGCTTTTATTCTAAAAAAAGGACAAATAATTGCTTTTTCTGGAGATACAGGTGGATCTGGTGGACCGCATTTACATTTTGAAATTAGAGATACAAAGTCAGAACATGTTATTAATCCAATGCTGTTTGGTATCAACATTCCAGATTCAAAATCACCAACAATTCAGTCTTTACTAGGGTATCCTTTAAGCGAAGATGCTAGAATAAATCAGCAAAACAATAGCCATGAAATTTCTATAAAGCACATGGGAAATGGAAAGTATATAGCTGATAGAATTACAGCAAGTGGAACCATTGGTTTTGGTGTACATGTTTTTGATAGATTAGATAATGCTTGGAATAAAAACGGAATTTATAGTCTTGAAATGCTGGTAAATGGAAAACGACATTATTATCATGACGTATCAACATTCTCTTTTGCAGAAAGTAAATACCTCAACCTTTTAATTGATTATAGCTATTATAAGAAATATAAGAGACGAATTCAAAAAACTTTTAAAGAAAATAAAAACGAACTTTCTATTTATAAGGGTTTGATAAATAATGGAAAAATCAATATTGAAAGCGGTTTCAATTACACTATTGAAATTATTGCAAAAGATATTATAGGAAATACTAGTTCTTTAAAAATTCCTGTTATTGGTAAAAAAAGTAATGCAGTATTCAAAAAACAAAAAGACACTACAGCTTATAAAATAATTGCTGATAATTTTCAAAAATTTAAAAAAGAAAACATCACAATAGCTTTTCCTAAAAATACATTTTATCAAGATATATATTTAGACTTTAAAGTGGATAGTGGGGTTGCTAAAGTGCATACACCTTCTATTCCTTTAAACAAAAGCTATACCTTAACTTTTAATGTAAGTAAATACACAGCGCAAGAGAAAGAACAACTCTATATAGCAAATACTGAGTATGCTAAATACCCAAGATATGTAAATACCCGAAAAAAAGACACTACCTTTTATACCACAACTAAGACTTTAGGAAAATATACCCTAAAAAAAGATTCTTTAAAGCCAGATGTAAAAATTCTTTATATAGACAATAAGCAATGGATTACCAGCGCTAAAACTTTAAAAGTAAAAGTTTCTGATGTCGATTCTGGGATAAAAAACTGGAGAGCAACGATAGATGATTCTTGGGTTTTAATGCAATACAATCATAAAAAAGGTATTTTAACCTATAATTTTAGTGACAAAATATTGGTTGGTAGCAAACATATTTTTAAAATTGTACTCTCAGACAATGTTGGTAATACTACAGAGCGTTCTATTACGTTCTTTAAGAAACAAACAAAATAATCTACGTGAAAAAAACATTTCTACTTATTCTATTTTTACCCTTTTTAATGTTTGCTCAAAAAACAACCATTTTAAAAGGAACAGTTAAAAACAAAGACAAAAAAGCAATAGAAAATGTTTCTGTTGAGTTTGGATTAACAGGAACTGTGACAGATAAAGAAGGTAATTATTCATTGAGAATTCCATTTAAAAAAGAAATAGTACTAAAGTTTAGTCATATTTCCTATAGAACTTATACTCATACAACAAAGGCAAAAAGTAGAAATGCAATTCGCTTTTCTCCTATTCTAGTTTTAAAGACAGAGAAACTAGCAGAAATTATCGTAAAAGATAGAAGAAAAGAAGCAGAAGGAATTATAAGCATCGATGTTGCAAAGGCAAAAGCTATTATTGGAGCAAATGCTGGTATAGAAAACATTTTAATGACATTACCAGGTGTAAATAATAACAATGAATTAAGCACACAATATAATGTTAGAGGGGGTAATTTTGATGAAAACTTAGTATACGTAAATGGTATTGAAGTTTACAGGCCATTTTTAGTTCGTTCTGGACAACAAGAGGGTCTTAGTTTTATAAATCCTAATATGGTGCAGAATATTAATTTTTCTGCAGGAGGTTTTCAAGCAAAATATGGAGACAAATTATCTTCTGTTTTAGACATTACTTATAGGAAACCAAAAGAAATAGCAACAACCATTGAGGCTAGTTTATTAGGAGGTAGTATTACTTTTGAAAGTCCGTTTTTAGACAAAAAACTAAGTATAATTACTAGTTTAAGATATAGAGACAATAGCTTGTTTGTAAATAGTAAACAAATAGAAACAAATTTTAGACCACGCTTTACAGATTTACAATCTTTTGCAACCTACCAGTTTACAAACAAATTAACGCTAAGCTATTTGAGTAATTTTTCTTTAAATAATTATAATTACCAACCAACTTCGAGAAGAACACGTTTTGGAACTATTGCAGAACCTTTAGAGTTAAATGTTTATTACAACGGTAAAGAAGAAAATAATTACTTAACACTTTTTAATGCACTTTCTCTAGACTATAAACTAAATAATGAATGGTCTTTTAAAGGAACCATATCAAGCTATAATACACAAGAAGAAGAGTATTATGATATTTCAGCATCTTATAATTTAGGTGAAGTTGATGCAAATATTGGTTCAGATAATTTTGGTGAAGTTAATTTTTCTCAAGGAATTGGCTCTCAATTAAACCATGCAAGAAACGATTTAGATGCGTTAATTAATAATGTGCAAATTAGAGGAACTTATAAAAAGAAAAGGCGTCAATTAGATTTTGGTTTAAAATATCAAAATGAAGATATAAGGGAACGTATTAGAGAATGGGAAATCATAGATTCTTTAGGCTTTTCTATTCGTCCGCCAAATAGTTTGGGTAACACGCAACCTTATGAACCTTTTACAGGTCCTATAAAACCTTTTCAAAATATTAGAGAGGACAATACAGTAAATATTGATCGTTTTTCAGGGTTTGCTCAATACAATGAACGTCTTTTTATAGGAGACCATGAAGTTTGGTATAATTTGGGAGTGAGAGCGCAAAGCTGGTCGGTTACTTCTGGAAGTAATTCCTCTCACAATCAAATAATTATTTCTCCAAGAGCACAATTTTCTATCAAACCAAATTGGAAAAAAGATATGTTATTTCGCTTTTCCGGCGGCTGGTATTCACAACCTCCATCTTACCGAGAATTAAAAGATTATTACGGGAAGATAAATGTGAATGTAAAGGCACAGAAGTCTATTCATGCAGTTGCTGGCATGGATTATAGCTTTAATATGTGGGATAGGCCTTTTAAACTTACCACAGAAATGTATTTCAAAGATTTAAATGATGTAAATGCTTATTCTATAGATAATGTAAGAATCCGTTATAGAGCAGATAATGTAACCACTGCATATTCATATGGATTTGATGCTCGTTTAAACGGAGAGTTTGTTCCTGGAAGTGAAAGCTGGGTGAGCGTAGGATATTTAAAAACAGAAGAAAATATAGATAACAGAGGAAGTATTTCTAGGCCCTCAGATCAGCGTATAAAATTTGCAATACTCTTTCAAGATTACGTACCAAATTTACCCAATTTAAAGGCATACTTAAATCTCGTTTACAATACAGGTGTTCCTGGTGGTGCGCCAGCTTATGCAGATGTATATAAGTTTCAAGAACGTTTAAGAGATTATAAAAGAGCTGATTTAGGAGTTTCTTATGTCTTTGCAGATGCAAATAAACAATACACCAAAGGCTGGTTGTCTAAATTTAAAGAATTAACAGCAGGACTAGAATTATTTAACATGTTTGATATTCAAAATTCTATCACAAACACTTGGGTGCGGGATGTATATTCAAAAAATCAATTTGGAATCCCTAATTACATGACTGGAAGAGTTTTAAACTTTAAAGTAAGTATGAAATTTTAAGTAGATACTAATTAAAGTTAAAAAAGGGATTCGTTTTAAAAACGAATCCCTTTTTTAATAATCTTATATATTTAAAATTTAATAAAATTAGTCCAAAATCTGAGCAGCGTGTGCCTTTGTTTTTACTTTTATAATTACATCTTCAATCTTACCATTCTCACCAATAACAAATGTAGTTCTGTGGATACCGTCATATTCTTTTCCCATAAACTTCTTTGGTCCCCAAACACCAAAAGCCTCGATTACAGCTTTGTCTTCGTCTGCTAAAAGCGGAAAAGGTAGCTCATGCTTATTAATCCAATTTTGTTGCCTTTTAGCCGAATCTGCACTTGCACCTAAAACATCATAACCTTTTGCTAAAAAAGATTGATAATTATCTCTTAAATCACAAGCCTCATTAGTACAACCTGGTGTGCTTGCCTTTGGATAAAAGAATAAAACTAATTTTTTACCAGCGTAATCAGATAATTTAATTGTGTTTCCAGCATTGTCCTTTGCCTCAAAATGTGGAGCATTATCTCCTATTTTTAATGTTGTCATTTTTATTCAATTTTATATTTACAAAAATGCAAGTTACAAAGTCTGAAAACAAAACCCTAAAAACTTAGTTAAATAATACATGGCAACTTTGTATATTTGTTACTATTAAAATGAAGAAATGAACAAAAAAGAAAAAGTACAATTTGTAATTGATGTACTTGAAAAAACGTATCCAGAAATACCAATTCCTTTAGATCACAAAGATCCTTATACTTTATTAATTGCAGTTCTATTATCTGCACAATGCACAGATGTTAGAGTAAATAAAATTACACCTCTATTATTCGCTAAAGCAGACAATCCTTTTGATATGGTAAAAATGTCTGTAGAAGAAATTAAAGCGATTATAAGACCTTGTGGCCTATCTCCAATGAAAAGTAAAGGTATTTATGGATTGTCTAAAATTTTAATTGATAAATACAATGGGGCAGTTCCACAATCTTTTGAAGGGTTAGAAGAGCTACCAGCTGTTGGTCATAAAACTGCAGGTGTGGTTATGAGTCAGGCTTTTGGGGTCCCTGCATTTCCAATAGATACTCATATTTTACGTTTAATGTATCGTTGGAATTTATCTAACGGTAAAAGCGTTGTTCAAACAGAAAAAGATGCAAAAAGATTGTTTCCTGAAGAATTATGGAATGACTTGCACTTGCAAATAATTTGGTATGGTAGGGAATATTCACCGGCAAGAGGTTGGAATTTAGAAAACGATATTATTACAAAGACTATTGGCAGAAAGTCTGTTTTAAATAAGTATATAAAAACAGAAAATAGATATGAGGCAAATTCCTACTTTGAACTAAATATAATTGATACTTGTTTAAAGTTCTGAAAAAAATAAAGCTTGGAATTTTAGAAACTGCTTAAAATCAAAAAGTCCTTATCTCTCGATAAGGACTTTTCTTTTTTTAATTCAAATTCAATTCAATGAAATCTTTTGATTTTGTCTCTACAATTCTTAACGATTTGGAAAAATTAATCAAAAATTGAATTGTTTCTTTTTTAGGTTGCTTCTGAATACTAGAAGTCTCTTTTGGGTAAAGTTTCATCATATAGTTTATTTAATTATCTGATTATAAACTATAAACGATGGTCTCTTAGCTTTATTGTTAATTCACTAAAATAATATTATGCTTTTCTATTAATTTTCGCATATTTATTAGCGAATAACGCATTCTACCTAAAGCGGTGTTTATACTCACTCCTGTATTCTCACTAATTTCTTTAAAACTCATATCCTTATACAAACGCATCACTAAAACTTCTTTTTGTTCCTCAGGAAGTTCATTTATAAGCTCTCTAACATCATTATAAATCTGTTCTTGTATAATTTTATTTTCTGCATTTAAGCTGCCATCGTGCAAAACAGAAAAAATATCAAACTCATCAGTATTTTTAAAAGATGGCATTCTATTATTTTTTCTAAAATAATCAATTACTAAATTATGGGCAATTCGCATTACCCAAGGTAAAAACTTTCCTTCTTCGTTGTAATTTCCTTTTTTTAAAGTTCTAATTACTTTAATAAAAGTATCTTGAAAAACGTCTTCGGTTAAATCTTTATCTTGAATTTTACTATAAATAAAACTATATAAACGTTGTTTGTGCCTATTAATTAATATAGATAAAGAGGCCTCTTTACCTCCAATGTAATCGCTCACTAATATACTGTCTGAAATTTTATTATTACGTACCATAACTACTTTTAGAAAAGCTAAAGGGCTTATCTTATTATTAATTGTTAATAATTTTAAAAGTAATTTTTTGCTATATCGTCTAATTTAATGAAGTTTATAAGTTACAAATATGGATAATATTTGTTAATGCAACAAACTTTTTATAAAAAAAGATTTTACTAGCTGTAAAATGAGGTTATTTTTTGGTAAATTTATAGCCCATATTATTGATACATGAAGATAGATATTTCCGCAGTAAATCCCAAAGAAAATATTATTATAAAAGGAGCAAAACTGCACAATTTAAAGAATATAGATGTTGTTATTCCTAGAAATAAATTAGTTGTAATTACAGGGCTTTCTGGCTCTGGTAAGTCTTCTTTGGCTTTTGACACCTTGTATGCAGAAGGACAGAGACGTTATGTAGAAAGTTTAAGTTCATATGCGCGTCAGTTTTTAGGTAAATTACACAAGCCTAAAGTAGATTACATAAAAGGGATTGCACCTGCAATTGCAATAGAACAAAAAGTAAACTCTACGAATCCACGTTCAACGGTGGGTACTTCTACAGAAATTTATGATTATATAAAATTATTGTTTGCCAGAGTTGGTAAAACCTACTCTCCTATATCTGGAGGTGAGGTGAAAAAAGATACCGTTTCTGATGTTGTAAAGTTTATAAAAAAATTTAAGGAGAAAACAAAACTTTTATTATTAGCACCCATTATTATTAATGAAGATAGAGATTTAAAAACTGTTTTACAGGTTCTAGAACAGCAAGGTTATGCGCGTTTAAAATGGAATGAGAAAATATATAAAATTTCAGATTTTCCTCAAATAGAATTTAACAATGAATCTTTATTTTTAGTAGTTGATAGAGTTATTACCAAAGAAGATGAAGATTTCTACAACAGATTAGCAGATGCAGTTCAAACTGCTTTTTTTGAAGGAAAAGGAATTTGCTTTATCGAAAATTTAACAGATAACAAAGTATCTGAGTTTAGTAATAAATTTGCTTTAGACGGACTTACGTTTTTAGAACCAAACACTCATTTATTTAGTTTTAACAATCCGTATGGCGCTTGCCCAACCTGCGAAGGTTACGGAAATGTAATTGGTATTGATGAAGATTTAGTCATTCCAAATACAGGTTTATCTATCTTTGAAGATTGTATTTTTCCATTTAAAACACCTTCATACATTCATTATAAAGAAAGTTTAATTGAAGTTGCATATCAATTTGATATTCCAATTCACAAGCCTTGGTTTGAGTTATCAGAAAAACAAAAAGAGTTAGTTTGGGAAGGAAACGCATCTTTTCGAGGTATTCATCATTTCTTTTCAATTTTAGAAGAAAAAAGTTATAAAATTCAGAATAGAGTAATGCTTTCTCGTTATCGTGGTAAGACCAAATGCACCACCTGTAATGGCAAGCGTTTAAGAGATGAAACAAACTATGTAAAAATAAATGATAAAAATATATCTGATTTAGTTGCGCTTCCTTTAGATGAATTGGCAGTATTTTTCATGAAACTAGAACTAGATGTATACGAAGCAAAAATTGGAAAACGTTTATTAATGGAAATTAATAATAGATTGCAGTTTTTAACAGATGTTGGGTTAAATTACTTAACGATTAACAGAACTTCTAATACCCTCTCAGGTGGTGAAAGTCAGCGAATAAATTTAGCAACCTCTTTAGGCAGTTCTTTAGTAGGTTCTATGTATATTTTAGATGAACCAAGTATTGGTTTACATCCCAAAGACACAGAACGGCTCATTGGAGTTTTAAAAGATTTACGTAATTTAGGTAATACTGTAATTGTTGTAGAGCACGACGAAGATATTATGAGAGAGGCAGATTACATTATAGATATTGGTCCAGAAGCAGGTACTTTTGGTGGTCACGTAGTTGCCGAAGGAAACTTTAAAGAAATTTTAAAGTCAGATTCTTTAACAGCAAAATACCTAAATGAAGATTTAAAAATTGAAGTTCCTAGAAAACGACGGACTTCGATAAATAAAATTGAAATTATTGGAGCTAGAGAGCATAATTTACAAAATGTAAATGTTACCATTCCGCTCAACTGTCTATCCGTAATTACAGGTGTTTCAGGTTCTGGTAAAAGTACATTAGTGAAAAAAATTCTGTACCCCGTATTACAAAAAAAATTAGTTGGTTACGGCGATAAGATTGGGCAACATACAGAAGTTAAAGGGAATTTTGAAACACTAAAACATGTTGAATTTATTGATCAAAATCCTATTGGACGTTCTTCAAGATCAAATCCTGTAACTTATATTAAGGCGTATGACGATATTAGAGCTTTGTACTCCAATCAAAAATTATCTAGTATACGAAACTACAAACCCAAGCATTTTTCTTTTAATGTGGAGGGAGGACGCTGTGAAGTTTGTAAAGGTGAAGGTGAAGTAACTATTGAAATGCAATTTATGGCAGATGTGCATTTAGAATGTGATGTTTGTAACGGTAAACGCTTCAAAAAAGAAGTTTTAGAAGTAAAGTTTGACGGAAAGTCTATTGATGATATACTCAACTTAACCATTGATGATGCTGTAGATTTTTTCTCTGAAAATTTGGTAACTAAAATAGCACAAAAACTAAAACCATTGCAAGATGTTGGTTTAGGCTATGTGAAATTAGGACAATCTTCTTCTACCCTATCCGGTGGTGAAGCACAACGTATAAAGTTAGCGTCTTTTTTAGTAAAAGGAAACACAAAAGATAAGGCCTTATTTATTTTTGACGAACCAACTACGGGTTTGCATTTTCATGATATTAAAAAATTATTAGCAAGTTTTAACGCACTTATTGAACGTGGACATTCTATTCTTGTGATTGAACACAATATAGAACTAATAAAATGTGCAGATTATATAATTGATTTAGGTCTAGAAGGCGGAAAAAATGGTGGGAACCTTATTTTTCAAGGAACTCCTGAAAAATTAGCTAAAAACAAAGACTCTTATACCGCTAAATACTTGGCAGAGAAGTTAAATTCCTAGTTTTTAATTCTCTTAACTTTAAAGTCCAAAATAATCTTTGCAAACAGCTAAAAAAAGACATGCAATTAAAGCTTTTAAATTTGCTGCAATAGAATATCTTTTAAACCCTTATTTAAATTAAGACTTGACAAATGCAATTGGAAATATTAACAAACAATTACATCCCGTTATTGGTCCATTTAATATCTTAAAAGAAGTAATAACGAAACCAAATAATGAACTTGAAAATTTTTTATTTAACTACAGTATAAAAAAAAAAATAGTTTTTTAAGAGTGAATAAAAGAATTAAATAGCCTGATGTTGAATATTTAATTTTAATGTACAGTTTTAATGTACCGGTTTCAGTTAGAAAAAGAAATGAAGTATTAGAAGTTTTAAATTCTTTTTAATTTTTAAATCTTTTTTGATTATTCTCAAAAAAAACTTGTTTTTAAGCTCATCTTAAAGTTTATATCGTAAAATATTAAATGAAAATTAATTTATTTTGTAAAAAAATCGTACCTTATGAATGACCTTATTAATCATACACCTGAAAAGCTTCAGCTTTCCATATCAGCTCTGATTAAATACTATTGAACCAATAATCTCGTCTACTCCTGCACTTCTTGGTTTTGAGCTTCTTTGCAGTTATAAAATACTTAATAAATTCTATTATGAACAACTTTCTCATATTTGCGATACTACTTGGCCTATTTTTCCTTTCTGGCATACGAATCGTTTTTGAATACAAAAGAGCACTTAAATTTAGATTTGGAAAATTTATTAAAACCTTTACGACCAGGGTTTCGTTGGATTATTCCTTTTATTGAAACTATCCAAATTGTTGACATTAGAGTGATTACTTTTAATGTTGATTCTCAAGAAGTTATGACAGCAGATAATGTTCCCTGTAGTATCGATGGCGTCGTTTTTTTTAAGATTAATAATCCTGAAAAAGCTGTTTTAGAAGTAGAAGAATTCAAATTTGCTATTACTCAATTATCACAAGCTGCACTGAGAGATGTTTGTGGAAAGGTCGAATTAGATACTATTCTTTCAAAACGAGAAGAAATGGGCAAAAATATTAAAGGAATTGTTGAAAAAGAAACCAAAGAATGGGGTATTCAAATTAACGATGTTAAAATAAAAGATATTCAATTACCAGAAAACATGCGTAGAATGATGGCAAACCAAGCCGAAGCTGAGCGTTCGCGGAGAGCACAAATTATTTTAGCGTTGGCAGAAGAACAAGCCGCTGGAAAATTATTACAAGCAGGAAAACTCATAGATCAATCTCCGTCGGCTATTAAACTACGTTTGTACCAAACCTTATCTAATATTGCCGCAGAAAAAAATTCAACAATTATTTTCCCTTTTCCAGAAGAAGCTTTACCTATTAAAAGAAAGAAAAAGTTAAAAACTAAATTTTAGTCTTGATATACTATTTAAAAAAAAATAAGGGTACAAAAAAAGCTTCTTATTTATAAGAAGCTTTATTTTCTGGGTGGAAGACGGGATTCGAACCCGCGACCCTCGGTACCACAAACCGATACTCTAACCAACTGAGCTACAACCACCATATAATTGCGGGTGCAAATATAATTATTTTTTCTATTCTAAAACAATAAAAATTTAAATTAATTTACTAAGATTTTCAGCAGCAACGTAACGCTCTGACGTAAAACCTTCTGCGTACTCTACCCCTATTAATCTGCCTAAATCTCTAGATCTATAGTTTATACTCTCTATAAACGTTTTACTCGTTATAGGAGACTCTGGCTCTTTACTATTAGGATCATAGAACTGAGACGAATAGGCTAAAACTGCAGCTTGTTTTTTGTGTATAAAACCTGTTACGTCAATTACAAAATCGGGTGCTATATTTTTCCATTGTATGTAGTGATATACATGTTTTGGACGCCATTTTTCTTGTTGTTTTCCTTCTAATTCAGTTTCAATTTTCACTAATCCACTTAAAAAGCAAGCATCAGAAACCAATTTACTACCTTTTCCATGATCTATATGTCTATCATCTATTGCATTACACAGCACAATATCTGGCTGATATTTACGAATCATTTTTATAATTTCTAACTGATGCTTCTTATCGTTTGTAAAAAAACCATCAGCAAAACCTAAGTTTTCTCGTACTGAAACACCCAAAATTTTTGCAGCGTTATTTGCTTCAATTATTCTTAACTCTGCAGAACCACGGGTTCCTAATTCCCCTCGAGTTAAATCTACGATTCCTACTTTTTTACCTAAAGAAACTTCTTTAGCAATGGTGGCACCGCAACCCAACTCTATATCATCAGGATGTGCACCAAAAGCTAGTATATCTAATTTCATAATTGTTGTGTCTATTTTAATATGCAATTACTGCAAACTTTTTAAAGCTTGCGCTATATCTTTAATTAAATCTTTCGGTTCTTCAATACCTACTGAAAAACGAATTAAACCGTCTTTTATTCCTCTATCCAAACGTTCTTGTGGGCTTAATAAAGCATGTGTAGTTTGCGTTGGGCTAACCGTTGTGCTTTCTAAACCTGCTAAACTCATCGAAGGCTTTATTAATTTTAATGCATTTTGAAAATCCATCGCGTTTATACCTTCTTCTAATTCAAAAGACAACATAGCACCAAAACCTTTCATCTGTCTTTTTGCTAAATCATGTTGCGGATGACTATTTAACCCCGGGTAATACACACGCTCTATATTTTTATGACGCTCTAAGTATTCTGCCATTTCTTGTGCGTTCTTGGTTTGCTCTTTTACCCGAAGGTTTAAAGTTTTTAGACTTCTTTCCAACAACCAAACAGTTTGATCGCTCAAATTTCCACCGAAATTAATTGCAGTCTTCCAAATTTGAGCGATGTGTTCATTAGAACCTGCAATTGCACCAGCAGAAATATCTGAATGCCCACCCATATACTTTGTGGCAGAATGTAAAATAATATCGATTCCGAAATCTGCAGGATTCTGATTTATTGGAGATGCAAACGTATTATCAATCATTGTTATAATTCCGCTTTCTTTACCCAAACTAGCAATTGCATCTATATCTGTAATTCCTAATAATGGATTAGAAGGAGTTTCTATATACAAAATCTTTGTATTTGCTTTTAATAACAATTTAAAATCAGCTACTTTATCAGATTCTGTAAATGAGTATTCAATTCCGTATTTCTCAAATTCTGAAACGATTAAGTTAAAAGTACCGCCATAAATTACTTGCTGAATAATTACGTGATCTCCAGTCTTTAGAAAAGCAAACATAGCTGCCGAAATTGCTGCCATTCCTGAGCTAAAAATTAAACCATCTTCTGTGTTCTCTAAAGCCGCAATCTTTTTACATAACATTTCTTGATTTGGAGTATTAAAATACCTTGGGTATCTTTTTACATCTACCCCATCAAAAGCATATGAAGTTGCCATAAATAGAGGCGAAACTGCACCTTTAAACTGCTCATCTTTTACTTCTCCGGTATGCACACAAATTGTATTTATTCCTAGTTTATTAGAATCTTTCATTAAATCAGATTTACATCAGCTAATTTACTAAAAGCAATTCTAAATTTCTATAAATTTTGAATATCTTCGCTATAATGATATCAGTACTAATTATAGGAAATGGAAATGTAGCAGCGCATTTAGTAAAGGCTTTTTTAAAAGTTGATACTATTAGCCTTACACAAGTAAGTTCTAGAAAATTAGAAAATATACCAAAAGCAACTATTACAATTCTAGCAGTTTCAGATGACGCTATTGAAACTGTTTCTTTAAAAATTAAAAACTCTTTTGTGGTGCATACTTCAGGTAGTTTTTCCATGAAAGATTTAAAAAACACAACTAATAAAGGCGTTTTTTACATGTTACAAACCTTTTCTAAAGAGAAAGAAGTAGATCTCTCCAATGTTCCTTTTTGCTTGGAAGCTGATCGTCATGAAGATTATTTATTACTTGAAACATTGGCAAATGCAATTGGTAAAAAAATATATTCTATAAATTCTGAACAAAGAAAAGCCTTGCATGTTGCTGCTGTCTTTGTAAACAACTTTACAAATCATTTGTATAAAATTGGTAATGATATCTGTGAAGAATATAAGGTGCCTTTTGAAATTTTACAACCCTCTAATCCAGGAAACATCAGAAAAAATTAAAACTCTTTCACCAGAAAAAGCGCAAACTGGCCCTGCAATTAGAAAAGATGAAGAAACAATAAAAAATCATTTAAACTTGTTGCATAAAGAACAACAAGTAATTTATAAACTCATAACTCAATCTATTGAAAATGGAAATTAGTTACAAACAATTATTACCAAAAATAAACACTTTTATTTTTGATGTTGATGGCGTATTAACAAACGGAATGTTAACCATAATGCCAGATGGCGAAATGGTAAGACATATGAATGTAAAAGATGGTTATGCAATGAAAAATGCATTAAACAAGGGCTATAGAGTTTGTATAATCTCTGGTGGTACTAATGAAGGTGTTAGAACTAGACTGGCTGCTTTAGGAATTGAAGACATCTATTTAGGTGCCCACAACAAAATAAAACAATACCAAACACTGATAGAAAAGTACAATTTACAACCAGAAAACGTATTGTATATGGGAGATGACGTACCAGATTATCCAGTTATGAAAATAGTAGGTTTAGCTGCGTGTCCAAATGATGCCGTTAGAGAAATTCAAGAAGTTTCTAAATACATTTCTGATAAAAAAGGTGGAGAAGGCTGCGTTAGAGATGTTATTGAACAAGTGCTGCGTGTACAACAGAAATGGGATGAAAATTTTGAGCTAGTTAGTAAACTACTTTTAGTTTATTAAATTTTCTAAATTAAAATTTAATTTTTTTGCTCTAACATTGGTACAAAAGCAAAATCACCTAATTCTTGTTTTTCGAATTCTTTAGCCGATTTTCTAATAAACAACGTCATTATTTGTGTTTTGTCACCAACAGGAATTAACAACTTCCCTCCTATTTTTAATTGTGCTAATAAAGGATTTGGCACAAAAGGTGCACCGGCAGTCACAATAATTTTATCGAAAGGCGCTTCTTCTTTTAAGCCTTTATAACCATCTCCAAAAATAAATTTTTTAGGTTTATAACCAATCTTAGGCAAGAAAAGAGAAGTTCTTTTAAACAACTCTTTCTGTCTTTCTATAGAATATACTAAGGCTTTTAACTCCAATAAAACAGCAGTTTGATAGCCTGAACCAGTTCCAATCTCTAATATTTTATCACCAGGTTTAATTTCTAAAGTTTGCGATTGGAAAGCAACCGTATATGGCTGAGAAATAGTTTGTTCTGCAGCAATAGGAAATGCTTTATCTTGATAAGCATGTGCCTCAAAACTTGAGTCTATAAACAAGTGTCGAGGAATTTCTCGAATAGCATTCAGTACATTACTGTCTGTAATTCCTTTTGCTTCTAATATAGTAGCAAGCTGATTTCTAAGTCCTTGGTGTTTTGAAGTGTCTTTCAATTTTAACAGTTTTGTAGAGTCTAAAAATAGTAATAATTCTAAATACATTCTTATAAAATTGTATCTTTGTTTTTGTTGAAAATTTTTTATATTTCTTCAGAATTTTTAAAATAAATAATATCATAGCATTCAAGGTAATTTAGTGGCTAAAATAGAAAGTAGTAATGAAGCCAATCTCCTAAAATTTCAGAACATTTGAATGAAAAAAAATATAAATATGTTAAAAGCAGGTGTTTTAGGTGCTGGTCATCTAGGTAAAATCCATTTACGTTTATTACAAGAATCTAAGAAGTATGAATTGGTTGGTTTTTTTGACCCATTTACAGAAAATGCAAAAAAAGTAGCAAAAGAGTTTGGCTATAAATTATTTGATTCTGTTGAAGAATTAATAGCTGCAGTTGAAGTTGTAGATATTGTAACACCAACATTGTCTCATTTTGAATGTGCTAAAAAAGCGATTGAAAAAGGGCGACATATTTTTATAGAAAAGCCAATTACAAAAACTGTTTTAGAAGCAGAGGCTATTAAAACATTGGCAAGTCAGTTTCATGTGCAAGGCCAAGTTGGTCATGTAGAGCGTTTTAATCCGGCATTTACCGCGGTTAAAGATAAAATTGACACTCCAATGTTTATTGAGACACATCAGATTAGCAGAATTCAATCCAAGAGGAACGGATGTTCCTGTAGTTTTAGATTTAATGATACATGATATTGATATTATTTTATCGGTAGTAAATTCTAAAGTAAAAAATGTGCATGCAAGTGGAATTTCTGTTATTTCAGAAACTCCAGATATTGCAAATGCGAGAATTGAGTTCGAAAATGGTTGTGTTGCAAACTTAACCGCAAGTAGAATTTCCATGAAAAATATGCGTAAAACACGCTTCTTCCAGAAAGATGCTTACATCTCTGTAGATTTTTTAGAGAAAAAGTCTGAAATTGTTAGAATGAAAGATGTTCCTAACAATCCTGACGAATTCGCAATGATTTTACAAAATGCAGAAGGTGTTAAAAAACAAATCTATTTTGACAATCCTGAAGTTGAAAATAACAATGCTATTTTAGATGAACTAGAATCTTTTGCTGATGCTATTAATAATGGCACAAGACCAGTAGTTTCTTTAAGACAAGGGGCAGAAGCATTAAGAGTTGCACAAATGATTATCGATTGTTTTTAATAGATTAACTAAAATATATACATTTATAATTTTGTCAATAATTACGAATTAACTTTTAATAATTAAACATGAAAAATATAGCTGTAATTGGCGCAGGCACAATGGGAAACGGAATTGCTCACACATTTGCTCAATTTAATTATAAAGTACATTTAATAGATATTTCTCAAGCCTCTTTAGACAAAGGAATTGCTACTATTTCTAAAAACTTAGATAGAATGGTTGCAAAGCAGAAAATATCTGAGGCTAACAAAATTCAAACTTTAGCAAATATTACAACATTTACAGGTATCGCTGAAGGTGCAAGAAATGTTGATTTAGTAGTTGAAGCAGCTACCGAAAATACAGCTCTAAAATCTAAAATATTTAAAGAATTAGATGCTGTTTGTGATGAAAAAACGATTTTAGCAACAAATACGTCTTCTATTTCTATTACTCAAATTGCCGCAGTTACTAGTAGGCCAGAAAAAGTAATTGGAATGCATTTTATGAACCCAGTGCCAATTATGAAGTTAGTAGAGATTATTAAAGGATATAATACCTCTGACATTGTAATGCAAACAATTGCAGATTTAACTGCAAAATTCAGAAAACACCAATAGAAGTAAATGATTATCCTGGTTTTGTAGCAAACAGAATATTAATGCCCATGATTAATGAATCTATTGAAACTTTATATAATGGTGTTGCTGGTGTTACTGAAATTGATACTGTAATGAAGCTAGGAATGGCGCACCCTATGGGACCGTTACAATTAGCAGATTTTATTGGATTAGATGTTTGTTTATCTATATTAAACGTTTTGCATGACGGTTTTAAAAACCCGAAGTACGCCCCTTGTCCTTTATTAGTAAATATGGTAATGGCAGGTAAATTAGGTGTTAAATCTGGTGAAGGTTTCTATGATTATACTGCTAATAGAAAAGCTGAAAGAGTTGCTAAAATGTTTAGTTAAATAAAAAACTAAGCTACAGTGAAAAATTTATGAGCTCTATTAATGAAATTAACACAGCTTATTCTACTCTGCATTATGAAAATTATATTTTTATTCATTACACTCTTTTTGGACTACAATTTAACAGCGCAAGATCTAAAAAAGGACTCTTCAATATAAAGAAAGTAGGATTTTTATATAACAATGCAAATGATAAGAATTTTATTTTTGATGATAAAGATTTCTCTTATTCTACAAATATATATAAACTACAGCATTCTATAATTTGGGTACTGGAAATCATTGAAATTTGAATTGATTTTACAGCCACAAATACAAATCTTAGAACACCAATTATTAAATAAGTATTTGTATTACCCTCAGAAGAAAATTATCAAGAAAAAAGAACAGAATTTACAACCCCAAAAACCATGCATTTGTATGCTTTTGAATTGGGCTTTGTGATAAAGAAGAAAATTTTAAGAAGATTAGATTATTCATAAAAATGGGGCTAGGTATAGCTGCCATAGATACTAGAACAGAACGTTTGGCCAAAGGTTTTACGTTTATAGAAAATGCTATCTTTAGGTTTATCATACAACTTAGTAGACACAACATTTTTGTTTATAGGAAGTAATATTGGCCATGTTTCTAATTTAGATACTCAAAAACCTAACAACGGCTTATCATTTGTTGGTTTTGAAGTTGGATAGCTATCAATAAAAAAAAAAAGAGCTTTATTAGCCTTTACTATTTTTAATGAAATAAAAAATTATTTACCCAAGCCAAGAGTTAACATCCAAATTGTTTTTTCTTGTTCAGCTATAAAATCGCTCATCATAGAATTTGTTCCTTCATCATTTGCTTCATCTGAAAATTTAAAATTTCTCTTTCTATTTTTAATAATTCCGATAAAGAATTAACAACCAACTCCACACCCTCTACATCATTAGAAATATCTTTACCTACTGGCACAGAATGCCTTTTTATATAATCTGTAAAAGTATGCAGTGGCTTTCCTTGTAACGTTAAAATACGCTCTGCAATATCATCTACCTTCACTTGAGAATCTGTGTAGAACTCTTCGAACTTTACGTGAAGTTCAAAGAAATTTTTTCCTTTAATATTCCAATGTAATCCTCGTAAGTTTTGGTAATATATTTGAAAATTTGCTAGTAATCCGTTTAAACTATAAACTAAATTTGCACTTTTAGTTTTATCTAATCCTAATATTGATTTGTTCATAATATTAAATTTTAAGTCTAATCTAAATTAATAAAAATTTATGAACTAAACTATAATTATTATTGATAGTTTTAATATCTTTATCATATATCTTATACAAATGACAATTACCCAGTTAAAATACGTATTATCAGTTGCAGAATACCAGAATTTTACGGTAGCAGCTGAACATAGTTTTGTAACTCAACCAACCTTGAGCATGCAAATCCAAAAATTAGAAGATGAATTAGGAGTTAAGATTTTCAACAGATCAAAAAAACCAATTGAACTAACTGAAGTTGGTAGAAAAATTGTTGAGCAAGCCAAAGTGATTGTAGATGAAAGTAATAGAATTTTAGATATTGTACATCAACAAAAAGGATATATTGGAGGAGAATTTAAACTAGGAATAATACCAACAATAATGCCTACTTTATTGCCGATGTTCTTGCAAAATTTCACTAAAAAATACCCAAAAGTAAAGTTGATTATTGAAGAATTAACGACTGAAGATATTATAAGAAAATTAACAGATGGTCATATAGATGCTGGTATTGCAGCAACTCCTTTAGAGAACGAAGCAATAAAAGAACGACCTTTATATTACGAGCCTTTTGTTGGTTTAATTCCCCAAAACCATAGACTTTTCAATAATAAACAAATTACTGCAGAAGAGCTAGAAATAGAAGATATTTTGTTATTAGAAGGTGGACACTGCTTTAAAGATAGTGTTCTTAATTTGTGTAGAAATCATAAAATTGATAATAAAAAAGGGTTTCAGCTAGAAAGTGGAAGTTTTGATACCTTAATTAAGCTTTCTAAGGAAGGTTAGGAATGACTTTATTACCGTACTTGCATACTTTAGATTTAAATGATATTGATAAAACACATTTACGAGAGTTTACAAGTCCCTCACCAGCAAGAGAAGTAAGTTTAATTTATCATAAATCTCAATTAAAAATGCAATTAATTGAAGCATTACAAAAGACAATTGACGGTGTAATAAGAGGTGCTATCTCTTTTTCTGATGTGAAAATTATTAGTCCTATAAAAAAATAAAAAAATACTCCAATTTATTACAAGATTTTTTGATAGTCCTCGAAATTCTTTGGGATACTTTCTAAGAATACATTTTTTCTCGAAGTTCTTTAATTTTTGGATCAGATAAATAGTCTTCAAAAGTAGTATACCTATCGATTGCTCCTTTAGGTGTTAATTCTATAATTCTATTTGCCACCGTTTGGGCAAATTCATGATCATGAGTAGATAGAAATATAGTTCCTTTGAAATTAATTAAAGCATTGTTTAAGGACTGTATAGATTCTAAATCTAAGTGATTTGTTGGTTCGTCTAAAATTAAAACATTTCCTCTTTTCATCATCATCCTAGACAACATGCAACGTACTTTTTCTCCACCAGAAAGAACATTACTTTTCTTTAATGCTTCTTCTCCAGAAAATATCATTTTCCCTAAAAAACCTCGAATAAAAACTTCTTCTCTTTCTTCTTCCGTTTGAGCATATTGTCTTAACCAATCTACCAAATTTAAATTACCATCTTGAAAAAAAGTTGAATTATCTAAAGGTAAATAAGATTGCGTTGTAGTAACTCCCCAAGAAAACTTCCCTCCGTCTGCTTTCTCGTTATCTGTTATAATTTGATAAAAAGCGCTAATTGCTCTAGAGTTTTTAGAAATAATAGCAATTTTGTCACCCTTGTTTAAATTTATATGAACCTTATCAAATAATTTTTCCTTTTCAAAATGTTTGGATAAACCCTCTACATTTAAAATTTGGTCTCCTGCCTCCCTATCTCTATCAAAAATAATTGCAGGATAGCGTCTGCTAGATGGTTTAATATCTTCAACATTTAACTTCTCAATCATTTTTTTACGAGAAGTTGCTTGTTTCGATTTTGCAACATTGGCCGAGAAGCGTCTAATAAAATCTTCTAGTTCTTTCTTTTTATCTTCTGCTTTTTTATTTTGTTGTGCTCTTTGTTTTGCAGCTAACTGACTAGATTCATACCAAAAGGTATAATTACCTGAATAATGATTTATTTTACTAAAATCAATATCGGATATATGTGTGCAAACTGCATCTAAAAAGTGCCTATCATGAGAAACCACAATTACTGTATTTTCAAAATTTGCTAAGAAATTTTCTAACCAAGAAATTGTTTCAAAATCTAAATCGTTGGTTGGCTCATCCATTATTAATACATCAGGGTTGCCAAATAAAGCCTGTGCAATAAGAACACGTACTTTTTGCTTTCCATCTAAATCTTTCATTAAGGTATAATGCAAGTCTTCTTTAATGCCTAGATTAGATAACATGCAGCCGCGTTAGAATCTGCGTTCCAACCGTCCATCTCCTCAAAAATGATTTGTAACTCTCCTATTTTCTCTGCATTTTCATCAGTATAATCTGCATATAATGCATCGATTTGCTTTTTTATTTTAAACAAATCTTTGTTTCCCATTACTATAGTTTCCAAAACTGGAAACTCATCAAATGCATAATGATCTTGAGTTAATACTGACATACGTTTTCCTTTATCTAAATGCACTTGTCCAGAGGTAGGCTCTTGCATACCTGAAATAATTTTCAAGAAAGTAGATTTACCTGATCCATTTGCACCAATAATACCATAGCAATTTCCATTAAGAAACTTTGTATTAACTTCATCAAATAGAATACGTTTACCAAATTGGACAGATAAGTTAGAAACTGATAACATAAATAAGCTTTTAAATTTGTGCAAAAGTACAAATTACATTTTTCTTTTTAACCTATAAACCCAATACTTTTCTTTGAATTTGCTATAAATTTGAGATATTACTTAAGAGTATTTTAACAGTGAATTAACAAATTTACCTGTTTCTAATTTTTACATTTGTATTCTACCCTTGGGTTATTTTTATTATGACAAAAAATATAATTTCTTATATTCCTTTTTCTCTTTTAATTTTGTTTGCGTTAGGATGTGCCACAAAAAACGAAAATTCTAAAACATTTTTTGGAGGAAAGATTATAAACCCTAAAACTAAATTTGTTGTACTCTATTCCAATGATAAAGTAATTGATACCTTGTTATTAAATGATAGAAATAAGTTTTTGGCAACTTATGATAATTTAGATGAAGGCTTGTATTATATTGAACATGGTAACGAAAATCAGTATGTGTATCTTGAGCCAAAGGATAGTTTAATGCTGCGTTTAAATACTTGGGATTTTGACGAATCGTTAGTATTTGCTGGAAAAGGTGCAGAAAGAAATAATATTCTAATTGATATTTTTTTAGAAGCTGAAAATGAAAGAAAACTCTTTTATCAACTCAATAATCTTGAACCAATAGCTTACAAAAATAAAATTAATTCTTTAATTAATTTTAAACTAGATACTTATAACGAATATATTGCAACACATCCAAATGAAACAGAAAGCTATTTAAAAATTTTAAAAATAGCCTTAACCTACCCTATTTATTCTAGGGTGGAACGATATCCTATAAACCATACATATATTTCTAGGAAAAAAGAATTTCCTAAAACAGATGCTTCTTTTTATGCCTATAGAACAGATTTAGATTATAACAACAATGCTTTAATGTATTATGCCCCTTACGCCAGGTATATTACAAATTATCTTTATAATGTTACATACGCTTCTGGACACAAACCTATGAAGGATGAATTTTCATCAGATTTTACGGTAGATTTATTAAATACAATTAATAATAAAATAAGTTCAAGTGATTCTAAAAATGCATTCTTAAAAAGAACTGTTTTAGATCATTTTTACAGAAAATCTAGCTGTAATATTAATAAAAAAACATTTGAGACCTTTTTTACTTTATCTACAAATGAGGAACATAAAATTTTGATCAAAAATCTTTTAGCCGATAACCAATTAGTTCAAAAAGGAGATAAAATAAAGGGGTTTAAAATTTCAGATTTTACAAATTACCCTGTGAAAATTGAAAAATTCACAATGAATAAAAATTCAGTACTTCTCTTTTGGAATAATAAATACATTTCTAAATCTTTTATAGGTGCTAGAATTCTTTTTCTACAAAAGAAATATCCACTATTAAACTTTGCAATTATAGAAATTGATGGAAATAGCGACAATAGAATTAAAAATATAGATATTAAAAATCAGTACTTTATCAATTCTAAAAATCTAAAAAATAATTTCTTAAAAAGTAAAATGAATAGAACCATTCTTGTGAATAAAAATGGTATTGTAGAAAATGGTTATGCAGCTATTTCTTCTATAAATATATACAAGCAACTAAAGGAATTAAGTGAAATAAATTAAATAGCTGAAAGGTTGTTATATCGTGAATTTCCATTACCTTTGCACGATTTTAATTTTGAGGGAGCTCAATAGAAAATCAAGTCCAAATATATAATTGGGTTTGCAGGTAGGCGTTCTGTGAATCTACAAAAACACAGTAATGTCAACATTTTTAGAATTAGGTTTAAAAGAGCCTATAAACAAAGCATTAACAGATTTAGGTTATGAAAAACCAACTGTTATTCAAGAAAAAGCAATACCTCAAATTATTTCATCTACAGACGATTTAAAAGCATTTGCACAAACAGGAACTGGTAAAACAGCTGCCTTTAGTTTGCCAATATTAGAACTTTTAGATGATAATAGTGGTAATGTACAATCTATTATTTTATCCCCAACAAGAGAACTTGCAGTTCAAATTGGTAACAATATTAAAGAATTTTGTAAATATTTACCAAATGTTAAAGTAACTACGGTTTATGGTGGTTCTAGTATGGAAGATCAGATTAGGTCTTTAAAGAGAGGATCTCAAATTGTAGTCGGTACTCCCGGTAGAACTGTAGATTTAATTAAAAGAAGAGCTTTAAAATTAGGAAACGTAAAATGGTTAGTCCTAGATGAGGCTGATGAAATGTTAAACATGGGTTTCAAAGACGAATTAGATAAAGTCTTAGAAGCAACACCAGAAACAAAACAAACTTTATTATTTTCTGCAACTTTTCCCAGAGAAGTTGAAGCAATTGCTAGAAACTACATGACAAAACCGGTTGAAATTACTTCTGGTGAAAAGAATGCAGGTTCAGAAAATGTGAGTCATGAATTTTATTCAGTTACAGAAAGAACTCGTTATCCTGCCTTAAAAAGAATTGCAGATTTAAACCCTGATATCTATGCAATCATATTTTGTAGAACGCGTAGAGAAACTCAAGAAGTTGCAGATAACTTAATTAGAGACGGCTATAGCGCAGATTCTTTACATGGAGATTTATCTCAAGGACAAAGAGATTCTGTAATGGGTAAATTCAGAAAAAGAACAATTAAAATATTAGTAGCTACTGATGTTGCTGCTCGTGGATTGGATGTTACTGAATTAACACACGTATTAAACCACAAATTACCAGATCAAATAGAAAACTATACTCATAGAAGTGGTAGAACTGGTAGAGCTGGAAATAAAGGTATTTCTATCGTTTTAGTAAACGGAAAAGAAAAAGGAAAACTAAGACAGATTGAAAGAATCATTAAAAAGAAGTTTGTTGAGGGTAAAGTTCCTTCTGGTAAAGAGATTGTTCAAAATCAATTGATGAATTTAATTGATAAAGTTCAAAGTACAGAAGTAAATGAATCTGAAATGGAAGAGTTTTTACCAAGTATCTATGAAAAATTAGAATCTTTAGATAGAGAAGAATTGATCAAAAAATTTGTTTCTTTAGAATTTAATACGATGTTAAAGTATTATGAAAATTCTAAAGATTTAAATGATTTATCTTCGAGAGATAATTCTAGAGCAAGAACAGAAAACGAAAACATGACTCGTTTTTTCATTAATATTGGTAGAAAAGATAATTTAAATCCTGGAACATTAATTGGTTTAATTAATGACCAAAATATTGGTGATAAAGTAGAAATTGGATCTATAGATATTTTAGATACTTTCTCTTTCTTTGAAATTGACAAAAACTTCGAAGAAAAAACCTTAGAAGCTTTTGCTTCTAACCAACCAGACTTTGAAGGACGTTCAGTAAATATAGAAATTACTAAAAAAGAACGTTCTGGCGGCGGAAGAAGAGGCGGAAGAAAACCTTTTGGAGGTAAGAAAGAAGGTGGCGGATTTGGAAGACGTAGGGAAGGTTCATCTTCATCTAGAAGAAGTGATTCTGGAAGCAGTAGAGGATCTTCGGATAGACGGTCATCTGATAGACCAGACAGAAGTTCTGGAGGAGATAGAAAGTCTTCTGGCGGATTTGGAAGAAAACGTAAAGAAAGTTAGAAACGAATTCTAATAAAATATAAGACCTCATAAGCTAAATAGTTTATGAGGTTTTTTTTTATAGAAAAACAAGACTTGAAAATCAGTATTCTATAACAAGATGAAAATCGCTATCGAAATGAAAACAACAAATTGAGACCATTTTAGATACAAACTAATTTTATTATTATTTTTTAAAGATTTAGAAATTGTACCAGCCAGTATTGCTATTGCAGAAAAAATAAAAAGAGAAACAAACATAAAAATAAATCCTAAAATATAAAATTGAGTTATCATACTTAAACTATCACTGAACAAAAATCCTGGGAAAAATGCCAAGAAAAATATAGAAACCTTCGGATTTAATACATTCATTAGAAAACCTTGTTTAAAAAGTTGTTTCATGGTTTTCTTCGGGGTAACTTGCTCAGATAAAAGAATACTCGTATCTGTTTTATATACTTTAAATGCAAGATATAAAAGATACACCGAACCGAATATTTTAATTCCCATATATAAATTTTCAGTGGTACTAATAATAGCAGAAACTCCAAAAGCTAATAAAGTTGTATGCACTAAACAACCAGAAATTAAACCAATAACAGTGGCTAATCCAAAAATTCTTCCATTCACAATACTTTGTGTTAAAACAAAAATATTATCTGGTCCTGGTGAAATTGCTAAAATAGAAGTTGCCAATGCAAAAGACAAAAGTGTTTCAATCATTATAGTAAAAATACACATTTTTGCCATGCCTCTAAACAATGAGCTTTAAGTAAAATATCATTTTATGAATGCCACTTTTGAAAGCAAAGAATTAAAATGAAAACTATTGATTTAGTATAATAAATCTCTTTTATTTTTGTTTATTAAAAATTGTAATAAATTAAACAAAATTAAAAACTTACCTCTCAAATTACTTATCTTTGTAAACAAAATAATATCAAATTGTTCAGTGTTTTTAGGATTTAAAAACAATTAAATTTTAAATATGTTTAATTATTCACGGAGGTTTAGATAGATAGGTTAATAATATGTTTTAAAGTTTATATTAAAATAAATGAGTTTTATAATTATTTTTGCAACATTTTTAGGAATGGAATTTATGGCTTGGTGCACCCATAAGTTTGTAATGCACGGTTTTCTATGGAATTTACATCAAGACCACCATATACCAAATAAAAAGAGTTTTTTCGAAAGAAATGACGTTTTCTTCCTAATATATGCAGTTCCCTCATGGCTTTGCATTATGCTCGGTTCTATGTTTGCTTTATGGTGGGTAATGCATATTGGCTTTGGAATATTAGCATATGGTATTGCATACTTTTTAGTTCATGAAGTATTTATTCACCAACGCTTTAAATGGTTTAAAAATAGTGAAACAGTTTACTTAAAAGCAATTCGTAGAGCGCATAAAATACATCACAAACATATAGGTAAAGAAAAAGGAGAGTGTTTTGGAATGCTTATAGTTCCTTGGAAATATGTAAAAGATGAACTTAGAAAAGTAAAAGCTTGAATCTTGACTTTTAAAAAAACAGCTATAAAGAAGATGAATTCAGAAATAACCGATATATAATATTCCAATCACTGTGAAAAAAGCTGTAATTATTGGTTCTGGAATTGCTGGTATTGCTTCTGCAATTAGACTACAAAATAAAGGATATAGTGTTCAAATACTTGAAAAAAACGACTATCCTGGCGGAAAAATTACGCAACTTACTGGTAATGGGTTTCGGTTTGATGCAGGACCTTCTCTTTTTACAATGCCTAATTTAGTTACTGAACTTTTTGAAATTTGTGGTAAAAAAACTTCTGATTATTTTAACTATGATCGACTTAATGTTTTATGCAATTATTTCTACGAGGACGGAACAAAAATTTCAGCAAATTCAGACATTCCTACTTTTGCAAAAGAAATGAGTGAAAAAACATGTGATTCTGCCGAAAGCGTAAAAAAACATCTCGAAAAGAGTGCTTTTATTTATGGCGCTACAGAAGAACAATTCCTGAATAAATCACTACATAAAATAAGCTCTTTTCTTTCATTTTCAACCTTAATATCTATATTCAAGCTTCCTTTTCTGAAAATTTTTAGTTCAATGAATCAAGTAAATGAAAAGACATTTAAAGATTCTAAAACAATTAAAATATTTAACAGATATGCTACTTATAATGGCTCTAACCCTTATAAAGCTCCAGGTATTTTAAATATAATTCCTCACTTAGAATTTGGTTTAGGTGCATATTTACCAAAAGGAGGTATGCATGAAATAACGAATAGTTTAGTTCAGTTAGCAAAGGAAATAGGAGTAAAATTTCATTTTAACACCGAAGTAATTGCTATTAAAACAATAGATAATTTAGCAAAAAGCGTACAAACAAAATCAGATAACTTCAAAGCAGATATTGTTATTTGCAATGCAGATATACATACAGTCTACGAAAAGCTATTACCATCAGTTAAAAAACTTAAAAAAGTTGATGCTCAAGAACGCTCAAGCTCTGCACTTATCTTCTATTGGGGAATTGGAAAAGAGTTTCCTGAATTAGACGTGCACAATATTATGTTTACGGAAGATTATAAAACAGAGTTTAAACATCTATTTGAATCTAAAGATATCTATAAAGATCCAACCATTTACATCAATATTAGTTGTAAACATATTAAAGGAGATGCACCTAAAGGTAAAGAAAATTGGTTTGTAATGATTAATGTACCGTCTATTTATGATCAAGATTGGGAGAAAATGATTGCTAAAGCAAAAGAAAATATTTTAATGAAAATCTCAACGATTTTAGGTGAAGATATTGAAAGTTTAATAGAATTTGAAGAACAATTAACACCACAACTCATACAAGATAAAACAAATTCTTATAAGGGTTCTTTGTACGGAACCTCAAGTAATAATAAGTTTTCGGCATTTCTGAGGCATAAAAACTTCTCTTCAGATTACAAAAATCTATTTTTCTGCGGTGGCAGTGTGCATCCTGGTGGAGGAATTCCATTAGCACTTTCTTCTGCAAAAATTATTGATAAATTAATTAAATGATTCAAATTAATTCTATAGCAAATCGGTGTATTAGTGTTTTGCTTTTATTCTACTTTTTTGGCCTATTGGAAATATGCATTCCAGCAATAAGAGATCTTTTTTTAACCCTTACACCTCTTAACTTATTTATTACGTTGGCTGCTGCTATAAAGTAAATAAAGATTACAGACCACGATTCTTAAAATTGGGCTTTGGGTCTTGGAAGAATGATATTATTCCTTTACAAAATTATGCAAAGTGGTTTTTAATCAGCATATTTATGCATGGTATAATTTATCTTTTTAAACCAAAAATAAATGCCAAAATAAGTTTTATTATTATTGGTGTATCCGCTTTATTTTTTGGATTTTTAAATATTTTACTTTAAGAAAAAGGACCTACTATTATCATCGTAAACAATAAAATAAGTTACTTTTTAAGAAGTGCCTTATTAATTTTCTTTATTAAACCAGGACCTTCATATATAAAACCTGTATAAACTTGCACTAAGTCTGCTCCGGCATTTAACTTTTCTAGCGCATCCTCTGCGGAATGAATTCCTCCTACTCCAATAATAGGAAAAGATTTGTTAGAATTATCTGCTAAATATTTAATTACTTGAGTACTTTGATCCTTAATAGGCTGTCCACTTACTCCACCATTCCCTATTTCCTGTAAACGCTCTTTAGATGCATTTAAATTATCTCTTGTAGTAGAAGTATTTGAGGCAATTACACCATCAATCTTTGTTTCTTCGACCAATTCTATAATTTCATCTAGTTGTGAATTATTTAAATCTGGCGCTATTTTCAGTAAAATAGGTTTCTTAATTTTAAATAAATTATTCTGATTCTGACATTCAGTAATTAATTCTAATAAATAATCTTTGTCACTTAATTTAGCATGACTACCCACGTTTGGGCAACTTACGTTTAAAACGAAATAATCTACGAATGGGTGTAGTTCTTTAAAAACATCTAGATAATCTTGAGTGTAATCTTCTAACTTTGTTTCCGTGTTTTTTCCAATGTTACCTCCAATAATTACTTTGTGTTTGTTCTTTTTTAAATTTTTAATAGCCTCTTCTACACCATCATTATTAAAACCCATGCGGTTTATTATTCCTTGATCCTCTTTTAAACGAAATAATCTTTTCTTAGGGTTTCCTAGTTGTCCTTTTGGTGTAACTGTTCCAATCTCTATAAAACCAAATCCAAAATTGGCTAATTCATTATATAAAACTGCATTTTTATCAAAGCCTGCAGCCAAACCAACCGGGTTTGTAAAAGTTAATCCAAATAATTTACGTTCTAATTTTTTGTTTTTTACTTGATATAAATTTCTGAAAATGGAAGCTACAAAAGGAATTTTGCACAAAATTCTAATCAAAGAAAATGTAAAATAATGAACCTTTTCTGGATCAAATAAAAATAAAATTGGTCTTATTAATAATTTATACACTTAAATTTGTTGATTTTTAATTATCGCAATACTGAAATAAGAAAATTTTAAATTATTCTATCTTAAAATAGCATCTAAATTCTTTTCGAATGTCTGTTGTAATTTCTGCATTATTTTTTCAATCTGTTTATCCGCTAGCGTCTTTGTCTCATCTTGAATTAAAAAACTAACGGCATATGATTTTTTCCCTTGTGGTAACTTATCACCTTGATAAACATCAAATAAATCAACCTCTTTTAATAAGTTTTTCTCTGATTGAAAGGCCAAGTTATAAATTTCTTTAAACTCTGTTTTAACATCTAATAATAAAGCTAAATCTCTTTTAACTGCAGGGAATTTAGGTAAACCTGTTACTTTTATACTTTTATTACCCGTTATTTTTAAAATAGTATCCCAATTAAAATCTGCAAATAAAACTTCTTGTTTAATTCCGAATTCCTTTAATAAACCTTTTTTTAGTACCCCAAACTCTACCAACTTCATTTTACCTAGGCTTAATGTAATTCCTTCAGAGAAAACATCTTGTTTTGCTGGCGTTGTTTTTAAATTTTCAATTCCTAACCTACCTAAAATATTTGTAATAATTCCTTTTAAATAAAAGAAGTCAGACACTTTAGATGTTGTATTCCAACTGTCCGTTGTTCTATTTCCTGTTATAAATAAAGTAAGATGTTTATCTTCTTGGTATTTTTCATTGTATTTATGATATGTTTTCCCAAACTCATAAAACTTTAATGAATTATTTTTTCTGTTTATATTATAAGAGACACTTTCTAAACCACTAAATAGTAAAGATTGACGAAGTACTTTTAAATCATTACTTAATGGATTTAACATTTCTACATTCGCTTCCTCGGTTATATTATCAGATAATGCTACATATTCTGGCTTTGTTAAAGAATTTGCCATCGTTTCATTAAAACCTAAAGCCGTTAATTGGTTCGCTATAATATTTTCAATTTTAGTTTCTTTATTAGAATCGAATGAAATTGAAGTATTTAATTTATGAGAAAATTCTATATTATTATAACCATAAACTCTTAAAATCTCTTCAATAATATCTGCTTCGCGCTGCACGTCTGTTCTATAGGAAGGAATGGTTAAACCCAATCCTCCTTCAGTTTCACTATTAATTTTAATTTCTAAAGACGCTAAAATTTTCTTAATAGTTTCTTTAGGAATTTCTTGTCCTATTAAACGATATGCATTTTCGTAAGAAAGAAACACCTGATAATCTTCAATTTTTTCAGGATAGAAATCTGAAATATCAGAGCCCATTTTACCACCAGCGTATTCTTCTATTAACAAAGCTGCTCTTTTTAGAGCGTATTTGGTTAAAGTAATATCTATTCCTCTTTCAAAACGAAAAGAAGCATCTGTGTTTAATGCATGTCTTTTAGCGGTTTTTCTCACAGCAATAGAATTAAAATAGGCGCTCTCTAAAAAGATTGAGTTTGTATGCTCTGTTACACCAGATTTACTTCCACCAAAAACTCCAGCGATACAAAGTGGATCAGAGTTCGCATCACAAATCATAATATCTTCTGATGACAGCGATCTTTTAACACCGTCTAAAGTTGTGAACGATGTACCCTCTTTTAAAGTTTTTACAAGAATCTTATTACCTTTTACCTGTTGAGCATCAAAAGCATGTAGTGGCTGTCCTAACTCGTGTAATACATAATTTGTAATATCTACAATGTTATTTTTAGGTGTTAAACCAATGGCTTTTAATCTATTTTGAATCCATTCTGGAGAATCTTTTACAGTAACATCTGTAATTGAAATTCCACAATATCTTGGAGCTTGATCTTTATCATCTACTTCAACATCAAAACGCAAAGTTCTTTCATCTACATGAAAATCACTAACAGATGGAGAAATTAATTCTAAATTAATGTCTTGCTGCATTAAACCTGCACGTAAATCCCTGGCAACACCAAAATGACTCATTGCATCTGATCTATTTGGAGTTAAACCAATTTCAAAAATTTCATCTATCTCTATATCGAAAACCTCTGCAGCAGAAGCACCAACTTTTAAGGCTTCATCCAGAACCATAATACCGTCATGACCTAGGCCTAAACCCAATTCGTCTTCAGCACAAATCATTCCATAACTCTCTTCTCCCCTAATCTTTCCTTTTTTTATTTTAAAACCTACTCCTTTATCATCATATAAAGTAGTGCCAATAATTGCAACAGGAACTTTTTGTCCAGCCGATACATTTGGTGCACCACAAACAATTTGAACAGGAGCATCTGCCCCTAAATCTACTGTCGTAATTTTTAGTCTGTCTGCATTTGGATGCTGTATACACGTTAAAACTTTACCTACTACAATACCTTTTAAGCTCCCTTTAATAGATTCTCTGGTTTCAATACCTTCTACTTCTAGTCCTAAATCAGTTAACAGCTCTCCTGTTTTCGAAGCCTCCCAATCTATTTGTAAAAACTGTTTAAGCCAATTGTATGATATTTTCATAATCTCTTTTAGTCGATTTTCAATTGCAAATTTAACCAATTTTTTGTTGACTATAAAAGCAAATAGCAGATTGTTAATAGATAGTTCATAATTAAATATTTAGTAAAAGCTATGTTTGTTTTATTTCTAATACGCTCAAATAAGATCATTTATTGAGGAATTCAGAAATCTATAATAAAAAAAATCGAAAACAATCTTTAAACTAAAACTTGTTCATAAAATTTAAAACAGAAAAGTATAATTTAATTATAAATTAATAGAATGCAAACAAAGCATTAGTAAGTAAAACAGTATTTATATTCAGATAAAAATTAATCAAAAATCTTTCTATCTACTTTCTTGTATAATATAAAATACAAATTTGCAAAAAGGGTTCCTATTATAATTCCTACAGAAATGTCTATTGGAAAATGGACACCTAAATACACCCTACTATAAGAGAAAACTAAAGGAAATAATAAAATAAAATATATGTATTTGTATTTATCTCTTAGTAAAAGAACCGTGAAAACAGAGAAAAATGTAGAAGTCGTTGCATGGCCAGACATGAAACTAAAACTCTGTGGTTTTATAAATATTCTTAAAAGATGTTTAATTTCAGGATCATTATTAGGTCTTAATCTTTGTACAGAATCTTTAATAAGGTTTGTAAACTGATCTGAAAAAGCAACTAATAAAATCATGGAAATAATAACTACACTCCCGCGCTTCCAACCAAAACTTTTAAGCACTAAAAAAATGATAAACATAAATAATGGCGCCCAATTTAATTGGTGCGTAATGCCAAGCCAAAGTGTATCCCAATTTTCATTACCTAAATTGTTTAGAAAAATAAGTAATTCTTTGTCTTTTTGTATAATGTCGAACAAATTAATTGTCAATTTTTAAGATTTCTACTTCAAAAACTAAATCTGATTTTGATGGAAAAGGACCGAATTTTTGATTTCCAAAACCAATAGTATAGGGAATAAAAAAACGTGACTTCTCACCTAACCTCATAGATAAAAGTCCTTCTTTTAAGCCACTAATCATTGGTTTTTGTTTGTTATTTAAGTTAAAAACGATAGGTTTCCCTATATCCTCTGAAGAGTTCATTTTTTTTCCATCCGCAGTATACAAAGTATAATTGGCGGTCACTTTTTTTGAAATAAAAACTTTTTTACCTTTTGTTTTTTTTAATTTTAAAATACGTAAACCAGTGCCTGTTTTCCTTGCCTTAGACTCTTCCATGTCTATTAAAAAAGATTTCTTTTTTAATAGATAACTAGCGTATCTCTCTTCTTCTATTTTATTTTCTTGTTTCGCTATTTCCTCTTGAGACTTGTTAAATTTAATAACCTCTTCATCAAAAGTTTTCGCTGCATTGAAATTTTGAGCCTTAGCACCTATTCTAATAATATTTATAGTAATAATGGTATCATTTTGAGAAACCTTATTTATTACTTCCATTCTTGTTACGTTAATTGCATTTTTTAATTGTAAAGTATCTGTATATGCTTTTTGTAACTTTTTTAATTCTAGACAATTTATAATAGCTTTGCCGAAAACACTATGTTTACCATCTAAATGAGGTATTGCTCTATGCGTTATAAAGAACTGACTATTGTTTGTTAATGGCCCTCCATTTGCCATTGACAGCAAGCCTTGATCATCATGCTTATACATAATGTTTCCATTTTTATTTCTTGGAAACTCATCCCCAAAAAAATACCCTGTACTTTTTCTTCCTTCGGAGGTAAAACCACCAGCCTGAATTACAAAATTTGGTACAACCCTATGAAAAATAATATTGTCGTAAAAATTTTTACCTTTTAAAGAATCTACTAATCTACTGTTTGTACCCTCAACTAAAGCAATAAAATTTGCAACAGTTTTAGGTACATTTTCAGTATATAATTCTAATAAAATATTTCCTTTATTTGTTTGAATCTCTGCATATATACCCACTTCCAAGTCCTTATACTTCCCTTGAATACAAGATGTTAATGACACAAATATTATAGAAATAAAGAAAAATTTCTGCATATTTTTATTTTAATACTTCTAATAATTCAATTTCAAATATTAGCGTAGAAAAAGGTTTGATATTTTCACCTTTTTGTTGTGCACCATAAGCTAATTCTTGAGGAATAAAGAATTTATACTTCGCTCCTTCATTCATTAATTGAACACCTTCTGTCCAACCTTTAATTACTTGGTTTAAACCAAATGTAGCTGGCGTTCCTCTATCTACAGAGCTATCAAAAATATTTCCTTCTATATTTGTACCATGGTAATGCACTTTTACTTTTGTCATTGGTCCTGCTGGTTTTTCACCTGAACCTTCCTTTAAAACGATGTATTGAATACCACTTTCTGTAGTTTGTACACCTTTTTTAGACTTGTTAGCTTCTAAAAAATCCTCTCCCGCTTTTTTATTTTCACCAAACTTAGCTTCTGCTGCTTTTGACGCTGCTGCTTGTTGCTCTTCCATTTGAGCCTGTTGCTTCTTTTTAAAGTAGCCACTTAAAACCTCTTGCATATCTTTTGCATCAATTAATAAGTTAGTAGAATCTAAGCCGTTTCTAATTCCTTGTGCCAAAATTGATTTATTTACTTCACTAAAGTTTGATTTTAACTGACCACTCATACTTAAACCGACTGCATAACTAACTGAATCTAATTCTGTTTCTAAAATTTTTACATCTTGTGCTTGATTTCCACATGAAAACAAAGAAACTGTTACTGCTACGACTGCTAATTTTTTTACTAATTTCATCTTTTTTAATTTATTTAATATTTAATAATGTTACTTTACTCTTAATAGTTTTATTTATTCCAATTTTATTTCCATCACCAGAAATGCCAAAAGCATTATAAGACGGAATTACAAATATAATAGTTTCTCCCACTTTCATCAACTTTATTCCCTTTTGAATTCCAGAAATAAAATTTTCCTTATCTACCACGTAATTTTTAATACCCAAGGTCTCTTTACTGTATAAAATAATATCATTTAAATCTCTAATATCATAAGTTAACTCTGCAATATCTCCTGTTTTCGGGGTTACTAAATCTTCTTGTATTTGATGAACATAGGAATACCAAAATCCGTTTGGTGAAGTTTTATATATATTTAAGCTATCATTTTTTATGTATTTTAAAATTTCAGCTTCTTCTTTCTGAAATATTTTTTTTGTAGCTGCAATGTTTTCTTGAAATATTGTAGCAGAAGGTTTTGGGTTTATAGGTCTTCTTGCTTGAGGTGCAGAACAACTTAGAAAATATAAAAAAATAAAAAATAAACTATATTTCATAAGATCTATTTAATTCATTTTTATATGTTGGCAACAATTCTTTAAATGTTGTAATTACTTCTTCAACAGAGCCACTGAACTTACCCCCGGCTGCATTATCATGACCGCCCCCATTAAAATGATTTCTCGAAAACTGATTTACAGAAAAATCTCCTTTAGATCTAAAAGAAATTTTAATAATATGTTGTTCTTTATCTTCAATAAAAATAGCTGCAAAAATAATACCCTTTAAAGAAAGTGCATAATTAACTACACCCTCTGTATCTCCTTTTTGAAAATCAAACTTTTTCTTTTCAGCTTCTGTTAGTGTAATAAATGCTGTTTTATATGCTGGTAAAATCTGTAAATTACTAAGTGCTTGTCCTAACAACAATAGTCTGCCGTAAGAATTAGCATCATACACGTTGTTATGAATTTTATCGTTCTGGGCACCTTTTTCAATTAAATCTGCAATAATTCTATGCGTTTTACTGGTAGTAGATCGAAACCTAAAAGAACCCGTATCCGTCATAATTCCTGTATACAAACAAGTTGCAATTGCTTCATCTATCAAATCTAAATCGTTGTTCATTTCAATAAATTGATATACCATTTGACAGGTAGCACAAATTTCAACATCAGAATACATGTATTTCACATCATCTGGTTGTTGATGATGATCTATCATTACAAAATCATTTGGATACTTTTCTAACGTCTTTTGCATGTCGAAACCAACTCTATGCAATGCATTAAAATCTAAGAGAAAGATAATATCTGATGCGTTTATAGCTTTTTGAGATTGGCTATTCTGCCAATCAAACCGATAGGTGTTTTCGGAACCTGGCAACCAATGTAAAAAATCTGGATACTCATTTGGCACAACAACAGTAGCCTTATGACCTTTTTTTGTCAAATAATGTTGCAGACCTAAAGTAGACCCCATAGCATCTCCATCTGGATTTCTATGCCCTATTAATACAATATTCTTTGGTTTACTAAGAAAGCTTTTTAGTGCTTCAAATCCTTTTAAAATCATACTAGGCGAAGATACAATTTATTAACATTGTTCAAAATAAATTTTGGTTTACATTTGTACAAAACCCAAACTATTTCATTTTGAAAAATTTTTTAAAAATTTGCTATTTTTCAATACTCTTTTTACTCTTTCTTGTGCACAATAAAAAAAGTAGTGCATGAAGAAGAAAATGATTTTACCATTGCTTTTGGCTCTTGTAATAGGCAAAATACAGAAAACATTTTATGGAAAGAAATCATTAAAAATAAACCAAATTTATGGATTTGGGGCGGTGATAATATTTATGCTGATACGCATAGATATGAATAAATTAAAAAATGACTATGCACTTTAAAAAACCAAAAAGGGTATTTAAGTCTCATAAATAACATTCCTGTGATGGCAACATGGGATGATCATGATTATGGAAAAAATGACAGTGGTATTGAATCTCCTTCAAAAAAGGAAGCACAACGAGTTTTCTTAGATTTTTTGAATGTTGATATTACAAGTCAAAGAAGAAAGCAAGAGGGTATTTATCATTCAGAAAATTTTAAAACTAAAAAGGGAAGTATAAAAGTAATAATTTTAGACACAAGGTATTTTAGAACTGCATTGACAAAATCTACAAAAAATAGTAAAAGATTTATGCCAAATGTATTTGGCAGCGGTACAGTTCTAGGAGCAACCAATGGCAATGGCTAACAAGTGAATTAGAGAATTCTAAAGCAGACTTTAATATTGTAGTAAGCAGTATACAAGTTTTAGCAGCTGAACATGGTTTTGAAACTTGGGGTAATTTTCCGCATGAAGTAGAAAAATTAAAAAAACTTATTGTAAAAAGTAATGCAAAAGGAGTATTGTTACTCTCTGGTGATAGACATATTTCAGAGTTTTCGAAAACAACAGTAGCAAATCTTTCTTTTCCTTTAATAGACTTTACCTCTAGCGGACTTACACATGCTTACAGGGGTTTTACGAATGAAAAGAACAAGTATAGAGTAAAAGCTGTAGTTTCTAATATTAGTTTTGGAGTCTTAAAATTTGATTTTGAAACTCATAAAGTAACGATGCAGATGAGAGGAAAAAACAACAAGTTATTGCAAGAGTTATTTCAAGTATATCCTTAACCTATTATTAACAAAAAATATGTAATTTTGCCAAAAATTAAAAAATACGATGGCAACAAATAGAACATTTACAATGCTTAAACCAGATGCTGTAGAAAACGGACATACTGGTGCAATTTTAGACAAAATTAATGCTGCAGGATTTAGAATTGTAGCTTTAAAGAAAACACAAATGACAACTGCAGATGCTGAAGCTTTTTATGCTGTGCATAATGAGCGTCCGTTTTTTGGTGAATTAGTAGAATTTATGACAAGAGGACCAGTTGTAGCTGCAATCTTAGAAAAAGACAACGCTGTAAACGATTTTAGAACTCTAATAGGTGCTACAAACCCAGCAGATGCTGCAGAAGGAACTATTAGAAAATTATATGCAACTTCTATGGGAGAAAATGCTGTACATGGATCTGATTCTGACGAAAATGCACAAATTGAAGGAAACTTTCACTTTTCTGGAAGAGAGCAATTTTAAGGATTTAAAGTCTAAACAATATTTAGTAAAAACTCGAAACTTTGGTTTCGAGTTTTTTTTGTGAAATCAGCTTAAAATATTTTTATTTACTTTATGTTTAGAAAGTATAGATTTGAATATTAAAATGTTTCGTTGAAATAAAATTATAATTTTAAAATAAGTGAGTATGAAAAAAGAAAAAAAATTAGCATCAGGAATTGCAATGGCTCCTATTTGGAACTGTGTAGGTGTTCTAACAAAAATATAGGTCTTTGGCTTAGTGTAGGAATTGCAATAGGTGCTGGCGTTGGAAATTCTTTAATGCATCGCGATAATAAAAAAATCAGTAAGGCTCAACTCCAAAAAAATAAGTAAAAGTAAACCCTAAATCAACATCAATTTAGAAATAATCTCCTCTCCTATTTCTTCGTTCATCATTTTTATAATTTTATCTTTCCCATAGCTTAATTCTTCTCGTAAAACAGAAGAATTTAATTGAATAACTAATGTTTTATTTTGCAATTTCACAGAAGTGGTATGCTGTGCACTCCTTGCCCCATCATCTTATGCCAAGTTTCTTCAATCTTAATTTTCTGCATTCCTTTTGTCAATTTATTTTCTTTGATAAAAAGTTGCATTAAATCTTCAATAGAAAAAGAATCGTTTTCTCTTTTGGCCATGGTTGTATAGTTTTTAGCTTTGAGCTTCATGTCATTGCTAATTCAATTATTTAAATTTCACTATAATTTAAAAATCTGATAGGGTTTATTGCTTTGCTTTACAATATTCTCCGTTCTTTCGGAGTGCGTATCGGTAATAAATATTTGTCCGAATTCATCATTATCAACTAAGTTGATAATTTGTAAAACTCTGCTTTCGTCTAATTTATCAAAAATATCATCTAACAATAAAATAGGTACTACATTGGATTGTTGCTTTATAAATTCAAACTGTGCAAACTTTAAAGCTATTAAGTATGATTTCTGTTGCCCTTGAGAACCAAACTTTTTAATAGGATAACTACCTATTTCAAAACTTAAATCGTCTTTATGAATTCCTGAAGACGTGTATTGTAACATTTTATCTTTTTCTAAAGACTGCTGTAGTAAATCTTTCATAGAAGAATCATTTAACTGACTCTTATAAACCAAATTTACAGTTTCTTTATCATCTGAAATTATTTGATATTTCTCATTAAATATAGGAATAAATTTCTCAAGAAACACTTTTCTTACCTCAAAAATTCTTGCACCATATTCTGAAAGCTGCTCATTATAGACCTCTAAATTTAAAGCATCAAAGGTTCTATTTGCTGCAAAATACTTTAATAATGCATTGCGCTGACTTAAAACCTTATTATAAGACAATAAATCCTTTAAGTAATTTTTATTCTGTTGAGAAATTACACCATCTATAAATTTACGCCTTGTATCGCTGCCTTCTGTAACCAAATCTCTATCCGCAGGAGAAATAATTACAAGCGGTAATTGCCCAATATGTTCAGAAAACTTTTCATAACTTTTTCCATTTCGTTTTAAAACCTTCTTTTGTCCTTTTTTTAAACTACAAACAATCTTCTCATTTCTATCATTCAAAATATAGTCTCCTTCTATCATAAAAAAAGCTTCGCCATGTCTAATATTTTGAACTGCAACCGAATTAAAGTAACTTTTTGCAAAAGATAAATAATAAATAGCATCTAAAATATTGGTTTTCCCAACACCGTTGTTACCTACAAAACAATTTATTTTCTGTTGAAAATCAAATGATTGCGATTCTAAATTCTTAAAATTAACTAAAGAAAGCTTCTGTAAATACATGAATAAAATTGAGTCTTTGAAACGAATTGCAAATTATTGAAAATTTTGCGAATTATCTCCTTTTTAAATCCAATAAAAAAAACTAAATTTGTCGCCAATAATTTATAAGAAATATGGCAACTTACAAGAAAAAATATAAGGCAGAAGGTAAAAAAGAACAAGCACAGTTTGACGAATCTGAATTCGAAACAGCTGGTGTTTTAAACACTTTAGACGAAACTGCTTCGAGGTCTGAAAAATGGATTGAGCAAAATAGCAAAGCTTTATTTACAAGCCTAGTTGCCGTTGTAGTTATCTTCTTATCATATTTAGGTTATACTACATATATTTCAGAACCGAATGAACTAGAAGCTTCTAACGAGTTATCTTTTCCAAGAAAATATTATGACCAAGCTTCTACAGCAGGTTCTGGAATAGATTCTTTACTTGTATTAGGATTGGAAGGTGCAGATGGAAATTACGGTTTCTTAGATATTTCAAAATCTTACAGCGGAACAAATGCCGGAAATTTAGCTAATTATTATGCCGGAGTTTCTTATTTAGAAATGAAACAATACGACAAAGCAATTGAATATTTAGAAAAATTCAATTCTGATGACGAAATGTTAGGTCCTATTTCTTTAGGTGCAGTTGGAGATGCTTTTGCAGATGTGAATCAACCAAAAGAAGCTTTAGAATATTATGTAAAAGCTGCTAATAGAAAAAATAATGGGTTTACTACTCCTTTGTTTTTATACAAAGCAGGTTTAACTGCTATGGAATTAAAGCAATTTGATAAAGCGGAATCTTTATTTACTAAAATTAAAGAGAACTATCCAACATCTGACCAAGGTAGAGATGTTGAGAAATTTATAAATGCTGCTAAATACGCAAAATAGTATTTAGAAATTAGGTTTTCAATAGTTCGAGAAAATCGAACCACTAAAGACCAAAAACTAAGAACTAAAATATGGCAACAACTAATTTATCATACTACGATAAAGCAACAATCCCAAATGCGAAGTCTTTTCGATTTGGGATTGTTGTTTCTGAATGGAATCCAGAAATTACAAGAAACCTAGCAAAAAGGTGCAATTGAAACGTTAATTGATTGTGGTGCAATTAAAGAAAATATTATTTCTTGGGATGTACCTGGAAGTTTTGAATTAGTGTTTGGCTGTAAAAAAATGATTCAATCTCAGCAATTAGATGCTATTATTGCTATTGGAAACGTAATTCAAGGAGAAACAAAACATTTTGATTTTGTTTGTGAAGGAGTTACACAGGGTATTGTAGATTTAAATATTAAGCATGACGTACCTGTTATTTTCTGTGTATTAACAGACGATACCAAACAGCAATCTATAGATAGATCTGGAGGTAAACTGGGTAATAAAGGCATAGAATGTGCCGTTGCTGCCATAAAGATGGCGGCTATAAAAAATATTGATAGAAAAAGTGATAGCATCGGTTTTTAACAACCCTTTACTTTCTTTATTTATTAAGAATACTTTTTACATCATTTTTAGCAAGTTTACTTTAAATTCTTTAAATTTGAATTGCTTTTACTTTTAGTATGCAGATTATTTTACCCTATATATCTTTTTACCAACTATTTCTAAACCTATGGGATTTTTAAAACGTACAAATAAAAAATTTGATTATCAACCTCGATATTATAAAGGAGAAGGAAATCCTTTTAAAATTGAGCACAAACTAGATCAGTTTAGAACTACTGCAGGAAAAAACAAAGGAATAAAAGGAAAATTTAGTGACGCTTTTGGGGATCTGAAAATGAAATCTGAAAAAAGAACTGCAAGAACATTCCTTATAATTATTACTATTTTAGTTTTAATTTTTCTTTACATTATAGATTTCGATTTATCCATATTTATAACGAATTAATGTCTGATATAATTCAACTTTTACCAGATCATGTTGCAAACCAAATTGCTGCAGGAGAAGTAGTTCAACGCCCTGCCTCTGTAGTAAAAGAGTTATTGGAAAACGCAATTGATGCTGGTGCTACCAGTATAAAATTATTAGTTAAAGATGCTGGTAAAACGCTTATTCAAGTAATTGATGATGGAAAAGGAATGAGCACTACAGACGCCAGAATGAGTTTTGAGCGCCATGCTACTTCTAAAATTCAGAAAGCAGAGGATTTATTTAATTTAAGTACAAAAGGCTTTAGAGGAGAAGCCTTAGCTTCTATTGCGGCTATTGCTCATGTAGAATTAAAAACAAAACCAGTAGACCAAGAGTTAGGAACAAACATCAAAATTGAGGGAAGTAAAATAATATCACAAGATTTTATTTCAACCGGAGAAGGTACTAGCTTAGCTGTTAAAAATTTATTTTATAACATTCCTGCAAGAAGAAATTTTTTAAAATCAGATACCGTAGAAACACGCCATATTATAGATGAATTTCAACGCGTTGCCTTAGCACATTCAGATATTTCTTTTTTATTACATCATAATAATAACGAAGTCTATCATCTAAAAGCAGGGAATCTTCGTCAGCGTATTGTAGCTGTATTTGGCACTAAAATGAATGAAAAATTAGTTCCTATTGATGAAAAAACAGATATTGTTACTATTCAAGGTTTTGTTGCAAAGCCAGAATTTTCTAAAAGAAAACGAGGGTGAGCAATTCTTTTTTGTGAATGATCGATTTATAAAAAGCTCATATTTAAATCATGCAGTAGTAAATGCATTTGAAGGGTTGCTAGAACAAGGTGCGCATCCATCTTATTTCTTATATTTAACAGTACCCGCAAACACAATAGATATCAACATACACCCAACAAAGACAGAAATAAAGTTTGATAATGAAAAAGCATTATATGCTATGTTACGCGCTACCGTAAAACACAGTTTAGGACAATATAATGTTGCACCTGTTTTAGATTTCAACAGAGATGCTGGCCTTGACACACCTTATCATTTTAAAGGCGGTAACGCCTCAGGATCTGTCCCTAAAATTTCAGTAGACCCAGATTTTAATCCGTTTAAAGAAGAAGAACAAAAGGAAATTAATTTTCCTTTTAAAAGAGAGAAAGAAACGCAAAGCTGGGAATCTCTTTATACATCTGCAAGCACAACTGATGCAGAACAAAACGAAAGTTTATTTGAACATCTTCAAGAAGAAAAAACACAAAAAACATTTCAAATTCAACGTAAATATGTATTGTCTTTGATAAAATCAGGGGTCGTTTTAATCAACCAATCTTTAGCGCATCAAAGAGTTTTATATGAAGAGTTTTTAGAGAGTATTACTATCAGAGAAGCAAATAGTCAACAATTATTATTTCCTGTGAAAATTTCTTTTTCTTCTGCAGAAATAGAGATGATTTATACCATAAAAACAGAATTAGAAAATGCTGGGTTTTCTTTTGACCAATTCACTAAAGACAGCGTTACTATAAAAGGAATTCCAGTTTCTGTAACAGAAAGTAAAATTACCATTATTTTAGAAGAGCTATTAAACGATATTAATTTAGAAGTACCTGATACAAGTTTTAGTCATTTTGATGTGATGGCAAAATCATTTGCAAAAACATTAAGTATAAAAACAGGAACCTTGCTTTCTGAAAAAGAACAAGAAAGTTTAGTAAATAACTTATTTTCGTGCAAAGAACCTACTATTTCACCATTTGGAAAAGCAACTTTTAAAACTCTAACGTTAAACCAAATAGATAATTTATTTAATAGTTAATTATGAATAAACTTACAGACGGTATTAAACACCTCATAATAATAAATGTAATTTTATTTGTAGCTCCGCAATTGTTACAATTAGATTTTACAAATATGTTAGCATTGCATTTTCCAGAAAATGAACATTTTGGGTTCTGGCAATACATTACGCACATGTTTATGCACGCTAGCTTCTCTCATATTTTATTTAACATGTATGGCTTATGGGCTTTTGGAACTCCTTTAGAGCAAATGTGGGGAAGAAAAAAATTCTTATTTTTCTATTTTTCTGCGGGTCTTGGTGCAGGAATAATTTACACATTGGTAAACTATTATCAATTTAATGCAGCTTTAGAAACTTTAGTAACTTCAGGAATTTCTCAAAATGAAATATTAGAATTGATGAATCCTACTAAAATGTATCAAAATAAAGATTTACAAACAATGAATCAATTATATAATACTCCCGCAGTTGGCGCTTCTGGAGCTGTTTATGGTGTCTTAGCTGCATTTGGTTTGTATTTTAAAGATGCAAAGTTAGCTTTGATATTTTTGCCGATTCCTATAGCAGCAAAATATTTTATTCCAGTAATGATCTTTGGTGATTTATTTTTTGGAATGACAAAATACTCCGTTGGTAATATTGCTCATTTTGCACATATCGGTGGTGCTTTAATTGGATTTATTATTGCTTATTCCTGGAAAAAAAATCAATTTAAAACTACATAATGAGTTTTATAAACACACTAAAAAACAAGTATAGGACAGGTACAATAATTGAAAAATTAATATACCTAAATATTGCTATATTTTTGCTTACGCTATTAATTACCGTATTCCAAGGTCTGTATAAAGGTGAGCAAAACTTTTTAGTAGAATGGTTTTCTTTAGATAATAATTTAGACGCCTTCCTTACAAAACCGTGGTCTATAATTTCTTATGGTTTTTTACATGCGGATTTCATTCATCTAATTTTTAACATGATTACCTTGTATTTTATTGGAAATCTTTTTATTCAATATTTTACAGAGAAACAAGCATTCACTTTCTATATATTAGGGACCTTATTTGGAGGATTTCTCTATGTAATTAGTCAAAATTACTTTCCTTTATTTGAGGGAAGAAATACTACTTTAGTGGGCGCTTCTGCTGGAATTTCTGCGATATTTATTGGCATTGCAACCTATATGCCACATTATCAGATAAAAATCAGGTTTATAGGTTTTGTAAAGTTTTGGCACTTGGCAGCAATTTGGTTGGCTTTTGATTTTGTGGGTCTTATTGGTACAAATGCTGGAGGTAGTTTTTCTCATTTAGGAGGAAGTTTATTCGGTTATTTATATGTTCAACAAGCAAGTAATAAGAAAACAAATTTATCAACGATATTTTCCTCTTTTTTCAAAAGAAAAGAAAAACCTTTAAAAACAGTACATAAATCTGCAAAAAAAAGTCAAAAGATAGTAAAAAATAGTAGTAAAAATCAAGAACAAATAGACGTTATTTTAGATAAGATTAGTAAATCGGGTTACGATACACTTACTAAAGCTGAAAAAGAATTTTTGTTTAAACAAGGTAAAAGATAAATGAAAAATCTATCTTTTTTAGACAAGATATTATACTTAGCAAACTCCTTATTTGCTTCTTTACTATTGCTTTCTTTTTTATTACCTTATATCTCTCCAGTAATAATTCCTGTATTTGCTATTTTGAGTCTTTTTGTACCTGTTTTATTAATCATGAATTTTGTTTGTACAATTTATTGGCTACTTAAACTAAAGAAACAGTTTCTTTTATCTTTGATTATTTTAGGCATTGGGTGGTTCTTTGCTCCTCCGTTTTATAAAATATCTAGTAATACTTCTTCTTTAAATTCGGATTTAAAAGTGATGAGCTACAATGTAAAAACATTTGATTTATTTTCGAACAACAAAGCACTTGAAAAAAAACAAAATGGTTATGACTTTATAGCAGAAAAAAATCCTGATATTTTAGTGATACAAGAATATTATAAATCTAAAAAAGTGCAATTCTCCTTTCCTTATAAATATGTAAAGTTCAGATCAAGAATTAGTAAATACGGAATGGCAATTTATTCAAAGTTTAAAATATTGAATGCTGGGTCTCTTAATTTAAAAAGTAGTGGCAACAATATTATATACGCTGATATCTTAAAAGAGAAAGATACCATTAGAATTTACAATACACATTTTGAATCCTTAAGGATAAACCCCAATCAAGAGAACTTTGGCGAGAAAAATTCAGAAAAATTAATAGAAAGAGTATCGAAATCCTTTAAAAAACAAGCCTTACAGGTTGAAGTGTTTTTAAAGCATGAGAAAAAATGGACTGGTAAAAAAATAGTGTGTGGAGATTTTAATAACACCTCTTATTCTTGGATGTATCATGAAATTTCAAAAAACAAAAAAGATGCCTTTATTGAAGCAGGAAAGGGCTTTGGACAAACATATAATTATTGGTTTCCTATGAGGATAGATTTTATTTTAACCGATGAAAATGCAATCGTAAATCAATTTTCAAATTATTTAGAAAAATATTCAGACCACTACCCTATTCAAGCAAGAATTAATTGGTAATTTCTTTAACTAATAACTGCTTAAAGCTATTTGAGTAACCTATTTAAAGAGTTTGATTAGGTTTTGAAGAATGTAACCTATACGGTCTGTTGAAATAACAGAAATAATGCTGAAATTATATTAAAATAGCGAACTTGCAACTTTAAATATAATTTTCTAATAAGTAATCTATCTACTTCAAAAACTATGAATAATATTGTAGTTTTGTGACTGTCAAAAATAACAAAATGAATGCAGAAAAAAAAGTTGCTTTTTATACTTTAGGATGCAAATTAAACTTTTCAGAAACATCTACTATTGCTAGAACTTTTACTAGCGAAGGTTTTGAGCGTGTGGAATTTGAAGAGAAAGCAGATATATATGTTATAAATACATGCTCTGTAACAGACAATGCAGATAAGCGCTTTAAATCCATTGTTAAAAATGCTTTAAAACAAAATGATGAAGCTTTTTTAATTGCTATTGGTTGTTATGCCCAATTAAAGCCAGAAGAATTAGCTGCTGTAGACGGTGTAGATTTAGTTTTAGGTGCTACAGAAAAATTTAATGTTACTTCTTATATCAACGATTTAACCAAAAATAATTTAGGCAAAGTTCATTCTTGTGAAATTTCTGATGCAGATTTTTATGTAGGTTCTTATTCTATTGGAGATAGAACACGCGCATTTTTAAAAGTCCAAGATGGCTGCGATTATAAATGCACCTATTGCACAATTCCTTTAGCTAGGGGGATTTCTAGATCAGATACCGTTCAAAATGTATTAGATAACGCTAAAGAAATTTCTTCTAAAGGAATTAAAGAAATTGTTTTAACGGGCGTTAATATAGGTGATTATGGTAAAGGAGAGTTTGGAAATAAAAAACATGAACACACCTTTTTAGATCTAGTAAAGGAATTGGATAAAGTTGAAGGAATTCATCGTTTAAGAATCTCATCAATCGAACCAAATTTATTAAAAGATGAAACTATAGATTTTGTATCAACATCCTCTTCTTTTGTGCCACACTTTCACATTCCTTTGCAGTCGGGTTCAGATGAACTACTTAAAAAAATGAAACGTAGGTATCTGAAAGAAACCTATACAAATAGAGTTTCTAGAATTAAAGAAACCATGCCAAATGCTTGCATTGGTGTAGATGTTATTGTCGGTTTCCCTGGAGAAACAGATGCACTTTTTTTAGAAACATATAATTATTTAAACGACTTAGATATTTCTTATTTACACGTTTTTACCTATTCCGAAAGACCAAATACAGAAGCTGTTGCTTTAAATGGAATTATTCCTAAAAAAGTAAGAGCAAAACGTAGTAAAATGTTACGCGGTCTATCCGCAAAGAAAAGACGTTCTTTTTATGAATCTCAATTAGGAAACAGTTTAACTGCACTGTTTGAAAGCGAAAATAAAGAGGGTTATATTCATGGTTTTACAGAGAATTATGTAAAGGTAAAAACACCCTGGAATCCAGAATTGGTAAATACCCTGCATGAAATTACTTTAACAGAAATTGATGAAGATGGTTCTGTGCGTCTAAATTTCATCAATTAAATCTTTTAAAAAGTAAAAATAATGGAGAAAACGCCCATTTATTTTATGCCAGGTTTAGCAGCAAGCCATAAAATCTTTGAAAACCTAGAATTTGATCTAGATAGATATACACTTCATTATCTAAATTGGATTGCACCACAAACCTCTGAGGAGGATATTGGTAGTTATGCATGCCATTTAAGTGCGCAAATCAAGGAAAAAGATCCTGTATTAATTGGTGTTTCTTTTGGCGGAATTATAGTGCAAGAATTAGCAAGTTATGTACATCCTAAAAAAGTTATTATCATTTCTAGTGTTAAGCACCACGACGAGCTTCCGAAGAGATTTAAACTTGCGAAATTAACGAAAATATATAAAGTTTTTCCAACTAAAGTAATCGAAAACTTTGAAGATTATTTAGGGTTTTTCATAGGAAAAGGGTTAAAAAAAAGAGCAGATCTATATAAAAAGTACCTTTCAGTTAGAAGCAAAGAATATTTACAATGGTCTATTGCAAGTATTATAAATTGGCAACAAACAGCACCAATAAAAAATATTATTCATATTCATGGCACAAACGATGCTATTTTTCCTATTAAAAATATTCAAAACACTATTAAGGTTAAAGGAGGAACTCATATTATGGTATTAACAAAAGCTAAAAAAATATCTAAAATTATTGATACCGTTTTAACTTGTTAATACAACGTTGATTTCATACTTTTAACGTATCTAAATTGTAAATATGAAATTGGCTCAGCGTATTCTTTCTCTTCTAAGTATTAGTATTATAACCGTTATTTTTTATAATGCGATTCTTAAAACAGCACCAAATCCAGAATTACAAACACACAAAGGATATAAAATAAAAGCATTAAAACTTCCGAAGGGACTTAATTTGGCAGGAGAAAGAGTACCTATAGAAATTAATGATGTTAAGGAGAGAATGGAAAGAGAATTGTTGGTAAATACCTATTGGCAATCTAACGGATTTTACTCCTTAAAAGAGCAAATAGATACTTTCCTATTTTAGAACCTTTATTAGCCAAATATAATTTACCTGACGATTTTAAATTTTTAGCCCTAGCTGAAAGTGGTTTTACAGATGAAACATCTTCTGTGGGTGCAGCAGGAATTTGGCATTTTATGCGAACTACTGGAAAAGAATATGGTTTAGAAATAAATGATAATGTAGATGAACGTTATAATATTGAAAAATCTACAAAAGTTGCGGCAGAATATTTAATCAAAGCAAAAGAAAAATTAGGTTCTTGGACTTTAGCAGCAGCCGCATATAATGCTGGGAATCGTGGAGTTTCTAGAAGATTAGAAGCACAAGAGGTAAATAACTATTATGATGTTAAATTACCAGATGAAACAGAAAGGTATATTTTTAGGATATTAGCTTTAAAGGAAATTATAACAAATCCAAAAAAATATGGTTTTGTTTTTGATAAAGAAGATTTATACACAGTTAAGGAAACTAGGTTAGTAAAAGTGGACACTGCCATTTCTAACCTAACACTATTTGCCAAAGAGTTTGGTATGAACTATAAAGAACTTAAAATTCACAATCCTTGGCTAAGGGAGCATAAATTAAATAATAAGAGTAGAAAGTTGTATGAAATTAAAATCCCTTTAAAGTAGCTTATTCAATAACATTTTGAACTCTGCCAACTAGACCAGATTCTAATTGTACCTTAATTCCATAAGGATGACTTACCGATTTTGTGAGAATTTTACTCACCTTTCCTTTATTTAACGCACCAGATCTTTGGTTTTGTTTCTGAACTATTTCTACAAATAAACCTTTTTCTATGTTTTTTCTTTGTCTTCCGTCTATCATAAGTATGTTTAAAAATACTAAAATAAAAAAAGCCTATCAATTATTGATAGGCTTTTAGATAAAAAATTAACTAGTAATATATATATAATTATATAACTCTTACGTTTACTGCGTTTAATCCTTTTTTACCATCTTGTAAGTCAAACTCAACTTCATCGTTTTCACGAATTTCGTCAACTAATCCTGACACATGCACAAAATGTTCTTTGTTGTTTCCTTCTTCAGTAATAAATCCGAATCCTTTAGATTCATTGAAAAATTTTACGGTACCTTTATTCATTATAATGATATTAAATGCGTTGCTTGTTTAATTACTAACAACACTAATTGAAGTACAAAGATACTGCCAGTAATTTAAAAACAATACTTTTTATGATATTCTTTTAAAAAAAAGAAAAATATATCAATAGCAAAAAAGCCTATCCACTATTGATCGGCTTTTCAGAAAAACTTTTACTAATAATTATATAAATTTTAGATTTACTGTGTTTAAGGCTTTTCTTCCATCTTGTTCATTAAACTCAACTTCATCGTTTTTCCTAATTTAGTCAACTAATCCAGAGACATACACAAAAAAAATTGAGTTATTTCCTTCTCCAACAATAAATCTACATCCTTAAGATTCATTGAAAAATTATATTGTTCCTTTATTCTCAGGTGTTAAAAAATTATACCAGAAGCTCGTGCTTTTAAAGCAAACTTTACAGAGCTAACAGCATGTAAGACTGCAATACCCTTATCTTTTAAAAAGCACGTATAATTTTTTGGATTACCAAGAGAGGTGAACACAATCTTTATTCCCTCTTCAATGATTTTAGCCATTAATAATTCTATATGAGGATATAACATACGTACATTTACTCCAAAAGGCTTATCTCCTGTGTTTTTACATTTCTGAATATATATTCTTAAAATGTCCGGATACATCGAACCTGCAACGATCAAAACTAATCCTCTAGCATTTGATACTACAGGAGCTAACTTCCAGCTAGAAACACAAATCATTACTCCTTGAATAATTGGATATTTAATATTGAAAAGTTGTGTGATTTTATTTTGCTTGGTCTATTTAAAAATTAATTTAAAAGAATGTTGAATAGGTATTTCCCTACCATTATTAAAGGCTGGTTTCCAACCTTTTATTTGCTTAAAGAATGTTATGATTTCCTGGTTTAAATCACCCGGAAGAGTATCATAAATTCTAATATTTGTTAAATCTCCACTAACACTAATTGTATAATCTACAGTTATGGTTCCCTTAATTTTCCATTTCATTTTATTTACGAACTGATATACAATTTTTTTATACTTTTTAATACCTCCAGTGAACTCAGGTTTTTTTCTGCAGCAATCTCCCTTTAAAACTCGTTCATTCCCATTTTTATCATAAAATTTTTCAATAATTAACGAATCATTTTTGAAAAAACCTCTTGACGCAATTTCTCCACTATAAAAATAATTCCTCCACAATCCTTCTTTTTTACCATTTATGAATCTTCCTTCATAGGATTTATTTCTATTATCAAACCATGTCGAAAACTTTCCATGTTTTTCGCCTTTATTATTGTAAAGTGTTACACCTGAAATACTATCATTTAATCCAAAGGAAACCTTTTTACCTAATCTTTTTTTAGAATCTTTAGTTTTCGAATACCAATAACTAGCTAGCTGATTATTTCTTCTATACATTCTAATGAACCAAAGAGAATCCTTTTCTTTTGTTAACCTCTGATAAAATTTTGCTTTTAAAGGGTCTTTTGTTACTTTTCTTTTTGAGTTATATAGGGTTATAATTTCTTCTTGAGAATAACTTAGTAAATAAAAAAATAAAATTATTATAGTTAGCAGTTGTTTCATCATATGGGCTACTAATTTAAGAAATTACACCAGAACCCAATAACTCTTCATTTTTGTACCAAGCAACAAATTGACCTTCTTGAATAGCCGATTGCTTGTTCTCAAAAGCTACATATAAACCAGACGCTACTTTGTGTAAAGTCGCTTTTTCTAAAACTTGCCTGTATCTAATTCTGGCTTCCACCTCTAACGTTTCTCCAATTTTAACGTTAAGTCCTCACGAATCCAATGGATTTCTTCATTAGATACAAATAAAACATTTCGATACAATACCAGGGTGGTTTTTTCCTTCTCCCGTATAAATTACGTTCTCTACTACGTTTGTTTCTATAACATATAATGCTTCTTTTGTTCCGCCAACATTTAATCCTTTACGTTGTCCTTTTGTAAAATAATGGGCTCCTTGATGCTTTCCTAAAAATTTTCCATCTTCTTCATTATATGAAAACTTTGTAGAAAAATGGGCAAGTTCGCTTCTTTATTTTTAAACTCAGGAATTAACTTTGTATACTGAGAAAAATCTAAAGGAATATTAATAATTTTACCTTCTTTGGGTTGCAATTTTTGTTGTAAAAATTCTGGTAATCGCACTTTACCTATAAAACACAAACCTTGAGAATCTTTCTTTTCAGCAGTAATTAAATCGGCTTTTTTAGCAATTTCTCTCACTTCTGGCTTTGTTAACTCACCAATAGGAAACATTGCTTTTGATAGTTGTTTTTGGGAAAGTTGACATAAAAAATAAGATTGGTCTTTATTTTTATCTTTACCGCCTAACAATTTATATACAGGCTCGCCATTAATTATTTCTGAACCTTTTCTACAATAATGACCTGTTGCAACATAATCTGCGCCTAGTTTTAGTGCTATATCCATAAATACATCAAACTTTATTTCTCGATTGCATAAGCACATCCGGATTTGGAGTTCTTCCTTTACTATATTCATCAAACATATAATCTACAATACGTTCTTTGTATTGGTTGCTTAAATCTACAACTTGAAATGGAATACCTAATTTCTCAGCAACAATCATAGCATCGTTACTATCTTCTAACCAAGGGCATTCATTAGAAATAGTTACAGAGTCATCATGCCAATTTTTCATAAAAAGCCCAATAACCTCATACCCTTGTTCTTTTAATAAATAGGCAGTGACACTAGAATCCACACCTCCAGAAAGACCTACAACTACTCTTTTCATTCTCTATTAATTGATTTGCAAAGTTACAAATTTGTATGTGATTTACTGATTGAAAAATTGAAGATTCATTTAAAAAACTAATTCTCTTTTTTCCTTCTAAAAGTGGCCTTATTTTTCTTTTTTTCATCATCTGTAAGTATTATCACCGTCCATATAATACTCCCACTTTCCGACTCTTTTTCCATCTATATAAATACCAGTTTCCTTTAAGTTTCCATTCAATTCAAAATATTTTGCAAGACCGTTTGGCTTTCCTTTTTTATAGGCAACTTCTTCTATTAAAATTCCTTTACTAGAATATTTACTTGAAATACCATCTAACAAACCGTTTTTAAATAAAGATCTTTCAGTTATTTTACCATTCGAATAAAACACGAACTGTTCTCCATGCTCGCAAACCATTTTTGTAGTTTTCCTGAGACATTACGGCACCATTTTTATAAAAGTATTTCCAAAGCCCAACCCTTTTTCTTTCATTTAAAACTCCTTCCGTTTTTAGATTACCATTTAATCTATAAAACTGCACAAATAAGGAATCTGAATTTTCATAAAAAGTTTTTATAATAATCGGTTTTCTGGATGTAGTTATATCATAAAATTTAAAAACTCCAAATTCCTTTCCATCTTTAAATTGACCTGTATATCGAATTTTTTTATTAGAATGATACTTTTTCCAGGTTCCAGTTCGCTTATTATTACTATCAAATAAATTAATTTTTTGAGCATTGCAATCTTTACTCATAAAATAAAAAGTAAAAAAAGCAAATATGTAAAAAAGTCTTTTTATTTCTAACATTAAAATATAATTTTAAAACAAATATACATTAATAGTGCTAAGAGTATTATTCTCGAACCACCAGACAACCCTAAATCCTATTAAATTAAAGAAAAAAAAACAACATAAGAAAAACATACAAAACATATTAATAAGTGTCTTTTAATACTTATTTTTGTGGATAACAACTCAACTAAAAATGAACTTAACAAAACTAAATGCAATCTCTCCTATTGATGGACGATACAGAGGAAAGATTGAAGAACTAGCAAACTATTTTTCTGAAGAAGCTCTAATTAAATACAGGGTTAAAGTAGAAATTGAATATTTTATTGCTTTATGCGAAATACCTTTGCCACAATTAATAAGTTTTGACAATAGTTTATTTAATGAGCTTCGAAAAATTTATATAGATTTTACTGCAGAAGATGCTCAAAAAATAAAAGATATAGAAAGTATTACAAATCATGATGTAAAAGCTGTTGAGTATTTTATAAAAGAAAAATTTGATGCTTTAGGTTTACAAGCGCACAAAGAGTTTATCCACTTTGGGTTGACTTCTCAAGACATAAATAACACTGCAATTCCGCTGTCTATAAAAGAAGCTATGAATGATGTGTATGTACCCCAATATTTAGAACTTTTAGAAAGATTACAAGAACTTGTTATTGAATGGCAAGATATTTCTATGCTGGCTAGAACCCACGGGCAACCTGCTTCTCCTACACGTTTAGGTAAAGAGATTGATGTTTTCGTAGTACGTTTAAAAGCACAATTCAAGTTTGTTAAATGAGATACCTAACGCTGCAAAATTTGGTGGTGCTACAGGTAATTTTAATGCGCATAAAGTTGCGTATCCATCAATAGACTGGAAAGCTTTTGGAAGTAATTTTGTGCAAGAAAAGTTAGGTTTACACCATTCTTTTCCAACAACACAAATAGAGCATTATGATCATATGGCGGCTATGTTTGATACCTTAAAACGTATTAATAATATCGTTATAGATTTAGATAGAGATTTCTGGACCTATGTTTCTATGGAGTATTTTAAACAAAAAATTAAGGCTGGTGAAGTAGGTTCTTCTGCAATGCCACATAAAGTAAATCCTATTGATTTTGAAAATTCTGAAGGAAACTTAGGTCTTGCAAATGCTATTTTTGAACACCTTTCTGCTAAATTACCGATCTCTAGACTGCAAAGAGATTTAACGGATAGTACCGTTTTAAGAAATGTTGGTGTGCCATTTGGACATACAATCATCGCGTTTACATCTACTTTGAAAGGATTGAATAAGTTATTATTAAACAAAGCAAAATTTGAGCAAGACTTAGAAAATAATTGGGCAGTGGTTGCAGAAGCAATACAAACAATTTTAAGAAGAGAGGCATATCCAAATCCTTATGAAGCTTTAAAAGGATTAACCAGAACTAACGAAAAAATAAACCAAATATCTATTGCTAACTTTATTGACACATTAGAAGTTTCCTCAGCAATTAAACAAGAGTTAAAGGCTATTACGCCTGCAAATTATACAGGAATTTAAAATGATAAAAAGAAAAGAGAATAAAGGAGTTTTTGCATATTTTTCAGAAAAAAGAAACACAATGTTATTAGTACTTGTTTCTTGTTTCTTTTTATTAACGTTCACATACTGTTCGACTGAAAAGGGAGATCCAGAAAGATTTAGAAAAGGAGTATTTGAGGTTCCTGCAGGAAAAGGATATAGCAAAACAATTATCACTAGAATAGATAGTATACAAATTGAAGAATACGATAAAATTATAAGTATTTCTAACGATAGTGCGTCTGGAGAAAAAAGAATAAAACATATTGATACTTTATATATCAAATGGAAAAATAATTTCTTTTATTCTCTAAAAATGAAATCGCCTAAAAAACAGTTAGATAAAGACGCTATTTATGTTCAAATAACTAAAATAACAGATGATTCTTATGATTTTTCAGCAAAAATAGGATTTAATAAGTTTCTTACTGATGGAACCGTTTATAAGATAAAGTAACATTTAGCAACATTGTTAAAATACGTATTTCAATAACTTGTGAACTTTTATTAGAAAAGAACTCTCAAACAGTTTAAAACATATTCACTTTTTTATTGTTTTTATTGATGGCTTTACATCCTTCATTTTAGATAAAACTTTATTAACTTGGTATGTTTGATAGATATGCATTACATGTCAAAGGATATTTGTATTTTAGCAATCAATTTTTTCCTTAGATAAAGAAATGCTGAATTTAAAATAATATTAAAACGTTAAAAAAACATATAGGTCCTTTTCTATTGGTTATATTCTTATTACCAATGGCTATAGATTCTGTTCACGATTTTTTAAATCATGAACACACTATTTGTAGCTCTAAAATAGAAAAACATCTTCACGAAAAAGATCTCGATTGCAAATTACACCTTATAAAACAAAGTGATTCTTTTTTAACTACTACTCATTACAAAATTATTACAAACATTATTATTTCTAATAATAATATACAATATAGTTTCTTACAAAATCATTATCAATTATCTTTTTATTTAAGGGGACCACCTCTTTATGTTCAAGCTTAAATTTTTTTGAACATAAAAAACCAAAATGCAAAAACTAATTTTTTTGTGTGCATTTTTGTATTGTATTATTACAAATACAGCTGCACAAGATTGTAATATTACTTTTAAAGGTAGAATTATCGATTTCCACGACAAAACACCAATACTTGGTGCATCAATTGCTGTCATAAATTTAAATAGATATACAACATCAAATATGGATGGTGTTTTCGAAATTAATAATTTATGCAAAGGAAAGATCATTCTAGAAGTTAAACATATTTCTTGCGAGACAAAGCAAATTACAATCGATATTGACAAGAAAATTAGCAAAGACATTTATTTAGAACATCATTTGGAAGAATTAAATGAAGTTATTCTAAAGGCAAGCAAAAAAACCGAGCAATCTAGTGTAGAGCAGTCTATCAAAAAGGCAGTAATAGAAGAATTTACTGATAAATCTTTGGGTGATGCCTTAAAAACGATTAGTGGTGTTTCCACTTTAAATACTGGTAATGCTATTGTAAAACCAATGATTCATGGCTTACATAGCAGCAGACTTTTAATTATTAACAACAATGTAAGGATGTTTGACCAAGAATGGGGCGATGAACATGCACCTAATATCGATATTAATGCTAGTGATAGAATTGATGTCATAAAAGGAGCAAACACATTAAAATACGGAAGTGATGCTATCGGTGGATTAATCCTTTTAAGACCAAAAAGATACACTGTTAAAGATAGTTTGTTTGGAAGTATTTTAACCTCCTTTAATTCAAATGGTTTGGGTGGTAGTTTAAATTCTGAAATAATTAAAACTTATAATTCAGGATATTATACGAAAAGTTCAAATGAATTACAGAAAATTCGGAGACTTTGAAGCACCCAATTACAACCTAACCAATAGTGGTGTAGAAAGCTTAAATGGTTCTATTCAATTTGGTTACAATAGTTTTGAAAAAGGTTTTGACGCCTACTATAGTTATGTAAATAATGAGTTTGGAATTTTACAAGTCTTCTCATATTGGTAATGTAAACGATTTGGTAAATGCAATAAACAGCCAGCAACCAAGAGTTATTGAAGATTTTTCTTATACTATTAATGTGCCTAAACAAGCAATCGTTCATCATTTAGGAAAATTGAGGCGTATAAACGTTTTAAAGGTTTTGGAAAATTAACTGTTCAATACGATTTTCAAATTAACAGACGTAAAGAGTTTGATTTACGAAGAGGTGATTTAAAAAACACACCAGTTATAGATTTGAGATTGTTTACCACAAGTCTGCAGCCCAATTTACAAATAGATTATTTTGATAATTTAAAAATAAATACAGGTTTGTTGGTTCGTTATCAACAAAATGATGCAGTTTCTGGAACAGGTACAAGCCCTTTAATTCCTGATTTTGATAAATATGATGCTGGTATGTATGCTATTGGAAATTACAATTTGAATGAAACCACTGAAATAAGTGCCGGAATTCGTTATGATTTTACGGATATCAATGCCAACAAAGAATACAACGTTACAGATTGGCAAGAAACCTATAATTACGACGAATTGTTTCCAGAATTTGAAAGTGGTGCTATTAGAGGTACAGATATTCCTACCAATCCAAGATTTACCTATCACAATGTATCAGCAAGTTTAGGTTTATCAAAGAAATTTGACAATAATATACAGTTATTAGCAAATTATGGTTTGGCATCTAGAGTACCTAATCCATCTGAATTGTTTAGTGAAGGATTGCATCATAGTGCCGCAAGGATAGAAACTGGTTTACTAACTATTGGCAAAGAAATTGCAAATAAATTTATTTTGTCTTTAGAAAAAAACAGTAACGATTTTGGGTTTGCAATTAGTCCTTATTACAATCAAGATTAATGGTTTTATTCAATTGATTCCTGTTGGAATTACCACCACAATTAGAGGGGCTTTTCCTGTTTGGGAATACAATCAAATTGATGCACAAATTTTTGGGGTAGATATTGATGTGAATAAGAAAATTAGTAAAAACCTTAGTTATATAGCTAGTTTAAGTCTATTACAAGGAGATAATTTAACAGATGATATCCCTTTAATTCATATGCCTGCTACCAATTTTAGCAATCGTTTATTTTATGTTAATGAGAACTTAAATCAATTAAAAATTAGTTTAAGTCATAAAACCATTTTACAGCAAAATAGATTTCCAGATTATAATTTTTTTACATACAATGCCACCATACAAGAAGATGTTTTTGTAGATATTAGTTCAACACCACCTACCTATTCATTATTTGGTTTAAACACATCAGCAGTGTTTAAGGTTTTTAAGAAAGGGAGTTTAAAATTAGAATTTAATATAGAAAATATGTTCAATAAATCTTACAGAGAACATTTAAATAGATTACGATATTTTAGTAATGATTTAGGAAGAAACTATAACCTAAAACTTAAAATAAATTATTAAACAAACAATTATGAAAATTACAAATACAATTAAAATTACAAAATTATTAGCAATATTATTTATCTCTGTATTCACCTTTACAGCTTGTTCTGATGATGATGATGATGACCACGATCACGATAGTGAAGAAGAATTAATTACAACTGTAAATTATACGTTAACAAACGGTAGTGATGTAGTTACTTTAAAATTCAGTGATCCTGATGGTGATGGTGCAATTGAGCCTATATACGAGGTTTCAGGTGATTTAACTGCTAATAGTACCTATACAGGTATGATAGAATTATTAAATGAAACAGAATCTCCGGCAGAAGATATTACTGAAGAAGTAAAAGAGGAAGCAGATGAACATGAGTTTTTCTATACTTCTGATGTGTCTGGATTAGCAATTACTAAAACTGATACGTGATGGTAATGGTAACCCTTTAGGCGTATAGAGACTTCAGTTACCAACTGTTGAGAAGCAGGTTCAGGAACATTAACTATTGTCTTAAAGCATGAACCTACAAAACCAAATGATGGATCATCTAGCAGTGCTGGAGGAAGTACAGATGTAGAAATAACTTTTGATGTTACTATTAATTAAAAAAAGGTATTTCTAAAAACAATAAAAGCATTGTATCATACATAGATACAATGCTTTTTAGTTTAACAAATTTTATAATTAAAAAGTAGTTAAAAAAAGCATTCCTTAATTGCAATGCTTTTTTTACTTTTGTACTCCTCATTATAGATGTGCTGTTTTATATCTTTTTATAAGTCATAGAATGCCCACTATTAAAAGCATTTTATGTCTAAATTACCAAAAGAACATCAATTTACAGACTTATCAGATTACGGTAGACCAATTGCAAGAGTTATTGCAAATTCATTAAAATCAACAAAATTTACACCAGTAGACGTAACTATAGCCTTTGTTATTTCGGGTTTAATTGGTGTCTATTGTATTATTGAAGGGTGTTATTGGACAGCTGCATTCTTCTTAATTTTAAAATCCATTTTAGATGCCGCAGATGGTGAACTAGCAAGAGTAAAAGAAACACCCTCTTATACCGGTAGATTTTTAGACTCTGTTTCAGATATTATCTTAAACTTTATCATTTTAGCTACTATTGGATACTTAACTAACACCCATTTTGGGTATATATTTCTAGCCTTTTTCGGAATTCAATTGCAAGGAACTTTATACAATTACTATTATGTAATTCTTAGAAATCGTTTTGCAGGCGACACTACAAGTAGGGTTTTTGAAGATAAAACACCAATTGCTTTGCCTGGAGAAAAACAAAAAAATGTTACTTTTCTTTTTTCTTTATACAAAGCATTGTACGGGATTTTTGATGAAATAATTTATGCTTTAGATAAAAAAGCACCAGAAGGAAAACCGTTTCCGAATTGGCTAATGACGTTAATTTCTACTTTTGGTTTAGGTTTTCAGCTACTAATTATAAGTGCGCTATTAGTTTTAAATTTAAAAGAATTTATCATTCCATTTTTTATTGGTAACTCTATATTCGTTTTTATCTTTATAGGTATTCGAAAAATATTTTATTAATGCACATGTTCTGTGCTTTTTAAACTACTTAAGACAACCAATGAGGCAATAAAGAACAGCCCCAAAGAAAGTACACTCCATTGCATAGAACCAGTTAAATAAATTAAAAATCCAAATACAAAGGTTCCTAATACAATCGCAATTTTTTCTGTAACATCATAAAAACTAAAATATGTTGCATTTTCTTGTGTTTTTGGTAATAATTTAGAATAAGTAGAACGTGTTAAAGATTGTATTGCTCCAAGAACTAGGCCTAATAAACCACCTAAAGCATAAAAGTAGTATTCAACATTTGGTAATTCTTTTTCTAGCATAAAAGCTGCTAAACATACTAAAATCCATATCACAAGCGTAATTTTTATAGCTTTAAAATTTCCATACTTTTTAGATACTTTAGAAAAAACGTATGCTCCTAAAATAGCTACAAACTGAATTAATAAAACAGTAACTATTAAATTAGTAGTACCCAGACCAAGTTCAATAGAACCAAAAATAGTTGCTAATAAAATAATTGTTTGAACGCCAACACTTAATAAGAAAAAAGCAATTAAAAAATTCTTTAATGTTGGATACTCTTTTAACTCGATCCATACTTTTTTTAACTCTTTGAAACCCTTCCATATAAAATCTTTTTCAGGTTTTCTATTAAAACTATTATTGGGTAATTTTTTAAAAGTTATTTGTGCAAAACCTATCCACCAAAAGCCAACCATTACAAAAGAAATTCTCATGGCTTTAAGAGATGCCGCATTTTTAGCGTTCTCCAATGCATTATTAATTTCTGCTTCACTCCCATTAGCTAAAACTGTATCTGAAATACTTAAGTCGAAACCAAATGTGTTTGGTGCTAAAATCATTGCTAAACAAAATATTAATAAAATAATAGAACCTATATAACCATAGATAAAACCTTTTGCACTTATAGCGTCTTGCTGCTCTGGATGCGCAACTTCTGGTAAATAAGAATTATAAAAAACAATGCTAGACCAAAAACCAATACTTGCTAAAATTGTACAAACAATACCTATCCAAGCAGTATTTAAATCTTCGAAAAAATACATAGACATTACTGATAGTCCTCCTAACCAGCAGAAAAATTTCATAAATTTTAATTTATTTCCTGTATAATCTGCAATTGCAGATAGAATCGGAGACATAAAAGCCACCACTAAAAAAGAAAAAGAAAGTGCATAACTATACAAAGTATCTGCGTGATCCCATTTCATACCTAAAAAAACAACCGTCTTACCTTCTGTTATTGCACTATAAAATAATGGAAAAACAGCTGTACTAATTACTAAAGAATATACCGAGTTCGCCCAATCATAAAATGCCCAAGCTCCTATTAATTTTTTATCTCCAATTTTTAGCATAGAATTATTTTAAATAAAAATATTGTTCATTTATTATAGAACGGCACACAATATAGTAAAAGTTTTTACAAATTTTCACTTTATTGTATTTGGTTCATTATTTGTAAATTTTCAAACCAATAAACTATCTGTATTAAACTTTATTAAAACCTAGAAGAAACAAACACATTTCTATATTATGAGCAAATATTTGAATAAATAGGAAAGTTTCTTTTGTATAAATACTTAAAAATATTAAGTTTTCTTTATGATGAATGATCGTTATCTTTGTTAAGGTATTATAGTTTTCTAATTTAAAATAATTCACTATCCACGGTCACTAAAAAATATATCGAATGAATAAAATACTTTCTCTTTTAATGATTGTTCTTTTTTTAAGTTGCTCTAGTAAGGCTCAAGACGCCTCTAAAGAAAATAAAAAATACAAAATAGTTAAAACTACCGCTCAATGGAAAAAAGAGTTGACAAGCGAACAATATTATGTGCTTCGTGAAGCAGGTACAGAAAGAGCTTTTACAAGTCCTATAAATAAGAATAATAGGGATGGTTTATTTGTTTGTGCTGCCTGCAAAACGCCTTTATATGAATCTCAGTTTAAGTTTGATTCTGGCACTGGTTGGCCTTCTTTTGATAGAGCAATCGATAATAATGTAGAATTAGATGTAGATTATAAGATTGGTTACGCAAGAACCGAATTAAAATGCAACACCTGTGGCGGTCATCTGGGACATTCTTTTAATGATGGACCTAAAAAAACTACAGGAAAGCGACATTGCATAAATGGTGTTGCTTTAGAGTTTATTCCAAACAATAAAATAGACTAGATATTTAAATAATTTGCAACTTCCTTTTGAATTTTAATATTAGAGATAAAAATAAATATTTAGACATTAAACTTGGTGCTTCGTATATATTTTTACAATTGTCTATTAGATGTATAATCCGTCCTTCTTTATTAATTTTAATAATCGCTAACTATTCTCATAAAACTAGGTGCACAAAGTATAAAATATTGAGCGGATATTGGAAATATTATCAATTTCATTATTAAAAAATAAAAATTATTATAACTTAGTTAGTTTACAAACTCTAAAGAAAGTTAAACATACTTAAAGCTCATTTTTTCTTTAATATATTTATTTTTAAATATTTTATAAACTTCTTTACTTCATTATTCTTGCAGAAAAAGTAATCTAAAAAAGCCTAAAATAACTATCTAAAAATACTTGTTAATTTATTATATTTGTCTTTCCAAAAAAGACACAAATTATGTTTAATAATTTAAGCGATAAATTAGATAAAGCCTTACATACCTTAAAAGGACACGGTAAAATTACAGAAGTTAATGTTGCAGAAACTTTGAAAGAAGTTAGAAGAGCATTACTTGACGCCGATGTAAATTTTAAAATTGCCAAAGATTTTACCAAAAAAGTACAAACACAAGCACTAGGGCAGGATGTATTGACAACATTAAATCCAGGACAGTTAATGGTAAAACTGGTAAAGGACCAACTGACGCTATTAATGGGTGGTGAAACTGTTGGCGTTAATCTAGGTGGTTCTCCAACCATTATTTTAATGTCTGGTTTGCAAGGTTCTGGTAAAACTACTTTTTCTGGAAAATTAGCAAACTTCTTAAAAACTAAAAAATCTAAAGAAGTACTTTTGGTTGGTTGTGATGTATACAGACCCGCGGCAATAAATCAATTACAAGTTGTAGGAGATCAAATTGGTGTAGAAGTTTATGCAGAAGTTGAGAATAAAAACCCTGTAGAAATTTCTAAAAATGCTGTAAAGTATGCCAAAGCAAACGGTAAAAATGTAGTTATTATAGATACTGCTGGTCGTTTAGCTGTAGATGAAGAAATGATGAAAGAAATTTCTGAAATTCACAAAACTATACAACCTCAAGAAACTTTATTTGTAGTAGATGCTATGACGGGGCAAGATGCTGTAAATACGGCAAAGGCTTTTAATGATATTTTAAATTTTGATGGTGTTGTACTTACAAAATTAGATGGTGATACTCGTGGTGGTGCAGCTTTATCTATAAAATCTGTAGTTAATAAACCTATTAAGTTTATTGGTACAGGTGAAAAAATGGATGCTATAGATGTTTTTCATCCAGATAGAATGGCAGACAGAATTCTAGGAATGGGAGATGTTATTTCTCTTGTTGAAAGAGCACAAGATCAATATGACGAAGAAGAGGCTAGAAAATTACAGAAAAAAATTGCTAAAAATCAGTTTGGATTTGATGACTTTTTGACGCAAATACAGCAAATTAAAAAAATGGGAAGCATGAAAGACCTTATGGGTATGATTCCTGGAGCTGGTAAAGCGATGAAAGATGTAGATATTGATGATGATGCTTTTAAAGGTATTGAAGCAATAATACATTCTATGACACCACTAGAAAGAAGTACACCAAACAGTATCGATTCTAGTAGAAAAAAGAGAATTGCCAAAGGTTCTGGAACTTCAGTTAATGCCGTAAACCAACTAATGAAGCAATTTAATCAGATGAGTAAAATGATGAAGATGATGCAAGGTGGTGGTGGTAAAAAAATGATGCAAATGATGCAAGGAATGAAGTAGGAATTTTACTTTAAAAAATATAATTTAAAGAAATAAGTAATAAATCTCAAATAAAAACTAGTTTAATGATTTTACTAAACGGAAAAAAAACGGCTGCTGACATTAAAGAAGAAATTACGTTAGAAGTAAGAGAGCTAAAAGATAACGGTCATAAGACACCGCATTTAGCTGCAATTATTGTTGGTAATAATGGAGCAAGTATTACGTATGTAAATGCAAAAGTAAAAGCTTGTGAACGTGTTGGTTTTGAATCTACTTTAATAAGATTAACTGAAAAAGTTACAGAAGATGATTTACTAAATGAAATTGCCATTCTAAATATTGATAATGATATTGATGGTTTTATAGTGCAACTACCGCTACCTAAACATATAGACGAGCAAAAAGTATTAATGGCTGTAAACCCAGACAAAGATGTAGATGGATTTCACCCCACAAACGTTGGTAAAATGGCACTAAACTTACCCACATTTATTTCTGCTACTCCATTTGGTATTTTAGAGTTACTAGATAGATATAACGTAGAAACTTCTGGAAAACACGTGGTAGTTTTAGGAAGAAGTCATATTGTTGGCAGCCCAATGAGCATCTTACTTTCACAGAAAAGAAAAGTTGGTAACGCTACAGTAACCATGTGCCATAGTAGAACTAAAAATTTAAAAGAACTTACATTACAAGCAGATATTATTATTGCTGCTATAGGAATTCCTGAATTTCTAAAAGCAGATATGGTAAAAAAAATGTTACTGTTATAGATGTAGGCATCACGCGTTTAGCAGATTCTTCTAAAAAAAGCGGATTTAGATTAGTAGGAGATGTTGCCTTTGAAGAAGTGTCTAAAAAATCTGAATTTATTACACCAGTTCCTGGCGGTGTTGGACCAATGACCATTGCAATGTTATTAAAAAATACATTATTAGCTTGCAAAAGGAATTCTTAAATATTGGGATTAGAAAAATATTCAACCTTATAATTTGTATTTTAAACACTTAATATTGTGGCAATAACAAGTATTATGTTTAGATTTACTGAATGGATTTCTTCTTAAAAGAGAACAATAATTTTACTCCTTTTCTTTGCAACACGCTATTGTGGTACTTTTTTGTATTTGCTTTGGTTTTGCTTTGATTGTTATTACCAAGAAACAGACGAATAAGGTGCAATCGATTATTGGAAATGTTTTTGCTTTTTCAATTTGTTTTACTGTTCTCTTAGGAACCTTTGTACATATATATAAAGGAAATTTTAATATTCAAGAAGATTTGCCCTTGCACTTGTGTAGTTTCTTAGCACTAATAATTCCGGTTTTATCAGTCACAAAAAAGTTTGTGTATTATGAAATCTTCTTTTTCTTAATATTAGCAGGTACATTACAATCTTTAATCACACCAGACGAACATAATTATCTAAACTTTCCATTTTTTAGGTATTGGTTTGTTCATGCAGGACTTGTTATTTTTATGTTCTTTGCAACCTTTATCTATAAGATGAGACCAACCCTTAGAAGTGTTGGAAAATCATTTTTAGGAATGCAAGCATACATGCTTTTTATGTTTATACTCAACTACTTTTTAGGTTCTAACTATTTTTACACTAATAGAAAACCAGATGTAGCTACAGCATTAGATCTTTTTGGAGATTGGCCTCAGTACATTTTTGTAGTTGAAATTCTGGTAATTCCTTATTTTATGCTAATTTACTTACCTTTTTACCTCACAAGGAAAAAAAATTAAGTATCCTCTCTATGTACCAAATCAATAGAAAAAGCTGGAGTACAAACAGACATATATTCGCAAGGTTCTTTAAAAGGGTTTGAGTATTGAACTCTTGTATTTTTTTCTAATTTAATAGACTGGCCTGCTGTTAAAACTAGAACTTCTCCATCAATAATAAACTGTTTCTTACCCTTAATAACATAAGTATATTCCTCAAATTCTGGAGTTTGAAAAGGTTCACTCCAGTTAGGTGGTGCAATCATATGGGCAATACTAGTTTGGGTATTGCCGTCTGTGGCGCCCCCAAAATGTTCTTCTATTAGTTTACCATCTGTCGTTGGCACAACAAATGGAGCTTTTTGAATAGTGTATTTTTTTTTCAAAATTTTTTCTAATTAAACCAGACGATAAAAGATTTCATTTTTGCTAAATCAGGAATTTGTTCTAAACTTACTTTCTGAGTAGTAAAATCTCTTAAACCTAATTCTTCTTTATCTATTGCTATAGTTGTATTTAAATCATCTAAAAACAGGGTTGCAGAAGTTAACGTAGTTTCTACCCTATTGATCTTATTATTCACATTAATCTCAGAAAAGCTAGAGTTTATGTTTAGTGAAGTCTCAGAATTAAATCTTGCGTCATGGATCTCAACACTTTTAATAGTAGAAATTGAATCTAATTGCTCTTTTGGAATAATCGTTAGCATGTGCTTTCCTCCTTTTTCAAAAATTAAATATTCATCATCATCTTGAAAATAGTTATCACCTAAAGCACCTTCACTTAAATTTTTTACAATAGAGTCATTTTCAAAAATATGAGTTAATTCTTGTATGGTAGTTTTTGTTGTTAAATGCCCAACTTTACCTTTTTGAATTTTAAATTTCCCTCCATCACTGCAACCTATAATACATATAGAAGATGCAATTAATACTATTGATAAAATATTTTTTTTAATCATATTTTCTGTTAGTTATTTGTATAACGTTCTTTTTTAAGTTTTGTTATTTTAAAACGGATATTTTAATAATAGCCAAAAGTACTTTTATTAAAAGAATATTTTTATAAATTTAGTTAAACAAATTTATACAAAAACAGAATCAAAGTTTACTGAAACTGGAGTTATTTAAAGATTTTGTTTGTAATAAAAATTCAAATCACGTCACACTTGAGGTCAAAAAAATACAAAATAACTTTTAGTTTACACTTACACCTTGTTAAAACCGCTGTTAGATTACTTTTAAAAATATTTAGGAATTAGTCCTTTTAACTTTTCTAAAGTTTCCATCACGGATAAATCGCTCATACCTCCAGAAGCATTCGCATGTCCACCTCCATTAAAATGCTCTTTTGCTAAAAGATTTACAGGGTTTTCTGCACCTTTAGATCTAAAAGAAATTTTCATAATTCCATCACGCTCTGTAAACACAATAGCAGCTTTCATACCTTTTATAGATAATACCAAGTTGGCCAAACTGTCAGTATCACCTTTTTTATAATTGTATTTGGCTAGTTCTTCTTTAGATAAGGAAATAACAGCAACATTATAATCGTATAAAATCTCTAATTTCTCACTCATTGCATACCCTTGCAAACGCAAACGACTTTCAGTATTGTTATCGTTTAGTTTTTCGTGAATTAAATGATGCTCCACTCCTGCCGTTAAAATTTTAGCTAGCACCTCATGCGTTCTTGGCTTTACAGAATTAAATCTAAAACTACCAGTATCTGTTAAGATACCAAGGTATAAAGGTGTTCCAATTTTTTCATCTAACAAGTCTAAGTGCCCAGAATGCTCTATTAAATCTACAATTAGCTGCGAAGTTGAAGATGCAGTAGTTTCAGAGAGCGTTATTGCAGGAAACTCCTCAGGATTCAAATGATGGTCTATCATAATTTTATTACCAGTTGCTTCCTCTAACAAAACTTGCATTTCTGAACCTACACGACTAATAGCATTATAATCTAAACAAAAAATTAAATCTGCTTTTTTAATCGATGCTCTAACTTCTTCAGGATTTTCTTCCATTAAAAGAATATTGGTAGTATCTAACCAATATAAAAAATCTGGTGCTTTATCTGGATGACAAATAATAGCCTTTTTACCGAGTTTCTCTATAAAGTGAAGTAATCCTAAAGAGGAACCAATAGAGTCTCCGTCTGCAGATTTATGTGCTGTAATAACGATATAAGAAGCTGCTTGAATTTCTGCTTCAATTTGTTTGTAAATATTCATGTATTCTGTTTTTTCAATTGCGGAAAATATAGCAATTGTATGTTTTTAATGAAGATGTAAAGTTAGGTTTATTATTAGGGAGCTAAAGGAACTATTTTTAGTTTTTCAGCAAAGTTATTTATTCTTTTATTTTGGGTTCAAAGATGCAATAGGATAATGCTTTAAAAAATAAAAATCCATTTAACTGTATTATTTATAGGATGAAACGTAATAAAACAGTGTGAAAAGTTAAAATATTTAAAATAATATTTTTTTAAATAAACAAAATCTATAATCTTAGTAGATTTATAAAAGTGTTTACTAAAGAATTGATAAATAACAAATTGATTTGCTATTAAATTGATAAAAATTTAAAAATAAGTACTATTAATCAGAATCAATTGAAAAATTATTTTACATTTACACCATGATTACTTCAAAAAATAAAACATATTCTATGGTTCCCAGATTGCGCTGTCGCAATACAATTCGCTAATACAATAAATAGCAATTAACTGAAACCATAATTTTTTATTTTTATTACAATGTATTACTTATCAAATCTTAAAGACAAACGAAAAAATAATATTATTTCAAATAGTACTGTTTCTGCACGCCGCTTTTCTGCTACACGCCCTTTGGGTGTCTAAATAATTATAGAATTAGGTGTGTCCAATTCTGCATTTCAAAGTAAAACAAACAAATACATTCAATTTTAAAACATCAATACAATGAAAATTGTAATTGCTAACAAATCGCATATTATTTACGCGGATATTATCTGCAAAACTATAGAAGATGCTGCACAAGTTAGAGGAACTGGTATTGCTAAAAGAAAACCTGCTTACATTACTACCAAAATAGAAAATGGGAATGCAGTAATAGCGCTAGACGGAAAGAAGTTTGCAGGTTTTTGCTACATAGAGGCTTGGGGCCATGGAAAATTTGTGGCTAATTCTGGATTAATAGTTCATACAGATTATAGAAACTTAGGCTTAGCAAAACAGATTAAACAAGTGATATTTAAACACTCTAGAACAAAATTTCCAACTGCAAAGGTGTTTAGTATTACTACTGGTTTGGCTGTGATGAAATTAAATAGTAACCTAGGTTACAAACCAGTTACTTTTTCTGAACTTACAGATGATCAATCTTTTTGGAACGGTTGTAAAACCTGTAAGAATTTTGATATTTTAACAAGAACATCACAACAGATGTGTTTGTGCACAGGAATGCTATTTGATCCAAAAAACAACAATAAAGAAGCGTCTAAAGAAGTAAAAGAAAACGTTTTTAAAAAATTAAAAAATATAAAACAGCAATTATTTTTAAAAAAAAATAAAAATGTCAAATAATAAAAATAGAAAATTAGTAATAGCATACAGTGGTGGTTTAGACACTTCTTACTGTGCCGTAAGTTTATCAAAAAAATACGATGTACATGCTGTTAGTGTAAATACAGGTGGTTTTACAAGTAAAGAAATAAAAAACATAGAAAGCAACGCATACAAAATGGGTGTTTCTACCTATAAGAATATTGATGCAGTTGCTACTTTTTATAATAAAGTGGTAAAATACTTAATCTTCGGAAATGTATTAAAAAATAGCACATATCCACTTTCTGTAAGTGCAGAAAGAATTATTCAGGCTATAGAGATTATAGAATATGCCAAAAGTATTGATGCAGAGTATATAGCGCATGGAAGCACAGGTGCAGGGAATGATCAAGTTCGTTTTGATATGATTTTTCAAACATTAGCCCCTCATATTAAAATAATTACACCAATTAGAGATGGAAGTTTAACCAGACAAGAAGAAATAGATTACTTAAAAGCTGAAGGTATTGATATGCCTTGGGAAAAATCTAAATATTCTGTTAATAAAGGACTTTGGGGAACAAGTGTTGGTGGTGTAGAAACTTTAAAATCTGAAAAGCCACTGCCAAATGAAGCATATCCTTCTCAATTAGAAAAAGAGGGAGAAGAAAAGGTAACACTTACTTTTAAAAATGGGGAGTTTATTGCTTTTAATGGTAAAGAAAATGCACCTGAAATAAATATTGAAAAACTAAATAATATTGCTTCTGCATACGCAATTGGAAGAGATATTCATGTTGGTGATACGATTGTTGGTACTAAAGGAAGAGTTGGTTTTGAAGCTGCTGCTGCTTTAATTACGGTAAAAGCGCACCATTTATTAGAGAAACACACCTTAACTAAATGGCAACTGCAACACAAAGAGTATTTATCTAGTTTCTACGGAATGCATTTGCATGAGGGTCAATATTTAGATCCTGTAATGAGAGATACAGAAGCTTTTTTGCAAAGTTCTCAAAAAATGGTTTCTGGTAACGTTGTGGTAAGTTTAAAACCCTATCACTTTTCTTTAGACGGAATTATATCTGATCACGATTTAATGTCAAGTGCTTTTAGCACATATGGTGAAGAAAATAAAGCTTGGACAGCAGAAGATGCGAAAGGCTTCATTAAAATTTTAGGGAATCAGAATAAAATTTATAAACAAATAAACTCTTAAGCATGTTAGAGATAGGAATTATAGGTGGAGCTGGTTATACTGCCGGGGAATTAATTAGATTGTTATTAAATCATCCTGAAGCAAATATCAATTTTGTTTACAGCACGTCAAATGCTGGCAATAAATTACATAAAGTGCACAAAGATTTAATTGGAAGCACAGAAATCTCATTTACTTCTCAAATTAATACTAAAGTAGATACTTTATTCTTGTGTTTAGGGCACGGAAATTCGACAACATTTTTAGAAAAAAATAATTTTTCTAAAAACACAAAAATCATTGATTTAAGCAATGACTTTAGATTGTTTACTGACAAAAATTTTAAGGGGAAAGACTTTGTGTATGGTTTACCAGAATTGGATAAAACTGCTATAAAAACAGCAAAATATATTGCCAACCCTGGATGTTTTGCCACGGCTTTGCAATTGGCAATTTTACCTTTAGCGGCAAAAGGTTTGCTAAATAACGATATACATATAAATGCAGTTACTGGCGCAACTGGCGCAGGAACTTCATTGTCTACAACTACACATTTTACATACAGAGATAATAATTACTCTCACTATAAAGCATTTAATCATCAGCATTTAGGAGAAATTAATCAAACTGTAAATCAATTACAAGCTAATTTTAATGCTGAAATTAATTTTATCCCCAACAGAGGAAATTTCTCCAGAGGAATTTTTGCTACTACCTACACAAAGTATGATGGTAGTTTAGATGATGCCATAAAAATATATAAAGAATATTATAAAGATGCCGCATTTACTTTTGTGTCTGATGAAGAAATCCATTTAAAGCAAGTAGTCAATACCAACAAATGTTTAATTCACTTAGCAAAACACGGAACTAAACTATTAATAACAAGTGCAATAGACAATCTCTTAAAAGGTGCCTCTGGGCAAGCAGTTCAGAACCTTAATTTAATGTATGACTTTGAAGAAACTTTAGGCTTAAATTTAAAGGCAAGTTATTTTTAATATATAATAAGAGGCTTAAAGCCTTGTAACAAAATAAAATTATGAAAGTAGCAATTATTGGAGCAGGAAGTTTAGGACAATCTATAGCCAAGGGTTTATTGAGTAATCAGGTTGTAAGTTCTTTGTATTTAACTAAAAGAAATACCAACGCTATCGAAGGTTTTAGCGATTATAAAAAAGTAACTTTAACTTCAGATAATGTTGAAGCTGTAAAAAATGCCACAATTTTAATTTTTGCAGTTCAACCAAAACACTTAGAGCATATTTTAAATAATTTAAAGTCTCATTTACATGAAAATCATGTTTTAATTTCTGTAATAACAGGATTTTCAATTGCAAAAATTGAGGCTATTGTTGGATCTAATACTTGTATTATTCGTTCTATGCCAAATACTGCTGCTGCTGTTGGACAATCTATGACCTGTCTTTCTCCAAATATAAAAGGAAAAGAAAAAGTAGCATTGGCAAAAACTATTTTTAACAGCCTTGGCTGCTCTATGGAAATTCCTGAGGAACAACTACAAGCTGCAACGGTTATTTGTGCCAGCGGAATTGCTTTTTGGATGCGTTTAATTAGAGCAACAACCCAAGGTGCAATTCAGTTAGGCTTTGAGGCACATGAAGCACATGAATTAGCAATGCAAACTTGTTTTGGTGCTGCGACTCTCTTAAAGGAATCCGGTAATCATCCAGAAGCAGAAATAGACAGAGTAACTACACCTGGAGGATGCACCATAGAAGGTTTAAATGAAATGGAACATCAAGGATTAAGCTCTTCTTTGATTAAAGGAATTAATAAGTCGTTCAATAAAATCAACCAAATAAAAAACTAACAATATGCCTTTATTTAACGTTTACCCGCTATACAATGTTACACCAGTCTCCGCTAAAGGAGTGTATGTATATGATGAAAATAATATAGAATATTTAGATCTATATGGAGGTCATGCGGTCATTTCTATTGGTCATGGGCATCCAAAATATTTGGAAGCAATTACAAATCAAGTTCATAAATTAGGTTTTTATTCAAATGCAATTCACAATCCTTTGCAGGTTGCGCTGGCCGACAAACTAGAAATCCTTTCTGGATGTAACGATTATGAATTATTTTTATGTAGTTCTGGCGCCGAAGCAAATGAAAATGCACTAAAACTAGCTTCATTTAAAACTGAAAAATCTAGAGTAATTGCATTTAAAAACGGATTTCACGGACGGACTTCTGCTGCCGTAGCCGTAACTGATAATAAAAACATTATCGCACCAATAAACGCGCAACAAAAAGTAACTATTTTAGATTTAAACGATATTGAAAGCGCAAAAATAGAATTAGAAAAAGGTGATGTTTGCGCAGTAATTGTAGAGTTTATACAAGGAGTTGGCGGCTTAGACCAAGCGAATGCTGATTTTTTCGAACAATTAGATATTCTCTGTAAAGCAAATAATACCTTATTTATTGCTGATGAAGTGCAATCTGGTTATGGGAGATCTGGGAAATTCTTTGCATTTCAACATTACAATGTTACTCCAGATATTATTTCTATTGCCAAGGGAATGGGAAATGGTTTTCCTATTGGCGGAATTTTAATTCATCCAAATATCAAAGCTAAATACGGAATGTTAGGAACTACTTTTGGTGGAAATCATTTGGCTTGTGCTGCAGGTTTATCTGTATTAAATGCAATTGAAGAAGAAGGATTAATGGACAATGTAAATAAAATGTCTACCTACTTTATAAAAATTGCAAAAACAATTCCAGAAGTAAAGCAAATAAAAGGAAGAGGCTTAATGCTTGGATTAGAATTTAATTTTGAAGTAAGCGAATTAAGAAAAAAGCTGATTTATGACTACCATATTTTTACTGGTGGAGCTGCAAACAAGAAAGTATTAAGAATATTACCACCTTTAAATGTAAATAAGGGCCATTTGAATCAATTTTTTGAAGCATTAGTAGGTGCTTTAGAAGATTAAATTAGTCTGTAAGGATAAACATCAGAGTAAGAAATACAACTATAAAACATAAACTAAAACAATGAATACCTTATTATCTTTAGAAACTAGAAATAATGTTTTATTACTATGGCAACACTTCTTGATACAGAAAGAGAGGCTATTATTAGTGTAAATAAAAAAGATATCAGAGCCTATAAAGGGACTGATATTTCTATGTTAGATCGATTAAAAGTAAATAATGCTAAAGTTGACGAAATGGTTATTGCAGCCAAACATTTAGCTTCTCAAGAAGATCCTGTTGGTGTAGAACGTTTTAGCTTTAAACATGAGAACGGAATGCAGGTATATAATAAAACAGCCTCTTTTGGCACCATACTTATCATCTATGAATCTAGACCAGATGTTACTGTTGAAGCTGCAGGAATTGCATTTAAATCTGGAAATAAAATAGTATTAAAAGGGGGAAAAGAGTCTTTACATTCTAACTTAAAAATAACAGAATTATGGCACAAAGCTTTAAAGCAGAACAATGCTTCTTCAGATTGGGTAACATATTTACAATTCAACAGAACAGAAACACAGGAATTTTTAGAAAAACCAACACAGAGGATAGATTTAATTGTGCCTAGAGGTGGAGAAAAGTTAATTACTTTTGTTAAAAAACACGCTTCTTGCCCGGTGATCATAAGCGGTCGTGGAAATAACTTTGTGTTTGTTCATTCAGAAGCCGATCTTAATATTGCCATCGCTATTATTATCAATGGTAAATCTAAAATATCTGCTTGTAATGCTGTTGACAAGGTTTTAATTGATGAAAATCTTCCAAATAAAAAGGAATTCATCAACACATTAATAAAAAAGTTAAATGCATCTAAAATTCAGGTTTTAGGAGATAAAATAATTTCAAAAAAACACAGCGTTAAAGAAATTTCATCCAACGAAGTTTGGTACGAAGAATTTTTAGATCATAAAATAGTACTTGGGGAAATTGCTTCAAACGAAGCGGTAATTGAGATGATAAACACCTATTCTGGTGGACATTCGTCAGCAATTATTACAACAAATGATGCAGAAGCTCATTTTTTTATGGAAAATGTAGATACTGCCGCAGTATATCATAATGCTTCCACGCGATTTACAGACGGGGGGCAATTAGGTTTAGGTGGAGAGTTGGCAATTAGCACCGATAAACTGCACCAGAGAGGACCTATTGGTCTTCAACATTTGGTAACAAATAAATGGTATATTCACGGAAATGGTCAAATAAGATAATATGCAAAAGAAGAAACGCATTTTACTAAAAATAGGCTCTAATACGCTTACAAAAGAAACCGATAATATCTCTAGAGGTAAAATTGAGGATATTGCAAATCAGATTGCAAAGCTTAAAGATACCTGCGAGTTTATTATCGTAAGTTCTGGAGCTATTGCAGTTGCAAAACAGTTTGTAAAGTTAGAAAGTAAGGAATCATCCGTGTTTGTAAAACAAGCATTGGCCTCTATTGGGCAGCCCCATTTAATTAGAATTTATCAAGAAATTTTTAGAGAATATGGTTTGTTAAGTTCGCAATGTCTACTCTCCTACTCAGATTTTGAAAAACAACAAAGTAAAACCAATATTGTAAATACGATTAATGTATTAGTCCAAAATAATTACATTCCTATTATTAATGAAAATGATACTGTTGCTACAGATGAAATTCAGTTTGGTGACAATGATAAGCTAGCCGCCTTAGCAGCCTCTTTATTAAATGCAGATTTATTGATTATAGCTACCAATACTAATGGAATTTACACGAAAAAATCCATAAAAAATAATGCTCCAAAAACCATTACAGAAGTCTTTAGTTTTGAAGATTTAAAAAATGAGGTTGTCCAAAGTAAATCTACGCATGGAACTGGTGGAATGGCATCTAAAATTGAAGCGGCAGAAATAAGTAAAAATGCAAATATAGAAACATGGATTGTAAATGGTTTGGAAGATCATTTTATAACCGATGCTTTTGAAAATAAAGTTCCGTTTACAAAAATAAAATAATGATAAGAGCTTAATCCTCTTGTATAAAAAGTAAAAAGATGAAACATTATACCTCCATAAACGACATTGATAATATCAATTCTTGGATTGCAGAAGCAAAAGATTTAAAAGTAAATCCTTTAAAAAATAAAGAATTAGGAAAAAATAAAACATTGGGACTCTTGTTTTTTAATTCAAGTCTAAGAACACGTTTAAGTACCCAAAAAGCAGCTTTAAACTTAGGAATGGATCCTATTGTGATGAATGTTTCTGGAGATGCCTGGGGAATAGAATTTGAAGATGGAACCATTATGAATGGCACTACTGCAGAACATATAAAAGAAGCAGCCGCTGTAGTTTCGCAATACTGCGATATTATTGCTGTAAGAGCTTTCCCAACACTAACCGACAAAGAAAAGGACGAATCTGAACACGTTTTAAAATCATTTATAAAATTTGCTTCTGTTCCAATTGTAAGTATGGAAAGTGCGACTGGGCATCCTCTTACAAGGTTTGACAGATGCAATTACCATTTCAGAAAATGCAACAAAAAAGAAACCTAAAGTAGTTCTAAGTTGGGCGCCACATGTAAAAGCCTTGCCGCATGCAGTTGCTAATAGTTTTGCACAGGCAATGCAGAAAATGGATGTAGAATTTGTAATTTCAAATCCTGAAGGATACAATCTAAATCCAGGTATTACCAAAGACACACCTATTTATCATAATCAAGAAGCAGCTTTTAAAGATGCTGATTTTGTGTATACTAAAAACTGGAGTTCTTATGAAGCGTATGGAAAAGTATTAAATACAGCGAATGATTGGATGATTACCAAAGAGAAATTAGGAAAAGCTAAATTTATGCATTGTTTGCCTGTAAGAAGAAATGTGGTTGTTGAAGATGCAGTTTTAGACAGCGATAGTTCTTTGGTAATTGAACAAGCAAATAACAGAACCTATGCAGCCCAATTAGTACTGAAAAAAATATTAGAAAATGTCTAAAGAAAAACTATCAATCATAAAAATTGGAGGAAATATTATTGAAGATGATACTTCTTTAAATGCTTTTCTAAAATTATTTTCAAATCTTGAGGGAAAGAAAATTCTAGTGCATGGAGGTGGAAAAAGCGCAACAGCAATGGCCTCTAAATTAGGAATTGAATCTAAAATGGTAAATGGAAGACGTATCACAGATAAAGAGACTTTAGAGGTAATTACAATGGTTTATGGTGGTTTGGTTAACAAAAATATGGTAGCTAAATTACAAGCTTTACAAATTGATGCAATTGGATTAACCGGTGCAGATGTTAATAGTATAAAATCTAACAAAAGACAAGTAACAAATATAGATTACGGTTTTGTTGGCGATGTAAAAGAAGTTGCTTCTAATTCTATTGATAGACTAATTAAAGCTAAATTTACACCTGTTTTTTGCGCAATTACACATGATGGAAATGGACAATTATTAAATACAAATGCAGATACAATTGCAAGTCAGGTTGCCATTGGAATGAGCAAAAAATACGATACCACTATTTATTATTGTTTTGAATTGAATGGTGTTTTGAGAGATATTAATGATCAAAACTCAGTTATAAAACACCTCAATATTAACACATATAAAAAATTATTAAAAGATGGAATTATCGCAGACGGAATGTTACCAAAGTTAGAAAATTGCTTTGATGCGTTAAAAAACGGAGTTACTAAAGTAAACATGGGGAATACTAATATGTTTACAAAAGAAAACGATAATTTTACAAGCATTACAATCTAAAAATGAATATCGAAAAATTAACAGCAAACGCAATTTCACTTTTAAAGAATTTAATTGAAACGCAATCATTCTCTAAAGAAGAAGAAAACACAGCTAAACTTATTGAAGGATGGTTTATTGAAGCTAAAATCCCTTTTAAAAGAACAAAAAACAATATCTGGGCAACAAATAAATATTTCGATGAAAGTAAGCCTACTTTATTATTAAACTCACATCACGATACAGTTAAACCAAATTCTGCCTATACAAATGATCCTTTTAAAGCATTTGTTAAAGAAGGCAAGTTATACGGTTTAGGAAGTAATGATGCCGGTGGATGTTTGGTTTCTTTAATAGCAACTTTTACGCACTTTTACGCACAAGAAAACTTAAACTATAATTTGGTTATTGTTGCTTCTGCCGAAGAAGAAAATAGTGGTACAAACGGATTGAATAGCATGTTGCCTATTATTCCGCAGATAGACGTAGCGATTGTTGGCGAACCGACCTTAATGAACTTGGCTGTTGCAGAAAAAGGATTGGTTGTTTTTGATGCAGTTATCTCAGGAACCCCAAGTCACGCAGCACATCCAAATAATAACAATGCCATCTATAATACCATTGAAGTTTTACAATGGTTTAAAAATTTTAAATTTGAAAAAACTTCTGAAGCATTAGGAGATGTAAAAATGACAGTAACTCAAATTACTGCGGGAAAACAGCATAATGTGGTTCCTGCTCATGTAGATTTGGTAATTGATGTTCGTGTAAATGATGCGTATTCTAACCAAGAAATTGCAGATATATTACAAGAAAAATCACCTTGTACAAAAATTACTCCAAGAAGTTTGCGTTTAAATTCGTCTGCTATCTCTTTGAATCATGATTTAGTAAAAGCAGGAATTGCGATAGGAAGAGAAACATATGGCTCTCCTACCTTATCGGATCAAGCATCTTTAAGTTGTCAATCTTTAAAATTAGGTCCAGGAGATAGTACTCGTTCACATTCTGCAGATGAATTTATTTATGTCGCTGAAATTGAAGAAGGAATACAAATTTATATTGAATTACTCAATAAAGTAATTGTTTAACCACACATAAATTAAATAGATCCTGTCCTGTACAGGACAAAAACATAAAAAATATGAAACTTTGGGATAAAGGATTTTCAATAGACAAACAAATAGAAAACTTTACGGTTGGTAATGATAGAGAAATTGATATGCATATTGCAAAATATGACGTGCAAGCTTCTTTGGCGCATGCTATAATGCTAGAATCTATCAGTATTATTAGTGCAGATGAATTGAAAGATCTAAAAAGAGGTCTGCAAGAATTAGCCAATGATATCGAAAAAGGAACTTTTATTATTGAACCCTCTTTTGAAGATGTGCATTCTAAAATTGAATGGGAATTAACCAATAAACTCGGTGAAGTTGGTAAGAAAATTCACACCGCTCGCTCTAGAAATGATCAAGTTTTAGTAGCACTTCATTTGTATTATAAAGAAAACCTAGCCAACATAAATGATAAGGTAAAAACATTATTTGATACATTAATAAATCTTGCAGATACGCATAAAGATAGCTTATTACCGGGTTACACGCATTTACAAGTGGCTATGCCCTCCTCTTTCGGACTTTGGTTTTCAGCATATGCAGAATTATTAATAGACGATGTATACCTATTAAATGCTGTTTCTAAGGTTGTAGATCAAAACCCTTTAGGATCTGCAGCGGGATATGGAAGTTCTTTTCCTATTGACAGAGAATTAACAACCAAAGAATTAGATTTTGCTTCGATGAAATACAATGTTGTTGCCGCACAATTAAGTAGAGGAAAAAGTGAGCGTTCTATTGCTTCTGCTTTGGGCGGATTGTGTAATACAATGTCTCGATTTGCAATGGATGTCTGTTTGTATATGAGTCAGAATTTTAATTTTATTTCTTTTCCTGATGAATTAACAACTGGGAGTAGCATTATGCCCCACAAGAAAAATCCTGATGTTTTTGAATTGATTCGTGGGAAATGTAACAAAATTCAGGCTTTAAATACAGAAATGGTGCTAATTACAAATAATCTACCAACGGGTTATCACAGGGATTATCAATTATTAAAAGAAAACATCATAAATGCTTTCGAAGACGTAAAAGAAATTTTAGACATTTTAAATTATTCAATTCAACAGGTAATCGTAAAAGATATTGATTTAAATGATGAAAAATATCAATACTTATTTACGGTAGACAGTATTAATAACTTAGTTATTGAGGGGATGCCCTTTAGAGAAGCTTATAAAAAAATTGGAGAGCAGGTAGAAGCGGGAGAATACAAACCCGATTTAGGAAAACAACATTCTCATGTTGGAAGTATCCATAATTTAAGTTTAGATAAAATTAAAGCGAAATACCCAAAAAAATAATTTGCAACAAAAAAGCAGCTATTTTATGATAGCTGCTTTTTTATTCTGTAATAAAACTTTTATAAGACTAATTTAATTTTGGCTTTTTAAAATATTTAAAAGGAACAAATAACATCCCAAAACATTGGCTATCTTTTTTTTCCATATTCTTATGGTGAATTTTATGTGCCTTTCTTAATCCCTTTAAGTATGCATTATTAGTGTTTTTAAACCATTTGAATCTTTGATGAATTAAAACATCATGAATTGTAAAATAGGCAATTCCGTAACACATAATACCTAGACCTATAAAAAGTAAAAAGGTATATTCTGTATTGCTTCCAAAATAAAATAATGCCATACTGGGTACTGCAAATATTGCAAAAAACAAATCATTTTTTTCAAATCCATCATATTTTGGCTGATGATGATCTTCATGTAAAAACCATCCAAAACCGTGCATTACATATTTGTGCGTAAACCAACTTACACCTTCCATAATAATAAAAACTCCCAAAGTAATTAGAGCAAACAACATTTTTAAATCATTTTTAATTTATACTTTACATAACTTCTAGCTAATAAATTTAATTTCATTGGGTCAGAGATTCGAATTCTCGTATCCATAATTTCTTCTGAAGGTACTTTATTTAATTTCTTTAATAGCCTTCTATAATATCTATATGCCATATAAACTCCGAACTTTGCTTCTATTGGTAATTTTAAAATTCCATTTTTAAATGCAAAATCAAAATCAGCTTCAATCTCATCAATAATTAATTGTTTGGAAGCAGTATCTAGTTTTCCTAAATCTATATTTGGAAAGTAGGATCTATTTAAAACCTCATAATCATCCTTTAAATCTCTTAAAAAATTTACTTTTTGAAACGCAGAACCTAAACGCATTGCTGCATCTTTTAATGCATCAAACATAACATCATTACCATTTACAAAAACTTTTAGACACATCAAACCCACCACATCTGCAGAACCATAGATATACTCATCATATTCTTCTTTCGTAGAATATTCAGTTTTAAATAAATCTGCTTTCATACTTTTTAAGAATGCTTGCACCATTTCATCTGGTATCTTGTATCTCTTTACAGTTTGTTGGAATGAATTTAGAATAGGATTTAAACTAATACCCTGCTCTTTTGCCATGTAATAATCACGTTCAAAATGCATCATTAATAGTTCCTTGTCATAGTCATGAAAGGTATCTACAATTTCGTCTGCAAAACGCACAAAACCATAAATATTATAAATATCTGTTCTTATTTTTGGAGACAATGTATGCACAGCCATTGAAAAAGAAGTACTATACTTTTCAGTGACTAGCTTGCTGCAATCATTAGAGACAGTGTCAAATAATTCTTTCATATTCCTCTAAAATTTATTTTTTTTAATTAATTCTGATGCTATTTTTCCTGAAATTAAAGCTGGTGGCACTCCTGGTCCAGGAACAGTTAATTGTCCTGTAAAATATAAATTATTCACTTTGCTACTTTTAATACTCGGTCTTAAAAAAGCAGTTTGCAGCAATGTGTTGGCCATTCCATAAGCATTTCCTTTATACGAATTGTATTCTTTTTTAAAGTCTTTCACACAAAAAGATCTTTTAAAGATAACGCTTTTTTTAACTTCTTGATTTGTTAATTGCTCAAATCTATCTAAAATTTTGTGAAAATAGGTTTCTCTTAGTTCTTCAGTATCTTCAATTCCTGGTGCTAATGGAATTAAGAAAAACCCTGCTTCTTTGCCTTCGGGTGCAGAAGTATTATCTGTCATAGAAGTAAAGTTAGCATAAAACAAAGGATTTGTTGGCCATTTAGGATTATCATAAATTTCTTCTGCATGTAAATCAAAATCTGTATCAAAAAATAGAGTATGATGACTTGCGTTTTCTATTTTCTTATCAAAACCAACATAAAATAACAACGAAGAAGGTGCAAATGTCTTCTTATCCCAATATTTTTCTGAATATTGTCTTAAATCTTCATCTAATAAAGTTTCTGTATGGTGATAATCTGCACCACTTAAAACTAAGGTAGTTTCAATGGTTTTGCCATTTACCAACAAACCAGAAACATTTCGTTTTTTATCTGTTAAAATTTTTTCTACGTTAGCATTTAATTCAAAATTTACACCTAAAGAGGTTGCTAAAGAAACCATGCCTTCAATTACCTGATACATTCCACCTCTCGGGTGCCAGGTACCTAAGCCAAAATCTGCATAATTCATAAAATTATAAAAAGCTGGGGTATTACTTGGTTTTGCTCCTAAAAACAATACCGGAAATTCTAAAATTTTAATTAGTTTACTGCTTTTTATATTTTTCCTTACTTCTTTTCTAATATTAGAAAAAAACTGAGTAACTCTAGCTACAGTTTTGGTTGTGACTAATTCTAGTGGAGAAATACCCGGTTTATAGACGATATCTAAAACGGCTATTTCATAATTTGCCTTTGCAGAATCTAAGAAAGATTTTAGGTGCTTTGCACTTCCTTTCTCTTCTGACTCAAACACCTTATAAATATCCTCTAGATTTTCAGGAATTTTTAATGAAGAATTTTCACCGAAATAAACCTCATAACCTGGATTTAATTTATCTAAAACATAATAATCTGAAGGTTTTTTACCAAAATCTGCAAAAAACCGTTCGAAAACATCCGGCATCCAGTACCAAGAAGGTCCGAGGTCAAATGTAAAACCGTCTTTTTTATATTGTCTTGCTCTTCCTCCTAAAGTTTCATTTTTTTCTAAAACAGTAACGCTATAACCTTCTTTTGCTAAATAACAGGAAGCCGACAACGCAGAGAAACCAGAACCAATAATATGAATGTCTTTTTTCATTAAATATATTTGTTTAACAAAGGTACCAAAAAACTAAACAAATTTGAAGATAAAATAAATTATATAACTTTTAATATATCTGCAATACTATCACAGAAAGAAATATTGGATTTGTAGACTTTAGTTTTCAATAAAGAAGTCCTTCTACCTATTGCAATAAACTCATGGTTAGAAGTTCCTAGAAGACCTTCAACCTGATTAAAATAATCTTCTATTTTATCTTTATAAGGTTGGACCGTTAATGAAGTTATAAAACACAATTCTTTTTTAGTATCAAAAAAACGTTTTAAATTATCTAATGGCAAATTCTGACCAAGATAAATAGTCTTATTCCCTTTTAAAAGTAGCTCGTAATTTAAGTATAATAAACCTAAATCGTGGATTTCATTTTCAGGTAAAAATAACACATATGTTTTATCTGATTCATTAAAAACAGGTTCTATAAGCTCTATATTTGAGTGAATTTTTTGGGCTATTAAATTAGATACAAAATGCTCATGAGCAGGTAAGATAGTATCTGTCTGCCACAACAATCCAATATGATGTAATAAAGGAATAAAAACATCTTTTACAATTTTTTCAAAATGTTTTTTTAATAATAATTTTTTATATGTTTTATCAAACAATACTTTATCAAATTGAAACATTGCCAACTTAAAATCATTAATTACAGCATCATTTGTATTGCTGCCAAAAGCAACTTCTCTAGATTCCAATAGCATTTCTTCTCTAGACATTTTTGCAATTCTAGATATTTTATAACCGTTTTTACTTAATAAAACAACATTTAAAATCTTTTGTAAATTTTCATGAGAATAATATCTAATATTCGTGTCTGTTCTTTTAGGCTCTAGTAAATTATATCTTTTTTCCCAGATACGAATTGTATGTGCTTTAATTCCTGATATATTTTCAAGGTCCTTGATTGTAAAATCTTGCTGAATGTTGTCCAATTTCATATGTTTTGATAAAGCCAAATATATAAAATTTTAAACTTAATAAAATATTTATTCATAAAATTGTAACATTTGATATATTTACGTTACTAATAGATAAATAAATAAGTTAATAATTGCAAAAAGATTTAGAAAATAAATTTTTATTAGACTTTGAAGCAAATCAAAATATAGTTCATAAAATTTGTAGTATGTATACTACGAATAAAAATGCTCATGATGATTTGTTTCAAGAAATAACCATACAGGTTTGGAAGAATTACCTCAAATTCAGGGGCGACTCTAAATTTAGTACATGGATGTATAGAGTTGCCTTAAATACTGCAATTTCATTATATAGAAAATCTACTAGAAAAGTGAAAACACAAGATTTTAGTGCTATTGCTTATAAAATTGAATCTACCCCTTATGAAGACACAGAGGAAATAAAATTAAAAGCACTTTACGCGGCAATTCATCGATTAAATGACATAGAAAAAGCACTTATCTTTTTATACTTAGAAGACAAACCTTATAAAGAAATATCGGAAACATTAGGAATTACGAATGTAAATGCAAGAGTAAAAATGAACAGAGCAAAAGAAAAATTAAAAAACATCTTAAACCCATAATTATGGATTTATTAGACAACTATAAAAAAGCCTGGAAAAATCAACCAGAACAAGCTAGTAAACGCTCTACTATTGAGATTTACAAACTTGCACACTCAAGATCAGCCTCTATTGTAAAATGGATATTTATAATTGGTATTCTTGAGTTTGTAATTTTAAATTCTCTCTATTTTTTTATAGATATGGATGAAGCTTATGCTGAATACGAGAAATTAGGTTTGATGAATTTTATTTTTTATTCTCAAATTGTGGCTTATATTATCTTATTTTACTTTTTAGTAATATTCTATTTGAATTACAAAAGAATTTCTACTACAGACTCTACAAACAACTTAATGAAAAAAATAATTAAAACTAGAAAAACTGTTAGAAATTACGTTCTTTTTAATCTCGGTTATATGTTATTAGTTATGGTTGTGGCTACCAATGCATCTATTCAAACGAACTTAGAAGATTTAAATAATAAAAAAATTCTTTTTATAGTTTTTGCATCACTGATTGCCACCTTATTGATTTTAGGAATTTTATGTTTATTCTACCAATTGCTATACGGATTTTTATTAAAAAAATTAAATACAAATTATAAAGAATTAGCAAAATTAGATACAAATAGTTAATCAAACTATTCTTAATGCGGCACCAATTCTATAGATTAAAAAAAAATATTTTTCAAAACCTCTTAAGCGCTTCTAAAAGAATTTCATGCATTTCTTTGGTATAATCTAAGTGCGTAACAATTCTAATTCTACCTTCACCCATTGGCGTCAATAAAATATTTTTATCCTTCATTTTTTGAATAAATTTAGCTACGCCTATTTTTTCATCCACATAAAAAATAACAATATTAGTTTCTATAGTTTCCAACTTAGTAACATAAGAAACAGATTCTAAAACTGCACCAATTTCTTTTGCTTTTTGATGATCTTCTTCCAAACGATTTATATGATTATCTAGAGCATAAATACCTGCAGCTGCTAAAAAACCAACCTGTCTCATGGCTCCACCAAAAAGTTTTCGAATTCTTAAAGCCTTTGATATATCCTCTTTAGAACCCAATAAAATAGAACCTATTGGCGCTCCTAAGCCTTTAGATAAACAAATAGAAATGGTATCAAATAATTGTCCATATTGTTCTGGAGACTCTTTTTTAGCTACCAAAGCATTGAACAAACGCGCACCGTCTAAATGAAAAGCTAAGTTATTCTCTTTAGCTATTTTTTGAATTTTCTCTAATTCAGAAAAATCCCAGCACGCACCACCTCCTTTATTTGTAGTATTTTCTATACATACCAACCTAGAATAAGGCACATGAATGTCTGCTCTACCAAAAACAGCTTCTTCTAATTGTGCAGCAGTAAACATACCTCTTTGTCCGTCAATTAATTTGCAAGTAACTCCAGAGTTAAATGCTGCTCCTCCACCCTCGTAATTATAAACATGGGCATACTTGTCGCATATTAATTTATCTCCAGGTTGGGTGTGCAGTTTTATGGCTGTCTGATTTGCCATTGTACCTGAAGGAAAAAATAATGCATCTTCCATTCCGAACATTTTTGCCGCTTTTTCTTGCAATTCATTTACGGTGGGATCACTTTTAAAAACATCGTCTCCAACTTTTGCATGCATCATTACCTCCAACATTTTTGCTGTTGGCTTTGTTACTGTATCTGAAATTAGGTCTATAATCATCTATTTATTTGTATTTAATTCCAATAATATTTAAAATATTTAAATATTTCTGTGTAACTCTTATATTATATCAATGCTTATAACTTCCAATTGGCGAGCCATCTGGAATCTGAGGAGCTTTCGTTCTTTTAAACGATGTAGGTTTTTTAATAAAACTATCAATCATTTTAACCATTGCCTTATCATATATATGTTGAATTCCTTCGGTATTTTTATTTTGGATACTCAATTTAATTTCATCTAACTTAAATAATACAATTGCATTTACTTGTTGGTACTGATTTTTAGAAGCTCCTAAATAAAATAATTGCTCTAAAACCTTTGTATTTATTACGTTTTGTAATTCTTGAAAATAAGAATTCTCGTGAGTTATATTGATGGTTTTAACAACTAATTCATCAATCAACTCAACCAAACCTAGTTGGTTTTTGTTTAAACTTTTATGCGCAATTAGTCTTGAAGCTCTTTCAGGGTTTAATAGCAAATTCAACGTCATTTCACTTGCTGTTTCTACTGCTCCAAAAGCATCAAATTCAACACCTAAGTCACTTTTAAAAGATTCTCTTGTTCTACCAAACCCCATTGCTCTTGGTGGAAATAATTCTAATTTCTCTTCTGGAATTGCTATTTCATCAACCATTATGGTCTTTAAAACGGCTTGCAACGCAATTCTTTCTGTACTGCCAGAAACTCTTTTTACAATTGTTTGTGCGCCTCCTTTAACAGCATAACTGTAGTCTAAACCACCAATTAATTTTACGGTTGCTTCTGTTTGAAAACGATGCAAGAAATACAATGGCACAAAAACATCTTCTAAAACAGAATAAGGTTGACTAGTTTTTATATTGTCTGTAGAGAAATTATTTATTGCTGTTTTTCTTATTTTAAGAATGTTATACAATTCATCATGAATATTGCCCCCGTTATCCCATAAATGAGCGGAACTGCTAGCGCTTCCTTGAGGCCTTGCGTCTGAATCTGACAAGTATTTTAATCCGGTTGCAAAAGCATTATCTAGAATGGCATTCAATTCTTCTTCTTCATTTTTATCTTTTGAAAAATCTTGATATGCATAGGCGACTATTACTTTGTCCCAAAGACCAATCTTAGTATCATAGGCATTAGAAAAATCTATTTTCCCGTCTTCTAAAATAAACTTCGGGTGCGGATAATCCATTACAGAAGCCCTATTATTAGTACTTGCTGCAAAATTATGTGCAAAACCTAAAGTATGACCTATTTCATGAGCAGATAATTGTCTAATTCTTGCAATTGCCATTTGTAAGGCAAAATTGTCGTCTACATTATTTTTAGCATAAGGCGCTTGCAATGCTTGTGCAATTAAAAAATCTTGACGAATTCTTAAACTCCCTAGACTAACATGACCTTTGATAATTTCACCTGTTCTTGGATCAGAAATACTTGCACCATAACTCCAACCTCTCGTAGAACGATGCACCCACTGCACCATGTTATAACGCACATCTAAAGGATCTGCACCTTCGGGCAACATTTTCATTTGAAAAGCATCTTTGTAACCAGCTGATTCAAAAGCTTCATTCCACCAGCGTCCACCATCTAATAATGCAGAACGAACAGGTTCTGGTGTACCTCTGTCTAAATAATAAATAATTGGTTCTTTAGCCACTGATATTTCTGCATTGGGATTTACTTTTTCCAATCGATGTCTTCTAATAAATCTTTTTGTAATAGACTGATTTACCGGAGTTGCATAATCTAAATAAGACATCATATTCGCACCTGAACGTGGATCAAAACTTCTAGGCCGATAATTATTATCTGGTAATTCTACAAAAGAATGATGTTGATTAATAGTAACCAAACTTGCATCTGGAGTTACAGATCTAATATTATATCCCTTGGGAGCTCCTTTAAAAGTAAGCATTACATCAAACTCTACATTCTTTGGAAACGCTTTTATTCTCCCTATATTAAATGCAGATTTACTCTTATCCAAACTATAACTTCCTTGTTTATTTCTAGCCAATATGTTTGCAACTCCATGTGCATCTCGCATAAAAAAATTTGTAGCATCTACTAAAAAAGTATTTTTATTCGTTTTTTCAATTTTAAATCCGTGTAATACGGATTTTGCAAAAGCTTGTTTCACAGACTTTTTTTCATCTCTATTTTCTGTAATAGCTCTATAATCTTGGTTGGGTTGTATAAGCATAATTTTATTACCAATTTTCTTAAAGTAAACAACTGCTCCGCCTCCTAACTGACCTCTATCTAAACCAATATCATTAGAACCAATTCCTTCTGATAGCGAACGTATATAAAGAAATTCAGTATTTAAATCATCTATTTGAAGAAATATTTTATCTGAATTATCATCGTAATAAAAAGTAAAATAGCCTTCATATTTAGTGATTCCTTTTTGTAATTTATTTCCTGTTTTCTCAATAAAAAACTGTGAAAACCCACTAATAGAAAAAGTAATAAAAAAAAGAATTAATAGTGCTTTTTTCATGTTTTGTTAATTTTCTATAAATCTATAAAATATCTATCAACTTTTAAAACGAGAAATCTTAAAATTTCATTTATTTTTGTTGAGCTTATGATTACACAAGACCAACTTAAAGATATCGCTTCTAGAATTGAGAAATTAAAATCTTATTTAGAGATTGATAAAAAACTCGTAGAAATAGCAAACGAAGAAGAAAAGACGGTAGATCCAGATTTTTGGAACGATCCGAAAGCGGCGGAAGTTTTCATGAAGGACTTACGATTTAAGAAAAAATGGGTAGAAGATTATCATAAAACCATTACTTTAAATGAGGATGTGGTCGTATTATATGATTTTTATAAAGAAGGTGAAGTTGAAGAAAAGGAAGTTATAGAACAATTTGAAATTACCAATACTTTTTTAGAAGACTTAGAGTTTAGAAATATGCTCTCTGAAGAAGGAGATTCTTTGTCTGCAACCATACAAATTAATGCGGGTGCCGGAGGAACAGAAAGCTGTGATTGGGTAGAAATGTTGTCTAGAATGTACACTATGTGGGCAGAAAAGCAAGGTTTTAAATTAAAAACACTCAATTATCAAGCAGGCGATGTGGTAGGAATTAAAACAATTACCATAGAAATTGAAGGCGATTATGCTTTTGGTTGGTTAAAGGGAGAAAATGGAGTGCACAGGTTGGTGCGTATTTCACCTTTTGATTCTAATGGTAAACGTCATACAACTTTTGGTTCTGTATATGTTTTTCCTGTAGCTGACGATTCTATTGAAATAGACATAAATCCTGCAGATATAGAAATTGTAACTGCCCGTTCTAGTGGTGCTGGCGGACAAAATGTAAATAAGGTTGAGACAAAAGTTCAGTTGACACATAAACCTTCTGGAATTCAAATTTCTTGTTCTAATTCTCGTTCTCAGCACGATAATAGAGCTACTGCAATGAAAATGTTGAAATCTCAATTATATGAAATTGAATTACAAAAACAACAAGCAGCAAGAGATAAAATTGAATCTGGTAAATTAAAAAATGAATGGGGCAGTCAGATTAGAAATTACGTGATGCATCCTTATAAATTAGTAAAAGATGTAAGAACTGCTTATGAAACCGGAAATGTAGATAATGTTATGAATGGCGATATTGATCCGTTTTTAAAATCTTATTTAATGAAAAATGGGCAGAAAAACGGGTAGCTTTTAATAAAAATTTATAGCAATCACGTGAAATCACAAATCCATAAACTTTAAAAAAAATGATAAAAATATACCATAATCCGCGTTGCAGAAAATCTAGAGAAGGTTTGGCTATTATAGAAAAATCTAATAAAGAATTCGAAATAGTAAGGTACTTAGACGATATTCCATCAGCAGAAACTTTAACAGAAATTATTAAATTATTAGGCATTCACTCCTATTCAACTCGTTCGAAAAACAGAGTCAATTTGGAAAGAGAATTACAAAGGAAAGGAAATGTCAGATGCTGAAATTATTGAAGCGATGATATCAAATCCTAAATTAATAGAGCGGCCAATTGTGATTAATAACAACAAAGCCGTTATTGGCCGACCTCCAGAAAATATTATTAGTATTCTTTAAATTATTTTGCTTTAAACTCTTTAACTTTTCTTTAACTAAAGAAAAGTTAAACTAAAAGAAAAATAGGGAGTCTAAATAAAAAAACATCGAAATTTTGATTAAAAAATTTACTTTATTTATTTGTTGCTTTTTTACAATAGCAACACTGTTTTCTCAAAAATCAAATACCTCAAATTCGATTATAATTTCTGGTAAAGTTATAGATTCTAAAAGCAAACAACCCTTAGAATATGCCACAATTATTATAAAAAATACTGTTACCAAAGAGGTTTCTGGAGGTGTAACAAACTTAGATGGTTCTTTTTCTATTGAAATACCAAAAGCAACCTATACAATAGATGTTGCATTTATTTCCTTCCAATCTGTGAAATTTCCAAAAGAAAATATTATTTCTGACAAAGACCTAGGAGTTATAAAATTATCTGAAGCCACGAACGGTTTGGATGAAATAGTTATTGTAGCAGAAAAGACTACTGTAGATATTCGTTTAGATAAAAAAATATTTAATATTGGTAAAGATTTATCTATTCGTGGTGGAAATGCAAGTGATGTTTTAGGTAATGTACCATCAGTGCAAGTAAGTGTTGAAGGAACTGTGAGCTTGCGCGGAAATGAAAATGTAACCATATTAATTGATGGAAGACCAAGTGCTTTGGTAGGCATGAATGGAGCTGAAGCATTAAGACAAATTCCTGCAGAAGCTATTGAAAAAGTAGAAGTTATTACTTCTCCATCCGCGAGATACGATGCAGAAGGTACTGCTGGGATTTTAAACATCATATTAAGAAAAAACAAATTAATAGGTTTTAATGGGTCCTTGCAACTAGATTTAGGTTTCCCTGCTAGAGCAGGAACTGCTTTTAATGCAAATTGGAGAACAGAGAAATGGAACCTTTTTACAAATACTGGTTTTCGATACAATGAAACTCCTGGAAATGCTTTTAGCGATTCAGATTTTCTTTCGAATACAGCACAAAATGCAAAAGTTACAGAAAATAGAAATTTCGGAAGGCTAGGCAGGTCTATATTTACAAGTTTTGGTGCCGAGTATTACCTTACTGAAAATTCTAGTATTATTGGAAATATTGTTTTTAATGGAGGTAATGATGATGATGTAAACACAAATAAAATCGATAGATTTAATGTTTTAGGAGACTTAAATGAAGCTACTTTCAGAACTGAAAGCGAAAGTGAAAGTGAACAAAGAGTTCAGTATACTTTAGATTATGTAAATAATTTTGATAATAATGGAAAAAAGCTCTCTATAAATGGGCAATACTCTTCAGAAAGAGAAGATATTTTAAATGATATTACAGAAATAGATACCCAAGTAAATTTATTGAACGATTTAGAGCAAGTACTTGAAAATCAAAATGAAAATAGCGGTTTATTACAAATTGATTATGTAAACTCCGTAGGTGAAAATATTCAATATGAAGCTGGCTATAGAGGGAATTACAGAGATATTTTTAATAGTTTCTACTTAGCCGAAAGAGAAGATTTTGAAAATAACGGGCCGCTTATTCCAGATACTGGCTTAAATAACTCTTTCAACTATGAAGAGCTTATAAACGCAGCATATGTGCAATATGGTCAGAAATTTAATAGAATATCTCTATTAGTTGGTTTGCGCTATGAACATACTTCTCTTGAAATTGTTCAAGAAATAGGTACTACCAAAAATAAAATAAATTATGGAAAATTATTTCCTACCATAAACCTTGGTTTTGAATTTAAAGACGGAGAAAATATTACTTTAGGGTATAACAGAAGAATAAGAAGACCCAGAGGTAGAAGTTTAAACCCATTTCCAAGCAGATCTAGTGAAAGCAATGTATACAGTGGTAATATAGATTTAAATCCTGTAATTACTGATGCCATAGATTTAGGATATTTAAAACGGTGGGATAAATTTACACTAAGTACATCTCTTTATTATAATATTAGTAATGATAATTGGGAAAGAATTCAAGAGGACACCGGTATGCTTACAGATAATGGTGACCCAATTACAAAAAGGTTTCCTATTAATTTGTCTACACAAGAAAGAACAGGTCTGGAGCTTACACTAAATTATAGGCCATTTAAAGTATGGAATATAAATAGTGATTTTAATGTATACGATGTTACTAGCAAAGGAGATTACACAAATACTAGCACTAATGTTACGCAAAATTTCGACTTTAAAAACACTTCTTATTTCATTCGATTGAATCAAAAAATCACCTTACCTAGTGCAGTAGATTTACAGATTAACACGAATTATAGTGGACCTTCGGAAAACGCACAGACTAAAAGCAAAGGTGTCTTCAGTTTAAATATAGCTGCAAGTAAAGATTTATTTAATGAAAAAGCTTCTTTAAGTTTAAATTTTAGTGATGTTTTTAATACCAGAATCAGTCAAAGAAAAACAATAATTCCAGACTTCTTAGAACAGTATTCAGAATTCCAATGGAGAGAGCCTCAACTTAGAATAAGCTTCGTATACCGCTTCAATCAAAAAAAGAAAAAAGTAAACGGAGGAAGAGAAACAAATGGCGGTGAAAGTTTTGAGGGATAATCTGACTAGAACAAAAAACTCAAAAATATCATAATTTAACATCTAGTCTGAAACTAAAAAAACTCGATCAATGTATTGAACGAGTTTTTTTTATACTATATATTTTAAGAAAACTACTTTCCTTTGGCAGCTTGCTTTGCTTCTTTTTTTAATTTTAAATTCTCCCAGATAGTTCCACCAATCCAATAAGGAACTACAAATGTTAATAAAAAGATTAACAACCAGAAACCAGCTGTAAAAACAAACATGAATAAAACCAATCCTGAAAATTGAGAAAAATCTAACATTATAATATTTTTAATAAATTATAAAGCAAAAATAAGACATATTTTCAAATTCTGCTATCTTAAACTAAAATTTTTCAATAGTATTTTATACTACTCGTTAATAACGAATCTGCTTAGTTTTTTGTAAATTTGTATATCTTAAAATTATACTCTTTTATTATGAAATATAGAATTGAAAAAGACACCATGGGGAATGTAGAAGTTCCTGCAGATAAATATTGGGGTGCACAAACAGAACGCTCGCGTAACAACTTTAAAATTGGTGCAGCAGCTTCAATGCCTTTAGAGATTGTATATGGATTTGCTTATTTGAAAAAAGCTGCAGCATATACAAATTGTAAATTAGGGGTATTAACATTAGAAAAAAGAGATTTAATAGCACAAGTTTGCGATGAAATTTTAGAAGGCAAACTAGATGACCAGTTTCCTTTAGTAATCTGGCAAACAGGCTCTGGAACGCAATCTAACATGAACGTAAATGAGGTTATTGCTAACAGAGCTCATGAAATTGCAGGTCATATAATTGGTGAAGGCGAAAAAACCATTCAACCAAATGATGATGTAAATAAATCGCAATCTTCCAATGATACGTTTCCAACAGGAATGCATATTGCTGCTTTTAAGAAAATTGTAGAAAATACAATTCCGGGGATTGAGCAATTAAGAGATACATTAAAAGCAAAATCAGAAGCATTTAAAGACGTTGTTAAAATTGGAAGAACCCATTTAATGGATGCTACTCCTCTTACTTTAGGTCAGGAATTTTCTGGCTATGTAGCGCAATTAAACTTTGGATTAAAAGCATTAAATAATACTTTAGAACATTTAAGTCAACTAGCTCTTGGAGGAACCGCTGTAGGAACAGGATTAAATACACCTGCAGGTTATGATGTATTGGTTGCAAAATATATTGCAGAATTTACAGAGCTACCATTTATAACTGCAGAAAATAAATTTGAAGCTTTAGCAGCACATGATGCGCTAGTAGAAACGCATGGTGCTTTAAAACAAGTAGCAGTCTCTTTGAATAAAATTGCTAATGATATTAGAATGATGGCTTCTGGACCAAGATCTGGAATTGGAGAATTAATAATTCCTGCAAATGAACCGGGAAGTTCTATTATGCCAGGAAAGGTAAATCCTACGCAAGCAGAGGCTATTACTATGGTTTGTGCTCAAGTTATGGGTAATGATGTTGCTGTAACTGTTGGTGGTACACAAGGGCATTACGAATTAAATGTTTTTAAACCAATGATGGCAGCAAACGTTTTACAATCTGCTCAATTAATTGGAGATGCTTGTGTATCTTTTGATGTAAACTGTGCTGCAGGTATTGAGCCTAACCATTCTAGAATAACTGAATTGGTAAACAATTCTTTAATGCTAGTAACTGCTTTAAATACCAAAATAGGGTATTATAAAGCTGCAGAAATAGCAAATACTGCCCACGAAAACGGCACAACATTAAAAATTGAAGCTGTCCGTTTAGGTTATGTTACCGCAGAAGAGTATGACGAATGGGTAAAACCAGAAAACATGACTGGTGGCCTTTAAAAGATAAATGTTTGGCTATGCCAACTAAATATAGAATACTGAAGTTTATGACAAATCATGAAGAGTTTATGAGTACCGCAGTAAAAGCTGCTTTGCAAGGAATGAGTAATAATGAAGGTGGCCCTTTTGGTTGTATTATAGTAAAAGATGGTGAAGTTATTGGAAGTGGTAATAATAAAGTAACTTCTACCAATGACCCAACTGCCCATGCAGAAGTAACAGCAATCAGAGATGCCTGTAAAAATATAGGCTCTTTTCAATTAGATGGTTGTATTATTTATACTTCTTGTGAACCTTGCCCGATGTGTTTAGGAGCAATTTACTGGGCTAGACCAAACAAAGTGTATTATGGAAGCAACCAACAAGATGCTGCAAATATAGGTTTTGATGATGCATTTATTTATAAAGAAATCCCACTTCCTTATGAAGAAAGAAGTATTCCGTTTGAACAAGTAGGAAGAAAAATTGCATTAGAACCCTTTGAGAAATGGACAGAAAAGCAAGACAAAATAAAATATTAAATTAATTAAAAAATCTGAAGCTAAAACTTCAGATTTTTTATTCATTATAGAACGTTCTTTTACAATATTTATATGATGTATTTGATGGCCAGAAAATAAAAATTGCTCTAACAGACATTTTATTGTCTGAAGCAACCCCAATTCTTAACAAAGCTTCCTTAGAAAAACTTTTGAACAATTGAATGGAAGATTTTCTTAAAACCTTCATTTCATCTAATAAATCATAATAATCTCTATTGTTTGCAGCAGCATTATCAACAAAAACATCTTGATCAAATCCGGGCAATGAAGCTTGATCATTTCTTGCAAAACTCAAAGCTCTATAACAAAAGACTCTTTCGGTATCTATTATATGCTGTATCAACTCTTTTAACGTCCACTTTCCTGTAGCATAAGAATAACTATGTTTATTATCTGGTAAATTACGCAATACGCTTTCAAATTCATCTTGAGCACTTTCTAAGCTTTGTATAATTGTTTTATCTTTTAATACAGTTAATTGCATATATCTTTCAAAATAAGGAGCATATTCTGTCTTTGGAACCATTTTAAATAATTTTAAATATTAAAGTATAACACTACCATCACAAATATCTTTTTTATAAGTGTAAAGCTATATTTTTATTTTAATTTCGTTGTTCATTTTAGCACATGTTCTACCGACAAATAAAATACTTTCAATTCTTATTAAAATCTAGCAATCAACACGGAGTGCATTCTCCTTTTGTTTATCAATTAGTTACAAAATGTTTGTATAAAAAAATAGATAAAAATTCATGGAAAACCTTTCAAACCTTCTAATAATAAATTACTTAAAAATAAAAAAATAAAAAATTCTCATAAAAAAGCGAAAATATTACTAAAACTTATTCATTATTTTAAGCCAAAAAGCAATTTAGAAATTGCTAATTCTTTAGATTTAGGAGTTATTACACTTGCAATGAATTTTAGTAATTTATTTGTTACAACTATAGCAAATACTCCTCTAGAAATTTCAGAAGTTACACTGAATAGAAAATTTGATTGTGTATACTTCCACAAAAATCAAATAACCCTTAAAACTTTTAACACCTGTTTGAAAGCAATTAATAACAACTCTTTTTTTATTTTTAATGATATCTATGAGAACTCAGAAACCATAAAAAACTGGTCATCTATAAAAAATCATCCAAAAGTAAAAGTTAGTTTAGATCTTTTCTACTTTGGAGTAATTTTCTTTAGAAAAGAACAGGCAAAAGAACACTTTAAAATAAGAATCTAGTTATTTATCTGTTAAAACATATAAATAATAAATGTTATGATTTTTAAACTTTGTAACTTTGATAAGTTAAAACTATACAATAAAAATGAAAATATATACTAAGACTGGTGATGCAGGAACAACTGCCCTATTTGGTGGTACAAGGGTTAAAAAATATAATTTACGCATTGAAAGTTATGGAACTGTAGATGAATTAAACTCATATATTGGTTTAATAAAAGATCAAGAAATTTCAACGGATTCAAAAGAAGCGCTTTTAAAGATTCAAAATGAATTATTTACTTTAGGAGCGATGTTGGCTACTCCACCAGAAAAAGAAACCTTGAAATCTGGAAAAGAGCGTTTAAATATTCCTAAAATTAATGATATGTCTATTCTTTTTTTGGAAAATGAAATCGATAAAATGGACGAAGCACTTCCTCAAATGACCCATTTCATTCTTCCTGGCGGCCATCAAGCAGTGTCATTTTGTCACGTTGCTAGATGTGTTTGTAGACGTGCAGAACGTCTATCTGTAGAATTAAATGATCAAGAAGCTATAAATAATGACATACTAAAATATTTAAACCGACTGTCTGACTATCTTTTTGTATTGGCACGAAAATTGTCTAAAGATTTACAAATAGAAGAATTAAAGTGGATTCCTGAGAAAAATTAAAACGTTCTTTTTTTATCGAGCTGAAGAAATTTTAAAAAATATATTTTACTTAAAGTACTGATTTTAAGCAATTCATAAAAATTTAAAATAACTTCACAATAAATTTCTTAAAAAAGACTTGCATAATTCAGCAAAAAAATTATTTTTGCACAAAATTAAACATTAAGAAATGTATTGGACATTAGAATTAGCATCTTATTTAGCAGATGCACCTTGGCCAGCAACCAAAGACGAGTTAATTGATTATGCTATTAGAACTGGATCTCCTTTAGAAGTAGTAGAAAACCTACAAGATATTGAAGATGAAGGTGACGCATATGACTCAATTGTTGAGATTTGGCCAGATTATCCCACTGAAGATGATTATCTTTGGAACGAGGATGAATACTAAAAAAACAATTTAAATATAAAAAGTCTCTATAGAGGCTTTTTTTTTGTTTTTGTTTTAACAAAAGTAAATATGATTCCTCTAGCTTGTAAAACCCTGATATACAAAACAATAATTCAGCTTCATTTTTTGCTGATAAAAACATAAATATAATGAGTATTTTAAATTCAGTAATAAAACTTTTTGTCGGAGACAAACAACAGAAAGATTTAAAAATTTTACAACCAGTTGTAGACGATGTTAATAAATTTGAAACAGCGGTTTCTAAACTTTCTAATGATGCGTTAAGAGCAAAAACTACCGAGTTTAAAACAAGAATAAAAACCGCCACCAAAGAGTTCGATGACACTGTTGCTGCATTAGAAGAAGAAGCTATAAAAGCAGATATTGATAGACAAGAAGATATCTATGCTGAAATAGATACTTTAAAGGATGAAGCATATATGGTTTCTGAGGCTACATTATTAGAGATTATGCCAGAAGCTTTTGCAGTTGTTAAAGAGACTGCAAAACGTTTTGTAGAAAGTACAGAAATTGAAGTGACGGCAACGCCTTTTGATAGAGAGCTATCTGGAGAAAGAGACCATATAACCCTAGAAGGAGACAAAGCTTTTTGGGCAAATTCTTGGGATGCTGCAGGGAAACCTGTTACCTGGGACATGATTCATTATGATGTGCAGTTAATTGGTGGTTCTGTTTTGCACCAAGGAAAAGTTGCAGAAATGATGACTGGTGAAGGAAAGACATTGGTTTCTACCTTGCCTGTTTATTTAAATGCATTGACCGGAAACGGAGTGCATTTAGTTACTGTAAATGATTATTTAGCAAAACGTGATAAAGCTTGGATGGGACCAATTTTTGAGTTCCATGGTTTCTCTACAGACTGTATCGATTATCACCAACCAAATTCTGATGCAAGAAGAAAAGCATACAACGCAGATATAACTTACGGAACAAATAACGAATTTGGGTTTGACTATTTGCGTGATAATATGGCAAGTTCTAAAGATGACTTAGTTCAAAGAGCACCAAATTACGCAATTATAGATGAAGTAGATTCTGTTTTAATTGACGATGCTAGAACACCATTAATTATATCAGGTCCTGTTCCACAAGGAGACAGACATGAATTTAATGAGCTAAAGCCTTTAGTAAATGATATTGTTGGTATTCAGAGTAAGTATTTAATAAGCGTTTTAGCAGAGGCTAAAAAATTAATTGCTGCAGGAGATACTAAAGAAGGTGGTTTTCAATTATTAAGAGTATTTAGAGGACTACCAAAGAACAAAGCGTTAATTAAGTTTTTATCTCTAGAAGGAACAAAACAGATTCTTCAAAAGACAGAAAACTATTATATGGCAGACAACAACAAGTTAATGCCAGAAGTAGATGAAGAGTTGTGGTTTGTTATTGAAGAAAAAAATAACCAGATAGATTTAACAGATAAAGGTATTGCCCACTTATCAGAAAAAACGAGCAATGAAAACTTTTTCGTTTTACCAGATATTGGTGTAAAGGTTGGTGAGATTGATACTTCTGAAAACACACCAGAAGAAAAAGCGAGTCAAAAAGAAGAACTATACAAAGATTTTAGTATTAAGAGTGAACGTATTCATACAATGAATCAACTTTTAAAAGCATATACTGTTTTTGAAAAAGATGTTGAATATGTAGTAATGGAAAATAAAGTAATGATTGTTGATGAACAAACGGGTCGTATTATGGACGGTCGTCGTTATTCAGACGGTTTACACCAAGCAATTGAAGCAAAAGAAGATGTAAAAATAGAAGATGCAACTCAAACTTTTGCAACTGTTACATTACAGAATTACTTTAGAATGTACCGTAAACTGTCTGGTATGACAGGAACTGCAATTACTGAAGCTGGCGAATTATGGGAAATCTATAAACTAGATGTTGTAGAAATTCCTACAAATAGACCTATTCAAAGAGATGATAAAGAAGATTTAGTATACAAAACGGCACGAGAAAAATACAATGCAGTAATAGAGGATATTGTTGTTTTAGTAGAACAAAAGCGCCCTGTTTTAGTGGGTACAACTTCTGTAGAGATATCAGAATTATTAGGTAGAATGTTACAAATGCGTAAAATTCCTCATAATATTTTAAATGCAAAATTACACAAACGTGAAGCAGATGTAGTTGCAGAGGCAGGTAAACCTGGTGTAGTAACTATTGCTACAAACATGGCAGGACGTGGTACTGATATTAAATTGACTAACGAAGTAAAAGATGTTGGTGGTTTGGCTATTATTGGTACAGAAAGACATGATTCTAGACGTGTAGATAGACAATTACGTGGACGTGCAGGTAGACAAGGTGATGTTGGGTCAACTCAATTTTACGTAGCTTTAGATGACAATTTAATGCGTCTTTTTGGATCTGACAGAATTGCAAAAATGATGGACAGAATGGGATTAAAAGAGGGGGAAGTAATTCAGCACTCTATGATTTCTAAATCTATTGAAAGAGCACAAAAGAAAGTAGAAGAAAATAACTTCGGAATTAGAAAACGTTTGTTAGAATATGACGACATTATGAACGCTCAGCGTGAGTTTGTTTATAAGAGAAGGCGCAACGCTTTAGATGGTAAACGTTTGCAAGTTGATATTGCAAACATGATTTACGAAACATGCGAATCTATAATCAATAACAATAAAATAGTTAAAGATTTTAAGAACTTTGAGTTTGAATTGATTAAATTTTCTTCAATGACCTCTCCTATTTCTGAAGAAGAGTTCGAAAAATTAACAGAAAAAGAAATTGCAGATAAATTATTTGATATTGTTTCTGAACATTATAAAAATAAGATTGAAAGAAATGCTGTTTTAGCATTTCCAGTTATTAAGGATGTTTTCGAAAATGAAGGTGATAAATATGAACGTATTGTAGTTCCTTTTACAGACGGAATTAAGTCTTTACAAGTAGTTACCAACCTGAAAGAAGCCTATGAAACTGAAGGTAAGAGTTTAGTTACAGATTTTGAGAAAAATATTACGCTGGCAATCATAGATGAAAATTGGAAAGACCATTTGCGTAAAATGGATGAACTGAAACATTCTGTTCAGAATGCATCTTATGAGCAGAAAGATCCTCTATTAATTTATAAGTTCGAAGCTTTTGAATTGTTTAAGCTTACTGTAGATGAAATTAATAAAGAAGTATTGTCTTTCTTATTTAAAGGAGAATTACCGGCACAATCCAATCAAATTTCTGAAGCTAGAGATCGTAAAAAAGAGCGTTTAAACACAAGTAAAGCAGATGTTCAAAACTCAAGTGAACAGGCTATTTCAAACTCTAGACAACAATCTGACCCTGTTGAAACTGTTGTGAGAGACCAACCAAAAATTGGAAGAAACGAGCGTGTTACAATAAAAAATGTGATGAGCGGCGAACAAAAAGAAGTGAAATATAAACAAGCCATTCCTTTAATTGAAAAAGGAGAATGGGTTGTAGTACAAAATTAATTTTCTTTAATTTTCTTTATTATTAGGATAAAAAAAAACCATTTAGAAATTCTAAACGGTTTTTTTTATTGTCTTTTAATTTATTCTAAAACTTAGAAGGGAGTATCCATTTGTAAATATTGTAAAAATTCTTTCTTTGTTTCTTTCTCCTTGAATTTCCCACCAAACTCCGACGTTACAGTAGAACTTTCAATATCTTTAATACCTCTAGAATTTACACATAAATGTTTTGCATCTATAACACAAGCAACATCTTTTGTTCCTAAAGCCTCTTGCATTGCTTGCACAATTTGCATTGTTAAACGCTCTTGTACCTGTGGTCTTTTAGAAAAATACTCTACAATTCTATTCATTTTAGAGAGTCCGATTACTTTACCGTCAGAAATATAAGCAACATGCGCTCTACCAATGATTGGTAATAAATGATGCTCACAAGTAGAATACAGGACTATATTCTTCTCTACTAGCATTTCACCATAATTGTAATTATTGTCAAACGTAGAGGCCGTTGGCTTGTTTTTAGGATTCAAGCCCATAAACATTTCGTTTATAAAAGCTTTCGCAACTCTTTTTGGAGTTCCTTGAATACTATCATCTGTTAAATCCATTCCTAAAGTGTGTAAAATATCTTTTACAGACTTTTCAATTTTTACTATTTTTTCTTCGTCAGAAATATCAAATGCATCTGGTCTTATCGGGTTTTCTGCCGAAGTTGCCACATGGTTCTCCCCTATTTCTTCAATTCTCTCGTCATTCATTTTGCTGTTCAATTCAAACATTTCATTCTATATTAAAGTACAAATTTACGTGTTTACAACGTATTATTTTAATTTTTCTACTAATTCTGATAAAGAGCAATTTGTTTGCGCACCAGAATTCATGTTTTTTAATGTAAAAACATCATTTTCTACTTTAGAAACCACAAATAGTATTGCTCTGCTAGCAACGTATTTCCATTGACGCTTCTCTTGTTTATTGCTTACCCCTAAATCTGGATAAAACTCGGATTTAATTCCATTTGCTCTTAAACTCTGTATCGCTTTCATTTTTAAAACATCTGTAGTAGCGTCAAAATTTAAGAAAATAACTTTTGGTTTTGGTAAATCAACTACTTTAAATAAACCTAATTCTTCTAAAACTAAATAAATTCTATCTAATCCAAAAGAAATTCCAACTCCAGAGACATCTTTTAAACCAAAGATTCCTGTTAAATCGTCATATCTTCCACCACCACCAACAGAACCCATTTTAACCTCCTCTGGCGCAGCAACTTCAAAAATTGCACCTGTATAATAATTTAACCCTCTTGCTAAAGTTACATCAACTTCTAAAGCGGCTGTTTCTAAACCTAATTCACCAATTGCATTAATCACAAAACGAAGCTCTTCTACCCCACTTTGCCCTTCTTCAGAAGTTGATAACATTTTCTCTAAAGAAGTCAATTTATCTATATTTGAGCCTGTAAAGTCAAACAAAGGCTGTACTTTTTCAATCGCCTCTTCCGTAATTCCTTTAGACAACATTTCTTTTACAACACCGTCTTTACCAATTTTATCTAGCTTGTCTAAAGCAACCGTAAAATCGATTAATTTATCTTTTGCACCAATAACCTCTGCAATACCAGAAAGTATTTTCCGATTGTTTATTTTAATAGTAGTTCCAGCCAAACCAAGCTTGCTAAAAACCGCATCGTATAACTGAATAAACTCTACCTCTTGCCACAAAGACTTGCTACCTACAACATCTGCATCACATTGAAAAAACTCTCTAAAACGTCCTTTTTGAGGCCTATCTGCTCTCCAAACGGGTTGTACTTGGTATCTTTTGAAAGGGAATGTAATTTCGTTTTGGTGCTGCACAACATATCGTGCAAATGGGCACTGTTAAATCATAACGCAGCGCTTTTTCAGAAATCTGAGCAGTTACTTTTAAACTGTCTTTCTCACTTAAAAGTGCATCATCTGCCTTCTTTAGAAAGTCACCTGAATTTAAAATTTTGAAAATAAGTCGATCTCCTTCTTCCCCATATTTACCCATTAAGGTCCCTGAGTTCTCAAAACTTGGTGTTTCTATGGGTTGAAATCCGAAAGTTTCAAAAGCCGTTTTAATCGTATTCATTATAAACGTACGATTTGCAACTTCTATTGGCGAAAAATCTCTAGTTCCTTTGGGAATGCTTGGTTTCATTAATTGATTTTTAGTTCTTAATTTATAGTTTTTAATGTTGCCACTCAAAACTAATCACTCAAAATTCACGATTTAAGATTCAAAATTGCGAGTACAAATATCGTGAAAAAGTTGCTATTTTTAAGCAGTTATATCTGTTTTATTTCTTTGCCTTAAACTGTAGATAGAAGCATTTAATTCGAAACCCAATAATAGAATAATTGCATTTAGCCAAGCGAATAGCATTAAAATTAACAGCGTACCAATAGAACCGTATAATTGGTTGTATTGTGCAAATTTTACTACATAAATACCAAATAAATAAAAGGTAAACAAAGATACAATTGTTGTTAAAAGAGCACCTGCAGAAAAGAACCTTGTTTCTTTACCTTGTTTTGTGCCATATCTAAATAGTAATGAAACAATAGTAAATATCATCACTAAAAACAGTACTCCTCTTCCGTAGTAAAATAAATCTAAATCGGTGGTATTAAACCAACCCTTTTCGTCTATTTTTAATAAAGCTACTTGGTATAAAATAACCAAAGCAACCGTTACAATTAAGAAAAAAGAGAGTAATAGAGAAACCCCTATGGAAACAAAATAACTCTTAAAAATATTTCTAACATCTTTTACATGATAAGAATATTCGAATCCACTAAAAATTGAGTTAATACCATTTGTCATTAAAAATATAGATACTAAAAAACCAAAAGAAAGCAAACCACCATATTGATTATTTACAATATCTACAATTACTAAATTTACAGCATCAAAAGTTTGAGGTGGTAAAACATCTTTGATAAAAGAGAATAAACCTTCTGGAAAACCCTCTACAGGTATATAAGGTATTAAGGTTAGAATAAATAACAAAAATGGAAAAATTGCCATGAAGAAACTGTAGGCTATTCCGCCAGCCCTTGTAGTTAAAGCGCCTTCTACAATTCCAATAATATACAACTCTAAGACATCATACAAAGACATGCCTTCTAAACCTGGAATTTTAATTTTCTTGCCAAATTTTACTAAGATATTTAATACCGGTATCTTGTTTAATTTGTGTTCTATTTCTTTTGACATACTGTTTTGTCTGTTAGATTTCTACACAGAAGTGAAAAACTTATTAAAATTTTATTTTGTTTAAATTTATAAATAATTCTTTAAAAAACACTTCTTTCTCTAATGCAGTAACGGTATCCTTTAATAACACAAAGTTTGCTTTAGCACTAACACTTGCTAAAAGGCCGTAATCTTTATTAAAAACTAAGGTACTAATGTTATTTTTAACATCTTTTTTCTGGTACATTTTAAATTCTAAACTTGCAGAGCTGTATGTTTTCGACGTTATTGTATAAATTTCTTGGTTTAAATTTAAAGATTCTTTTTCAATAATAAATTTTAAATCTAAATTTTGAAGTACATCGTTAGCATTTGCATATTTAAATACTGCAACTCCATTCTTTAAATCGCTATTTAAAACATAATATTCGGAGTCTTTCTGCTCAAGAGCATATTTATAAACAGGAACATCTTGTTGCTTTCTACTGCAAGAAAAAAAAAGGATTGCACAGCATAGTAAGTATCTATTTTTCATTCAATAATAATTTTATAAGCAGAGAGTAATCCAAATAGATTTTGACTACTAAATTTTGCTCCTTTTAGACGGTTCGACTCTGGATTTATATTAAAATTAAGTGCCATTCGAAAATCAGACTTCTCTAAATTTGAATTCTCAAAAATTGCTCCTTTCAAATTTGAGTTCTCAAATGTGCAGCTCGTTGCTAACTGTCTCTGTAAAATCCACTTCCTCTAAATTGCAAGAAATAAATTTTGTGTTCTGTATTTTTAATTGATAAAAAGACGAGAAATTTAATTGACATTTTTCAAATGACATCTGTAATAAAAACGGATGCACCTCATTAAATTTTAAACCAATCATTTTACAATTGATAAAATTAACTTCTTTAAATGAAGTCTCTTTTATTTTGGCATTGCTAAAATTACAATCGATAAATTTACATTCTAAAAACTGAATATTAGAAACATGTATGCTTTGGAAATCACAATTTACAAAGGTGCAATTGTCATACTCTCCTTTCTTGATGTTCGTTTTTGTGAAATCAATTTTTGTATACTCTTCGCTATCGAAATAATTGTCATTCATTTAATACATCACTTTAAAACACAAATCTAAACTACAAAATTAATACATTCTAATTCCTTTTCAAAGTACTCCTTTAAAGACAAATTTAATTCTTATTCGTAAGCAAAAATAACAATGATTTTCAACTTTTTGTTACTTCTATCTCGTTTATGTTTTAAAACCAATAAATTTGTGTTCAATATAATTAGAATTACTTGGTATAATTTTCTCCTGATGCTGAAAATTAAATAAAGTAATAAACTTAAAATAAGTATGAAAATTAAACTACTTGCCATTGGTAAAACAGATAACAAACACTTAATTCAGTTAATTGAAGAGTACCAAAACCGACTAAAGCACTATATTAAATTTGAATTAGAAGTTATTCCTGATATTAAAAATGTGAAAAATTTAAGTGAAGTGCAGCAGAAAGAAAAAGAAGGCGCACTTATTTTATCAAAACTACAAAATACAGATGATTTGGTATTGCTAGATGATAAGGGCAAGCACTTTACCTCTATTGAGTTTTCGCAATATCTTCAAAAAAAAATGAATTCAGGAATTAAACAACTTGTATTGGTTATTGGCGGACCATATGGCTTTTCTGATACCGTCTATAAAAAAGCTATTGCAAAAATATCCTTGTCTAAAATGACATTTTCTCATCAAATGATTCGTCTTTTTACTGTAGAACAGATATACAGAGCTTTTACAATTTTAAAAAACGAACCTTATCATCATGAGTAATACAGCTTATTTAACTATTTATATGCTCTGACTTTTTAATTGTCTATTTTTACCTTATGAAACTAGTATTTGCAACTAACAATCTTAATAAATTAAAAGAAGTACAAGAAATGCTTCCTTCTTCTATTGAACTTTTAAGCTTAAAAGACATTAATTGTTTTGATGAAATTGAAGAAACTGAAACCACTTTAGAAGGAAATGCACATTTAAAAGCAGATTATATTACTAAAAAATTTGGTTTTAATTGTTTTGCTGATGATACAGGTCTAGAGGTTGAAAGTTTAGGTGGAAAACCTGGAGTATATTCCGCGCGTTTTGCTGGCGAACCCTCTAATTCTGAAAATAATATGCAGAAATTATTAGTAGATTTAGAAACAAAAACTAATAGAAAAGCACAATTTAGAACTGCTGTTTCTTTAAATATAAATGAGAAGAAATTTCTTTTTGAAGGCATTTGTACAGGCGAAATTTTAAGAAAAAAACAAGGCGAAAAAGGTTTTGGATATGATCCTATTTTTAAACCAGAAGGATTTAATCAATCTTTTGCTAAAATGACTTCAGAAGAAAAAAATAAAATTTCACATAGAGGAATTGCAATTGAAAAATTAGTTAAATTTTTATCGAATTATAAATAAAAATTTAGACCTAACACGTTTTAAAACATGTGAAGTCTTGCATAAAAATGAAGCAAAAATCATATAATAAACAGTTTATTCTTTTATCAGTATTACTGATTGTACTTTTTGCTATGAATATTAGTTTAGGTTCTGTTACCATACCTTTTAAAGATATTTTAAACACCTTAATAGGAGATACTAGCGTAAAAGAAAGTTGGCAAACTATTATTTTAAATTTTAGATTACCAAAAGCAATTACTGCAATATTAGTAGGTTCTGGATTGTCTGTTGCTGGTTTATTAATGCAAACACTATTTAGAAATCCATTAGCAGGGCCTTTTGTTTTAGGTATTTCTTCTGGCGCAAGTTTAGGCGTTGCATTGTTAATTTTAGGTTCCTCTCTTTTTGGTGGGTTTTTCTTAGCACACTCTGTTTCTAATTGGTCTTTTCCAATTGCAGCTAGTGCAGGTGCTTTCTTGGTATTATCTGCAGTAATTATAGCAGCAAATAGGGTTCGAAATACCATGTCTATCTTAATTATTGGATTAATGTTTGGTAGCTTAACATCTGCAGTTATAAGTGTTTTAGCGTATTTTAGTGAAGCTGCACAAATTCAGCAATTTCTATTCTGGAGCTTTGGCAGCCTTGGCAACCTTTCTTGGAATGAAATCTTAGTTTTTATGGTTATTTACGTTATTGGTATTTTAGCAACGGTGGCAGTTATAAAACCTTTAAACAGTTTGCTACTAGGTGAAAATTACGCAAAAAGCTTAGGTATTAATGTAAAAAAGAATAGAAATATTATTTTATTAATTACAAGTATTTTAACAGGAGTTATTACCGCTTTTGCAGGTCCAATTGCTTTTGTGGGCTGGCAGTGCCGCACATTGCTAGAATGATTTTCGTTTCTTCTAATCACAAAATACTGCTTCCCGCTGTAATAATTTTAGGAGCAAGTATTCTATTAATTTGCGATTCTATATCACAATTACCAACTAGTGAATTTACTTTACCAATTAATGCAATTACCTCTTTATTTGGTGCTCCAATTGTTATTTGGTTGCTCATTAGAAAAAAGAAATTATTTGTTTAAATGATAGAAAACTCTGAAAATAGCATCTTAAAAACGGAAAACCTCACAATTGGGTATCCACAGAAAAAGCAAGACCACATTATTTTTTCTAACATAAACCTTTCTATAGAAAAAGGAAAACTAATTAGTGTTTTAGGTAAAAATGGTATCGGTAAATCGACACTCTTAAGAACACTTTGTAAAGTTCAAAAACCTATTACTGGCGCTATTTATTTTGAAGGAAAAGAATTAAACACCTATTCTGAAAATGATCTTTCTAAAAAACTAAGTGTAGTATTAACAGAGCGTTTACCCGAAAGTCAGCTAACTATTTTTGAATTAATTGCGTTGGGCAGACAGCCTTATACTAATTGGATTGATACGCTTTCTAAAGCTGATTTAGAAAAGATAGAAACCGCTATTAAGCAAACTGAAATTGGACACTTAAAAAACCAACGTTTTTATGAATTAAGTGATGGCCAATTGCAACGTGTTTTAATAGCCAGAGCTTTGGCGCAAGACACAGACGTTATTATTTTAGATGAACCCACTGCACATCTAGACATGCATCAAACGATAAATATATTTTCATTATTGCAGCAATTAGTTAAGCAAACAAATAAGACTATTATTGTATCCTCTCATGAAATAAATTTAGCATTAAAACTTTCTGATGAAATTATTTTACTAACAGAAAACAACCTTCAATTTGGCACTACAGAAGCATTAATTGCAAAAAATGCCTTTGATAAACTATTTCCAAATAACCTTTTAAAATTTAACAAATCCTTACAACAGTTTGTAATTAACAAAACTTAGTTTTGAGATTATTGCAACTTTTTATTACTTTTGAAGACTAAACGAATACAATCAAATACTTTTACATCAATGAAAAAAATATTATACATGGCCAGTGCCAGTTGCTTTTATGGCTTGTGGCTCTAGTAAAACGACTTCTAGTGAAGATGCAAACGTAGATCAGGCTGCAAAATATGCAGCATCAATTACTGCAAAAGATTTAGGAGAACACCTATTTATCTATGCTTCAGATGCATTTGAAGGAAGAGACACAGGTGAACCTGGACAAAAGATGGCGGTCGCATATTTAAAAGATTTTTATATCTCTGAAGGTATTGTTTCTCCTTTAGGCGGCGATGATTATTTTCAAGAAGTACCTGCAGAGTGGATTAATAAAAACGTAAGAAGAGGTACTTTTAAAGATTCTGAAAACGTAGTTGCTTTTATAAAGGGAACTGAAAAACCAAAAGAAATTGTAGTAATTTCTGCACATTTAGACCACGAAGGAATTAAAGATGGTGAAATTTATAATGGTGCAGATGACGACGGCTCTGGAACTGTAGCTATGCTAGAAATTGCACAGGCTTTTAAAATGGCCGTAAAAGCAGGAAAAGGACCTAAACGTTCTATCTTATTTTTACATGTAACTGGAGAAGAAAAAGGCTTATTAGGTTCTAAATATTATACAGATGTAGATCCTATCTTTCCACTAGCGAATACGGTGTGCGATTTGAACATTGATATGGTTGGTCGAATTGATGACAGACACAAAGCAGATCCTAACTATGTTTATTTAATTGGTTCAGACAAGTTAAGTACAGAATTACACGACGTCTCTGAAGCAGTAAACAAAAAATATACAGAACATTAATTTAGACTATAAATATAATGATGAAAATGATCCTAATAGATTCTATTACAGATCTGACCATTATAACTTTGCTAAAAATAATGTGCCAATTATTTTCTATTTTAATGGTACGCACGCAGATTACCATAAACCTTCCGATACGCCAGACAAAATTAACTATGATTTGTTAGAAAACAGAACACGTTTGGTTTTTCATACTGCTTGGGAAGTTGCCAACATGAAAGAAAGAATTGTTGCTGACAAAGTAGAAGAGTAAGAATAATATTTCTTTAAAAATAAAAAAGACCAGGCATCTACCTGGTCTTTTTTATTTTTAAAATTAGAGTTATTTAAAATGTTATATTTCAAAAACAATCGTTTAGATCGCTGCTTAATGTCGAATGAAATTATTTAAAAAAAAATAGTACCACTAATATTCTTTCATTAGTTTAACTCATAACATTTAATTAACTTAAAAATAACTAATAATAATAACATCAACCTTTTGATTCTATTATATATAAATGTTTTAAATTACCTTTGTATCCGGGCTTTATTGCTAGAGCTTTGATAAAAAAATATGAAAATAAAAAGGTTAAACAGATAATGTTAAAATCAAGAAATAAATTAAAAAAATATTTTAAAATAATACCCCTCCTATTCTTAGTGCTATACTATTTTTTTTTAAGTAACTATCAAAATATAACTTTTCTTCAAAAGGTAATAATTCTTAGTGTTATGATTTTACTTTCATTAATTATTTTAAACAAAAATATTACTTCAAAAATACATTTCAAATATTCAATTATAATTTCAATTTTAAGCACAATAGCCATAATAATTGCCATTTTTACATATAAAATAGTAGTAATACACTATTCTTAATTCTTTCATTAAGAACGAATAAAAATTCAAATCTAGAATAATTTATTACTAGTTCTTGCTTGGATAATAGCTTCTTTTAAGATTCTTTTGTTTGTTGTATTCTTTAAAAAAATCTGTTATCTCTATTAGAACTAACTTTATATACAAAGATTTAAAAAACAAAAAAGCAACTCAAAGAGTTGCTTTTTTAAAATATAATAGAATAAACCATTTAGTGTTTATCATTTTTCAACAACTGTGGAAACTTCTTTTTAAATTTATTTAATCTTGGTACAGAAACCGCTTTTACATAACCCTGGTTTGGATTTCTTCTTTCAAAGTCTTGGTGATAGTCTTCTGCTTTATAAAACTTACTAAATAGCGTTACTTCTGTTACAATTTTTTCTTTATACACTTCTGCATTTAGTTTGATAATGGCATCTTCTATAATTTTCTTTTCATTCTGAGTTTTATAAAAAGCAATAGAACGGTATTGTGAACCGTAATCTGGGTGTTGTCCATTTACTGTCGTTGGATTGTGGGAACCAAAAAACACATCTACTAAAGTTTTAAAACGTACCTTTTCAGGGTTATAATACACTGCAACCGTTTCTGAATGTCCTGTTTTCCCTGTCCCTATTTTCTCATAGGTAGGGTTTAATGTTTTTCCGCCAGCATAGCCAGAAACTGCTTCTTCTACTCCAATTACACTCTCAAAAATAGCTTCTACACACCAAAAACATCCACTTGCAAAATAAACAACTGCTGTATTTTCTTGCGGCATAAAGGTTGTTTTTTCTTTGAATTGTGTATTTTCTTTCTTTTCAGAAAAACCAAAACAAGAAACCAATACTATTGTAAAACTAACTACTAAAATCGTTTTTATAATTTTCATCTTTCTATTTTTTATTGTTTGTGAAAAAAAATACGTCCTTTAAACAAACTTTGAATCCTTGAATAAGTCGTAAAATTACGTATCTTTTTGCAGTTGTTTACAACTTTAGCATTTTGTTAAGAAACCTTTTTGCTTGCGAGGCTTTAGATAACTATTTTTGTTAAAATATTTATCTCATTCATGGAGCAGTTTATAGTATCAGCGCGTAAATACCGTCCTAAACACTTTAAGGACGTAGTTGGCCAACAGGCTATAACAAATACGTTAGAGAATGCTATAAAAAATAATCACTTAGCGCAAGCTTTGTTATTTACAGGTCCGCGTGGTGTTGGTAAAACCTCTTGTGCTAGAATTTTGGCAAAAAGAATCAATCAACAAGACGCAGAAAATGCCGAAGAAGAAGATTTTGCTTTCAATATTTTTGAATTAGATGCTGCTTCTAACAATTCTGTTGATGATATTAGAAGTTTAACAGACCAGGTTAGAATACCGCCACAAACCGGTAAATACAAAGTATATATTATAGATGAAGTGCACATGTTGTCTCAGGCAGCCTTTAATGCATTTTTAAAAACGTTGGAAGAGCCACCAGCGCATGCTATTTTCATTTTAGCAACTACAGAAAAACATAAAATAATTCCTACGATATTATCTCGTTGTCAGATTTTCGACTTTAAAAGAATTGGCGTTTTAGATGCAAAAAACTATCTAAAAACAATTAGTGAGAAAGAAAATATTACTGCAGAAGATGATGCTTTGCATATAATTGCTCAGAAAGCAGATGGCGCTATGCGAGACGCTTTATCTATTTTTGACAGAGTGGTAAGTTTTTCAGGAAAAAACCTAACCAGAGAAGCGGTTACAGAGAACTTAAACGTTTTAGATTATGATACCTATTTTGGCATGACAGATTTATTGTTAGCCAATAAAATACCGGAAGTTTTAAATGCCTTTAATGTTGTTTTAGGAAAAGGATTTGAAGGACATCACTTTATAAACGGATTGGCAAGTCATTTTAGAGATTTGTTAGTTGCCAAAGACAAAGTAACCTTAGAACTATTGGAAGTTGGAGACAATGCCAAAAAGAAATACCTAATACAAGCTACTGCAGCGAGCATTCCTTTTTTAATGCAAGCTATTCAAAAGGCCAATGATTGCGACTTAAGCTATAGAGCTTCTAAAAATCAGCGTTTGCTGGTAGAACTTAGCTTAATGCAGATTGCCTCTATCACTTTTGATGGAGAAAAAAAAAAGTCAGCTAACTACATAATCCCTGCTACTTTTTTCCAATCACTTTCACCTACTAAAAAGAAAATAGCCAAAATTCTTGTTACTAAAACAGAAACAGTAAAAACACCTGCCACTGCAGTTGTAGAAAAACCAAAACCTGCATTAGAAAGACCTGTTTTAAAGAACTTAGGGCGTTTAGCAAAAGAGCCTAGCAAATACTCTCTCAAAGGCTTTAACAAGCAGAAAGACACCAAAAAGACGTCTGTACAAGAGAATTTTGACAACCACCCAAAAGATGCGTTTACGGAAAAGAAACTACAAGAACTCTGGAAATCTTATGTGGAACTATTAAATAAGAAAGGAGAGCGCAGTATTGCATCTATTATTGGTACAGACATTCCTACCTTAGGTGCAAATTTTCAAATTTCCTTTACAGTTCCTAATAAGTTAATGCAAGATCAGTTTAAAAAAGGCAGGCCCAAATTGATGAATTTCCTTAGAGAAAAATTGAATAATTATGGCATTGCTATTGTTGTACTGCTCAATGAAGCTGTAGAAAAAAAGTTTGCCTACACACCAGATGAAAAATACAAAAAACTAAAAGAGAAGAATCCTCTTTTAGAAAAACTGCGTCAGGCTTTTGAATTAGATTTGTAACAAAAAAATAATTTTATAGTTTTTTTATTTCCTATAAAAAATTCTTATAAAGTTTATTATCTTGTGCAGATAGAACAATTTTAAACACATCATTTGCAAAAAATTCATAAAATTTTAATTGGTATTGCATTCTCTCCAAATTTGAAACCAAATTTATTTGAGGCAGTAAGAATTTGTAACATGTTTAATGCCGAATTAATTGGCGTACATGTTGGTGAAAAAACTATTAAAAAAGAAACTGACTTGCAGCAAATTCTTTCCGAGGCAGAAGTACTTAAAAAACCAATAAAAACAGTTTGGCAAGAGGGAGAACCTGTAAAGGTCATTTTAAATACTGTAATTGAAGAACAAATAGATTTACTAATTTTAGGAGCATTACAAAAAGAGAATTTATTAAAATATTACGTAGGTTCTATTGCTAGAAAGCTAACGAGAAAAGCATCTTGCTCTATCTTACTTCTAATTAAACCATCTATTGAAAGACAAGCATGTAAACACATAGTTGTCAATGGATTAAAAGATGATAAAACAGAAGAAACAATACGGACTTCAGTCTTATTTTCTAAACATTTGATGTGTAAAAAAGTAACAATTGTTGAAGAAATTAGTCAAAGTGAATTGCAAGTAAAAGTAGACGATGATAAGAGCTTAAGAAAAGCAACTATTATAAAAGAACGTCTAAAAAACAGAGAAGATCAACGTGTAAAAAACATTTTAAAAGGTATTGATTCCGAAAATATTTCTATACAAATGCAAAGTATTTTTGGAACGAAGAGGATACTCTATTGGCCATTATGCTAAAATTAAAAGAGCTGATTTACTCGTAATGAATGCTCCAACAAATGTCGGTATTCTGGATAGAATTTTTCCGCATGATATTGAATATATCTTATCTGAATTACCAACAGATGTTTTAATTGTAAAATAAATGAATAAAAAAAATACCCTAAAAACATTCATAGGAGAAATTCCAAGAAACCTTTTTTCTGGCTTCGTGGTTTCCCTTATTGCCCTTCCTTTAGGTTTAGGACTGGCCTTAGCCTCAGGAGCACCGCCTATTTCAGGTATTATTGCCGCAATTGTTGGTGGTATTGTAGTCTCTTTGATTGGTGGCTCTAAAGTAACCATTACGGGGCCAGGAAATGGTCTAGTAGTTGTAATCCTTTCTGCTATTACCGTTTTAGGAAACGGAGATATGTATCAAGGGTATCTTTATACACTTGCAGCTATTGTGATTTCTGGTATCCTTTTAATAATTCTTGGCTTTTTAAGAATGGGTGCTTTGGGAGATTTCTTCCCATCTTCTGCCATACAAGGAATGTTAGCCGCTATAGGAATTGGAATTTTTGCAAAACAAATTCACGTGATGCTTGGAAATCTAGATGCAAAAGGAAGCATTGTCCAGTTATTAGTTCAAGTTCCTGAGGGAATTTTTAACTTTGTAAAAACAGATAATTCTAGCATGTTTTATGCAGGTTTAATTGGAATAATTAGCCTATCAATTATGGTTTTCTACAGCAAGATTAGAAATAGATACTTTCAGTTAATTCCTGCACCTATGTGGATTGTTGTTCTAAGCGTTGGTCTTTATTACTACTTCGATGTGTTTTCCGCTACAGATTATCCAATAGACAAGAATTTACTAATTGCATTACCTAATGATATTTTATCCAACTTCGCCTTTCCAGACTTCGAAAAAGTATACCAATTAGAGTTTATAAGTGCTGTTATTTCAATTACACTAATAGCAAGCATAGAGAGTTTATTAAGTATAAAAGCCGTTGATAAATTAGACCCACTAAAGAGACGGTCTAACGTAAATAAAGACATAAGAGCTTTAGGTTTGGCCACCGTAATTAGTGGTTTTTTAGGAGGGTTAAATGTAGTTACCGTAATTGCAAGAAGTTCTGTAAATGTAAATAATAAAGGTAGCAATAGATCTGCAAACTTTTTTCATGCGTTATTTTTAGTTGCTTTTATTCTTCTTTTCGCAACTGAATTACGAAAGATTCCACTATCTGCTTTAGCAGCAATTTTAGTCTTTACAGGTTATAAATTAGCAGCTCCAGAAAACCTAAAGAAGGTTTTTAACATTGGGTCTGAACAATTATTAATATTTGTAGCAACACTTTTAGTAACAATATCTACGAGTCTGATTACCGGTATCTTAGTAGGTATACTTATCACATTCATAATTCACGTAATCATCAATAAAAACGTTTTATTATTTATTAAAAATATTTTAAAACCAAATGTTTTAATGTTTACCGAAGAAGGAAAATATTATGTGAGTGTTAAGAACTTTTCTAGCTTTTTAAACTACACCAAATTAAAATCTAAATTAGATCAAATACCAGAAACTGAGGAAGCCATTGTAGATTTTACTTTGTGTGATTTTGTAGATCATTCGGTTATGGAAAATATGAATAATTATTCTGAAACTTTTGAGCGAAAAGGTGGTCATTTTGAAGTGATAGGATTGGATGATTCTAAACCCGGAAGTGAGCATCCATTTGCACTTCGAAAAATATTACCTAAACATAGAGTTCCTAAAAAAGGAGTGCTTACCAAAAGACAAAAATTTATTCAGAAAATTAGTGAAGAAATGCAGTTTTCTTATGAAGCATTTTCTGATCTGGAATTGGAAGAGCTGCCAAACTTTGGATATTTTAAGACTCGTAAAATTGATAAAGTTTCAAATGTTTTAACTAATAATGACTGTACTATTTTTGATGTTCAGTTTTCTGAAGGAGAAATGATTGCTAAACAGGTTATAAAAGCAACAATGTTGCACATTCATACTAAAAATAAACTCCCAAAATTCACCCTAGACAAAGAAGGTATTTTTGAATATATCTTGCATTTTTCTGGTTATAAAGATATCGACATTGATGCACATCCAGACTTTAGCAAACGTTTTTATTTATCAGGAAAAAATGAAGAAAAAATTAGAGCATTTTTTACAGATGAACTAATTTTGTTCTTTGAAAGCAATAAACAATACCATATAGAAGCTACCAGCGTTGGCTTATTAGTGCTAAGTAATGAAAGGTTAGCAAGTGTTAAAGAAATTAAAGCACTGGCTTATTTTGGAGCGAGTTTGAAAAAAATTATAGAAAAATGTTAGGATTACAATTTGATACAGAAACTTCTTGGGCAGATATAGCTAAAGTAAACTTAGAACAAATATTAACAGATCATGCTTTTTTAGAACAAAAAGCCGCCTCTAATGCAGTTTCTATTATTATCAACTATTCTGAAGAAACAGAACTTGTAAAAGAAATGAGTAACATTGCTATTGAAGAGATGCAACATTTTAAAATGGTGCATTTATTAATGGTAAAAAGAGGCATGGTTTTAGGGCGCGAGCAAAAGAATGACTATGCTATTAGACTTCAAAAGTTTTTTAACAAGACAAAAGACAGAACAAATGCACTTGTACAGCGCTTGCTAGTAGCTGCATTAATTGAAGCTAGAAGTTGCGAACGCTTTAAAGTTTTCTCTGAAAACATGGAAGATGAAGAGCTTTCTAAGTTTTACAAAAACTTAATGATTTCTGAAGCAAACCACTATACAACCTTCTTAAAATTTGCAAGAGAATATCAAGACAGAGCTATTGTTGATGAAAAATGGAACGCATTGTTAGCTTTTGAAGCTGAAATGATGATTGAGCGCGGAAACGTTGCTAAAATTCATGGATAAATAATTATTGATAACCCATAATTGAATCTAAATGTTTAGCAAAGAAGAAGCTGCTTTATTACGAAAAGAATTTTGGACAAGCTTTGGAAAGTCTTTTCCAAGAAAATGGCTATTATACAATACGCAAGTAAAAGGGTTTTCTTTAAAATTTGTAGCAGATAGAAAAAATGCAGCAGTATGCATTGATATAGAAAATCCGGATGAATTAGTAAACTTACTTTACTATGACCAGATGCTTTCTTTAAAAGTCTTATTAGAAACCGATATTCCACAAATTATTTTTAATGACGAATTTGAATTGGATAGCGGAAAAACAATTCATAGAATTTATGTTCCCTTTGAAGGAAAATTTAGCATTCATAATAAAAATACTTGGCGTACTTGTTTTGAGTTCTTTGTTGAAACTATGCCCAAATTTGAAAGCTTCTACCACGAATATGAAGATATTATTAAGAATATTTAAATACTTATTTCGCAAAGATGTATTACATTTAAAAGAGCTTTCAATTAACTCAATTTATATTAGTAAAAAAAGAATAATTCAACTTAATTAAGCGCCGTATATTTGCAACATGATTCAAAACGATACTATTATTGCTTTAGCTACCCCAGCTGGTGTTGGTGCAATTTCTGTAATTAGACTTTCAGGTGAAAATGCGATTCATTTTGTTGAAGCGAATTTTAAATCTATTAGAAAAAATAAGTCCTTATTAAATCAGAAAACACATACCATTCATTTAGGTCATATTATAGAAAACAATATTATTTTAGACGAAGTACTTGTTTCTGTATTTAAGAATCCGAACTCTTATACGGGAGAAAATGTAGTAGAAATTTCTTGTCATGGTTCTAGTTTTATACAGCAAGAAATTATTCAATTATTTCTTAAAAAAGGGTGTAGAATGGCAGATAATGGTGAATTCACCATGCGTGCCTTTTTAAATGGAAAAATGGATTTAAGTCAGGCTGAAGCCGTTGCAGATGTAATTGCATCTAACTCTGCTGCCAGTCATCAAATGGCCATACAGCAAATGCGCGGTGGTATTACCAATGAATTAAAAGAGTTGCGTGTACAATTGTTAGATTTTGCTGCGTTAATTGAATTAGAACTAGATTTTTCTGGTGAAGATGTAGAATTTGCAGACAGAGCAAAATTTAGAGAATTGGTAGCAAAAATCACTTTTGTTTTAAAACGCTTGATAGATTCTTTTTCTTTTGGAAATGCGATGAAAAACGGAATTCCAGTTGCTATTATAGGAGAACCAAATGTTGGTAAATCTACTTTGTTAAATTCAATTTTAAATGAAGAAAAGGCAATTGTTTCTGATATTGCTGGAACTACCAGAGATGCTATTGAAGATGAAATAATTATAGACGGTGTTGCTTTTAGATTTATAGATACTGCAGGAATTAGAGAAACAAAAGATATTATAGAAAGCATAGGAATTAAAAAAGCATATGAAAAAGCGGACAATGCGCAATTGATTATTTTCTTAATTGATGCAAATAAATTTGATAAAAATAAAAATCAATTTTTAGCAGAAATAGAAATCATTAAAACACGTTTTCCAAACAAGCGTGTGTTGGTTATTGCAAATAAAATAGATACCCTTTCTGCTGCAGAAACCACTACCCTGCAATCTGAAATTGAAAACTTAATTTTACTTTCAGCAAAAAACAAAACAGGCATTGAGACACTTAAAATCTGAATTAACTTCTTTGGTTAATATTGGTGCCTTAAGCAATAATGAAACTATTGTTACAAATTCTAGACATTTTGAAGCCTTAAACAATGCTTTAATGGCAATTTCTTCTGTACAAGAAGGAATTGACTTAGAAATCTCTACAGACTTATTCTCTATTGATATTAGAGAGTGCTTGCGCCATTTAGGAAACATTACCGGTGAATATGATGTAGACAAAGATATCCTAGGACATATCTTTGGGAATTTTTGTATTGGAAAATAGTTTAATTTTTTATTAACTCTAGCTCTAATTCTTCTAATGATTTACCTTTAGTTTCTGGTAATATTTTTAACAGCATAAAGAAGCCTATTAAAGCAACTGCACCAAATAAGAAAAAAGTTAAGGCATTTCCTAAATTAGATAATTCCCAAGGAAAAACTAATTGTACCAAAGAGCTTATTAAAGAATTAATAAAAGCAATAACACCAATTGCCAAACCTCTGTATTTTATAGGATATAACTCCGATAAAAGCACCCACATTACAGGACCTAATGAAAACGCAAAACAGGCTATAAAACCTAAAATACCAATTAATATTAAATTCGCATTAATAGCGGTTGCTGCCTCTAAAATAGCGCCATCATTTTTACTATAAATTTTAGTACCTAAAACCTCTTTTAATTCATTTTTAAATTCGACATCATTGTCATATAACTTATCTGCAAAAGGGAGTAGTTTTTCAGCATCAGAAAACTCAAATTGATTGATTTCTTCTTTTGATAATTGATATGTTGCCTCATTAAAACCATAAGCACATACCAATAGACTAACTGCAATACCCGCGGTACCAATTAACAACAATGGTCTTCTGCCCATTCTATCAATTAAATAAATAGCTACAAAAGTAAAAATTACTGAAATTGTACTTAATAAAACTCCTGATGAGAAAGCAGCATCTGTTCCAATACCTGTTTGTTTAAATATAGAAGTTGCATAGAAATACACTGCATTTATACCCGTTATTTGCTGCAATACACCAACAACTAAACCTATTACTAAAATAAAACGTAATGATGATTTTAACAAATCTTTAATTTTTAATTTAGATTTATTTTCATCTGAATGTATATTTTTTTCGATCGCAGCAATCTCTATACTTCCGCGATCAACACCATGAATTTTAATTAAAACTTTTTTTGCTTCTACAAAATCTTTATTTAAATACAACCAACGCGGACTTTTAGGAACAAAAAACAAGAAAACAAAGTATATAATTGCAGGAATTAACTCTACTCCTAACATCCATCTCCAAACGTTTTCATCAGTTAAAAATGCACTATCGATTGTGTTGTATTTATTGAAAAAATAATTGCTTAAAAATGCCGCAAAAAAACCAAAAACAATATTTAGTTGTTGCAAAGAAACCAACTTGCCTCTATTTTCTGCTGTTGAAATTTCTGCAATATAAATTGGTGCTAAAACCAATGCCGCACCAAATGCAATACCTCCAATAATTCTTGCGATATATAGCATTTCATAAGAACCTGCCATAGCAGATAACATTGCAGAAATTGCATATAGAAAAGCAACAAAAATAAGTGTTTTCTTTCGTCCAATTAAATCGCTTATGCGTCCTGAGAAAAGCATCGCAAACATTGCTGCAAATGAAGGAGCACTAACTACCCAACCAGCTTGTATTTCACTTAAATCAAACTCAGGTCCGGCAAAAGACATTACTCCAGAAATAATTCCTGCGTCAAAGCCAAAAAGGAATCCTCCTAGTGCAACTATAAAACTTATAAAAATGGTGTATGTCTTATTATTCATGTTTTTTTTGAATTTAAAAAAGTAAATTTAGTAAATAATAGTCTGCATAGCGCGCGGTTCTATTTCTAAAAATGTTTCACTATTGCCTACAATAAGTTTGTAACCCATTTTAGCATCTGTTTTATTCATAACCACAGTTACTATTTTACCGGCTCCCCATTACTGCAGTTAAAATTACTAATGTTGGTTTCGTGTTACACATCTATAATTAATTTTTATGTGAGCTTTATCGCATTAATTAATAACTTTTAATTTTTTTCCAACCTTAATAAATGCGTTTACAGCTTTGTCTATATGTTCATTTGTATGCGCTGCAGATAATTGCACTCTTATTCTTGCTTTGTCTTTTGGCACAACCGGAAAGAAAAAACCAATCACATAAATGCCTTCTTCTAATAATTGATTTGCCATAACTTGAGACAGTTTAGCATCGTACAACATTACTGGCACAATTGCAGCATCTGCACCTACTAAATCAAAACCAGCTGCTTCCATTTTTGTTCTAAAAAGAGTGGTATTTTCTTCTAACTTGTCGCGTAAAGAAGTGTCATTTTCTATCATTTCAAAAACCTTTAATGAAGCTCCAACTATTGTTGGCGCTAAAGAGTTTGAAAACAGATATGGTCTAGAGCGTTGACGTAATATTTCTATAATTTCTTTTTTACCTGTTGTAAAACCTCCCATTGCCCCACCTAAAGCTTTTCCCAATGTTCCAGTAATAATATCTACCCTGCCAAGTACATTTTTTAACTCTATAGTTCCACGTCCTGTTTTACCAATAAAGCCAGAAGCATGGCATTCATCTACCATTACTAAAGCGTCATATTTATCTGCTAAATCGCATATTTTATCTAATTTGGCAACCACGCCATCCATGGAAAATACACCGTCTGTAACAATAATTTTAAATCGAGGATTTTCTTTATTAGCCGCAATTAACTGCGCTTCTAAATCTTCCATATTATTGTTTGCATATCTATATCTAGCAGCTTTGCATAAACGCACTCCATCTATAATAGATGCATGGTTTAGTGAATCTGAAATAATAGCATCTTCCTTAGACAATAATGGTTCAAAAACACCTCCATTGGCGTCAAAAGCCGCTGCGTATAGAATCGTATCTTCACAATGAAAGAATTCTGCTATTTTTACTTCTAAACTTTTATGAATATCTTGGGTACCACAAATAAAACGGACAGAAGACATTCCAAAACCATGAGAATCTAAGGTGTCTTTTGCTGCTTGCACAACCTCTTTATTGTTAGATAAACCTAAGTAGTTATTGGAACAAAAATTAATAACTTCCTCTCCAGTAGAAACTTTAATAACCGCATCTTGTGACGATGTTATAATGCGCTCTTCTTTAAATAAACCATTACTTTTTATACTTTGTATTTCTTGTTGTAGATGCTCTTTAATTCTTCCGTACATATGTATTCTTTTAAACTATTGTTGCTTTAAATTTTTTCTTTAATTCTTTTATCATAACGTTAGTCATAGATTCTAAATCAAATTTAGGTTTCCAATTCCAATCATTTATTGCTGAACTATCGTCAATACTATTCGGCCAAGAATCTGCTATATCTTGTCTAAAATCAGGATTATAAGTTATTTTAAAGTCTGGATATACCTGTTTTATAGCGTTATAAAGTTCTTCTGGGGTACAAGTAAAACCGGCTAAATTATAAGATGTTCTTACCTTTATATTTTTGGCGGGAGCATCCATTAATTCTATAGTTGCTCTTATAGCGTCATCTATAAAAATTAGAGGTAATTGCGTTGAAGCCTTTAAAAAACAGCTAAACACTTCTTTTTCTCTAATAGCTTTGTGAAAAATATCTACCGCATAATCTGTTGTTCCGCCGCCTGGTAAAGATTGATACCCTACAACCCCTGGATATCTTATTGAGCGAATATCTAGACCATACTTGCTCCAATAATAATTTACCCAATTCTCTCCTGAAGCTTTACTAATGCCATAAACCGTTAACGGCGTAAGGTTTGGTGATTGCGGTGTATTGTCCATTTCTATATTATCACCAAACACAGCAATAGAACTTGGATAAAATATTTTATCTATTTTACATAATCTTGAAACCTCTAATACATTAAATAAACAACCCATATTTATATCCCATGTTTTTAGGGGAGCTTCTTCTCCCTTCGCAGATAAAATTGCAACGAGATGGTATATTTGAGTAATTTCATTCTTTAATACACAGTTCTTTAGGGCGTCAAAATTTGTAACATCTAAAACTTCAAAACAGCCCTCAAAACTTGAATTTAGCCTTAAATCTGATGCAATTACATTGTCAAAACCATGTTTCTCTTGCAGTTGCTTTGTCAAAACAGTGCCCAACTGTCCACCAGCACCTGTTATTAAAATTTTATCCGTTCTCATTCTTGAATAATTTTATGAATGCTTTATTATTTTTTTGATATTTTTTTACAGTTCGTACGAATTCTTAAAATATAAACAACTATCTGCCAAATACTTGTTTTATTCTCCTAGCTAAAAAATGACTCTTTATTCTTTAGTAATAGATTTTCTAGTACTGTTTAATCCGTCAATATTTAAGGCACTACTAATATAAGAGTTATTCATTTCTAAAACCAAAATATCGCATTGGATTAAATATCCTTTGAAAGAATTTAAAAGCGCTTTACTCTTTAAGGTTTATATTATTATGATTTCTTTTAACTATTTTTAAAATTATAATGGCTCATCATTTTACATAAAATAGAAATACTTTAAATATTAAAGTACCAAATTCTTCTATCTTTGCAGTAATTAAATACACAAATAAATGAATATTGAAGATCTAGTTGGACAATTTCAAATACTTGGTAGCAATCAAGATGAAGCTAAAAAAACATACAAAGGAACGCTAGATTTAAATTTAGATGAGAAAAACAGAATTGTCGCAAAGTGGATGATAAATAAAAGTCAGGAACAATTTGGAACTGGTTTTTTTAGAGATAATATTTTAGTACTTAACTTTAACTATCAAGGTGATGAAAATACTATATATAAAGGTGTTGCGGTCTATCGATGTATTTCTAAAGATATTTTAGACGGTTTTTGGTCTGAAAAATATGGTAATCCGCTATATTTAGGTGAAGAGCGTTGTTTTAGAATAAAAGAAAATATACTTTTAAATTAAAAATATATTTATAATTTCTTAACGTTATCTTTTATTTTTTTAGACTTGCTTGAGTTTTTTAAAGATTTAGATTTCTTTTTCTCCGGCATTTTTCCCTTAATTCTATCTTTTTCAAGATTAACGTCTACCATAAAGTCTGAATTGAACGTATATTCTTTTGCTAATTTAATAAAGGTTAAGGCTTTTTCGTAATCCTTTAGTTGCTCATATAAATTTGCTTTCTTTAAATATAAAAGGGCTTTATCAGATCCTTTTACAGTCAATCCAAAATCAATAAACTCTTCTGCTTCTTTGTAATCTTCATTCCATAAAAGCGTGTTAATATAAGGTGTATATACCTCAAAAGCTCGAATATCTTCTGCTAAGGCTAATTTAAAGTAACCAATAGCTTCTTCGTATTTATAAAGCTTTTCAGCATACATTCTGCCCATTAAAGTTAAGGCCATTGTATTCTTATCATCAGCAGATAAGGCATAATTTAACGCCTCCATAACTTCTTCTAAATCGTACGGATAGTTTTCTAATGCTTTAAATATGTAGTTATTTGTTAATGTTCCCATACTGCCTTAATTTTATGCTTTAACCTCTAATACTGCAAAAATACTTCTTCTAACGCTTTAAAATGAATATTTCTATTATTATTTCTTAATATTTAATAGTGCTTTTTCAAGATTTACTTCTGGTTTCTTGCAAGTACCGTTTACACAAACATAAATAAACGTTTCATCCTCGTTAAATTTATAGCTTAACAATGGTACTGTATTATTTTCTTCTGAAGTTCCTGCAATTAAAATATTAGGACTATAGTTTTTAATTAAACTTTTATTTATTTCTAAAGCTTCATTACCAGCTACCACAACCTCATAAAAAGGTTTTGTAAAATTGGTCATTAGATGGAGCCAATTACTATAGTTACCTGGACTTATTTTAACATCTTCCTTTATATTGTTTAGCATTTGTTCTGCAGTCTTTAAGTACTTATTATTGCTATAATAATGCCCTAATTTAAATAAGCTATTAGCTATTAATGAGTTTGATGCTGGTATCACTCCGTCAATTACCTCATATTTTCTAGCAATTAAATTTTCGTCTTTTTTAGAGGTAAAATGAAACATTCCATTCTTCTCATTAAAAAAATTGGCAAATAAATACTGCATTAATTCTTTCGAAGTGGTCAACCATTTTTCATCTAAGGTAACTTCATATAAAGAAATATAGGCCTGTATTATTGTCGCATAATCTTCTGAATATGCGTTAATAGTACTAAATCCGTTTTTAAAATTCCGATTCAAACCTCCGTCTCTTCTTCGTTGTTTTTCGATTATAAAATTAGCGTTTTTAAGAGCCATTTCTAAATATTCTAAGTTTCCAAAAGCACGGTAAGCATCTACATAACCTTGTATCATTAATGCATTCCATGAAGTTAGTACTTTATCATCTAAATTGGGCTTACTTCTTTTATTTCTTGCAGTTTTTAAAGTTTTTTTCCAAGTATTAATTTTATCATTTAAAGCAAATAATGATAGTTTATGTTTTGCAGCAAATGCTGTTTTTGATGAATTTCTTATCAAAACATACTTATCCTTTTCCCAAAAACCGTAACTATTAATATTATAAAAGTCTTTAAAAAGTTCAAAATCACTTCCTAAAATTAATTGCAGCTCTGGTTCCGTCCATTCATAAAAGGCTCCTTCCTCCTTTTCTCCTAATTTATTTTTGCTATCTGCGTCTAATGATGAGTAAAATGCTCCATTCTCTGCTGTTAGTTCCTCTTTTATAAAATTTAAAGATGCTATAACAACCTCTTTATATAAATCGTTTTTGTTAACTATATATGCTTTTGCGTATATACTTACCAATTGGGCATTGTCATATAACATTTTCTCAAAATGGGGAATGTGCCATTTTTCATCTACAGCATATCTAGAAAATCCTCCGGCAATCGGATCATAAATACCACCATAGGCAATTTTTGTTAATGTATTGTTTAGGTATGCCGCTACTTTTGTATCCTTAAACTGATACCCATATCTTAATAAAAAGTCTAAAGAATTTGGCATTGGAAACTTAGGAGCACCTTTAAATCCGCCATAAATTGTGTCTATCTGGGTTTTCCAAAGATCCACCGCCTCCACAATGTCTTTTTCTACAAAATTTGGCGTTTTTTTATTTAGAGTAATTAACTGAGATTCTTGAATTCCTTTGGTTAGGTTTTCTGCAAATGCAATTGCTTTCTCTGGAGAATCTTTATATAATTTAGAAATACTAATTAATACTTTAGACCATTGCTCTTTCGTAAAATAAGTGCCACCAAAAATGGGCCTCCCATCAGGAAGCGCAATACAGTTTAAAGGCCAGCCACCACTACCTGTCATGAGTTGCACAGCATTCATATATACTTTATCTACATCTGGTCTTTCTTCTCTATCTACTTTTATGCTAATAAAATTAGCATTCATAATTTTAGCAATAGAATCGTTTTCAAAACTCTCTTCTTCCATTACATGACACCAATGACAAGCAGAATAGCCTACTGAAATAACAATTAATTTATTCTCTTTCTTTGCTAGTGCTAACGTTTCAGAATTCCAAGCTTTCCAATTTACGGGATTATAGGCGTGTTGCAATAAATAAGGGCTTGTTTCATGTATTAAAGCATTACTTGCCTTAGAACTTCCTATTTCTTTGTTAGAACAACTTGCAACAAGCAATAAACAGAATAAAAAAGAAAAAGATTTTAGAGTAGTTTTCAATTGGATTATATTTTTAAAAAATAAAGATATTAAATTCCTTTGATGTTATTAAATAAAATATGGGGTATAAAAAAAACGCTCAAAATTAATTTGAGCGTTTTTAAAAATTTAAAAGTTGATTCTTTACTATCGTCTTTTAATTGAACCGACAACATTATTCGATGTATACTTCAATATATAAATACCAGTACTTAGGCTAGAAACATCTAAACTACTAGTCTTTGCATTTACAGAAAAAGATTTTACCTTTCTTCCTAAAATATTATATATAGAAGCCGTATCTATCTTATTTTCTGCAGAAATCTTTAATTCATTTTTTGCTGGACTTGGAGACAAACTAACATTTAACAAGTTGTTTTTATCTACACTTGCAGTTGCTACTTTATAAAAATATAAATTATCGAAATAAAACTGGAAAAAATCTGAAGTTGATCCTAATTTGTACTGAAGAAATTTATCTTTAGTAAAACCTAAAGCTTCGTAGTGAGAAAGAGGAATATCTATACTTACCCATTGATCGAATTCTATAACCGCATCCCCTCCAGATGTTTTAAAGAAATAATCTTTTCCACCTTGACCATCTCCTATAATTATAAATTTAAATTCGTGTCCATTAACACCCGCATCACCAGCTGGCGCATAATAGCGCCAGCTGCATTTGGAGGAGTAACTGCTGCACCTGCTCCATAACCTGTTGCTGAGAAATCCATTTTTAAAGCATTATTAACGCCTTCTGTAGGATCTAAATCTTTATTCCCTTGATTAGTGCCAAAATCGTATTCTTGAGACCATACTTGAGAGATACCAGTAAAACTACCTGTATCGTTATAAATACTCAAAATAGTAACATCTGAATTAGTGGGTGACGGAGCCGCAGTTGTTGGAAGCGAAGTATCAACAGCCGCTTCAGTACTAATACCCTTTATATTATCTACATAGAATATTCTATCAACAGCTGGAGCTATAAAACCGTTATCCCAAAGATAATAAATTACAAATTCTGCATATTCTCCTTCTGCCGTAGCGTCACCATTTGAACCTGTGTTAAAGGTTACAGTTAATGTTTCCCAACCTGAACCCGTATGAGAAACTACTCCTGTAGAAGTTGGAGCATTAGCAACGCCTCCTTGCACTCTAGGGGCAATTGAAATAGCAGTTTCCGAGTACACATCTAAACGCATTGTTTTATCAGTAGTTAACTGCACATTAGACTCAATATTAATATTGATTCCTTGCCAAACCTCACCTGTTGCTGCAGCGGTAAGCTTTGCAACTTGCCCTCTTGTTCCGCCAGTTTCAGGATCTGCAACTATTTCTGCTACTGCACCACCAAATCCTTCTCCAAGACCATCTGTGCCAGTTTCAAAATCTTGAACTAAGGTCTTAGCTATAATTCCAGTAATATTATCGACATACATTACCCTATCGATAGCTGGAGCTATAAAACCGTTATCCCAAAGATAATAAATTACAAATTCTGCATATTCTCCTTCTGCCGTAGCGTCACCATTTGAACCTGTGTTAAAGGTTACAGTTAATGTTTCCCAACCTGAACCCGTATGAGAAACTACTCCTGTAGAAGTTGGAGCATTAGCAACGCCTCCTTGCACTCTAGGGGCAATTGAAATAGCAGTTTCCGAGTACACATCTAAACTTCATTGTCTTATCAGTTAGTTAACTGCACATTAGACTCAATATTAATATTGATTCCTTGCCAAACCTCACCTGTTGCTGCAGCGGTAAGCTTTGCAACTTGCCCTCTTGTTCCGCCAGTTTCAGGATCTGCAACTATTTCTGCTACTGCGCCACCAAATCCTTCTCCAAGACCATCTGTGCCAGTTTCAAAATCTTGAACAACATTTTGTGGTGCAGGATCCTCAGGAACTAAAGGACAAACGTTAAAAGTATCTGCTTTATCTTCACCAGCTGCATGCGTTCTATTTGCATAAGTAGTATTATCTGTGTTAACACCGACTCCGTCAGTACAAGATAATAGATCCTCTCTTCCAACCGTTAAGTTATTCCACATGTACTCAAAAGTAGATGATGGATCTACAATTACCGTGTAAGTTCCGTCTCCGTTATCTGTTGCACCAGGACCATGGTATTCATCAAAATTGTTGATACTGTAATCTATAGCATAACTACCACCTGAGGCAGCAGTAAGCACTAATTCTGTGTAAGTTACTCCTACTTGTCTGAATGAATTATGATAAAATGTTGGCGCTACATAAACACCCGTGTCAGATGTAACTGTTCTATTACAGTAATTTGCATAATCTGAAGCGATACCGTTATTAACTCCTAAAGTAGCGGCTAGATTATTTTCTATTGCACCACCTCCTACAAGAGAAACTAAACTTTCTCCAACACCAGTTGAACTAGTATATGTTACCCAATAATATGTTGCTGATGTTACACCATTATCAAATGTGTGGCTAAATTTGTTTCCATCATTTGGGTCTACAGTTGCCGGTATCTCATCAAAACTGGTTCCGTTATAAACTGCAATATTTACTCCAGGTGATCCATCAAATTCTGAAACATCTACAGAAACTGTAATTGTTTGAGATGCTACAGGACAAACGTTAAAAGTATCTGCTTTATTTTCACCAGCTGCATGCGTTCTATTTGCATAAGTAGCATTATCTGTCTTAACACCAACTCCGTCAGTACAAGATAATAGATCCTCTCTTCCAACCGTTAAGTTATTCCACATGTACTCAAAAGTAGATGATGGGTCTACAATTACCGTGTAAGTTCCGTCTCCGTTATCTGTTGCACCAGGACCATGGTATTCATCAAAATTGTTGATACTGTAATCTATAGCATAACTACCACCTGAGGCAGCAGTAAGCACTAATTCTGTGTAAGTTACTCCTACTTGTCTGAATGAATTATGATAAAATGTTGGCGCTACATAAACACCCGTGTCAGATGTAACTGTTCTATTACAGTAATTTGCATAATCTGAAGCGATACCGTTATTAACTCCTAAAGTAGCGGCTAGATTATTTTCTATTGCACCACCTCCTACAAGAGAAACTAAACTTTCTCCAACACCTGATGGACCAGTATATGTTACCCAATAATATGTTGCTGTGGTTACACCATCAGCGAATGTGTAGCTGTATTTGTTTGGATTAGTTGTATCTACAGTTGTGGTATATTCATCAAAACCGGTTCCGTTATAAACTGCAATATTAACACCAGGATCTCCATCAAATTCTGAAACATCAACAGAAACTGTAATTGTTTGAGATGCTACAGGACAAACGTTAAAAGTATCTGCTTTATTTTCACCAGCTGCATGCGTTCTATTTGCATAAGTAGCATTATCTGTCTTAACACCAACTCCGTCAGTACAAGATAATAGATCCTCTCTTCCAACCGTTAAGTTATTCCACATGTACTCAAAAGTAGATGATGGGTCTACAATTACCGTGTAAGTTCCGTCTCCGTTATCTGTTGCACCAGGACCATGGTTTTCATCAAAATCATTTAAACTGTAATCTATAACTACATTATCACCTGAAGCAGCAGTAAGTACTAATTCTGTGTAAGTTACTCCTACTTGTCTGAATGAATTAAAGTAGAATGTTGGCGCTACATAATTACCAGTTGTAGAGGTAACAGTTCTATTACAGTAATCTGCATAATTTGAATCGATACCGTTATTAGCTCCTAAAGTTGCTGCTAAATTGTTTTCTATTGCACCACCTCCTACAAGAGAAACTAAACTTTCATCAGTTGGAGTAGCATTAGGATAAAGCCTCCAAGCATAAGTTGCTGAGGTTACACCTGCAGGAAATGTATGGCTAAACTTGTTTGAATCATTTGGGTCTATAGTTGCCGCGATCTCATCAAAACCTTCTAATTCAGCATTGTACACTCTAATAGTAACCCCACCAGCAGTTTCTGAAATATCTACAGAAACTGTAATATTTTGAGCTGGAGGCGCGTATGCAATACCAGTTATATTGTCATAATAGGTTGTTGTTACGCTTTTAGTATCAAAATCATCAACACCATTCCACAGAGGAAAAATAACCAGTCTTCCATAAACAGCATTGGCTGTATCAAAATTAAAAGAGAGAGTTTGCCATCCAGCACCATCATGACTTGCATCAGTTTGTTTGGCAACCGCTCCACCGATAGCATCTTCTACTTTTACTAAAATACTTGTGGCAATTTCAGAATAAACATCTATAGTTACAACTTTGTTGGTTGTACTTAGATCAAGCCCGTCATTTTGAAAGAAATATTGAGCATTCTGGTAGGTTTGGGCAGTAGTACCGTCACTGGTTACTACCTTTAGAACATTACCGTTAGTTCCACTTGTTGCAGGATCTGGAACTACTGTTACAGCTGTTCCTAAATCTTCAACTAAAGCTGAAGCAGGTAATGTTGACTCAAAATCTTCTAAAACAGTTTGCGAAAAACCAGCAAAACTTGTTAAAAGAATTAATAATAGAGTAAATTTTTTCATCATAAAATTGTTTAAGTTAAAATATTATAGAAATTAATAGTATTATTGCATTCGCAATATATTAAACATATATTATTTTAATAGTATTAAATACCTATACAAAATACATACATCACAAATAAATAGAGATATTTTTAAATATTATTAGCAAGAACAAGTAATACTTGTAAAAAAAAAATGCTAAGGTAAGGTCTTTGAAGTAATTTATAATCGAATAAAAAATAAATGTATTGGTAATGTTGTACTTTAAATTAAAAATATATAATTGAACAAATACAAAATAAATAAAAAGTAGTATAATAATTTAATGTTTGGCTACATCCAAAGAATCTTAGTTTGAAGAAATCAATAAAACATAATCAACTTTTATCTTTAAATTAGTAATAAACCTTAAATATTTAGATAAGTTAATATTATTTGTAATTGTATTTACTGGAGTAAAATTACTTCTACCCTTTCCTAATAACATTAGTTCATTGCCAGCATCATATCTAGTTATTTCTATTTCAACACCATAATAATTTCCTATACTAAAATATCTAGAATAGCATACTTATTAATAGCAACTATAGCAACTCCGCCTCCACTGCACATTTGATTATAGTATATATGGTTTAATGTTTCAGTCTATATGATTATATTATTAAAACAAATACCTGTTTTATTGATTTTAATAAGTAAAAACCACGAATTAATTCTTTGGAATTCAAATCTCTTTTGAAGTAGTACAGCAAGAAAACAAAACAGTAGAAAGCACTGCAATGAATAAAAACAATTTAAAGATTTTCATAAGAAATATCGATTATATACTTATTTTAAATTGTGGTTTTATAATAAGGCAGCTATCATCTAAAAATATTGCTTTTAAAATAAATATCATACTAAAAATAATAAAAAAGAGATTTCCATATATTGAAATCTCTTCTTTTAATAGTAAAATATATTATTTTTCTTTGGATCGTTAAATAAATTAGAGTAAACTAAAAGAGTTCTCAGTCTATATGTTAAGAATAAACCTTAAAAAAACATTACTCTTTTAAAGTATTTCTTTTTTCTAATGCTAGCACTTACTTCTCTTGCTTTCTCTTCTGTTAAATCATAGTCTCCGCATAATGTAAATTGCAATAACGTTCCTAGCAATAGGCAATCCAGAATAAAACAATCGAAGTCCAGTTATAGCGCCTTCAGGTTGCGTTGCCGCACCAGGATCAAAACCTACAAAGCCCATAATTACACCTGTTAATAGCCCTGCAATTGCAAACCCAAATTTTACCATCCACCAATAAATTGCACCAAAAATACCTTCTCTTCTTTTTCCTGTATTCAATTCATCTAAATCTATAACATCTGAAGTCATAGACATCATTAAGGTAAATAATCCTCCAATACCAAATGAGAAAGAAAGGCAATGCAAATAAGAATAAGTACGGTTTTCCTGGAATAAATAAAAACCAAAGCATAGAATATAACCAATAATTGAAATGGATTGCGAAACTAAAAAAGCTTTCTTTTTACCCATTTTTTTAGACATCTTAGCAATAACAGGAATCACAGAAAAAGTAGTAATCAACGCACCTACACTTCCATAAAGCGTTGGCCACAGCCTGCTGCTTCCAGCATCTCCATTAAACATATAATAATACAATTATAAAAAATGAAAACCCTGCAAGTATTAAAAGCATTAAAAATTAAAAACGTAGCATAACATAATTTTCTAAAAGCTGGTATTTTAAAAGCTTCCTTAAAATTACGAATAATAGTCTTAAACTATTTCCAATATTCTTCGTATTTAAAGGCTCATAATCTTCTCTCTAATGTTGATTTACTTTTTATAAATAAAGCAGGTACCATTGCTAAAACCATGCAAATTACACCAACCCAAGCTGCTAAAGATCTTGTTGCTACTTCACCTGATGCAAACCAATCTGGGTCATACATAATCACCCAAAACCAAGGTGCAATTACCCAAGCCCATTGACCGATCCATTGAGCAACAGCCATAATATTTGTACGTTCATGAAAATCATCACTCATTTCATATCCCATAGCTACGTATGGAACACTAAAAATTGTCAGTCCAAAATAGAAAATTAGAGAGACCATAAACAGAAAGTAAGTAGAAATTATAATCTAAACCGTTGTCTTTATAAAGCTGCCACATAATAATAAAGGAGATTCCCATTATGAAAGCTACCAATAAAACATACTGTCTTCTTCTACCCCAGCGTAGATTTTGTATTGTCTGAAATAAAGCCCATAATAGGATCTGTAATTGCATCAAACAATCTTGGGCAAAATATAAAACGGCCCACATAAGGTTGTTGAAAAGCCAAGATCTTCTGACCAAAACAACAAAAAATATTCCCATTGCAGCAGGAAACATTTGGTTGGCTAGCATTCCTAAACCAAATGCTACTTTTTGACCAAAATGTACTTTCTTTGTATTTGACATTTAATTAATTTTTTGTTGGTATCACTATTGTTTGAATAGCTTGTGGGTTAATACTAATTGAAGTTTCTTTATCTCCTAAAAGGATTTTAAAATTCTTTTTTATTTTTCCTTCATTAAAAACAATCACAGAAATTGCTCCATCTATATTTTGTGCTGCAGTTGCTTGTAAATCTTTGTCTGAATTTTCTAATGCAATTACGGTTGCTCCTGGCCGTATGTATTTACTAAAATGAGCTAATGTATAATACAATGGTGTAAAATAGACTTCATCCTTTTCTGGATCTACTATTACAGGAGCCAAACACCAATTTTTAAACCAATTTGGTCCACCTTGTGTATCTAAAACCATATTCCAATCTATCCAACCATCTACATAATTATTTAAACAACCTATAATATCTCTCGCATATCGATTCACTGGTGCATATTTAGGATGTAAATACTTGTCTTCTTCTGGTGCCCAATCCCAGCCCCAATCCGTTGCTTCTTTTTTCCAATACCATGCATCATCTTTCCACTTTGGAATTTCTGAATCGATACAAGCTTCAGACTGAATTAAATATTTATTTGGTGCTTTGTTATGTGCATACTGCAATTCTTTTGGAAATACCTCATATGTGCTTGCATACCAATGTATCGCAGTACCGTCAAAATATTTTGAGGTAGCTGTATTCTTAAACTGAGAATCTACCCATTCTTTTAAATGCTCTCTGTTTTGATCGTATCCTAAAATCTTTGCCGTATGCCCATCTGCCTCCAATTTTGGTCCTAAATGCTGCTGCACAAAGTTTGTCATTTCATCAGGGGAATAATGCATACTTTCCCAGTTATTTCCATTTCCTAAAGGTTCATTTTCAACCGTAAAACCCCAAATATCAATTCCTTCTTTTTTGTATGCTGAAACATATTTAGAGAAAAACAATGCCCAAGTATCATAGTATTTTGGAAGCAGCTTGCCACCAACCCACTTGTTATTATCTTTCATCCAAGGAGCAGCTGTCCAAGGTGATGCCAAAATTTTAAATCCATCTTTAGATGCTTTCATTGCATCTTTTATCATTGGAATAATGTCTCCTCTGTCCTCTTCAATTGTAAAGTGTTCTAAGTCCATATCCTCTGCCACTGGAGCGTATGAGTATTGACTCAATGAAAAATCACAAGAGTTCATATGGGTTCTTGTTAAAGAATAATTAGCTCCTTGCTCTGAAAAGTATGCTTGTATAATTGTATCTCTATTTTTTTGACTTAAACGATTTAGTAATGATGCAGATGCTTCTGTAAAAGATCCTCCAAACCCAGTAATTGTTTGGCGCTTTTCTTTCAAGTCTAATTTAATTGTGGCTATATTTTCAGTAACAATAAACTTAGAAATTTTTGTTAACTTATTTCCAGATTCTGAAGTTTCATAAACCTCTAACTCTAAATTGTTGTTTTTTTGACCACAACTCATTACTAATAAAAAGAAAAAAGAAAAATAAATATTCAATTTCATATGGTTAATTTTATCTTTTATAATCTGTATTCGGAACTGAAACATCTTTCATTAAAAGTGTTTTATCTCCACTATATGTTTTTGTGATTGTTTTACCATTTCTGGTTAAACCGTCAAAAACACCAGCATCTACTGCTTCCCAAAGTGGATACTTCGCTTCCCCTTCAAAATTTATCAAACCAAAGTGATTCTCTGAACCTAAAGGATTTCCTGCATCTTTCCATTGTTCATTAAAAGCTTCAAAATAAAAGCAAGAGATCTCTTCTTTATTTGTCCATTCTCTAATATGTTGATAATACAAGCCTTGTTTGTATTCATCTGTTGCCCTAGATCCATTTTGTCCATAAAAACCATTTGACTTTGTTGCCCAACCAGACTCTCCAATATGTATAGGTTTATGAATACCTAAAGAAGCCACATAGTTTTTTACACTGTTGTACTGCGTCATAGCAAATGATTTTGCGCGTAACATTGCGCTATCTACTTTTTCAATATCTGAAAATTCTTTTTCAGCATCAGGAACTTCCCAAAAAACTGGGTTGTAATGAGAATTATGATATGCGTACGTATGCATAGAGATATAATCTACTGCTTTTATTAATTTTTCTAAATCTGGTGTATGATATTCAGCACCGCCACCACCCCAAGATGAAAAATCATCTGAACTGGTAATCCATAAATCTTTAGAAAGTACTCCTGATTTTTTCAGCTCTTGTAAATGATGTACCCATTTTAAAATAACATTGGGCTGCACATAATAACTTGCTGCCCATTTTACCATGGCTTCATTACCCACCGCAATTACTTTTACAATATCTGGGTATTGTTTAGCCAATGCTACAGTAGTAGCAATTTCTACTGCGTTTCTTTCACTTTCATTCTCATGATCTGGCTCTAAATCTGTCCATGCATTTTTGCAATCTATCCATGCACCTAACATAACATACATTTCAAAACTGGCATCTTCCATTTTTAATTCTGAAATAGCGGTAAGTAAATTAGACGCTTGCGGTAAATGCACTTTATAAGTTCTAAGAATTTTTATTCCCATTGCGGCTAACAACTTCATATCTTCTTTCAATTCTTCTATAGTAGGCTCTATATCATGATCTACATGTCTATAACCTCCATATGAAATTGCTAAATAGTCAGAGTTTCCTAAAATTGTAGCTGCTGTCATTACTGGCTTTAGAACCGGCTCTAACTTTACTTTATTTTTAGAATTGCAACCAACAAAAAAATTGAATGCAATAACCGCTATAAATATCTTAAAACTTATTTTCATGTTTGATTTTCAATGAATACTTACTTCTTTACGGAAACTTCAATTTTAGCTACTGTTCCCGTTCTTTCAAAAACTAATTTTGAAGTACTTTCATCAAGAATTAGGTCTTTTAGTTCTTTTACACTTCCATCAGCATAAAATATTTTAACACCTTGTGCAGGTGTATTCTTATATACAACTGGCACTTGGCAATACGTAAAACCCAGAGAACCTTCACTTAACTCAATTGTATTATCTTCCTTACTAATTGCTGTATATTCAAAAGTTTTCGGAGTCTTCAAAAACTCAGATGCTCTTAATAATCTTGGATTAAAAATAATTTTACCTGCTCTTACAAAAACACCAAGCTCTCCTATTCTGCTTAACACATCTTCTTTCACTTGACCTGTCATTCCTGGCTGCTGTGCACCTTTTCCTCCTGGTGTATGTGAATATGGATCTGTTGGAAACGCACCATATAATTCTGGAGACTTATGTACTCCAACACCCGCCTGAATCTCATAATAATGATCAAAAAGTTTTCCTATTATAACATCACTTTCATTATTTTGAACCGCTATTAAACAGTTTTCTTGCACTGCTAATAATAACTTTGAAACCATGTGCCAGTATATAGAGCCTAAACCTTCATAACCAAAGAAAGTTCCAGATCTACCTGTAAATGCCTTATGATTAAAAACCTCTTCAAAAATATTTAATACTAATTTTGATTCATCTTCTAACAAGTCTGAATATACTTGAGGTAAATCTTCAAAAGCTTCTTTTAAGCTATTTGCATTATTAAAATTGGCATTAAAGTGGTACTTCCCTGCAACATCTTGATTGATAATTTGAGTATTATCGTCACTTATTAACTTTGTTAATAATTTAGAGTGTGCTACTGCCGTTTTAGAAATAACATTTTTCTCATCAAAACGTGCCAATTCTTTATTTGGATATAAAATATAACTGTATTGATCTTCTCTAAATAAAGCACTTGCTTTCATTCCGTCTAAAACATCTAAAGCTTCTTTAGAAGATAAATAACCTGCACTTAAAACAGCAACTTGTCCTTCTAACATTTCAGGTAAATAAGAAACAGATACTTCTGCATCATTTTCTATGGTCATTAAATTATACGCATGGTATAAATTATCTGAACGTTTGTTTGCTTTAATTGTATGCTCTAAATATTCTTTTGTAATTGAAAAGAAGGCTAACAGGGCTGTTTTTGTAATAGTACTTCTTTCGCTAGAGAAACCATTTTCATAAATAGTAGATCTATACACACTTCCTGCTTCCCCTAAACCATCTAAAACTGTTTTTCTATCAATGTCTGAAACAGGCCCCGAAAGAATATTTTTATTTTGATTAAAAGTTGCTACTACAGTATTAAAAAATGTTGCTAATTCTGATGAAATTTCAACTTCTTCAGTTGCAGATTTTTCAACTAAATTTTCAAAGAAGTTTATAAAACGATTTAAATAATTTAGCGTTACCATAGAAACACCGTTACCCACTAAAGCGTTGTTTGCATCGTTCCATTCCGGACGTTGCGTATTCATCCAAATTCCGCCCTCAGGAATAAAGTTAGAAACCTTCGCTAAAACAGTAGCTAATAATTTTTCTATTAAGTTTACTTTATAAATAAAGAAATTTTCATCTCTTAACAATGCACCATCTGCACCTAATTCTTCTTTCTTTTGATGAATTTTAGCATCTAAATCATGATCAAACTCAATAGTATCTTTAGGGTTTGCTAAAATACTTTGGTAATCTTTTATCTTATAAGGCACATTTGCATATACAAAAATGTCTTCAGAAAATCTTTTTTCTAATTGATTTGGATAATGATTTTCTATAAATTCTAAGAATTTTAATAAATAAATTATTTGATGATCTCCCCAATACCCAATATAAGACCAAGGATCATTTTCTTCTATAATTTCCCAATCAAAACCATCTTTTGTAACTCTATAAGGATTGTAACCATCAAAAGTAGTTGCATTCAAAAACTTATGAATCATACTTTCTATAAATGCAGGATATGAATGTGCTAGCGTTTCCCAATTTTGGAAGATATCACGCCAGTTTCCTTCATAATCTAAAATTTTAGAACCGTCTATTTCATTTTTTGTATTGATAGAAAACTTATTCCAAGGCCTACTTGGGTCTCCGTGTCTTCTACTAAACTTTAATGGTAAATACTCAAAACAAAGTCTTTTAAAGTTTTGATCTTCATCTTTCTCTGCAATCTCAAGAATGGTGTTTAGTTTAAATAATTCTGGTAAATCATTTAACAACGTTTCTTTCTTCTTAATTACTTTTTTGTTTGCCTTTCCTATGTATTTTATAAAATCCTGCTTTTCAATAGTATAATCATCATCAAAAGTACCACCTCTCATTAAGTTAAAAAGTGTATTTGCAAAATGTCTTGTACCAATTAAAGGATCTTCTGTTACTTGTAAACCGTCAGCAGCGCCAGTTAAAGCAATTAGTTTTTTAGTACCTAATTCAATATCTTCCTCAATACTATTTAATAACTTTTCATCATTTAATATTGCTTTAGAAAGTATTTCAATAGCGCCTATTGTTTGATTTACATTTGCAACAAAACGCCATTCCTTCGTTTCATTTGCATCTAAGGTGATATCAGCACTAATAAAATAAGCCCCTTTTTCTGCTTTTACATCTACTTCTTGATGTATTTCTTTTCCTCTTCTAAAGTTATCTAATTGTAATGATGATAATAAATATGTTGGATTTTCGATACCTAAAGACCAAACAATATTTGCTTTTAAAGCTTCGCTAGGCTCTGCTTTGTCTACAATTATTGCACTTAAAGCATAAACTCCTAAACCAGATGCAAGTTGTAATTCACTTTTCTTGTAAGCATCTACTAAATTACTTCTAGAGTTTTGTAAATCTGTCTCAACGTCTGAAGGAATAATATTTTGTAATCCATCTAAAAATGTAACTTGTACTTTTTCTGATGAATTATTTATTAAAGTCGATTTTTTCACAAAACCATAGGTATCTGTGGAACTCCACTGATATCTAAAAGTAATTCCTAAATCCTCATTAATTTCTTCGAAAATAACTTTATTTCCAAAACTGTTTTTATATAAATTTTGTCTTGTTTCATACAAGCCAATTTGTCTTTGTGAAAAAGGTTCCCATAAATAAATATTTCCGTTTTTTGAAACCTGAAAAATAGATTTACTTCCTGTAACATCAGCAGCTTCTGTAATTTTATCGTCTGTATAATAAGGAAACAATGAATACTCACTGTTTTTTCTACCTGCAGTAAGACCTCCATTACTTGAAATAAACATCCAATGATTTGAGTCTGAAACAATACTCATAAAGAACGGTCTCATTTCATTACTATTAGCAATCTTATAATAGGTTTCATTTTCAAAGTGAATCATTTCACCTTTTACCTCTTGCGATTGAAAATCTGCTTTATTTTTTCCTAAAAAAATAGTCTTTTTTGTCATTAAAATTGTTCTTCTATGAACCTCTACATTTATTTTAAAGAGGTTTTTATTAAAATTATATACGTATTACATAAAATATGCGGTGCTACTCATTTTTCAACAAGGTCGCCATCTGTTCTTTAGCCTTTAAAACATGTTTTTTTAATCTTATCTTTTTAAAATGTTCAGAAATAATAGTTAAATTCATTTCTTTTAGAAATGGGTTTAACTGATGTACCTCTTGCAAAGCAAAATAGGCCGCTCTTGGGTATAAAGTATACAAACCTTTTGAATTAGTTGGGCCCTTAGCGCAAACTCCAAACCACTCTTCATTCATATTATTATTACTACTATTAATACCTTTTACATCTAAATTATAGCCTCTGTTAAACCAAGAAGCATTGTTATCGTGTACATCTAAATTTTTTGTTTGCCCATATTTCCACCATCCATCTGAAAATTGAAATGTAAACCCACCAATTGCATTTCCAGATTTACCCAAGCCTGCAGCATTTTGATAAATTTCTTTCCAGTTCTCTACCATATAAAATGCTTGCATTTCTTGGTCTTCTTTATTGGATATTACATTAAAAGCATCTGCACCAAATTCTGTAAATAAAATTGGCATGTCTAATTCCTTTTTCGCTTTTTCAAAAGCATCTGTAAACGATTTACCACGGTACATATTGGTTCCGTAAATATCTATATCCGTACATTCCTCAGCAATAATTTCTACAAACAACAAATCACCATTACAAATAGCAATTGGTAAATTATTATTTATCGATTTCATTTTAATAGCTGCGTCATTCATCAATTTATACATTGGTCTACCAAGACGTTCACCTATAAATTTTTTCTTTTCATCACCCTCTGGAAAATCTTCTGTTTCTGCTCCTGACCAAAACAAACCGTAATTATTTTCATTTCCTAATAGAAACAATAACAATCCTGGGGTATCCTTATACTCCTTGGCAATTGCTGTAACTTCTGACAATAGCAAAATCTTAGTTTTAGGATCTTTATATGCAGTAACTGGTGTCCAAACTCCATTTATTGTTAAGCCATATCTACCAAACGTATGGTTTAGCATTGTGTAAATTCCGTATGTTTCATAAACATAAGTAATCCATTTAGGCTGCATACCTGTATACACTCTAATGGTATTAACGCCCATGTTCTTTAAGAGACTCATTTCAGCATCTAAAGCGGCTCTAATCAATTCATCTGATTGCTTCCAAAGACTGTATTCATAGTTTTTACCAATTGGAACATAATCCCAATTCATACCATTTATCATGAAATCGTTTCCATCAACGAGAAGCTTCATGCCTTGGTCACTTTTCTCAACAATTACTTTGTAATTCTGAGAATACAGTGTACATGAAATACATAAAAACAGTAAGGCTAAAACCTTGTTTCTCATAATTATATCCAGTTACTATTATTAAATACTTTTCTAATTCACTCAAAATTGAGCATGTGAATTTCAGTTATAAAGTCTTTTTTTAATTGACTCCTTTCGTTACAATATCCTAAAAATGTCATCTAATAAAAAAAGGTCATCTATTAAATAAATGACCTTGAGTTATGAACTATTTTTTATTGAAAGACTTTTACATAATCAATTTCCATAGTATCTTCTGTAAAACTTGGATCAATATCTCCTCCCAAAGTACCACCCATTGCAATATTTAATATCATAAAGAAATCTGCATTAAATGGTAAAGTACTATCATTGGCCATTTCAAAAAAGCTAACATCATCTAAATATATTTTTATTGAAGTATCTGACCATTCTACGGTATATAAATGAAAATCAGAGGAAGCATCTGCAACAGCAGTAGTTTCACCATAACTTGCATTAGCACTTGCAGTCGTATTATACCAATGAAGAGTACCTAAAGTAGTCTCTTTGTTAGCACCTGTTTGTTCCATAATATCAATTTCGCCACAATATGGCCAACTAACAGTAGGATTATTAGAACCTAGCATCCAAATTGCTGGCCAAGTACCTGCTGATGCAGGTAATTTTGCTCTTACTTCAATTCTACCATAAGTAAATTTACGTAATCCTTGAGATTTTAATCTCGCAGAAGTATAACCACCACTACCATCAGCTTTAGCTGTTATAATTAAAGAGCCATCTAATACTTTCGCGTTCTCTGCTGAATTTGTATATGTTTGTACTTCACCATTACCCCAACCTCCTGCACCTAGATCGTAGGTCCAATTTGTAGCATCGGGTGCGCCGTCTGTATTGAAATCATCTTCCCAAACTAAATCGTTATACGCATAGCTAGCGTCTTGCGAAGGTTTTGTAGATGTGAATTTATGGTACCATGCTAGACCATCTCCCGTAGACTCAATTATTCTAACAATTAATTCATCATCAGAAACAGAAATTATATCGTACTTGCTAGAACCCACTAACCAACCCATAAAACCTCCATCAGAAATATCAAAAGTAGTTCCTCTATATGGTTTTGGTTTCCTTGTGCATCTATACCATAAGTCCCTTCTAAAGCAGCTTTTGATGTTGAGGGTCCAAAAGAAACACTTTTTATACCAAACATGTTTGTAGCAACTGTTTCTCATGACATTGATCGTCCTACAACACCTATAACACCAGCATAAGTCAGCTGGAACAAAAGCAGGGCCTACAGTTTGTTCAAACGTAAGACCATCTAGCTGTTCTTGTAAATACAAATTCATTGTCATACATACACGCTTTTTCTGAATCCCAAGCCTTAATATCATTCCACCATGCTTCATAAGAAAATTCTCCATTTCCATAATCATCCGAAACTGGCCCTAAACCAACATGCAGATCTACATCTGCTTGCCAGTACCATTTTTTACTATCACCGATATTAGCACCACTTAAAAAGTTTTCAGCTTCTACATCTGTAAAAGAACTGTATACTTCAATATCCATAGATTTAGTAGTTGAAACACCACCTGTACTATTTGCTTTTACAACAACTGTATATATGTTTGTACCAACTTTAGAAAATCTTTTTGAGAAAATACCTGATGGTGAAGCTTCTGCAACTCCATTAAAGTAATAAACATAAGAAGACGCATTGTCTGCCGTTGCTGTAAAATTCACGATACCACTACCATCTCCATTTGCTAAATCAGGATCATTAACATCTTGACCGACTAATCTCCGCATTAATAACGATTTGAACTTGGAGCAATAATATCTCCAAATTGATATTCATTTTCTTGACAACCATAGAAAGCTGTCATTAAAGAAATTAGAATTATATAAAATTTTTTAAATTTTTTCATAATCATTGTTTAATTTTTATAAAAGTAAAAGTTATCGATGTAAACTGCACTTATTCCCTCTAGTTCTAATACGTCTATTAAAATTTGAGTTATTTTATTTTTGTTTGAAAGATTCCCTGCATTAAACACTGACATATCTACTTCAATACTTTGCCAAGAACCACCGACAGTGGTTCCTAAAGAAGCTACTGCTTCTCCACTATCTACTGTATTTACAATCTTGACTAACAATCCATTAGTAACACCTTCTGGCACCCAGTAATCAATATGCATTTTTTCCATAGAAGAAAGGTCTATACCGCTTGCGTAATTTGTTACAATACCAATATAATCTAGATTTGTAAGCTTCCAAATATTATCACCATTTACCGCAGTTTCTGCTAGGCCTCCCGCAGACCAAGATGTAGGAAGTTCACTTAAAGACACATCTGTATACTTATCACTAAAAATAGAGACTACATCCCCAGCATCCCTTGTTTTAGGAAAGGTGCAGAAGTTAATGGTGCTAATATTTCTGTTACTTCAAATTCTACAGTGATATTCCGTAGTTTCATACAGCACCACCTTTGGCAATTACTTTAACATCATAAACTCCAGCTTCAGCGTATTGGTAGTTTAGAACATCGCCAATATTAGCAATAGCAACTGGCTGCGTAACTGATGCTTCACCCTGAATAAAATTCATAGGTAGTTGCAAAATCTGCTGTAGCAGTAATGTTTAATTGCTTAGACACTGCTGCATCATTTTCTAAAGTAACCACCAAGTTTTGTGGAGCTTGAAATGAGACAACTAGTGGTAACAACATTTCTATAGATTTACCTGTAGAATTATATGCTATCACAGTAACTTCGTAATCTCCCTCCCCATAAATGTGATCTACAGTAGTTCCTTGCTCTAATTTTGCTGGTTCTACAGTGGTATCTCCAAAATGCACATCAAAAGACACTGTACCCTCAGCTGTTGGTATTACCGTAACTAAACCAGTATTATCTTGTGTTATTTTAAATATAGCTTCCACATTTGTTGGTGGTGCAATATTTTCTAGAAAATCTAAATTTTCGTCTTCTGTACAAGCACTAATAAAAAATAGAATAATAAATGCTTTGTAAATTGTTTTTATATGTTTCATATTTCTAATATTAATATGTTTAATTATATCCTTGATTCTGAGTCCAATTTCCTTGACTGAATTGTATTTCCTCTAAAGGGATTGGAAAAAGTTCATTCTTATTAGCTGTAAAACCAGAAATTTGAGCACCTCTGCCAGTTCTTACAAGGTCGAAAAAATGATGACCTTCTCCAACTAATTCAACTCTACGTTCTTTATAGATGGCAGCAGTTAAATTAGATCCACTGCTTGTAATATCATTATTACTATTACCAAATGCTCTTGCCCTAACTGTATTTAAATACAATTGCGCTTTCGTATCATTTCCTGTTGCTTTTCTATTATTAGCCTCTGCAGCCATTAGTAAAACATCTGCAAAACGAATTGCTCTATAGTTATTCGGATTCGTAAGGTTTAAATCTCCTGCTGAGGTTGCACTTCTTTTTCTAGGAATATATTTTCTATTAAAAAATCCTGTGTGTTCGTAACCAGTTGTATAACTTGCTCCTGTAGCAGTTGCCCATGCCTCTATATCTAAAATAGCTACATCCTTTCTGTTGTCTCCTGCTTCAAATTCATCTACAACTTCTTGCGTTGGCACATTAAAACTGAAACCTGATGTAAACAAATCTCCATCATAACCTCTTACTCCCTGAAAACCTACTGCAACGTTACCTTCACTACATTGTAAACAGCCAAAACCAGCTCCTTCAACATCTGTGTATTGTACTTCAAAAACAGAACCTACTCCATTTTCGCCCTGAGACTCAAAGATTTTATTATAATCAGACTCTAAACTATAAGAACCGTTATTAATTACGCTTTCTAAAACAACTGCTGCTTCTGCAAATTTATCTTGATATAAGTACACTTTACCTAACAATGCTTCTGCAGCACCTTTGGTAACCCTACCTACTTGGGAGCTGTGTATGCTAAATTTGATACTGCAACCTGTAAATCTGCTTCTATTAAAGCATAAACTTCAGCCACTGGTGCTCTTGGAATTGTCTGCTCATCTCCAACAACAAAACGTCCTTCTGGTTTAATAGGAATTGCTCCAAACCATTTTACCAATTCAAAATTATAATATGCTCTTAAAAAACTTGCTTCACCAATAATAACCTCTTTACCCGTAAAATCTGTCTTATCTTGAAATTCAATTATGTAAGCTGCTCTATTAACACCACCATACATCCAACTCCATAAGTTTTGTAATTGAGCATTTACAGGTGTATGAATCATATCATCTACTTGCTGATATCCTTGAACATCCGTAGCACTCTCTCCACCACATAATGTATTATTAGAAGCTATTTCTCCCATTAACACATTTATAAATGTAGATTGTAAAGGATCATATGCTGCAACTAATGCATTGTAATAATCTGCCTCTGAATTAAAAAAAGATTCAGAATCTTCTGCATACACCTTTGTGTTTTCTAAATAATCATCTGAACAACCGTTTACTATAAATAAACTTGCAATGATGATAATGCTAATCGATATTTTTTTGTTTATATTTTTCATTACTTGCTTTTTTAAAATTCTACGTTTAATCCTAAAATAAATTGTCTTGCAGATGGATATGTTCCATAATCTATTCCTGCACCAATTGCTCCACCATTTACGGTTGGATCATAACCAGAGTAATCTGTTAGTGTGAATAGGTTATTACGACTTGAGTATACTCTTAATTTAGAAACCCTATTTTCTAAGAGTATCTGCATTAATATTGTATCCTATTTGAACGTTTTGCAATCTCAAGAAAGAACCATCTTCGACAAAAAAGTCTGAAAACAACTTATTATTCGTTGCATCATTGGTTAATCTTGGTATTGAATTACTAGTTCCTTCACCTGTCCATCTGCCTAAATAATAAGATGGTTTATTTACATTTGGTAAAAAACGTTCATAATTTCTAACAATTTCTTTTCCTAACTCTGAATATAAGTAGGCGCTGAAATCCCAATTTTTATAAGTTCCTGAAAAATTGAATCCCATATAAAAATCTGCTTGTGGTTTCCCAATATTTGTTCTATCGTTAATATCGATAACACCATCTCCATTAACATCTTTATATCTAATATCTCCTGGAGAAGTTACGCTAGCACCTAAACCTGCTTGTGAAGGATGTGCATCTATTGCTGCTTGATTTTGAAAAAGACCATCTGTTTGCAATCCATAAAAATATCCTATTGGTTGTCCCACTTCCATTCTAGAAGGAGGTAAATTTCCAATAGCAAAACCACCACCTTCAATAAAAGCACCACCAGTTACCTCTGTAACTCTCGTTTTTAACATAGGTTACGTTGTATGCAAAATTCAAGATGCATCTTCTGTTTTAAGCAGCATAACTAATCGCTAATTCTCCACCTGTATTTATAGAAGTACCAGCATTAACAGTTGGTCTTCCACCACCGGGAGCACTTGTTCCTAAAATACCTGAAACAGGGAAATTAGCAATTAGATAAATCTTTTCTACTTTCTTCAAAATAATCAGCTACAATAGTAACTTTATCATCAAATAAATTAATATCTAAACCAATGTCTAATTTTTCTGCAGTTTCCCATTGCGCTAAAGGATTTGGCAATCCACCTTGTGCAGTTCCATCTACTAAGGCACCATCAAATACGTAGGTACCCTCTCCGCTTAACAAAGATCTATATAGGTTATTTCCTACCTCATTTCCTAAAGTACCGTAACTTGCTCTTAATTTTAAAAAGCTAATGGTTTCATTATCCTTTAAGAAGTTTTCTTCTGAAATTTTCCAACCTGTAGTCACATGCCCAAAACTGATCAAATCTAAATTCTTTAATAAAAGCTGAAGAACCGTCTCTCCTTATCAAACCAGAAAACAAGTATTTTCCCTGATAATCATATTGAATTCTACCGAAAAAAGAAGTTAATCTTTTATCCGCAAAACCAGAATTTAAACTTCTCTGTTCGTTTTGAGGATCTGTTAAATTTAATTGAGCAAAATCATACGAATTATTTGGCACATTTATACCAGATGCATAAATACCGTCAAACAAATCGTTTTGTACACTGGTACCTAATGTAAAGGTAGTATTATGGTCTTCTGCAAATGTTTTACTATAGTTTGCAAACGTCTCAAAAACTACTCTTGTAGAAGTTGCTTTAAATTGGTACACAGAACTTTGTGGAATATTATAAACTTTACTAATTCCGTAATTTTGTATCGGAGTAAAAGTTCGTTCCTTTTTCATTATATATTTTATAACCAAGTCGTAGATGTTATTGACAAACCTTCAATAGGCTTGTACACTAATTTAAAGTTTCCTTCTAAACCGCTTCCGTTATTTTCGTTGTACGTGTTTTTTAATTGATTCAAAGGATTGATAAGCTCTATCCCTAAAAAGTTATTCGTCATCATCTTCATCTAAACCAAATGTTGGCGCATAATTTAAACCATTAAATAAAACAGATCCTGAAAAACCTTCTGAAGCAGTTGTAAAGTAATTGGCTATTAATGAGAAATTTAATTTATCAGAGATATCAACTCCTAAGTTCAATTTAATATTATTTCTAATAAAATTTGAAGTTTCTTTTGCTATAATACCATCTTGCTGTGTTCTCGATGCACTTATAAAGTATCTAGAGTTCTCTCCACCACCAGAAAAGCTAATGTTATGGTTCATTAAGAAAGCGTCATTAAACAATTCTTCTTGAAAATCTGAACCTATACCTAATTGAGAAACATTTGTAAAAGGTAATGTCTGTCCACTAGCACCATAAGCTTCATTTAAAACCAAGGCATATTCTGTTGCATTTAAATAGTCTAACTTTCGAGTAGTTTGTTGAATAGCAGAATACGTATCATACTTTACAGTTGGTGCTTTGTTCTTTTTACCAATTTTAGTGGTTACTAAGATTACACCATTTGCTCCTTTAATACCATAAATTGCAGCTTGTGCATCTTTTAAAACCGTAATAGATTCAATATCATTCGGGTTGATACTATTTAAATCCCCCTCATAACCATCTACAATGGTTAAGGGCTGATTGTTAGTGTTTGAACTTACACCACGTATTAAAATATTTGCTTTCGCACCTGGAGCACCAGATGATAAATTTACAGCAACACCTGCAGTAGTTCCTTGTAAAGCAGTAGTTGCGTCTATCGGTTTTAAGGCCTCTAAAGTTTCTGCCCCTACAATGGACACAGAACCTGTAACATCTTTACGCTTCTGACTACCGTAACCACTACAATAATTTCATCTAAGGATTCTGCAGAAAACTCTAAAGATACATCTAAGGTACCATTAATTGCAATTACTTCTTGTTGTTTGTAACCAAGATATCTAAAAACCAGAGTTGCGCCCTTTTCTAAATTTGACAATGCATAGACACCATCAAAATCTGTTTCTGTTCCTTTAACAGTTCCTTTTATAAGAATACTTACTCCAGGAAGTACCTCCCCAGAAACAGCATCTTTAACAATACCTTTGATATTGATGTTCTGCGCACTTGCACTAAAACCTATGAGTAAAAAGAATAATAATGTGATTTGTTTTACCATGAATAAAGAGTTTGTTTATTTTTTTATAAATTTAATATGAAATAATGATTAATCAACAGAAAAGACCGCAACAAAAAACATACATTAGATTTTTTTTTTAAAAAACGATTGAAACATCAGTTTATTGAGTTTAAAATAAAATAAAAAGAGTTCTTTTTTAATGTTGTGGATATGTATAGATACATATCGCTTTTGATGTAGTATTATATTTCTAAAATATAATTTGTCAAGTTCGCATTGTGCTCTAAATCCATCTTTTTTCTTAATCGATATCTTTTCACTTCTACACTTCTAGGAGAAATATTTAAAAGTGGTGCAATTTCTTTTGAAGATAAGTTTAATCTTAAATATGCGCAAAGTCTAAGATCATTGGGTGTTAAATCTGGGTGTTTTTCCTTTACTTTATCTAAGAATTTTTTGTCTGCGTTATTAAATGCTTCTTGAAACATTTTCCAATCGTCTGTATTGTTTAAGTTTTTATCTATAATTTTCACAACCTTAGAAACATTCTTTTCACTGCCATCTATAAGTTCATTTTTTATAGAATTCAAAAACTCATTCTTCTTAATAATACTCATGGTAGAAGTTGCTAATTCCCTGTTTTTGCTTTCAATATCGTTTCTTAATTTTTCATTATTTAGTTTTATAATTTTCTGAGAACTCTCTAACTCCTTTAATTCTAATTCTTTTTGAGCCCGAAATAAAAACGCCTTTTGTTTTCTACTATAATAGCTTTTAGACAGCATATACCATGTATATATTAAACAAAAAAAGATTAAAATATAAACAATAACTGCAATATTTGACAAAAACCAAGGCTTTTCAATATTAAATTCAAACTCAGAAATATTATTAGTTAAACTACCAGCCACTAAAGCTCTTACTTTAAAGGTATACATTCCAAAAGGTAAATTTTCAAATAAAATAGAATTGGAATCACTGTAGTCGCTCCAGTTTTTATTATATCCTTCAAGCTTATATTGGTACATAATATTTGATGTATTATCAAAATTAGGAACACTGTAATAAAACTCTAAACTATTTTCTGTATGCTTAAAAGTTGTATTTCTATTTAAATGAATATTTTTAGATGGTTTATTTAACTCATTATTAAGTATTTGAGTAATGCTAATTTCTAAATTATCAGGAGCGACAATTTTATTTAAATCAACTATTAAGTATCCATTAATAGTGCCTATTAGGTATTTTTTATTTTCTAAATGAATAATATTTTCAAAACCGGAAGGTCCTTTAAATAAAGATTTTTTAATAGGAATCATTTCTAAAGTTGCTTTGTCACTCAGCTTACCTGGGTTTAAAAACCTTAGTCCTTTACTCGTAAAAGACCACAACTTATTAGCATATTCGTCTAAAATTAATTTTCCAGAAACAAATACATCTTCGGGAATTAAGGAACTATAAACAGTATCTAATTTGAAAAAACTTTCATCAAAGTCGTATTTAAAAACACCTTTTTTAGAAGCATAAAAAACATCATTTTTATGTTTTAATATACTTGAATGAATACCTTTCTGCACTGAAGTGTCTTTTTCAGTTTTTAAAACGTTCCTAAAGTAATCATCAATCTTCAGTTTATAAACTCCTTTATATTCATGATTTACAAAAATTTCTTTATTATCTAAAACAATAAAAAACCTAGCAGAATTCTTAAAACCTTTAATTTTGTTTCGCAAACGCCATCTATTTTTTTCTTTTTCTAAAACATACAAACCATCGTAATTTCCTTGAATAATTAAATTAGCATTCACACTCACAAAATCCCAAGTTCCTTGTCCATTAAAAATTAACGCTGCCTTTCTATTCTTTATTATAAAAGTTCCGGCACTCATGTCCACAAAACAATGTATCATCAATCACTTTCAAGCTCCAAACTTGCCCTTGCGTCTTTTTAATCAGTGTAAATGGTTGCTTAGAATTTTGTTTTTTATAAAACAAACCTTGATTTGTTCCCAAATAAAGGAAACCATCATAAATGACAGAAGTATAGATAGTACCTAAAAAATCTTTTTGATTTATAAATATCTTTAAAGGTGACGTATAATTTACAAGGTTAATTCCGTTATCTAAACCAAGCCAAATATTTTTATCAAAGTCTTCGAAAACAGAAAGTATTGTATTATTACTTAGTCCTAAATTTTGATTTAATTGCGAACTTAACTCACCAGAATCTGTTATGTAAGCAACACCATTAGAAATGGTACCTAAAGCCATAGTGCCATCACTAAGAAATTCTGCACTATATATTGTTTTATTTTTTAAATATGCGTTCGCAGGTATTTCCCATTTTTTCAGTTTATTATTCTCTAAAAAATAAAAACCTCTTTGATCTGTTAATAAAAATATTTTTTCATTTTTATAAAAAATTTCTTTTAAAGTAAACCTTTTTAAAATTGGATCTTCAGAGACTAATAAAGGTTTACCATTCTCTATTTTAAACAATCCTTTTTCTAAATCTTGAAAATAAACAACACCATTTGCCTTTGAAATTTTAGTTAATACTCCAGTACCCTCAAAGGTTTTTAAAGTTTTATTTTTTAAATTATATAAGTGAATTCTTTGTAACGACTTAAATAAAACCCAACCATCTAATTCGATAATTTCCCAGATCTGTTCATCTTCGAACATTTTTATTCCTTTTTGCGCAACAATAGAGGTAAATTCTAAGAAACCATATTCGTCTTTTTCCCAAAAACCAAAATCTCTAAAAAAACCTGTAAAAATTTGATTTTTTATACACTTTACAGATCTCATAATCGTTCCGTTTGGTGTCGGATACAAAGACCATTTTCCTCCGTTATACTCCAATAAACCCTTATTATTTGCTATATAAATATATTTATTGGTTGCCTGAGAAATAGACCAATTTTGGTTACCACCTCCGTAGTCTTCAGTATTAAAAACGCTCACTGGCGGTACCTCTTGAGCGTAGCAATTTAACGCTGTAATGAAAAGCACAAATAATATATTTATTGTATGTAAGTGTTTTTTCATTGTATAACTTTGTTTGGTGTATTTACTTAATAAAATTCTTATAATCAATATTTTATATTAAAAACATCACTTAATGTATAGTTTTTAAAGTCTAAAATTAGATTTAAATAATCATTAAAAAAAATAAAACGTAAGATATTTCAATAATTTGTAAAGAAATATTGAAAATTTAATAAAGAAAAAAGAAAGTAATTAATGCATTAAAATGCGAGATCATTTATGAAAGAATTTATTAACTAAAAACCTTATCAAAATTATATTTTGTTAAAATAATCTGATTTAATATTCTTATTCTCCCCATCTTGAAATAGAGTATAACTAAACCATTCATGAATTGAATATGCTCCAGTATCTCCTTGTTTATTCAAGGCAATATAACCTACTTGGAAGTTTTTAAAATCTTTACCTGGTTTGTTTACAATTCTACCAATTGCTATTTCACAGGCTTCTTGCGGAGATTTACCTTGTCGCATTAATTCTACGATTAAAAAACTACCTACAGTTTTTAAAACCTCTTCTCCTAAACCAGTAGCGGATGCACCACCAACTTCATTGTCTATAAATAAACCTCCACCAATTATAGGAGAATCTCCAACTCTACCTGGCATTTTATAAGCCAACCCACTTGTAGTGCAAGCACCAGAAATATTTCCATTATTATCAATCGCCAACATACCAATCGTGTCGTGATTTTCTATATTGATAATAGGTTTGTATTCTGCTTTTACTTTCCATGCTTCCCAAGCTTTTTTTGAAGCTTCTGTTAGTAAATTTTCTCTTTTAAAACCTTTTGATACTGCGAATTGTTCTGCTCCCTCTGCCACTAACATTACATGAGGCGTGTCTTCCATTACTTTTCTTGCTACAGAAATTACGTGCACAATGTTTTTAACCCCTAAAACTGCTCCGTAATCACCTTTATCATTCATGATACAGGCATCTAAAGTTACGTCTCCATCTCTATCGGGCAAACCTCCTTTACCCACAGATTGTCCTTTTTCGTTTGCTTCTTCAATTCTACAACCTTGTTCTACCGCATCTAATGCCGAACCTCCATTTTGCAATATTTTTGAAGCTGTTTCAACTGCCAAAGGCGTATCCCAAGTTGCAATTACTAATGGTCTGATGGGTTTTGACATTGCTACGGATGCTTCTTTTTTTTCTGATGTTTCATCACAACTCGCAAAGGCCGATGAAACAGCAACCAAACCTAAACCTGTAACGGATGCTTTTTTAATGAAGTTTCTTCTTTTCATATTTCTTATTCTTTGGGTTGATTAGACATTGTAAGCAAACACTTTCCTCCAATGATAATTTCTTTATGCAATATATAATTTCTATCAATCACATTTCCATTAATTGTTAATTTAGAAACATTTGAATTTTATTTAGATTTCTTTTCCGTTAATGACTCATGTTTAACTGTTCTATATATACAAAAGTGCGTTTATTTTATTTGAATTTCATCAACAAACAACCAACTTCTACCATCATGTTTGTAACCTAAATGCCATTTTGGGAGTATACCTAATTTCTTTGCGATAACTTTAATGTATCTAACTTTAAACCTTGGTGGATATTTAAAAACATAATTTTGAACAGAAACATCTTCTTTTTCTTTTGTATTTAGATCATTATATTTCCCCAAAGATCTAAAGCTCTTTCCATCAGAAGAAATCAAACAATCCACTTCAATAGGAAGGAATATCCAAGAACGTTGATCCTCTAAAAAATTAACAGTGATTTTTCCTTCTTTATTATCAACCTTTCCTAAATCTACTACCGCAACTAAATCTGTATCAAAATAGCCTTGCCAAGTTCCTGTTCTAAAATCTTCAGCTCCAACAATTCCATCAATTAAAGCATCATCTCCACCTGCATTGTATTGATTTGCATATTCACTTTTTAAATTAATTTTGATATCCGGGTTAATCTTATAAAAATCGGTTGTGATAGTTTTACTTTTTAAACCTTCCTTTTCAGCATATACTTTTAAGATTCCTTTTTCTGAAATTTTGAAAGGTTCATTATATAGCTGAAATTCATCATTTAAAGTATAAAAAATAGTTGCTTCTTTATCTGCGTTTCCTAATGTGATTTCTGTACTTTCTTTAAATGCGATCTTTCCTTTTGCGATAAATGGAGCAGCAACAATTAAGTGCTCATCAATGGAAGTCTTAGGAATATTTTTATCCGCTGTCCCCCAATTTGTTTGCTTATCTGTCATTTCAAAAACCAAGCTCCCTCCATTTATAATATCTTTATGATTGATAAACGAAAACTCGTAATTTTCACCATTCAGTATTGCAGATTTAATGTATTTATTTTCTGATGAATTATCAATTGCTTCCACAGTAAACGATTTTCCATTTTCTAAATTAATCGTTGCTTTATCAAATAACGGACTCCCAATTATATATTGATTGCTTCCTGGTGTCACAGGATAAAATCCTAAAGAAGAAAAAATATACCAAGCACTCATTTGCCCACAATCTTCATTTCCTGAAATTCCATCAGGAGAATTTGTATACAATTCAGTTAAGATCTGACGTGTTTTTTCTTGAGTTTTAAAAGGTTTATTTACAAAATTATACAAATATGCCATGTGATGACTCGGCTCATTTCCATGCGCATATTGGCCAATTAAACCCGTAATATCCACTTGATGGCTTCCAGAAGTTTTGTCTTCTGCAGCAAATAATTTATCTAATTGATTCTCTAATTGCTGCTTTCCTCCCAATAACTTTGTAAACCCAGAAATATCTTGCGGCACATAAAAACTGTATTGCCAAGAATTTGCTTCTGTATAGTTAAAATTCACTTCATAAGGATCAAAAGGTGCAAACCAGGTATTTCTAAAACGTCCTCGCATAAATTGCGTACTAGGATCAAAAATATTCTTATAATATTGCGCTCTTTCTGAGTAAGTTTTATAATCATTTTCTTTTCCTAATGATTTTGCCATTTGCGCAATTGACCAATCATCATATGCATATTCTAAGGTTTTAGAAACAGATTCAGATTCTTTTTCAACAGGAATAAAACCGAGGTTTTTATACGAATCCAATCCTAATTTGTCACGAGTGGCAGAATGCTTCATCGCCGTAAAAGCTTTTTCTACGTCATAATTTTTAATCCCTTTTAGATACGCATCTGCAATTACTGGCACTGCGTGATACCCTATCATGCAATGTGTGTAATTCCCTGCTAAATCCCAAATTGGCATAATTCCACCTTCATCATATTTTGCTAAAAAAGTATTGATGAAATCGTTGGTTCTATCTTGTTCAATAATTGTGTATAAAGGATGCGCTGCTCTATACGTATCCCATAATGAAAATACTGTATAATAATCGAAATCTTTAGTTTCATGAATTTTTAAATCCATTCCTCTGTATCTACCATCTACATCTTGATACAAATTTGGTGCGATAGAAACATGGTATAAAGAAGTGTAAAAATTAGTCTTATTGTCTTCGTTTGTGTCCTCTAAAACAATTTTCTCTAATTGTTTCTCCCAAAAATCTTGTGCTGTTTTTTTGACTTGCTCAAAAGTTTGATTTCCTATTTCAGCTTGTAAATTTTTCTTTGCTCCTTCAATATCAACTGCAGAAATCCCTATTTTAATAAATATAGGTTCGTTATTTGGATTGATAAAATTTAAGGCTATTTTTTGAGCTCCTGGCATTCCTTGTTTAGGGGGAGATTGTAAAACATCATTAAAAGGATGAGATGTTTTTAATGTAAAATATAAACGTTGGTCATCTGCCCAAGATTTAGAAAAACGAAATCCTGAAAGTTCAGTATCAGAGATTCTTTCAATTTTAGCATCTAAAACTTCATCTCTATGTAATAAATCTAAAATCACAAATTGATTTTCTACGGATGGAAATTGGTATTTATGGACACCACTTCTTTTAGAAACGGTTAATTCTACATCAATATTTGTGTCTTCTAAGTGCACTTTATAAAACCCAGGTTCTGCAGTTTCATTCTCATGAGAAAAGGTAGATTTATATCCAGGATTACCATCTGCTCCATTATTAAAAACCTGTTTATTTGTAGGCATTAATAAAACATCTCCATAATCTAGAATACCTGTTCCACTTAAATGAGTATGCGAAAACCCATAAATTTCATTGTCAGAATAATGATATCCAGAACATCCATCCCAGCCATCTAAACGAGTATCTGGAGAGAGTTGCATCATTCCAAAAGGCATGGTAGCTCCAGGATATGTATGTCCATGACCACCAGTTCCAATAAACGCATTTACATAAGAAATTAGATTCTTCTGCTTTTTGTGCATTAGAAACTATTGTCTTTTCATTACATGAAATAATAACGAAAATGATTAAAAAAAGCGAAGTTAGTGAATGTTTTCTCATCAGTTATATAAGTATAAAATTTTGTCTAAATTAGCAAGATAACGATAATCAGTCAACTAATAAATGAGCACTTTTAGACGAACAGCACAAATTATAACATACACAACTTTAATTTTACTACTAACAGCATGTTTTAAAGCAAAAAAAGTTCACTATTGTTCCTAATATCATTCCTGTTCCTAATGAACAAATTAATAACCAAAGGTGTTTTTGATATTAAGTAGTGATACAAAATTAACTTATGATGACAGCTTAAAAAGTGTTGCTATTTTTTTAAAAGTTATGTTGAAAACGGAAGTAATATTCAATTAAATACGTCTTCTAAAAACAGTATTCAATTTAAAATAGATGCCTCTATTTCTAATAATGAAGCATATCAATTAAAAATTACTAGGATAAAATTTTAATTTCGCGAAATCACAAAAAGGGGCTTTTTATGCTTTTCAATCTTTAAGACAGTTATTACCTGTTGATTTTGAAAAATCAAACATTAATGAAACTCAAATTGCTATTCAATGTTTAGAAATTAAAGATGCTCCACAATTTGAATATCAGAGGAATGCATCTAGATGTTGGACGACATTTTTTTTCTGTAGATTTTATAAAAAAGTACATCAATTTAATGTCAATGTTAAAAATGAATACTTTTCATTGGCATCTAACAGAAGATCAAGGTTGGCGAATTGAAATTAAAAAATATCCAAAACTCCAAGAAATAGCTGCTTTTAGAAATGAAACATTAATTGGTCATCACAATAATCTACCTCATCAATTTGACGGTAAAAAATATGGAGGATTTTATACTCAAGAAGAAATTAAAGATGTGGTAAAATATGCTTCAGAAAGGCAAATAACTATCATTCCTGAAATTGAAATGCCAGGTCACTCTCAGGCTGCTATCGCTGCTTATTCAGAATTGGGATGTTCCGGAAAACAAATTGAAGTAGCTACAAAATGGGGTGTTTTTAACGAAGTATATTGCCCTAAAGAAAGTACCTTTAAATTTCTAGAAGATGTAATAGACGAAGTTGTGGCTTTATTTCCAGGAAAATATATTCATATAGGTGGAGATGAGGCTCCAAAAACCAACTGGAAAAATTGTGATTATTGCCAAAAACTTATCAGAAAAGAGGGGCTAAAAGACGAACATGGATTGCAAAGTTATTTTATTGCTAGAATGGAAAAATATATCAATTCAAAAGGTAAACAAATTATTGGTTGGGATGAAATCTTAGAAGGTGGTTTGGCACCTAATGCAACTGTAATGTCTTGGCGAGGAACTAGCGGAGCTATTCAAGCAGCTAAAGAAGGGCATGATGTTATTTTAACTCCTGGTTCTCACTGTTATTTTGACCATTACCAGTCAGACAATGAAAATGAGCCTTTGGCCATTGGTGGATTTCTTCCTTTAGAAAAAGTATATGCTTTTGATCCGATACCGGAAGAACTCAATGAACAAGAAGCCAATATGTGTTAGGTGCACAAGGAAATGTATGGACAGAATATATGCAAACTGAAAAACAGGTAGAATACATGGCTTTTCCTAGAGTTGTTGCACTAAGTGAAGTTGTGTGGTCTTCTCCTGAAAATAAAAATTATACAGATTTTATTAATAGATTAGAGCAGTATCAAAAAAGATTAGACCAATTAGATGTAAATTACGCCAATCATATGTATTCCGTAAAGGGTGAATTAAAAAATACAGAAGGTAATTTAACTTATCAATTAAATGCGACCTCTTCAACCTACCCTATTTACTATTCTATAGATGATACAGAACCTTCAAAATTATATTCAAATCCAATTGCTGTGGATTCATTCATGAATATCAAAGCTATTATTCGTGATTCAGATGATAAAAATTTAGGAAGTATTTTTGAACAGAAAATAAATTTACATAAAGGAGTTGGTGCAAAAATTACGATCGATAAAGAACCACATCCTGCATACAATGCTGGTGGAAAAACAGCATTGATTAACGGGATTTCAGGAAACAACAAACGTTATGGAGATAAAGAATGGTTAGGTTTTTCAGGGGAGGATGTAGAGATTACTATTGAATTTGAAGCACCAACAAACATCAATACCATTACTACCCGATTTTTTAATGCTAACGGACAATGGATTTATCCGCCAAAGGAAATTAATTTACAATTAAAATTAGAAGATGGAAGAGCTATTTCAACAAGCAAAAAAACAGAAAACAATGATTCTTTATTAGTTGATTTTAGTGTAAACATCTCACAATTCTATCCAGAAGATAAAAATTTAAAAGCAACCGAATTAAAGATTACAATTCCTAGTTACGGAATTATCCCAGAAGGAAAGCAAGGTACTGGAAACAAACCATGGACATTTATTGATGAAATCACAATAAAATAAATATGATTTTAGAAATTTGTGCCAACTCCTATCAATCTGCAATGAATGCTCAAAAAGCTGGAGCTCACAGAATAGAGTTATGTACTGAGTTATCCGTTGGCGGTATCACACCTTCCTTCGGATTACTTAAAAAAGTCATGGCAGCATTAACAATTCCTGTTCATGTATTAATACGTCCTAGAAGCGGAAATTTTCACGTATTCTAGATTCGGAATTTAACATTATGAAAGAGGACATTCAACAATGCAAAGACTTAGGTTGTGCTGGAATTGTTTCTGGAGTATTACATGCAAATAATACTATAGATATTAAAAGAACAAAAGAATTAATTGAACTTTCTAAACCCATGTCTTTTACCTTTCACCGGGCTTTTGATGCGGTGCCAAAACCAAAAGAGTCGTTGCTTAAATTAATAAATCTAGGCGTTGATAGACTGTTAACCTCAGGTCAAAAAGATAAAGCTGAAGATGGAATTGAATTATTAATTGAACTTCAACAGATAGCACAAAACAAACTCATCATCATGCCTGGAAGTGGCATAAATCAAATGAATAGCAGTCTTTTTAAAAATGCTAGGTTTACAGAGATTCACTCTTCAGCTTCAAGAGAGATCTCAGAAAACACACATTCTTATTTTGGAAATACTCCGCAAACAGTTTCTGATATAGACACTATCAAAAATATTTTAGATACGATAGCCTAAGTTATTTTTTTGAGATAAACATAGATTCTAAGAAACCCAACCCATAGCCTAAGAACTGCGTAAGTGTGGTTATGATGCTCAAAAAACCAACTAATGGATTAAAATTATTCCGCAAAAAAGCATCTAAACCAATTAATAAGAAATAAAAAGTATATAACAGAATTGGGATATAAACTCCAAAAAATGAGAGTAAAATAGAAAGGTCTAAACCAAGTATAAAAATACTTGGAAACCAATAGGTAAGTTTCGCGGTGGTTGGATATTTTTTATTGAGTTTGGGTCTTGCAGTACCAAATACAAAAGTCTGTTGAAAGAAACCTAAAAAAGAATTCCTGCGTTTATGATAGACATACGCTGCATCTATAAGCTGAGTTTTTAAACCTTGATCCCATAAACGAAAGCTTAAATCTATATCTTCACCAGCTCTCATATTTGAAAAGCCTTTGGTGATATCAAAAGCTTTTTGAGAAAGCCCCATATTAAAACTTCTTGGTTGAAATTTCCCAACACTTTTTTTATTCCCTCTAATGCCACCAGTAGTTAAAAAAGAAGTCATGGAATAATTGATAGCTTTTTGTAATACTGAAAAACTAGGATGTGCCGCATCCGGACCTCCAAAAGCATCTGTATACTTTTTTTCTAGTTGTTTCGTAATTTCTGCTAGATAGTTATAAGGAAGGATTACGTCTGAATCTAAGATAATAAAGTAATTTCCTGTGGCTTTGGTCATTCCATAATTTCTACTTGATCCAGGACCTGTATTTTCTGTCTCAAAATATTGAATAGACAATTCTGAGGTATATTTATTTATAATCAAATCACTTTTTTCAGAAGATCCATCTTCTACAATACAAACTTCAAAGGGTTCATCATATTCTTGAGCACTTATACTCGCTAATAAATCGTCTATTTCTTCAGGACGATTGTATACAGGGATGATAATGGAAAAAATTGGTTTCACGGGCTTTGTTATGTAACAGAAAAGTTAATTTCTTGTCCGTTGATTTTAAATAAAACTGAATCGTATTTTTTTTCTGTAAAAACTTCTGCATCTTCGACCGATATGTTATAATCAATCTTAGTAATCGCTTTTTTTACAGTATTAGAAAAATCAGATTCAATTATATGTTCATCTGATTCAAGTGTTAGTATTTGATTTTCTTTTAAAAAAGAAAGTGTAGTTCCTTTTTTACTTTTCAAATTCGTGTCACTCACAATAATGGTCTCAAGCATAATAAAACCTCCTAACTCCGCAATTTTTAGATATAAATCGCCATAATCTGATACACCGAATTTCTTAATTCCGTATGCTACAATGTCTGCTTCAATTTTAAGATCAACCTCTGTTCTCTCCATCAACCTAAAGCTTTCAGATGATTTAAATACTGTATCCATTTTCTTAAAAAAACCCATGTCTTAAATTTAATTGTAAAAATAGTATAAAAATATGCAATAAAACTATAAAATACTTTGACTCTAGTACAAGTTATTATTGACTTTGGAGACTGAAAATAGTGTTTTCGCGTGCATTGCAATCTCTACTAAAGAAGTATTCAAAACTAAGGCTTGCTAATGCTTTAAAATTCTATTTAAAATACCTTTTATGATACTCTGAAATATTTAAATCATCTAAATTTAACGTATCACTATTAGAATTTTTCCATAACAGCGTCACTTACACCCATATTAGAAAACCCTCCATCATGAAATAAATTTTGTAAGGTTACTTTCTTTGTCAAATCTGAAAACATAGAAATAGTGTAATTCGCACATTCTAAAGCAGTTGCATTCCCTAAAGGACTCATTTTTTCTGAATATGCAATAAAACCATCAAATCCTTTAACTCCAGTGCCTGCCGTTGTTGGCGTTGGAGACTGAGAAATGGTATTTACACGCACTTTATGATCTCTACCAAAGAAGTAGCCGAAACTGCGTGCAACAGACTCTAAATAGGCTTTATTATCTGCCATATCATTGTAATCTGGAAAGACTCTTTGCGCAGCCATATAGCTTAACGCAACGATACTTCCCCATTCATTCATGGCTTTCTTCTTGTATAGAATATTCAAAGTTTTATGAAAAGAAACTGCAGAAACATCCCACCCCTTTTTGGTAAAATCATAATTAGGGTCTGTATACGACTTTCCTTTTCTAACATTTACAGACATCCCAATAGAATGTAACACAAAATCGATTTTACCACCTAAAATCTCCATTGCTTTTTCTACAAGATTCTCCAAGTCTTCTATTGAAGTTGCATCTGCCGAAATTATTTGAGAACCTGTTTTTGCTGCGAGAATTTCTAATGTTCCCATTCTAATTGAAGCTGGCGCATTAGTTAAAACAAACTCCGCACCTTCTTCATGCGCGCGTTCAGCAGTTTTCCAAGCAATAGAATGCTCATTTAATGCACCAAATATAATTCCTTTTTTACCCTTTAGTAAGTTGTACAATATATTTATTTATTTTGTAGTTGTTGGCTGTTGTTCGCCTTACTCTTATTTATTTCTTGCAAAAAAAACTAACTTAAGAGTTCTTTTGCATGTATCATTGCTGAGTCAGAAATATCTTTACCACTTAGCATTTCAGCAATTTCTTTAATACGCTCTTCGGTAGATAATTGCTTTAAATTCGTGGTTGTAACTCCGTTTATCTCTTCTTTATATACTTTATAGTGGCTGCTACCTTTTGCGGCAATTTGAGGCAAATGAGTAATTGCGATTACCTGCATATTATTACCCATTTGTCCCATAATAGCTGCTATTTTATTAGAAACCTCTCCAGAAACTCCAGTATCTATTTCATCAAAAATAATGGTTGGTAGTTGCGTGTTTTCTGACAATACTTTCTTTACAGATAGCATGATTCTTGATAATTCACCACCAGAAGCAACTTTTTTCAACTCCCCAAAATTACCACCTTTATTTGCAGAAAAGAGAAACTCTAGATGGTCTTTACCATTACTAAAATAAGTATTTGTAAGTGTTGCTTTTATAGAAAAACGTGCATTTTCCATTCCTAAATCCGTTAACAAAAATTCTAATTGTTTGGTTAATTTAGGGATTGCAGATGTTCTCGCTTTTGATATTTTTTCTGCAACCACATCTAATTTTAAAGAGATTGCTGAAATTTGCTCTTTTTTATTATTTAAATCTCCTTCTGCGGACTCTACCTGTCTAACCTTATCAGATAATTGTTCAAAAACCAGTAGTAATTCCTGATTTGAGTTTACGTAATGTTTCTTTTGAAGATTATATAACAATTGTAATCTGTCATTAATTTCTTCTACTTCATTCGGATTAAAATCTACATTTTCATTTGCAGTTTCTAACTCAGAAACAATATCATCCATCTCTATTTTTATAGAGGTAATTCTATCTGCTAACTCTTGGTATTCTTTAGAAAAAGATGCTATTTTAGAAATTTTAAATTCTAAGGTATTTAATAAGTTTTGAAGTCCAACTTCTTCATGTACTGAAAGTTCTAAGCTCTCAGATAAATTGAGTTTTATATCTTCTATATTATTTAACTTCTCTAACTTTTCTTCTAAACCTGATTGTTCGTCTTCTTTAATATTTGCATCTTCAAGCTCTGTAAATAAGTGAAATTGTAATCATATTGCTTATTTGCTTCTTTTTGAGCTGTTTCTAAAGACAATAATTCCTTTTTTAAAGAACCTAATTGAATAAAACCTCTTTTATACGAAGCTATTCTATCTGTATTTTTAGCCAATGCGTCTAAAATTTCAAATTGAAAACTTGCATCAGACAGTTGCATTGTTTGATGCTGAGAATGCACATCTATCAATTTTGATCTTAGCTCGTTTAAAACGTTTAAAGTAACTGGTGTATCATTTACAAAAGCCCTTGATTTACCTGAAGGAAGAATTTCTCTCCTAATAATTGTTTCAGGTTCATAATCTAAATCTACTGAAATAAAAAAGTCTTGTAAACTGTAATTAGAAATGGCAACTTTTGCTTCTACAATGCATTTAGTAGAGGTATCTTTTAATGAAGACAAATCTGCTCTATTTCCTAAAACTAGACCTAGAGCGCCTAATAAAATAGATTTTCCAGCACCTGTTTCTCCTGTAATTATTGACAAACCTGAGGAAAAATCAATACTTAAGTGATTTATTAATGCGTAATTATTTATAGATAATTGTGTAAGCAAATTGACTAATTTTTAGAAGTTAAAATTAGTGAAATTTGTTGAATTTAATCTAACTTTCTCCATTTAGAATTATTGTTTGGAGAAATTTTTCTTAGAGATTGTATCAAACGTTGTTTGTTTCTAGTCTTTGCATCTTCAGAATACATGCTTACAATTTCGTCTGCTTTTGCATCAAAAAACAATCTAATTAAATAATTACCAACTGTTTTATTGTAGATACGCTCTAAAGTTAATAAACTCGTTTCAATAGTTTGCTGGGCAGAAGCTTTCGACTTTATAATGTTATCAAATCCTTTTTTATGATAATTATAAAGTAAGTCTCTATAAATCTTCAATTTTGGAGATAATAAGTTATCTATTAATGCATATCTATTTTGTTTACCTACCACGTTTTGCCAAGAAGAAAGGCCACTTTGTTGCGCTTGTAACATTACATTTTGTGCTTCTTTTAATTCGGTTTCACCACCATATTTAGAAAAGGTATCTGCGTCTATCCCTAAAATTATATTTACATAAAAAACAATAGATGATACCAAATTGCTGTCAAAAGAATTTTTATTATAAATTAAAGGATCAAACTCATTGTATTTAAAATTGAATTCGTTGTCCTTAATATTCAATATTGGTGAAGCATAACTAGAATTATAAACGGGTCTTGTAGATTGCACTTGGAGCGTTGCAGTAAAATTATTATTATCTCTAGAAGTTATAATAATTGTCATTGCGCAGTTAACACGTTCTTCTGGCTTTACTATTCTATTTGTCCACTTGGTTTGATTTATATATTCATTTAATGATTGTTGTAAGGTATTAAATACTTGTTTATTAGAACCTCCAATTTGATCAGAATTTACCGTAATTAGACAGTTTAACTCTTGAGCATTCAGGCTAAAAAATGAGAATAGTAGTATAAAAAGTGATGTTAATTTATGCATATTCAATTTTAGATATTATAGTGTCTTGATACTAGAACTTTAGGCAATCCAAGTTGTATTAACCTATTTGTCTTATTTCTTAATTCGATTTACAATTTCATTCATAATGTCTTTCGCAACTGCTACTTTAGACTTTAGTTTGAATGCTTTTTCATTAAATTCTTTATCAATAATAGTAATTTTATTTGTGTCGTTCGCAAAACCAGCACCTTTATCTTGCAGAGAGTTTAAAATAATAGCATCTAAATTTTTTCTTTTTAGTTTGCCTTTTGCATTTTCTAACTCATTGTTAGTTTCTAATGCAAAACCAACCAAATACTGCTGTTTTTTTATAGCACCTAAAGACGCTAAAATATCTTTAGTAGGTGATAACGATAATTCTAACGCTGTATCTGTCTTTTTTATTTTCTGGGAAGCACTCTTTTTTGGTTTATAATCTGCAACTGCCGCAGAAAGTATCGCAATATCTACATCTTTAAAATACATATGGGAAGCATCATACATTTCTTCAGCAGAGACAACGTCTACTCGATGCACTAAAGAATGTTTTATTTGTTGATTGCTTGGCCCAGAAATCAAAAATACTTCTGCCCCTAAATTTGCAGCAGCACTTGCAATCGCAAATCCCATTTTTCCTGAAGAATGATTTCCTATGAAACGAACAGGGTCTATTGCTTCATATGTTGGTCCGGCCGTAACTAAAACCTTCTTACCTTTTAAAGGTAGTTTAGAGCTTATATCCTTCTCTATAAAAAAAACAATGTCTTCTGGCTCTGCCATTCTACCTTCGCCTATTAAACCACTTGCAAGCTCACCTGAAGTTGCAGGGATTAAAATATTATCAAAACTTTGTAATTTTTTTAAACTTTCTAAAGAAGATGGATGCTTGTACATATCCAAATCCATTGCAGGTGCAAAATAAACTGGACATTTAGATGATAAATAAGTTGCTAATAATAGATTATCGCAAGTTCCGTTTGCCATTTTAGACAAAGTATTTGCGGTAGCGGGTGCAATTAACATGTAATCTGCCCAAAGACCTAAATCTACATGATTGTTCCAAAGTTCATTTTCATCTTCTTTAGAATAAAAAGTAGAATGAACTGGATTTTTAGAAAGTGTAGAGAGTGTGAGAGGTGTTATAAAATTTTTAGACGCAGGAGTCATAATAACTTTGACTTCTGCGCCTAATTTTATAAACAAACGAACTAGACTAGCCGTTTTATATGCTGCAATTCCAGCAGTAATTCCTAAAAGAATTTTTTTTTCTTTTAAGATAGACATTACTCTGTTTCTGGAGTTCTGTGATATACTTTGTCATTTAACCACTCTTCAACAGCCATAGCCGTTGGTTTTGGTAACCTTTCGTAAAATTTAGAAACTTCTATTTGTTCTTTATTCTCGAATACTTCTTCTAAAGAATCGTTGTATGTTGCAAATTCATCTAATTTGTCTACTAATTCTCTTTTTAAATCAGAATTAATTTGATTAGCTCTCTTTGCAATAATAGAAATAGCCTCATAGATATTCTCTGTTGGCGCTTCAATTTCATTCTTATTGTAAGTAACTGTACTTAACGGTGCTTTCGTATCTTTATAATCCATCTTAAATAATTATTTCTTTTGTAAATTAGCTACTAATGCTGCCTGCTTTGCTACTAAAGCATCAACTCTTGTTTTTTCTTTTTGCAATGTTGCAAACATCTCATTTGCATCCTCCAAATACTTAGATTCCGGGAAACTCTTTTTAAGTCTCTCATAATCTTCTGTTGCATCTGAAATTCTTTCTAACTTTCTTCTATCAAAACTTTTCAAAACAAAATCATGTCCTGCCTTAAAGCTATAATAAATTGCTTCTTCTTTATATTTAGTTCCTAAAAAGTCTTCTAATAAATTATCAAAAGCCTTAATTGCTGCCTTATAATTTCTTAAATCATAATCTGCAGTTCTATAATATGTTTTTGCTATCTCGAAATATTTTTTTTCTAACTTTAATCTTATTTCTGAATAGTACGTATTCGCTTCATCAATTTTATCTGAATCTGGATACGTGTTTATAAAAGCTTGAAAAGCCTCTAAAGCTTTATTTGTGTCTGTTGGATCAATACTAAAACGAGGAGATGCTAATTTATAACTGTAAGCAGATAAAAATGCTGCCTCTTCTTTTTTAGAACTTTTTAAATAATCTTTTGTAAAACGATCAAAATTATAAGCTGCTATTCCGTAATTTTTTTCATTAAAATTAGATTGTGCAATCATAAATTTAATTCGCTCCATTTGAGGCTTACCCCTATAGATAGGTGTAATTTTATCGAATAAGCGCAAAGCCTTACTGTAATTTTGACTTTCGTACATTTTTACAGCCATTTTGTACTGCTCTTCCGAGGTACCTTTATTTAATACTTTTTGATACTCACCACATGAAGAAAGTAATAAAGTAAAGAGCACTAAATACGCTAAATTTTTAATTTTTTGCATTGGGCAAAATTAGTGATTAATTATGGATTAATAAAACGTTTTTCAACACACTTACTAGTATAGTGCAATAATCTATAAAAAAAGAAGATATTGTCACATATTTGATACTAAAAATTTGTTAATCTTATAGTATAAACCCTAATTTCTGTAATGAATATAATCAGGCGTTAAACTTTAAAACTTGGTATAATCTGTGCATTTAAAAAAAATTTTCTTTAAAACGTATTTACAAAATCTGCAATCTTTTGATGTAATTCTTTAGAGGCTTTTACTAGTGGCAAACGTACTTGGTTGCTGCCAAAACCTAATTCTTGTAAAACAGTTTTTATTCCTGCAGGATTATTTTCTTCAAAAATAGCATCAATTATGGCCATCATTTTAAAATGAATGGTATACCCCTCTTTATTTTCACCTTCTAGACCGCAATTTATTAAGGTAGAGAATTCTTTTGGATATGCTTGTCCAATTACAGAAATAACTCCAGAACCTCCTGCCAAAGTAATACCTAAAGCCAAATCATCATCACCAGAAATAATTAAAAAATCTGTGGGTTTATTTTTTAACAACTCTAAATATTGCTGCATATTATTTCCAGCCTCTTTAATACCAACAATGTTTTCAAAATCATTTGCCAAACGAATTGTAGTAACTGCACTCATGTTTTTTGCTGTTCTACCAGGAACATTGTATAAAATAATTGGTACATCACTTACCTCAGCTAATGCTTTAAAATGCTGATAAAAACCCTCTTGCGTTGGTTTATTATAATAGGGCACCACAGATAAGATACCATCAATATTACTTAAATCTGTTGCCTGTATCTCTTTGATAACCTCTAAGGTGTTATTACCACCAATTCCCAATACTAAAGGTACTCTATCTGCATTGGTTTTTACAATAAGAGCTATAATTCGAAGTTTCTCTTCTTTAGATATTGTTGCGCTTTCTGCAGTTGTACCATTTATTACCAAATAATTAATTCCATTATCTATGTTGAAATTCACCAGCTTTACTAGTGCATCAAAATCTACAGTTAAATCTTCTTTAAAAGGAGTAATTAAGGCGACTCCTGTTCCTACAAATTTTTGCATTTCTATATATTTATAGGTACAAAACTACAATATTAAGATTGATTTATAAAACGGATTTATCATCGCATAGCAAGAATAAACAACTTTATAGGTAAAGTTTAATTTTATAGCTTTTTTATAATTTGAAGGTATCTTTTTAATTCTGAAGTAAATCCTGTTATATTTTGTGTTTTTTCTGAAATTTCTATCTCGTATAATTTAGAATTTACACCTGCAAAACCGACTTTAAATAGTGCTTTCGATTCTAATACTGCACGTTCTAAATACAGATTTTTTTTATTGAAATATCCAATTAACAAATCAAAGGGTTCTTCTAAGAAACATTTAAAACTTTCTTCCGTAAATTGTCCTGTCCAATTTACATTTTTTTTCGTGAAGTGCTTATAAGAAAATTCATCACTTTTATTATACTTTCGTAGGCTATAAATCCTAATATTTCTAGATTCTAAAATAATTTCAATCTCTTTTTGTAAATCCATTTCAGAAGAAATATCTTCAGTAGAAATAATAGCTATCGACTTTATTTTTTCTAAAGATAGTGTGCGCCTATTATCTGTCTGAGATAATAACTGATTTAACTTCTTTTTTAAAACAGTTTCCTTAAAGCCTTGAAACATCATTTATGATTAAAATTGAGAACATAAAAATAGTAATTATTCTTTTACTATTTCTAATAATATAAACTGATTTAATTGTTTTCCATATAACTGAAAATTATCATCTGAGACCAACACAAGAGACCCATTACCATTTTCTAAAACGGGGCCCAAAGTAATACCTTCTATATTGTCTATAATTCCTTCAGTTAAATGCTCTTTAAAATCATCAAAGTTTACAAGTAACCTTTTTGTTAGCGGTGTGAATTTCGAATTTATTAATCCACCAGAATCTAAAATATTGGTGGTTTCTAAAGTTATTTCTGCATCAAAAATTCGTATTATATTGCCATAAGCACCGTATCCATTTTGATAGGTTCTTTCAATGATAAAAAATTTATTTTCGGCATATTCTAAAATTGCAGTAACTCCGTTTAAATTTATATTTCCTTTAGCAACCTTACTTATTGGTTCTAATTGGTAGGCAAATTGTTTAGTTGCTTTTTTAGTTACTGTGTTAAAATAAGTAATTCTAACAGGAGATTGTGTTTTAGTAAAACCCGGTTCCACTCCATCATTTTTTAGAGGAGCCTCCATAACAGCCCAAAACCCTTTTTTATCGATACTTTTAGAAGAGCCTTCTAAAACTCCATTGTGTTTTATATTTTCTAAATTCTGTAGGCTTTTTGGAAGTGTGTACTCAGAAATAAATTTCCCAGAAAAGTCTGTAGTAAATATAGTGGGTCTTCTTCCTTTTCGAATAGCACCTTCGCTAGAAAAATTGATGTGTTGCTTTTCTTCATCCACAAAAATAGATTCTAAATCCAGCGTATTTTCATTATAAAAATTGGTATTTGAATCTTTTAGTACGACAACCTTTTCAAAATTAATTCCTTTTATTTTTCTTTTTTCGATATTAATATTTCCTTTTAAAAATCTTGGTGCTTTTGCATCGTCTACAACAAAATAATAAAAACCATTACTATAATCTAAACCAGAAAGACCACCAATTAGACTATTTTTAAACGAAACAGTATCTTTTAAAACATACTCACTTAAAAAATTTAATTGTATATCTTTTCTTTTTTCACAAGAAAACGCAATACTAATAAAGAACAAAAAAACAACTATTCTTTTCATGTATATGATGTTTTTATGCCTTCTTAAATCTTCTTTCTGTTATCATCAGATTGTGAATCAATCAATTTATTGTAAGGGTCTACACCTACTTCAATCGGTTTTTCATCTACAATGATCGTTAGCTTATTGTTGATTGAGGTAATCTTATGCTTTTTTAAATATAGTAGTTTTTCTTTCATAACACCCTCAACATCTTCTTCTGCAAAAATACCAATATCTATATAATCTGCTAAAGGAACTGATAGAATTGGTTTCTTCATTTTAGCTGTTTTATATGACAAGGTGTCTCCAACCTTTTCACCATAATAACGTTTTCCTTTTTCATCATTTCTATATTTAGCAACTTCAAACTCAATATCAACTTGATGTGTTCCATTTTCCAATTCAGTTACTTTCGTATTCGTTATTCTGTTTTTATATAAAGTAATGGTTTCGAACATATCTTTAATTACATATTGCAGAGAATCTGGAGTAGCTTCTTTTAAATAGTTTACGAATTCAATAGAAGTTGTATAAGGAGGTTCTTGAAATTTTACTTTATTTATAAATTTCTGAATTGCTCCATTCATTTTTTCTTCTCCAATATAATCGCTCAAAGCATATAAAACCATAGACCCTTTTTGATAATGTATATACCCTTGACCATCATTGTACATTAAAGCATTTTCACGTTTTCTTTCTAGAGTTCTTTGCAATAAGTATCCATCTAAAGCTTCCTTTAAAAAAGTTCTCATTTTATTTTTTCCTTGCACCTTTTCAATCACTTTCAAAGAAACGTATTCTGACATACTTTCTGAAAGCAAAGTTGCCCCCAAAACGTCTGCTCCAATTACTTGATGTGCCCACCATTGATGCGCTACTTCATGAGCTGTTACGGCAAAAGGATAATCTACTCCATTGTCATCTGTATCATCTACATCTGCAATAAAACCAATTCCTTCTGAAAAAGGCATTGTATTTGCAAACGCCTGTGCAAAGGTTCCTCCTGTTCTTGGAAACTCAATAATTCTTGCTTGTCTAAATTGATAAGGACTAAAGTTTTCTGAATTATAATTTAAGGATGCTTTCATGCCTTTCATCATTCTATCTAAATTAAAGGTATGTTGTTTGTGATAGTAAATTTCTAAACTAATCCCATTAAACATTTCTTTTTTCACTTCATATCTACCAGAATTAAAAGCATAAAAATTTAGAATTTTACTATCCATTTTGTAATGAAAATATCTACGTTCTCCTTCTATCCATTCTTTCTGTAAATACCCTGGAGCAATCGCAATTTGGTCTTTGGATGTAGAAACAGTTGCCTCAAAATTAATCCAATCAGAATCTTTAGAAATATAGGTATCTCCCAAAGCTGATAAATCTGACGGATGTGCTTTTAGATCATTTTTTTGTAAATCATATTTTTTACGAGTTTTATTATCTGTTAATTCTCCTTGTGTTGAATAGCCTAAAGATGGAAATAAAGCAAAATTATTGATAAAAGTACCGTTTTCTCTAACTGGAGATCTTCTTCTATAGGTTGTGTTTTTATTACCTTTAACTGTTACTGCTAATTCTAGAGTATCTCCGGGCATAATCTTGTTCTCGAAATAATAAATATCAAAATTATGTATGGTATCCTCAGAAACTAATTTATTGGGTTTACTAAACTCAAAACTACTTTTTAAATTATTATGATTTAAGAAAAGACTATCTATTGGGGTATCTGTTTTGTTAACCATTTGAACTTTTGCAGATGCTTCAAAGAATCTTTCCTTCGGATAAATATCCATATTTGCATTAACAGCTATTACTCTGGGTTGTTTGTAATCTTCAAACTTTTTATATTTCTTCTCCCATTCTACACTTCTTAATTCTGATTCTTTCGAAGAGGTTCTTTTTCCTTTAGAACCTGTTTCTTGATAAATAGAAAATCCTAAACTGAAAAAAGCAATTAAAAAAACTAACAAGCTAATGGCATAACCACCTTTAAATCTTGATTTTACTAACGATAATCTTTCTTTAAATGAGGCAGGAATTCCTCGAACCCAAAATAATCCTGACATAACTAACAAAGCCAAACCACAAAATATCCAATAGGTTTTATACACTAAAAATTGGGTTAAAATACCATAACCATTCATATCAGAATAGCTGAACCCTGGTCCTTGATTGTATTTAAAAATGGACTGTTCTAACCCTGCCAATGATAAAAATGGCATTCCAATAGAAATAACCAATAAAGCAAAAAGCCCTAAATAAGGATTCCCAATTAAAGTTTGAATAAAAATAGCCAACAAAGCCCAAATTAAATAACTTAGAAAATCTAAGAAATAAAGATCCATTATATAATGCCCTATTTCAAAATTATAATAACCTTTATAGATTTGAAAAAGGATTCCTGAAACCATAATAACGGTTAATAATAGTAGTTGCATCTTTATCAATGCAATCAGCTTAGAAAATAAAAGGGTCCAATTTGGAACAGGAGTTACATCTATTATATGATTTACTTTGGCAATTTTTGCTCTGTGAACCAACATTCCAGCATATAAAAACGTACAGATATTGATAGAAGCGGAAAAAACACCTCCAATATTTAACATTTTCCAAGTAACTGGCAGTGTAGGCGTTCCAAAAATATCTCCTATTTCAGACAAACCAACAATCATTAATACCAAACCTACCAACACAATGGAAATAAAAGCCCAGCTTTTAACAATATATTTAAAATCTATATTTGATAATTTCCAAGTTGTTTTTAAATTTTGAATGAACGAAAAATCATACGATACCTTTGGTAAGGTAATTCTTGTAATTCCACTAAAATTTGTTTTTGTAATTCTCTCTCCTTTAGATTTTTTGAATGAAAAAGAAATTGCGTTTTGACTAAAAGTAAAAAACTTATAAACCAATCCAAAAATTAAAGTTGAAACTCCTAACCATAATAAACGGTTGTATACAATCATTTCTTTGATAGGAATGTGCAATTCATTTTGTTCTGAAGGCGTCCAGTATTTTGTGTAATAGTTAACTGCTCCAGAACCAAAGGGGTCTAAAAGAGCCAATAACCATCTTTGTTCAGGGTCTGAAAGTAGACTTTCTACAACTCCTTGAACAAATAAAAGTAAGATTACAGTAATAAAACCTGCTGCTATATTTCTCGAAAAAGTAACCACTGCAAAAACAATAGCTCCAAACAATAAAATATTTGGAAGAATAAAAATCAAATAAGCTTTTAAATAAGTTATAAGCTGGAAAGAACCTATAATATCTGCATTTGTTCCTGGAAATCGAAAGCCAATAATCATACCTATTGCAATAGATAAAACGATAATCGAAACGACTAGAATTGCACTAAAAAATTTAGCAAAAAGATAATTGGATTTTGTAAACGGATACGAATATAAGATCGTATGCATTTCACTTTTATAATCTCTGTATATAGAAACTCCAATTATAGAAGGAAATAAAAAGAAAATAAAAACAGTTAATGCATTAAGTAAATTATTTACCCCTGAAGGAGAGTTTACAATTCTAGAAGAACCTATTGTTGCTGTAACTGAATCGAAAAAACCAGCAGTAGCAGCTGATAAAAATAATGATAAGCTCAAAAAAATGGTCAAATAAATATAAAAAGCTGGTTTGTTAAACCAGTATTTTAGTTCTTGTTTAAATATTGTTAAAAACATGCTGTGAATCTGTATTTGATGATTTGACTAAATTGTACGTGTAAACTTCTTTGCTTTGATTTTAAACAAGTTGCGGTTCATCTTGCTTTAAAGCAATAAAATATACATCATCCAATTGGGGAGTAACAGCAATAAAATCTTCTGAAGGCTTTTCAGCAGCATGCACTCTTAAATTTAATGTATTGTCCTGGTTGTAGTTAGATGATAAAATACTATATAACTTTTCATTTTCATCTAAATGATCTCTTTCAATGGTTTTCTGCCAAATAGTTCCTTCAATTTCTTTAGTAGCCTTAATTGGAGTTGTATGTTTTAAAATTCTTCCTCCGTTTAAAATTGCCATTTCATTACACAACTCCTTTACATCTTCTACAATATGAGTAGAAAAAATAACGGTGCAATTTGTACCAACTTCGCGTAAAACATTTAAAAAACGATGTCTTTCCGCAGGATCTAAACCAGCAGTAGGCTCGTCTACAATAATTAATTTTGGATTGTTTAAAAGTAACTGAGCAATTCCAAACCGTTGTTTCATTCCTCCAGAATACCCCGCAACATCTTTTCGTCTTACATCATATAAATTTGTTATTTCTAAAACCTTTTTTACAATTGCATTTCTTTCTGACTTATTAGAAATCCCTTTTAAAGTTGCAAAATAATCAAGTAAATCTTCTGCAGACATTTTAGGATACACACCAAAAGATTGTGGCAAATAACCTAGAATTTTTCGCAAGGACATATTATCTTCTAAAACATCAATATCTCCAAAATTAATAGCACCAGAATCCGGACTTTGCAAAGTAGCGATTGTTCTCATTAATGATGATTTCCCTGCACCATTTGGGCCCAATAGACCAAACATACCTGTACCAATTTCAATACTTAAATTATCAATAGCTTTTACACCATTCTTATACGTCTTTGTTAAGTTTTCTATTACTAGCTTCATTTTTTTGGTTTTATTATAGTTGCTTTCTAACTATTATGACTTTAAATTTTGCAAATCTTATTATCTAACTTTGTTTTCAAAAGTAATATTTATATTATCATAATCTTCTAAATTTAATAAATCTGTATTGATATTTGTAGTTTTTCAATAAGTTTCAGTAATAAGTATAAAAGTTCTAAAATTTGTTACACTTTTTATGATTTTTTTACTGCGAATCATAAAAATGGTTTTATTTTTACATATATCAAAGAAAAATACAATCTTAAGAAACTAATAATGACAAAAGAAACAATTTTAAATAAAAGCTCACTTACATTTTTAGAAAAATATCTAAACAACGCGGCTCCTACAGGATATGAATGGGAAAGTCAAAAAATTTGGATGGAGTATCTTAAGCCTTATGTAGACACTTTTATTACAGATACTTATGGCTCTGCAGTTGGAGTTATAAATCCGGATGCAAAATACAAAGTTGTCATTGAAGGTCATGCAGATGAAATCTCTTGGTATGTGAATTATATTTCTGATAATGGATTGATTTATGTGATTAGAAATGGTGGTTCAGATCATCAAATTGCTCCAAGTAAAATTGTAAACATTCATACTAAAAACGGAATTGTAAAAGGTGTTTTTGGTTGGCCAGCAATTCATACAAGAGATAAAGGAAAAGAAGAAGCGCCAAAACCAGAGAATATTTTTATTGATACAGGTTGCGCAACTAAAAAGGAAGTTGAAGATTTAGGCATACATGTAGGGTGCGTTATCACCTATCCAGATGAATTTCATATTTTAAATGGAGACAAATTTGTTTGTAGAGCTCTAGACAACAGAATGGGCGGATTTATGATTGCTGAAGTTGCGCGTTTATTAAAAGAAAATAAAAAAGAATTGCCTTTCGGGTTATACATTACAAACTCTGTGCAGGAAGAAATAGGATTGCGTGGGGCAGAAATGATTACACAGACCATACAACCAAATGTTGCTATTGTAACAGATGTTACACATGACACAACAACTCCAATGATTGATAAGAAAAAGAAGGTCTTTTAGAGATGGGTAAAGGTCCAGTTATTGCCTATGCACCAGCTGTGCAACAAAAATTACGTGATTTAATAACAGAAACTGCAGAAGCGAACAAGATTCCTTTTCAGCGTTCTGCTTTGTCTAGAGCAACAGGTACAGATACAGATGCTTTTGCATATAGCAATGGTGGTGTGGCTTCTGCCTTAATATCATTACCATTGCGCTACATGCATACCACTGTAGAAATGGTACACAGAGATGATGTAGAAAATGTAATTAAAATGATTTATGAAACACTATTAAATATCAAAGGAGGAGAAACTTTTTCTTATTTTGAATAAATAACAAAGCGTTATTGTAAAAAAGAATGACGAGGCAATCTCATTTACAGATTACTTTACCTTTTTTACAATAACGTTTTTCTTTTTATATGGACGAACTCATTGATATTTTAACCCCTGAAGGAAAATCAACTGGCAAGACTGCTTTAAAATCTGAAGCACACAAAAATGGTTGGTTTCATGCAACTGCTCATATTTGGTTCTTTACCTCGGATGAAAAAATACTACTTCAAAAAAGAGCGCTTACTAAAAAGGTGTTTCCAGGAATTTGGGACATTTCTGTGGCAGGACATATTGGTGCTGGTGAAGAAATATTAGAAGGAGCTAAAAGAGAAGTTTTTGAAGAAATTGGCTTAATACTGGAAGATAAAGACTTCATTAAAATTGGAACAAGAATTCATCAAGTTAACCATGAAAATGGTATACAAGATAATGAACACCATCATGTTTTTATTGCTGAATTAAAAACACCCATATCTGAACTTACAATGCAACCTGAAGAAGTTGCTGGTTTAGAATTATGGGATTTAAAGGTACTAAAAGAAACAAAAAACCTTGAAAACGTTTTACTTCCAAGGTTTCATGAATATTATGTTACTGTATATAATAAGATTATTTCATACTTAAAAGAAAATTAGATTTTTGATTGGTACGTATACAAATCAAAATACCTCCCTTTTGCCATTATCAATTCATCATGAGTTCCTCTTTCTACAATACTACCTGCTTCTATAACTAATATTTGATTTGCTTGTTTTATAGTACTCAATCGGTGCGCAATTACAATAGTAGTTCTATCTTTCACCAATTCAGATAAACTTTTCTGAATTAAAGACTCACTCTCTGTATCTAAACTTGAAGTTGCTTCATCTAAAATTATAATTTTTGGGTTTGCCAAAATTGCTCTTGCAATTGCCAAACGTTGGCGCTGACCACCAGATAACTTCACCCCTCTTTCCCCTATTAGTGTATCTAAACCGTCATCAAAACGATCTGTAAATTCACTTACATACGCAGCTTTTACAGCATTTTGTAATTCCTCTTCAGTTGCATTTGGCCTTGGAAATAAAATATTTTCTCTAATGGTTCCTTCAAACAAAAATTCATCTTGTAGAACCACACCTAAATGTTTCCGATAACTAGACAATTTTACATTGGCTAAATCTTGATTATCTATAGTGATTTTACCAGATTCCGGATTTAAAAAAGTAGCAGACAAGCCTGCAATGGTAGATTTTCCTGAACCAGAACTTCCAACCAATGCTGTTACAGATCCAGAAGGTACTTGAAAACTAATATTATTTAATACTTCTTTTCCTTCTTCATATGCAAAAGAGACATTGTCAAAAACAAGTGCTCCTTTCATATTTTCTAATTCTATTGTTCTATTTTCATCGTCTTCCTCTGCAGACATATTCATCAATTCTTCTGTTCTGTCTAGACCTGCCAATGCTTCTGTTAACTGACTTCCAATATTACTCATTTGTACAATTGGTGCTATCATTAAACCTAATAAAAAAGTAAAGGATAAGAATTCTCCAACTGTCAGTTCTCCAGTCATAATTTTATATCCACCAATCCCCATAATTCCGGTAGTTGCAAGGCCTAACAAAAAAGTAGCAGCACTTGACATGATTGCAGTTGCGGTTAAACTCTTTTTTACATTTTGAAATAACTTATCTACTCCTTTTTCAAACGTTTCATTTTCTTGCGCTTCTGCATTGAATGCTTTTATAACTCTTACTCCAGATAATGTTTCTGTTAATCTTCCTTTTACTTCTGCATTAATAACGCCTCTGCTTCTAAAAATAGGACGAATATATTTAAACGCATTTAAAGCTACTACTCCGAAAACAGCCACAGGAACCAATACAAAAAAGGTCATAGACGGACTAATTTGAATTAGTAATATCATAGATATTACCGCAGTAATTGTTCCACCAACTAACTGAACCAAACCAGTTCCTATTAAGTTTCGAACTCCTTCTACATCGCTCATAATTCTAGAAACCAATGCTCCTGATTTTGTATTGTCAAAAAAACGAATAGGTAATGACAATACTTTCTTTTGAACTTGTGCTCTTAATTCTGATATTAAATATTGTGCTTGTACACTTAAAATACGTGTTAGTAAAAAAGAAGTAACTGCTTGCACTAAAATTGCCAAACCAACAATAAGTAATAGACTATATAGTTGCTCATAATCCTTATTAGGAATTACATCATCTAACAGCGTTTGAATTTTTAAAGGAGCAACCAAACTAGACAATCTGCTGAATACAATAAGTATCAACCCTATAAAAACCAACTTTCGCTTTGGCCAAATAATGGTTTTAAATGCTTTTAAAATAGAAACTTTTGGTTTCTTCTTATCTTTTTTTGAATCTTGTAAGTGTTGCATTAATGCTTTTAAATTTAGAATGTTGTTACTTCAATATTGTCAATTTATATGCCAATGAAAAGAACTATGACAGATTAGCAAAAGTACAACATACAAAAAGACCTGTCAGCTTTTTAAAACAGAACAGGTCTAAATAAATTTATTTCAAGGTTATTTATAATCTACTACCTATAATACTTTGCACAACTTCCGGATTTAACAAGGTAGAAACGTCTCCAAGCTTGTCTATTTCATTGCAAGCAATTTTACGTAAAATACGACGCATAATTTTACCTGAACGTGTTTTTGGCAATCCTTCTGAGAACTGAATTTTATCTAATTTTGCAATCGGGCCAATTCTATCTGTAATTAATTGATTGATTTCTTTTTTTAAATTATCGTGATTTCTACTTTCTCCAGTATCTTTTAAAGTTACATATCCATACAATGCACTGCCCTTTATGTCATGCGGAAAACCAACAATAGCAGATTCTGCTACAGCTGGATGCTCATTTATAGCATCCTCTATTGGTGCTGTTCCTAAATTGTGCCCAGAAACAATAATTACGTCATCTACTCTACCTGTAATTCTGTAGTAACCAACCTCATCCCTTAAAGCACCGTCACCTGTAAAATACATATTCTTATATGCAGAAAAATAGGTTTCTTTATAACGTTCATGATTTCCCCAAATAGTTCTTGCAATACTTGGCCAAGGAAACTTTACACAGAGTCTTCCCTCTACTTGGTTTCCTTTTAACTCTTTACCGTTTTCATCAATTATTGCAGGCTGAATCCCAATAAAAGGTAAAGTTGCATACGTTGGCTTTGTTGGTGTAACATAAGGAATTGGAGTAATCATCATACCACCCGTTTCTGTTTGCCACCAAGTATCTATAATCGGACTTTTCTTTTTACCAATATTATCATTATACCAATGCCAAGCTTCTTCATTTATAGGTTCTCCAACAGAGCCCAATACTTTTAAAGAGGATAAATCGTATTTATCAACCAATTCTGTTCCGTGTTTCGCTAACGCTCTAATTGCTGTTGGCGCTGTATAAAACTGATTTACTTTATGCTTTTCTACAATTTCCCAAAAACGACCAAAGTCTGGGTAACTTGGTACACCTTCAAACATTAATGTAGTTGCTCCGTTTGCTAACGGACCATAAACAATATAAGAATGACCAGTAATCCAACCAATATCTGCAGTACACCAATACACATCTTCTTCTTTATATTGAAATGCATTTTTAAACGTATATGCTGTATACACCATATAACCAGCAGTTGTATGCACCATTCCTTTCGGCATCCCTGTAGAACCAGAAGTATATAAAATAAATAAGGGGTCTTCTGCATCCATAATTTCTGCTTCACATAATATCGAAGCTTTGTCTAATAATGGTTGTAACCATTGGTCACGGCCTTCTTTCATTTGAATTTCTGAATGAATTCTTTTCGCTACCAAAACAGTTTTCACACAAGGACAATTCTCCAAAGCTTCATCTACAATTCCTTTTAAATCAATGGTTTTTGCACCACGATAAGAACCATCAGAAGTAATCACCATTTTACAATCAGAATCATTAATTCTTGTTGCCAATGCAACTGCTGAAAAGCCTGCAAAAACTACAGAATGGATAGCACCTATTCTTGCACAAGCAAGCGTTGCAATAGCCAATTCTGGAATCATTGGAACGTAAATACATACCCTATCTCCTTTTTGAACTCCGTTTTCCTTTAAAACATTGGCAAACTTGTTTACTCTTTCTGATAATTGTTTATAGGTAATATGTTCTGCACCCTCACTTGGGTCATTTGGTTCAAATAAAATAGCCGTTTTATCTGCTCTTGTTGCCAAATGCCTATCGATACAGTTTTCTGTAATATTTAGTTTTGCTCCTTGAAACCATTTTATTGTTGGCTTAGAGAAGTCCCATTCTAAAACTTTATCCCATTTTTTTCTCCAAACAAAATGTTCTTCTGCAATCTCTTCCCAGAAATTTTCTGGCTCGCGAATAGATTTTCTGTAAACTTGATAATATTCTTCTAAATGTTTGATATGATAATTACTCATTGTTTGGCTAAATTATTTATTTATCGGATTCTAAAAAAGAAACTAAACTATAAAAAATAATCCTTATATTTTTATTTATTCTACTTATGACAGTTTTTAGCAGATAAAACACAAAAAATATTAAAATTCAATATCAATTATATTAGAAGAACAATATATTTGTGTTCTATGAATTTTCACATTCTTTTAGAAATTTTTATTGAGAATTGGCATATTGTTCTATTATTTTTTGCCGTAGCAGTATTATATTCATCTGTTGGTTTTGGTGGTGGTTCTAGCTATTTGGCTATTTTAGCTATCACAGGTATTGTATTTACACAAATTAGAGCTACCGCTTTATTATGTAATATTGTGGTAGTTTCTGGAAATGTATTTATGTTCCTTCAACAAAAGAAAGTAAATTTTAAAAAAATATTCCCCTTGTTTTATTAAGTGTTCCACTGGCTTTTTTAGGTGGAACTGTAAAAATAAATCAGCAATTCTTTTTCATTTTATTAGGTTTTACCTTATTATTCGCAGCAATAACCATGTGGCTTTCAAAACAAATTGTTGCTTTCAATGAAAAAAACAACACTCCCAAAATTATAAGGAATGCAAGTTTTGGAGGTATTATTGGTTTTATTTCTGGAATGGTTGGTATTGGTGGTGGTATTTTTTTAGCTCCTTTATTACATCTTACCAATTGGGATACTCCAAAGAAAATAGCGGCAACTGCCAGTTTTTTATTTTAGTAAATTCTATCGCTGGTTTAATTGGTCAATATTCAAATCCTGATTTTATAATCGATTGGAATTTAACTTTAATTTTATTAGTAACTGTTTTTATTGGCGGCCAAATTGGAAGCAGAAAAAGCTACAACTTCTTTACGCCTATTCAATTAAAAAGAGCAACTGCTATTTTAATTGCTTTTGTGAGCTTGCGTATCTTATATAAATATATATTTTAAACAGATACTTTCGCAAACTTAAAACTTACACAAATAAAATATTGCGTATTAAAAGCAATCCAAATATCTTTGAAACAAAAATAAAAAATGCTAGAAAATATATTTACACTCTTCATGCTAATTATGTTACAAGCTGTCTTAGGTTTTGATAACTTATTATACATTTCATTAGAGTCAAAGAAAGCACCAGAAACAGACAGAAAAAGAGTTCGAAAAGTAGGAATTTTGATAGCTATTGTCTTAAGAATTGTACTTTTATTTCTTTTGGTTTCTATAATTGGGTATTTTCAAAAACCTTTTTCTTTTTTGACAGGTGGTTTTGAAGACGTTATAAAATTTGCTTTTAACGGGCATAGTATTATTGTTTTATTAGGTGGAGGATTTATAATTTATACAGCCATTAAAGAAATTTGGCACATGATTGGTACTCAAAATTTAGAGCAATCTGCCGCAGATCAGCGCAAAGGAACAAAATCGTCTAAAACCGTTATTTTTAGCATCGTATTAATGAATTTAGTATTTTCTTTTGACTCTATTTTAGCTGCTATTGGTCTTACAAGTGCTATAGAAAGTACTGCAACTGCATTTATTATTATGACTATTGCAATTGTTATCAGTGGTTTATTAATGTTATTTTTAGCAGATAGAATATCAGATTTCTTAGCAAAAAATAGGATGTATGAAGTTTTAGGGCTCTTTATTCTTTTTATAGTTGGCATTATGCTAATTACAGAAGGTGGGCATTTAGCACATTTAAAACTCTTTGGAAATGAAATTGTACCTATGAGTAAAACTACCTTCTACTTTGTAATTGCTATTTTAGTTATTGTAGACGTTGTACAAGGAAAATATCAAAAAAAGTTATTAGCTAAGAAGCAATAAATACAACCTCAAAAATAAAAAAAGAGCATTCATTCAGAATGCTCTTTTTTTTTAAAAATTATATAATATTTAACATTATTAATAATTTACAGAATAAAATATAAACTATTTTTGATTTAGAAACAAATAATGCTTTTTTCGCATTTTTTTTATAAAACTTCTAAAAAGTAGTTTTAACACGTTTGTGTTAATTTTTCTAATAGGAAGGGTTTGGTTGATTGTAAGTTGGTACTGGAGAGTACCAACTTTTTTACTTATATAATTTCAGGAAGACTATCCTGAACTCTTTGGATAACAATTTGAATAATTCTTTTATTTAATTCTGAAGCATTTAAACTGTAATAAGCAGAACTCTTCTAATGAAAAAGCACCAATAATAAAACCTAACGTAAGGTTCTTATAATTAATATCTTTTACAAAAACTGCCTTTGTCTTACTTCTCTTTTTTTGATCTGTTAAGCTAGAAAAATCTATTTTTCTTTTTGCTTTATAAGTATTAAAAGATGCAATTAATAAATCGTGTTGCATTTTAATAACGGGTCTTAATGTCTGGTTTTGAAACAATTCTAATGCAGACATATTGTCTTTAATTAAATCTTCTAAAACAGGTCTTTCTTTATTCATTATCTAATAATTCATCTAATTCTAATTGAAAATCATACTGTAAATCTTCATGTAGTTTTTCAATTACTCGTTTAATCATTCTCACCTGTGTATCAAAAATACTTTGCAATCTTGTGCTTCTTTGAATAGAAGGTTTAAAAGCCTTTAACTTCTTACAGAAATACAACAACAATTCTGCTTCTGTTTCTTTCTTCTTAGAGTACCGAATGTGTTTTTTTATAGACGTTAATATTTTACGGCTTCCCTTTCTAATGTAGAAAAAACTCTTTGTATTAATTTCCTCAAACTGAGCATCTACCTCCTCTTTTAGAATTTGAATATAAGTTTCCTCGTCATGAGACTCAAACATTAAGTAGGTAAGTAATTCTTTGTTTTCTTTTTTAAACCGGGCCAACTGCAAGCACAACTCTTTTAAATCTGCTGCAGATTTATGAGCTAATTCATCTTTAAGTTGTTTTATAGTTACTGCCTTCAAACCCTTTTTTTTTATGCTAAAAAAAGCCTCATGATTTTTAAAAAAATGAGGCTTATATTATCTCAGATTATTGTTCACTAGGAACCATAACCAATTCATTTACATCTGCAGTATAGTCTACACCTGGAACTTTAAAACCAAATAAGCTAAAAAACTCATCACTATAACCTTTTAAATCTCCTATTTCTGGTAAATTTTCTGAAGTTGCGTTTTTCCAAAGTTCAGCTATTTCTTCTTGCACATCTTCGCGCATTTCTAAATCATCAATTCTAATTCTTCCCTTTTCATCTAAAGCTAAATCACCTCCAAATAAACGCTGACTGAACAAACGTTGTATTTGCTCAATACAACCTTCGTGAATTCCTTTTGCCTTCATAATCTTATACAATAAAGAAATGTATAACGGAATTACAGGAATTGCAGAACTTGCTTGTGTTACCAATGCTTTGTTTACAGAGACATAGGCTTTTCCTTTAATGGACTTTAAATCTTCTGTAATTGTAAAAGCAGTTGCTTCTAAATGATCTTTTGCAGCACCAATAGTTCCATTTCTATAGACCGGTCTTGTAACGTCTGGACCAATATAAGAATACGCAACTGTTGTAGCACCTTCTGAAAGGAGGTTTTCAGCTTGCAAGGCATCCATCCACATTTTCCAATCTTCACCTCCCATAACAGTAACTGTATTTTCAATATCTTCTCCTTCCGCAGGGTTGATAGAAATTTCTGATACATTTCCGGTATGAAAATCTACTGTCTTATTTGTAAAAACTTCTCCGATAGGTTTTAACACGGATTTGAATCTTTTTCCACTATTTGGATGCGTTCTTACAGGTGAAGCCAAACTATAAATCACTAAATCTATCTGACCTAAATCTTCTTTAATTAAGTCTACAACTTGTTGTTTTATTTCATTTGAGAATGCATCACCATTCACACTTTTAGCATACAAACCTTGTTTATGAGCATGCTTTTCAAAAGCGGCAGTATTGTAATATCCTGGAGAACCTGGTCTTCCTGCAGTTGGTGGCTTATCAAAATAAACACCAATTGTTGCTGCTTCTGAACCGAATGCACTTGTAATTCTAGAGGCCAAACCAAAGCCTGTAGAAGAACCTAAAACCAATACTTTTTTGGCTCCTTCAATTTTTCCTTGCGTTTTGATATATTCTATTTGATTCATTACGTTTTGCTCACAGCCTGTTGGGTGTGATGTTAAACAGATAAATCCTCTTGTTCTTGGTTCTATAATCATATTTGTATGTTTTTTAATTTGATAAAAAAGAATTCACATTCTTTTCAATTCTATGCATTACGTTATCTGTCGTTGCTTTTACAAAAACTTCTCCCGTAATTTGTTCGTATAACTCTATATATCTGTTAGAAATCTCGCTAATTTTAGCATCAGACATTTCTGGTATTTGTTGTCCTTCTAAGCCTTGAAATCCGTTTTCAATCAACCATTGTCTTACAAACTCTTTAGATAATTGTTTTTGAGGTTCCCCTTTATCTTGTCTTTCTTGATACCCTTCTTCATAAAAATAGCGAGAAGAATCTGGAGTATGAATTTCATCAATTAACACAATTTTTCCTTCTTTTGTTTTTCCGAATTCGTATTTCGTATCTACTAAAATTAGACCACGAGAAGCCGCTATTTCTGTTCCTCTTTGAAAAAGTTTTCTTGTATAGTCTTCTAAAATTAAATAGTCTTTTTCAGAAACAATACTAGTCGATAGAATCTCTTCGCGAGAAATATCTTCATCATGATCTCCATTATCTGCTTTCGTTGATGGGGTAATTAAAGGTTCAGGAAATTTATCATTTTCTTTCAAACCTGCTGCCATGGTAACGCCGCAAAGTAGTCTTTTTCCTAATTTATATTCTCTAGCCGCATGACCAGATAAATAACCACGAATAACCATTTCTACTTTAAAAGTTTCGCACAAATGACCAATTGCTACATTCTCATCAGGATTTGCTAACAACCAATTCGGAACAATATCTACTGTATTATTCATCATTTTAGTTGCAATCTGATTTAAAATCTGCCCTTTAAAAGGAATTTGACGCGGTAAAACAACATCAAAAGCAGAAAGTCTATCGGTAGCAATCATTACTAAAAGAGTATCATTAATATTGTAAACCTCTCTTACCTTACCTTTATAAACAGATTTTTGATTGGGAAACTTAAAGTTAGTTTCGTTAATTGTATTCATTCTTAGTTAATTGTTTATTGTTGTTCTTTGTTAATGGCTGCAAAAATAGTCTAAAGACTATTAACCAACAACAAAAAATAAGACCCTATTCTGTTTCTATGCTTTTGTAAGCGCTAATGATACTTCTTACTAACTTATGGCGCACCACATCTTTATCATCTAAGAAGACTTGTGCAATACCATTTATATCCTTCAATGCTAATAAAGATTCTTTTAAGCCAGAGACTTGTTTTCTTGGTAAATCTATCTGACCAGGATCTCCGGTGATGATAAACTTTGCACTTTTACCCATTCTAGTTAAAAACATTTTCATCTGATTGTGCGTAGTATTTTGCGCTTCATCTAAAATTACAAAGGCATTGTCTAAGGTTCTACCTCTCATAAATGCCAAAGGTGCAATCTGTATTATTCCTTTTTCTATGTAAGATTCTAGCTTTTCATGTGGTATCATATCTCTTAATGCATCATATAAAGGTTGCATATACGGATCTAACTTTTCTTTTAAATCTCCTGGAAGAAAACCTAAATTCTCTCCAGACTCTACCGCAGGTCTTGTTAAGATGATTTTTCGAACTTCTTTTTCTTTTAATGCTCTTACGGCTAATGCAACTGCTGTATAGGTTTTACCCGTTCCTGCCGGCCCAACAGCAAACAACATATCATTCTTATCCATTAGCACAACCATTTTACGCTGGTTTTCTGTTTGTGGTTTTATCAACCTTCCTGCAACACCATGTACTAAAACATCTTTAACCCTTTTAGAAGCTACTGCTTTTTCCTCTTTCCCATTCGAAGTTAAAATACGCTCCATGCTGTTTTCATCTAACTTATTGTACCTATTGTAATACTTTATCAAACGTTCTAGACGAATTTCAAATTCATCTAAAAGAACTGACTCTCCGAAAATCTTCAATTGGGTGCCTCTGGCAACAATTTTAATTTTAGGATAATATTTTTTTAAGGCTTCTATAGTACTATTATGAGCTCCAAAGAAGTCTTTGGGGTTTATTTCTTCTAACTCTATAATGCGTTCGTTCAAATGTTTATTTTTTTTTAGAGATTAATGTCCATTTTATTTAAATTAAAAATAGCGAATTAAAATTCAAAATTCATTAGATTTGCTTAAAATAATTAATAACTTTTACACAATTAATTAAACGTAAAGCACCCCATGGCATTTATAACGCTAACTACAGATTTCGGAACAAAAGACCACTTTGTAGGTGCTGTAAAAGGAGCTATATACACAGAACTTGCAGATGCTAAAATTGTAGATATTACGCATGAAATAGCGCCTTTTAATATTACAGAAACTGCATATATACTAAAAAACTCTTATAAAAGTTTTCCTAAAGGAACCATACATATTATTGGTGTAGACTCAGAACTAAGTAAAGATAACAAGCATATTGCCTTAGAGTTAGATGGGCATTTTTTCGTTTGTCCAGACAACGGTTTAATTTCTATGATTGCCTCTGAAATTAAACCTACAAAAATTGTAGAAATTAATATTCATGACAGAATAGAGAGTAGTTTTCCGGTGTTAGATGTTTTTGTTCAGGTAGCTTGTTTTATAGCCAGAGGTGGAAATTTAACAGTTATAGGAAAAGTAATTAAGGAATTTAAGAAATTAATAGAGATTCAGCCAAAAGTAAATCAGGCCCAAAACCAAATTATTGGAGGAGTGTTGTATATTGATAATTACGGAAATGTAATTACAAATATTAGCGAAAAAATGTTTCAAGAAATTGGAAAAGGAAGAACTTTTAACGCAACCGCTAGACGGTATTCATTTTCTAAAATTTTCACAAAATACAATGAAGTTACTAATAACAGTTTGCATAAGAGCCATCAATATGATGGCCATAAATTAGCCATATTTAACGCCGCAGGATATTTAGAAATTGCTATTTACAGAAGTAATTTAGATACTGTTGGTGGTGCATCTTCTCTTTTAGGATTAAGCTATAGAGATCAAATCACCATAGATTTCATAAATGATAAGAAACCTGAATTTACACCAATCTCATAAGTATGTTTGTAAGAATTGTAAAGTTAAGTTTCCATCAAAAATACATCCCTACCTTTTTAGAAATTTTTGAAAAGAAAAAACAGTTTATTAGAGCGTCTAAAGGATGCACTTTATTAGAGTTATATCAAGATAAAAAAAATCCTGATATCTTTTTCACATACTCGTATTGGAACAAAGAAAGCGATTTAGAAAACTACAGAAAGTCTGCCCTTTTTAAAGATGTTTGGGCAAAAACAAAAGTATTTTTTAATGACAAACCGCTTGCATGGAGCGTTGATAAAAAAGTAAGTTTACAATAAGAAACAATCAAAATAATATAAAAATGGCATTCAACTTTACCCCATTTCCAGTTTTAGAAACGGAAAAATTAACATTAAGAGCTTTAGAATTAAACGATGCAAAAGCCTTTTTTGGTTTGAGAACAAACAAAGAGGTAAATACCTTTATAACTAGAACTATGCTAAACAATCTTTCTGAAACGAGAGCTCTTATAGATAGTATTTCTAATTCAATTGCTAATAATACCCGTATTTTTTGGGTATTAGAATCTAAAGATACTGCTGAATTGCTAGGAACCATTGGTTTAAATAATTTCGAAACTGAAGAAGATTATGCAGAAATTGGATATGACATGCACCCAGATTTTCAAGAGAATGGTTATATGAGTGAAGCTTTTAAAGCAATTTTAAAATTCTCTGCAAAGCAAATGGATTTAAAATTTTTAGAAGCCTTTACACATAAAGATAATAATGCTTCGATTGCGTTGTTAGAAAAATATAATTTTAAATTGCAACCAGACAGAAAAGATGCGAATGTTGAGGAGAATCAAATTTATAGATTTGCTGTTGACGCTTAGTTTATAATTGAAACAAAAAATTACACCTAAAAAATCACACATTGATCGCTATTTTAAAAAAAGAATTTAACTCGTTTTTTGCAAGTCCCATTGCGTATTTAGTCATTGGAGTTTTCTTGTTGATTAATGGATTGTTCTTGTTTATTTTTAAAGATGATTTTAACATCCTAAACGCTGGCTTTGCAGATTTAAATCCGTTTTTTTATCTAACACCTTGGGTATTTATATTCTTAATTCCGGCAATAACTATGAAAAGTTTTGCTGATGAATTTAATAACGGAACCATAGAACTTTTAAAAACAAAACCAATTTCTAATTGGCAAATTGTGTTGGGTAAATTTTGGGCTGCACTTTTACTCGTTGTAATAGCCTTACTACCAACAATTACGTATGTGTACACGGTATATCAATTAGGAAACCCTATTGGAAATATCGATTTTGGAGCTACCATTGGCTCTTATATTGGTTTGTTATTTTTAGCGCAACCTATACTGCCATTGGATTATTTACTTCAACACTTTCTAAAAACCAGATTGTAGCGTTTATTTTAGGAGTTTTTAGTACGTTTTTTCTTTTCTACGGATTTGATGCAATTTCTAATTCGTTTGACAATAATTTAACCATTCAGCAAATAGGCATTAACGCACATTTTAAAAGTATTTCTCGCGGAATTATAGACACTAGAGATCTTGTGTATTTTATAAGTGTTACCATCTTCTTTTTATTCATTACTAAAACACGTTTAGAAAATGAATAAAAAAATTAAACATAGTAGCATTTTAATACTTGTTTTAATCGTTTTAAACGTTGTAAATCAATCTTTCTACAAACGTTTCGATCTTACAAAAGACCAACGGTATACGCTTTCAGAAACCACTACTAACATCATTTCTAAGATTGATAAAAACTTATTTATAACTGTATATTTAGAGGGTGATTTCCCATCAGAATTTAAAAGACTACAACTAGAAACACGCCAATATTTAGAAGAATTGGTTGCTAAAAACCAAAAGATAAAAATTACTTTTCAAAATCCGGATACCCAAAGAGAAGCACTCATTAAAAAAGGGATGCTGCCAAGTCAATTAACCGTTGAAGAAGATGGTAAAATGTCTGAAGCCATTATTTTTCCATGGGCAGCAATAAATTATGGTAAAAAAACAGCCATTGTTTCTTTACTTCCGGCTGAAATTGTAGCTTCTCAAGAAGCACAATTGCAAAGCGCTATTGAAAATTTAGAATATAGCTTTTCAAATGCCATACATTCTATAAACCAAAAAGAACAAAAAAAAATAGGCATACTTTCTGGAAATGGAGAACTAGAAGACATCTACCAATATAGTTTTTTAAGTGCACTTGGTAAAAAATACAGATTGGCAAAATTTAGTTTAGATGCTACAAAAACAAATGCCCCAGAAACTTTAAAAGATTTGCTGCAGTTAGACTTGGCAATTATTGCAAAACCTACAGAGAAATTTACAGATAAAGAGAAATTTGTCTTAGATCAGTTTATTGCTAATGGTGGTAAAACTTTGTGGATGTTAGACAATGTGCAGGCAGACCAAGACAGCTTAAATGCTACGGGAAAAATGTTAGCATATCCTAGAGATTTAAATCTAACGGATTTATTATTTAGCTACGGAATTAGAATTAACACCACCCTAATTAAAGATTTATATTCGGCACAAATACCTGTGGCAACAGGCCAAATTGGCAACCAACCCCAGTTTAAAAATTTAGAATGGTTTTACCACCCACTAGTTGGCGGAAATCCGAACCACCCAATTACTAAAAACAATGCTCCTGTTAGGTTACAATTTGCAAATCAAATAGATACTTTAAAAAATAATATTAAGAAAACACCTTTATTGGTAAGTTCTTTGTTAACTAAAAAAGTAGGAACACCAACATTTATAGCATTACAATCTATTGCAGAAGAAGTTGTTGAATCTGATTATAAAGACGGGAATCAGCTGTTTGCGATCTTATTAGAAGGCAAATTTAATTCCGCTTATAAAAACCGGATACACCCTTTTAATACGCCACTTTTTAAAGGTCAATCTGTAGCAAATAAAATGATTGTAATTGCTGATGGTGACGTTGGAAAAAATCAACTATTAAAAAACAAACCATACGATTTAGCTTCTGATAAATGGACGAACCAACAATTTGGAAATAAAGATTTTTTACTAAACTCAGTAGCTTATTTATTAGATGATTCTGGCCTAGTTAATCTAAGAAACAAGTCTTTACAAATACGAATGCTAGACAAACAAAAGGCTTTTAAAGAACGTACTTTTTGGCAGTTTTTTAATGTAATATTGCCCCTTTTATTATTGTTTGGATTTGGATTTGGATTTGCATTTTGGAGAAAGAAAAAATATTCTAAATAGCTCCCTAATTTTATAAATTTTTGCGGATGATTGTGCCGTTGATGTATGTAATACAGAAATTAACGAATGAAATGCAACGCATTACAGCATTTTTAGTTTTTAGAAAAATAAATTGAATGAGAACTAAAAAAATATTCTTAAAACGCTGTCAATCTACTTACTTGTATTAAAAAGCAGGTCGTTATGAATAAATTCATAGCCTAATACTCTTTGAACTTTCTCTGAAGAAATTATTTTCCACTCATATACTTCTGGTGTTTCAAATTCTGGTTCTTTAAAACCAGCACTTAATTTTGCAATGCTGTAAAACTCTTTTCTTGTTGGATGATGATTGGCACAAGCATTAAAAATAGTATTCCAGCAATTCTGTGCAATTACTTCATGTATAATCTCTATGCAATCTTCTCTGTGAATCATATTCACAAAACCTTTTGGTTGCGGAATTGCACGGCCGTCTTTAAACCAGTTTGCAGGACTTCTATTGCCACCAAATAATCCAGAAAAACGAATAATTGTTGTTTCAAAAAAAGTGTTCTCTTTAAATAAATTTTCGATAACAGTAAGTGGTGTATTTAAAACAGGATCTTCTTCTGTCATTACTTTATTCAATTTGCCATACACAGAAGTAGAACTAATAAATACCACTTTTTGAATAGTAGATTCTTGTATTTGTGCAATCAAACTTTCAAAACCATCAATATCTTTAGAAGTAATTGCGATAATTAAAATATCGGCGTCTAAAAAAGCATCAAACTCCTCAAAATCAGAAATATTTACTAAATAGGTATCTATGTCTAAAGCTTCTAAAACGGGAACTTTCTCTTCAGATGTTGTAGATCCTTTTACAGAAAAACCATCCTCTAAAAAGGAAGTTGCCAACGGTTTCCCTAACCAGCCACATCCTAAAATACTTATTTTATTCAAAACTTTATACTTTAAGAATTAACAATTTTCTTCATCGCAACAGTTGTCTTCTTTTATCAATTTGCAAGAAACTACGGCCAATAAGGCCCCTAAAATAGGTGCAACAATATATAACCAAAGACCCTCTATATTACCAGAAACAATATTGGGTGCAATAGAACGTGCGGGATTCATAGAAGCATTTGTAATAGGACCTGCAAACATTGCTTCTAACAATACCACACCACCTACTGCAATACCTGCAATAATACCCATTTCTTTACTTCCGGTAGAAACGTTTATAATAACCACCATTAAGAAAAAGGTTAACAACAGTTCTAAAACAAAGGCACGCCAGACGTCTACTGTGGGTATGGTTGCTCCTAAATATTCACTTGCAGGAAATAGAAACCACAACACCAAACTAGCTGCAAAAGCACCTAAAACCTGAGCAGTTATGTATTTAGGAACCTCTTTCCAAGCAAACTTTTTAGCATACGCAAATGCAATGGTTACTGCCGGATTAAAATGTGCACCAGAGGTTTCTCCAAAGGCATAAATCATTGCCATTACTATCAAACCCCAAGTAATTGCAATACCAACATGTGTTACTTCACCTCCGGTAACTTCATTTACGGTCATGGCACCTGTTCCACAGAAAATCATAGAAAAAGTTCCTATAAATTCAGATATGTATTTTTTCATTTTATAGAATAAGGAACAAAGATACATCCCTTTATTTTAAGAAATAGTTAACATTTATCGTTTTCTGAAATTGTAAGTTTGAATAAATTAAATTTAAAATAACAGATGAAAAAAATACTACTAAGTTTATTTGTACTTGCAGGAATGCTTTCTACAAATGCACAAATTGAAACACCGGCACCGAGTCCTGCTCAAAAAATAACACAAAAAGTTGGTTTAACAGAGGTAACCGTAGACTACTCTAGACCAAGTATGAGAGGAAGAACAATCTTTGGTGGTTTAGAGCAATATGGAAACATTTGGAGAACGGGTGCAAACGCAAGAACCAAGATTACATTTTCTTCTGATGTAACCATAGCCGGAAATACCTTGGCAAAAGGAACCTATGCTATTTTTACAAAACCAGGTGAAACTTCTTGGGATATTTACTTTTACACGGAATCTAAAGGAAGCGGCGCACCGAAAACCTTGGATATAGAAAAAGTTGCTGCACAGATAAAGGTAACGCCTAAAAAATTACCAATGAAGGTAGAAACGTTGACAATAACGTTTGACGATCTTACAAAAAATACTGCATTCTTTAATTTAAGTTGGGAAAATATTTCTGTAGGATTTACGTTTACAACACCAACAGATATGAATGGTTACAAAAAGTATAGATACTGCAATGGCTGGCCCTTCTGCACAAGATATGTTTAGTGCTGCAGTGTATTATTTACAAAACGAGACAAGACATAAACAAAGCAAAAGTATGGATAGATAAAGCTGTTGAAATGACTGCCGCACAGCCACGTTTTTGGTATCTAAGACAACAATCTTTAATACACGCAAAAGCAGGAAGTACAAAAACGGCAATTGCTGCTGCAAAAATGTCTTTAGAATTGGCAACAAAAGCAGGGAATGACGCGTATATAAATATGAACACTGCCTCTTTAAAAGAATGGGGTGCAATCTAAGCATTCTAGTACCCTTTAAAATATTTAAAATCTCAAGTAAATGCTTGAGATTTTTTTTTGTTTTAATTTCACTTCCTTTTTATTGAATAACATTAGTGCTTAAAAATGGAACTAATCTTGCACACTAAAGTTGTTAAACACTCTACGATTCAAGAAACATCGATGGTAAAATTGATCTTTAAACAACACTTTTTGACCTGAATTCAATGTAAAATATTCTATTACATGTTTAAATTTATGTTTGAAAAAAACGGTATTAATTTTTTTTGAAACACAATAGGGCTCAACATTTAAAGAAAAGAAAAATAAACAACTCATAACAGGAAGAAAAGTTCCTGTTCTCTAGAAATTAAATCCTCTAAAAAGGGAGTTTATGTCTCAGGTATTAGTTGTGTGCGATATGAACACTCAAAACTTAGGTGAATTCTGACGTTAAAAGTTTACTAACTTCTTTTTACATATTTGGCTTTCCTGTTATAGTGCTAGATATTGTTTGAAAGTGAATTTTTTGAATCCTATTTATTTAAAGATTTATGAACCCTATTTTAGAAAACAATTTTAAATATTATTAAATGAATAAAATTACAGTTAGTTCAATTTACCTTGCAATATTTCTCTTATTTTCTAGCTGCTCCTCTGTTAAAGTTATAGACTCGTGGAAAAGTGATAGGATTTCAACTATAAAAGATAATAATTTTTTAGTTGTAGCTAGAGCTAATAATCTTCAAGCGCAGATTGCTTTTGAAAATGAAATTGTCAAGCAGATGAAATCGAATGGTTACCAGGCAACAGCTAGCTATTCTAAATTTGGTGAGATGAAACCCAACGAGCCAAAACTTGAATCCAATAAAGAAAAACTTAAAAATATCTTGGAACTTGAAGGATTTAATGCTGTTATTCTTACTGTAATGAAAGATTATCAAGAAGAAACAAGACTAGAAAAAGAAGGTGGTTATTATACTGGAGGAAACTACTATGGATATTATCCAAGATATTACAGTGGTTTTTACCCCTATTATTACAACCCAATATCTTACCATTCTATGGGTAATTATGTAGAAGAAACCTACACTACTAACGTCTCAAAATTATATATTCTAGAAACTACTATTTATAACCTTGATGAATCTGAAGAGAACCAGTTAGTTGCTGTGATAACATCAAAAATTGACAATCCAGAAACCGCTAGCGGTGCGGCTAAAGGATATGTGAAAGAAATATCTAAAAAATTAAAATAACAAAGAATCTAAAACAGACTCTTTTAAATTAAAAAAAAATTAAAATGAACACAGAACAAATCTTAAATCAAATTATTGAAATCACTACAGAATTTGGACCAAAACTAATAGGTGCCATTGTAGTTTGGATACTGGGTAGTTGGATTATTCAGGGACTTAAAAAAGGGTTCGGTAGCATACTAGAAAAAGGAAATATAGACCAATCATTAAAGCCCTTTCTTAAAGGAATTATAGGAGCACTTCTAAAGGTAATGCTTATTATAAGTGTATTGGGAATGCTTGGTGTTGAGATGACCTCCTTTATAGCACTTTTAGGTGCAGTTGGTTTGGCTGTTGGTATGGCACTATCAGGCACTTTGCAGAATTTTGCAGGTGGAGTTATGTTATTAATTTTTAAACCTTTTAAAGTTGGTGATCTAATTGATGCACAAGGATATTTGGGAAGCGTAAGTGAAATTCAAATTTTCAATACCATATTAAAGACCCCTGATAATAAAACAATCATTATTCCGAATGCAGGATTGTCTAACGCTGCAATGACAAACTATTCAACAGAAAAACGAAGAAGGGTGGACTGGACTATTGGAATAGGCTATGGTGATGATATTGTAAAGGCAGAAGAAGTAATTAGAGAGCTTTGTAAGCAAGACAGTCGTATTTTAAAAAAACCAGCTGTGTTTGTTGCTGTTTCTGAATTAGCCGACAGTTCTGTGAACCTTACTGTGAGAGCATGGGTGAAAGCTGAAGATTATTGGGGCGTATTTTTTGACATGAACAAAAATGTATACCAGGTGTTTGACCAAGAAGGATTAAATATTCCGTATCCACAAATGGATGTACATGTACATAAAAAAGAGGTACAATAATAGGCTTGCTACTTTGCGAAATTTGTGTTTAGAAAGCCTAAAACAGCATACAGTAAAAAAGACTCTTTACATACAATGAAACCTAATATTGAAGCATTTTAAATCATAAAAAAATGCTACAACAAGGCCTATAAAAATAGCGGTTTTAGTACTTAAAAATCCGCTATTTTTCTTCTGCTAAGGCTTGTGTTTTATTCTAAGAAAACACATCGCTTGAACTAAAAAAGATGATAAAAAAAAGCCTTCTTTTTGTACTACTTAATTTTAGCTTGTTATTACAAGCCCAAGATAATACGGGTTTTGGTACTTAACCCAAAGTTTAGTTTTAATCTAAAGCCAAATCTTTTGATTTGGCTTTAGATAACGAAAAATTAAAACAAAATATAAACTCTTGGCTAAGTGCAAATTTGAAAACTCCTCTTTTCAAATCCCGCACTACGCATAGCCAAGTCGTTAGATAACAGCTGAAATCAACAACAAAAATAAAAAGGAAAGAACTATGAAATTAGAAAAAATATTGGATAATGTGTACGACCAGCAATATATTCATCAACAAAATTATCGATAATATAATTTCAAAAGAAGAGAATATTCCATCAAAACTAACCAAATTCTATCGGAAAATAATAATAACCTGAAGGGCATTGATAATATTAATATTTCAAAAGTCTTTAACCTTATCACAAACGAATTTACAGATGTGATAAAACAAGAATTTGTAGCAACAACTTCTCAACTTGACATCTTAATTGATATAATTATCCGAGATGGACATAATCTAATTAAAGAGGATTGGTTTGTATATCTCTACGAAAAAGAAATTAAGAGTTTAAAAAAGAAAACCAACGAATTAATTAAACAACTTGAAAGCGAGAAATTAGAAATTGACATTCAAAGGAAGCGTGATTATTTAATTTATAAAGCTTGTGTAAACACAGCTTATTTTAACGATAATGTAAGTAATCGAGATACCAAAATAACAAACGATGAATTATCAATTTTGTTAACTTTATCAAGCGAACTTAAATTATCACAGGAAGAAATTAAATTAATCAATTACATTGTTATTCCACCCGTTAAATTGGAAATTGAGCAAGTAATTAACGATTTGAAAGCAATTGGTCTTATTTTCTATTCAAAGAAAAACAGACAAGTTTATGTTGCAGATGAAGTTGTGCGAGTTTTGCGAAAAATTCGCAAAAAACAAGTTGCGGATAAATTTTACCGCAGATTTTTGAAATTATTAAGAGAACCGCAAGCTATTTCGGCAGCAGAGTTACCAGCTGAATTATTAGAGAAAGAACGTGATATTGTAATAACACAAGCACGAGAAAGTGGTAAGCCAGAAGCTATAATTGAAAAAATGGTCGATGGTCGAATGAAAAAGTTTGTAAATGAAATTAGTTTGTTAGGGCAAGGATTTGTTAAAGATCACAACTCTTGAAGAAAAAGTGGGAAACTTAATTGCATATTTTGACGAAATCGAAAAAGATGAAAAAGTTGGAATATCAATTGATGGTTACGGTCAGTTATTAACTGATTTAAACGAAACGTACCCAAAGCTTAATAAGGCAATTCGTTCAGAATTTGAAATGAAAGACGAATTTGTTTTAAAAAGTGAATATCTATTAGATTTCAATATCAAGCCAAGAGATATTCTTGATATAATCGAAAAAAAGGACCTTTTAGAATTTTGTAAAACTTACTTATTAATTTATTAGATACTTCAGTTCTAAATATACTCGATGGTTATAAAGATGCTGATAATTTATTTATAGAGAATTACGAAAATATAGGATTTAGAAAATTAACGTATATGAGAAAGCAAACTATCAAAATAGATTAGGAGCAGAATTAGGATTAAAATTCGAGGATGTTACACAAGCAGTATTTGAGAAACTTGGATTTAATTAATGTGGTATTTCGTAAAAGCATCATCCACAAAATTGACCTTGTTTTAAAAGGGTGATGATGGTTTGATAATTATTGAATGTAAAACAATAAAAGAAAGCGGATATAATAAATTTAGTTCTGTAACTCGACAAATGAAATCATACATTGATTTAGCGACAAAAAAGGGGCTAACGGTAAAGTATATGTTGTATCAATTGCTACTCCAAATGAACCTTTTGAATTAAAATTATCTCTAAAGGGATTTACCGCCGCTTGGAATTCAGTGCCACAACCTTCGCAATAACTAAATTGAGCTAAGGGCAATTACTGCATTTAATCCACCAAATGCAAATGCATTACTAATTACTGCATTTACCTTTTGCTGTCTGGCCTCATTTGGAACAACATCTAAGTCACAATTTGGATCATATTCTTGATAACCAATTGTCGGAGCAATCATACCATCTTTTAGCCACTAGACCTTTATATTCAATGCTGAACGCACTCAAAACTAAAAAAATTAAATGAATAAAATAAAACTGACTTCAATTTTTTTATTAATGTTTTCTTTTGTCATTTATTTAACAAACAGGAAATACTGAAATAACACAAACTGCTGTTAAAAACGAATCTGTCAAAGAAATTATTTGAATTAGTAAAATCTATAGGAGAATTAAATAAATTAAATGAATTTGCAAATGAAGACTCTGAAATTGGAAAATTAGCTGCATGTTATAATAAATACAGAAAGAAAGAATTACAACATGAATTTATTTGGAGTAATTATGTAAGTGAAATAGCTAAAGGTACAGAAGCAATTCATAAACTTTTCCCAGAGAATTATGATAGATTCCATGATTATATGTTAGGAACAGATGGTTATACAAAAGAATCTTTTTATCAATCTGTGGGTAAAGATATATTTTGGGATTATATTGTAAATGATCCTAATAGATTTAAGAATTCAAACGTAGAAGAAATTAAAAGCAAATGGGAAAAAAATAACTAATGCTAATACTTGTGAATAATGAAAAAGTTAACAATATTACTTCTCTTAGCCCTTAGTTCTCTTGTTTCCTGTCAAACAAAAAAAGGTTTATATCTTCTTTTTGAAAAAAAAGAGGATATAATGTATATAAAACCTTATTCTATATTAGATAACTTCCGATGTATTTATATATAAAATTAAAAAAACAAATAAAACTAAAGTTGAAGAATTTTTGAGACTCTGCTGTCTTAAAAAGGGATAAACCAAAATTATATCAAAAAACAAATAGTTTGGAGCAGTTAAAAATAATAGTGACACTTTAATTGGACACATTCACTCTCAACATACAATGGATATTAAAAACAATGAAGATAAATTAAGATTACGAGAGATTTCTATTTCAGTAGACAATTATACTAAAACGAATAACCCATTTACGAAAGGAATGCGCTGAATAAACGTGAGCTAACACCGTACAAAATTAATTGCTTTAGTTCTGGCTTATTTAGGAAAGTCCTCGCGGACTTTCTATTCAGTTAATATTTATTAACTTTAGTGCTTAACCACCGCAAAAAATCTTGTACAAACACGTTGCCAGTAATTTGACTAACTCAAACTCTAGAATTTAAAAATGAACCTTCAACCACTTAGAATTGAAGCAGATTGGCAAGTAAGCTATAATCAACTTTATGAAATTGATCCAATATTAGGTTACGAACCTTATTTTGATGGTTCTAGTTTATTAATGTTACGAAACAATATACGATTAAAACTAATTGACGTACAATGGCGACCTGAATTAGATATCAATGGCGAATATCAGATACAAGTTTTAAATTTTGTAGAAAATTTTAACTCAAAAACCAACGAATTTGATACTGAACCGAATTGGGAAAATCCATTTTTAACTTTTGCTACAAAGTCAAGGTTAATACTTGTAGATAAACTAGAAGAATTATTGCGGACTTTACCTGTTTTCGAAGACCCAAGAATAACCAAAAGAAGAGGAGTTATAGATGAGCTTTCAGAATCTTATCGTTTAAAACTAAAAGAAAACGGAATATCAATAGAGTTAATCAAAAATATATTGGAAAAAGGAAGTGCTAAAATTCAAAATCACATATTAGATTCTAACGAAATAACAAGAGAAATAATATTGAAGTTTACAGAAAATGGAATTACAAAAAAAGTGAGAAATAAAGCGAATCAAAAATTGAATTGTAAACGATTTAAAGAATAAAAACCACTACCAACAACCTATATAATTTATTGCTTGGTTTTAACGTACTTCCCAAAGACCCCAAACTACTGCTCTTACCTCCTATTTTATTCAGCAACACTTGTGCATAAAAAATGCACCTAATCTTACACACTACTCTTTGCTAAACATTAAATAATCAAAAAACAGCCATGCTGTAATTGACCGTTTATCACTACTTTTTGAACTGAATTAAATACAAAATTCTCTGTTACATGTTTACATTCATTAAAAATACTGTGAAAGATATCACATGCACGAACACATGTATTTAAAGCCGTTTAAATAAGGGAGAAAAGGCAGAAAAGCTCCTGTTATCTGGAAACAAAGAACCGTAGACTAAAACTTTGTGCTCTGTATAAGCCGTTGTACTTCATTATAACCAAGCAATAACTAATGATAAAAATCTTTAGAAAAAATAGACAAAATTCACTTACAGAAGGAAAAATAGGAAATTATATTAAATATGCGATTGGAGAAACAGTCCTTGTCGTTATCGGTATTCTTATTGCACTTCAAATTAACAACTATAATGAAGAACGAAAGTTACACAAGCTAAGGCAAGACTATTACAAACAAATTTTAGTGAATCTAAAAGATGATAATAAGGACGTTGAAAAGGTAATTAAAAGAATAGACTCGTCAATAACAAATTATAATATTTATACCGAAACATTTAAAGAGCCTAATTTACCGGTGGTCGTGATAATACAAAATCTTATAAAAATCAGGAATGACAATCATCCTTTTGAATTCCAAAATGCAACGATTAAATCGCTGATTAGTAATGGAGAGACAAAACTTCTAGACCCTGATATAGCAAATTATCTTACGAACTATAATACATCAAAAGAAGTTCTAAAAACAACATTTCAAACATACAAAAATAGCTATTTCGCTATATTTAAGGAAGTATTAATGGATGGTTACGGTTTTGGATCTAGGTTAAGTAATCAAAAAGAATTACTTAGAGTTATTTCTAACCAACAAAGAGAACAGCAAATGTATATCAAACTTGATGCCTATCATCTCTATAAATCTGAGAATGAAAAATGGTTCATCAAAAGTCTAAGAGGGCTATTAAAAGAAATTGACAATGCCATCATATTAATAACAAACAAAATAGAAGAATAACGAAAGTACAACAATGACTATAAGTAATTGCTTGCTCTCGCCTACTTAGTAAATTAGCTACTTAAAACAATTAACAAACCAAGTAGAAAATCGAAATTCTCGTGCTTTAAAACCTTTAACAGATGTACACAAAAAAAGTATATAACATTAAGACTATGTTAAAATGGACTCGTTACGAGACCTTTTTATTTATAACTATAATTACATTATTTGTAGGCCTTTACTATTTTTTAGATTTAGAATGGCTAAAAATACCTTGGACACCATTGGCATTAATAGGCACTGCTGTTTCTTTTGTAATTGGTTTTCAGAATAACTCTGCATACGGAAGAATATGGGAGGCTAGACAAATATGGGGAGGTATTGTAAATAATTCTAAAACTTTTGGAATGTTTGTTCAAGATATGATTAGTAATGAACATGCTACAGAAAAACTTTCAAAAAAAGAATTACAAAAAGAAATAAAAACACTAACCTATAGACATATTGCTTGGATGACAGCTTTAAGACACGCTATGAGAGCGTCTAAACCTTGGGAAACTGTAATACACGAAAAAGCAAATAAAGAATTAATTAAAAAGATTGGTTTTGCGCCCCCTGAATGGAGTTCCAATGTCTTAGATGATATGAAACCTTATCTTTCAAAACAAGATTTAGACTATACAATGAGCAAAAAAAATAAGCAAACCGCATTACTTTATTTGCAATCTCACCACCTCAAAGAACTAAAAGAAAAAGGAATTCTTTGGGAGTTTTCTTTTTTAGAATTAGAAGGCGTTTTAAAAGAGATGTTTACCTTACAGGGTAAATCTGAGCGGATTAAAAACTTCCCGTATCCAAGACAATTTGCTACTTTAAATCATTATTTTATGTGGATTTTTGTATTACTATTGCCTTTAGGGCTTGTTCCACAATTTGGTGAAATAGGACAAGAAATGAGTCTCACACACCCCACTGTTGGGTCTCTTTTTATTTGGTTTTCTATTCCTTTTTATGTTATTGTAGCTTGGATATTTCACACAATGGAAAAAATTGGTAGAACCGGAGAAAATCCGTTTGAAGGTTCTGCAAATGATGTTCCTATTTCTACTATTTCTCGCGGAATAGAAATTGATTTGAGACAGAATTTAGGGGAATCATTAGATGATATTCCAAAGGAATTCCCAATGATTTTTGATACTCAGATGTAAAAATAGAGATATAAAAAAAATTAAAACTTATCTTAAGAAATACGTTTTTTCGAAATGGTGATTAATAGTCGACCTATAACCCGAAATACAAGATTTTTTTATTTTATACCATAAAGCTTCAAGTGTTTTTTCATTATTGGTTTAAAAATAAAAGGAAAATAAGACAGCATTAACATCATTGGATAACCATAAGGTAACAAAGGGCTATCTTTTTTTGATTCAAGAAGGTGAAAAGGCTTTGCACCCATATGATGATGATCTGAATGTCTTGTTAACTCGAACAACAACACTCTTCCAATTAAATGATCTGAATTCCAAGAATGCTTAGGTTGTACTCTTTCATACCTTCCATTTTCTTGTTTTTTTCTTCTTAAACCGTAATGGGCAAAATAATTTTGAGCCTCTAAGACGGAAATCCCATAAATACCAGTAATACCATAAATTAGCATCGTATTAAAATTAAAGAAAAAATAAATTGTAGTAAGAAATAGCAGAGGGATTAACGTATAGATAATCATTGGATTTATGAATTTATTCTTTCCAAGAGCTGTTAATCTTTTAGACTCCAATTTCCAAGTTTTAAAATAGCCTCCTATCTGAGATCTTAAAGCAAAATAATAAAAATTATCCCCTTGTTTAGCAGATGAAAAATCTTCTGGCGTTCCAACATCTCTATGATGGCCACTATTATGATACGTTACAAAATGATTTTGAATTGAAGTAGTTAGCATAACATGTGCTAAAAACATTTTAAACGGATGGTTGATTTTATGACCTAATTCATGCCCAACATTGATGCCATTTACACCTAGAATTGTACCCATCATAAGCACACATGCTATTAAATCTAAGGTAGATATATTAGCACTAGAAACTGTAATTAAAAAACTATAAATAACAAAAAGATGCAATGGAACTAATAAATACAAGGTTAGATCAAAGAAATATCATCTTTAGCTAATTCTTTTTCTGCCTTATTCAGATTATAAGAGCTAAGAGGTAGTATTTGTTCTAAAATTGGAACTAAAACATATAAAAAAAACAAACCAAAAAAAGCATAAATACCGGTAGATTTAAATGTAAATAGACCAAATAAAGGAATTAAATACGCACCAAAATATTTAAATTTTCTCATTATTTTATATTTTTATATTAATTAATCGAACTAATAATACAAGTATAGTTCTATTTTGTCGAAAAAAAAAGAAAAAACTAAATAAGTATAAATAGTAATGGT